>MFRM01000012.1:52999-102334 GCA_001784555.1 Candidatus Melainabacteria bacterium RIFCSPHIGHO2_02_FULL_34_12 | reverse complement strand
ATTCCGCCTGGAGGTATTACTCCGCCTGGAGGTATTACTCCGCCTGGAGGTATTACTCCGCCTGGAGGTATTACTCCGCCTGGAGGTATTACTCCGCCTGGAGGTATTATTCCGCCTGGAGGTATTATTCCGCCTGTTGGAGGTATTCCGCCTGCTGGAGGAATTGCGCCACCACCAGGGAAGTTACCACCGGCAAAGATACCACCTGAAGATGGGCCAGAAAGTGCACCTCCAATAATTGAAGGATCAAAATTTGTTACAGGTCCAAAGTTAAAGCCTGATGCTGCGTTAGAAAGTCCAGCAGTTGCGGCTCCAAATAATCCTGATAGACCAGGAGGAAGTAAAGGAGCTCCACCAAATCCACCACTTGGTCCGCTACTTGGACTGTGGTTAAATGCAAATGATAGTGCACTTGCTGCTTGACCAAACTGGGCTGCATTTTGAGCAAATGCTCCTGTCAGAGCTTGTGAGTGAGTTTCATTTGATGGATCAAAAGTTGGAATTCCCGTTGGAGAGGCGAAATTTAAATTTCCTCCTCCGACAGTTGGTAGCACAAAAGCATTTCCTGTTACGCTTCCAACTCCCTTTGAACCAAAAATACCGGTTCCTTGGCTAAAGTTTGCTCCAAAAGCTGCATTGAAAAACGCTGGAGTAAATGTCCCATCAGCGCTTTCTGATGATGGTACAAAGCCTGAAGGGAATGAACCTCCATAATTGCCGGTTGCTACCTGGACGTTACTATTTGCACTGTCTAAACCAGTTGTAAATGCACCCGGGAAGACACTTGCCATACCTGAAAACCCTTGAAAGTCTGGAAAGCTTCCTGGAGCACACTCGAAAGCAAATCCTGTGAAAGGAAGTCCTTGAGCGTTTTCAGTCAACCTTTCTAGATTTGCTTGAATTCCTGGTGGTACTGGGAAGTTTATAAATTGTCCCGGATTAAAATTACCGCCAGCCATTGCAGCAAATTCTGCAAGTTTTCCAAATATTTCAAGAGCTTCTGGATTAATTTCAGTAGATGGTAAGCCTCCTGATTCAAGTGCAGCTTTTATTTCTTCTGGAGATGAACGTTGAAAGCTTCCTGGAACTGCATCTGATTCTAAGTATGTATTTGCAAGAAATTCTTCAGATGGAGGGGTACTGAACATTGAAGAGTTAAAATAACCCACTGCAGATGTGTTTAGCTCTAGTATGTCTGTTCCCTCTTGAGCTAGCTCTTGTGGGTTTGCACTTATTGCGCTTGGAGCTGTCAATGCTACTTGTGCTGCAACTTCAGTTAGTCCTTGTGGAGGAAGAGACACATTTTCAGCACTTGCATTGTCAATAATTGCTTCTGCAACAGGACCTGATTCAACTGCAGTTGCATTTTCTATGTTTTTTAGTGCAATGTCAAATGTTTGAGTATTAGCATTCTCTACTGCAGGTGCTAATAATTCTGTGATTGATTTATATGCTTCATCAAGTGGAGGTAATGGTTCTCCTGAATCACCTAATTCTTTTTCTATTTCAGCATATGCCGTAGTAATGATATTTACTGCAGCAGTACTTACCGGTCCTACATCTCCAATATTGTTACTTCCGCTTGTTTCACTTACATTGTCTGGAAATACAGGAGCAGTTAAAATGACAGGTTCTGTTTCACCTGTTGAAGTTGGTGCTTCTACTTTAACAGCCAGATATGAGTTTGGATCTTCTGGATTGATTTGATCTGCTGTTTGTTCATGAATTGCTTGATAGTTAAATTCAACTATACCAGTCTCTTCATTTACGATAGCTTCTCCTTCTGCTTGTAATGTTGGAGCACCTTCTATAAGTTCATGATTTGCATCGGAAATAGTAATTTCACAAGGAGGTACTACTACTACATCAGCGGGTACTTCTTCACCGGCGGTTTGATATCTCAGTATTCTTGCTTTTAATTCTCCTGTTGAATCAGGAACTGGAACTTTTACTCTTCCTACTAGAAGTTGAGGAGGGTTATACGTGTATTCATATACAACTTTTTTCTTACCTCTTTTTGCATTTATTACATATCTTCCTTTTGGAACAAAATTTGCAGGTCCAAGACTTGCTAAATCTATATGAAGGCTTCCATTTTCTAACTCACCTTCAACCTTTACTGCCCTTGCATTTTTTACGGTTGATCTGTGTGGTTTGATAGATACTGTTTCACTTAATCCAGTTGCATTTGGAATTACTACAACATTTTTGCTGTCATCAAAAACACTACCGTTAACAGTTTGTAGTTTAAGTGTTGTTCTTACTCCACCTGCAAAAGCTACTTGGCAGTTTTGTCCTACCAAAATAACAGATAGAGATAATGAAAGAATTGAAAATAGTTTTTTACGAAGATTCATTTGTTCACCTCTTATTAGTATTAAACTCCCTACGCTGAAAGCCAATCAAGGCATTCTTTACCAAATTTCCCAGCCTAAGTATTTTTGTACTGGAGTCATCCCCACATTTCTAAACAGAAGAGATTAGTAAATAAACACCACTAAAAAAATCAAATTCAAAAATTTATATGTGGATATCCCTTAAAATCTCATAGGTAAAACCCTTCAGGGGAATTACTATTTAATATTGGACAGGATTAATCTTTAATGCATGCAAAGTCCGCCATCAATGTTGATAGCTTGCCCTGTTATTGCACTAGCATAATTACTGGCTAAATATAAAGCTAAATAACCTACTTCTTTTGGGTGAACATATCTGCCAATTGGTACAGCCTGTAAAGAAGTTTCTTTTAATTCTTCTTTTGGAATGCCAGTAAGAGATGCATATTTTTCATCATGTAAAATATTTTCGGCCATATTTGTTTCTGTCCAGCCAGGACATATACAGTTTGCAGTGATGCCATATTTTGCTGTTTCCTGAGCCAGCGACTGTGTAAAACCAATAAGGGCAAATTTTGATGCACTGTATGCACTTCCAAAAGCATCACCGAATTTTCCGCTTATGGATGAGATGTTTATTATTCTGCCATTTTTGTTTTTGATCATATTTTTCAGTACAGCTTTTGTACAGTACATTGCGCCGTTTAAATTAATATCCAGTAGTTCCTTCCATTTATTAATATCAGTTTTGAGGACGGATGATGTAAGGTAAATCCCTGCATTGTTTATTAAAATATCTATGTGACCGATTTCATTAAAAATATTTTCTACGTCGTCAGGCTTTGAAACATCCAGAACGTGATATTTTATATTTGGCGGGGGATGGGCAGGTATACAACCTGCCCCTACAGTTACTAAACGTTTTTGGTTTTCTTTAAGCTTGGATTCGTTTCGTGAGAGCAAAATAAGATTTGCCCCAGCCTCTGCAAATACTTCTGCAATTGCTTTGCCAATGCCCTGACTAGCACCTGTAATTGCTACTGTTTTACCTTTTAAATCAATGCTAAACATAGAGAACCATTATAATAAGGAAGCAATGGCAAAAGCAACTCTTAAATCTATTCCTGTATCATCGGGTGAAATAATTGACCTTGAGATAGAATCCATGTCTTATGATAATGCTGCTCTTGCCCATTATAAGGATTTTGTAATTTTTGTAGATCGCGGAGCTCCAGGTGATGTGGTTCAGGCTGAAATTACTACAGTGAGACCTGACTATGCACGGGCAAAAATTACTGAATTAAAAAAATCAGATTCATTATATAGGGTAGATGCGCCATGTAAAATATTTAAGGTTTGTGGTGGTTGTCAATGGCAACACCTTCCTTATAATAAACAGCTTGAACAAAAAGATTTGCTCTTAAAAAGATTTTTTTTAAGGCTTAATTTACCTAAAGGTGTGTTAAAAAATATTATTGGTGCATCTGTCATTGCGAGCGAAGCGAAGCAATCTCATAAGCCAATGACTGATCATGAGATTGCTTCGTCGGGCAAAGCCCTCCTCGCAATGACAAATCCCGGGATTTGGAATTATCGTAACAAAGTTCAGTATCCAGTTAGAACGGTGCCTGAAACAGGCAGACTAAAAGCTGGTTATTTTGAATGGCATTCGAATGAACTTGTGAATATAAAATATTGCCCGATTCAATATGAACAATTTGATCAAATTCTTGAAACAGTCAGAGAGTTGGCTCCGAAATATAAAATTGTTGCATATGACGGTAGGCGAGGTTCCGGATGGCTGAGACATATTTGTGTACGTGCAGGAATAAATACCGGCGAGGCTTTACTTACACTTGTAGCAATAAATGAAAATCTTTCAAGATCTCAGGAATTTGCCAAAGAGATTATGGATAAACATCCGGAATTAGTAGGTGTTTGCATAAACATAAATACAAAAACCACAAATGTAATTTATGGTGAAAAAACAAAGGTTATAAAAGGGAAAGGATATATTTTTGAAAAAATAAAAGATTTAAAATTTAAAATATCTGCCACATCATTTTTTCAGGTGAATACATTACAGGCTGAACGGTTGTTAGAAATCATTGGTGATTTCATTGGTGGAGATGTTCCATCGGGGACTCTGTACAATGGGATTTTGGATGCCTATTGCGGCGTTGGTTTGATTGCGTTATCTGTTGCAAAATATGCAGAAAGAATTATTGGCATTGAAGAAATAAAACAATCTATTGAAGATGCTGAATATAGTGCTAAAGAAAATAACATTAAAAATGTAACATTTATAAATGGTAAGGTTGAAAATAAAATAGAGGATGTCTTAGAAAAAGAAAATCCTGAGGTAATTATTTTAGATCCTCCGCGTGCAGGCTGTAATAAAAAAATCTTAGAAAGTGTAATTGAATCAAAGGTTAAAAAAATAATTTATGTCAGTTGTAATCCATCCACCTTAGCCAGAGATTTAGAGGTTCTTTGTAGGGGCGTGCTGGTGGCGCGCCCATTTGAAATAAAATCTATTCAACCCATTGATATTTTTCCACATTCTTATCATGTGGAATGTGTGGTGTCGTTAGAGAGATAATCCATGTCCGCATGTCGAACAAAGTTTTTCAGCAGGTCTGTTTAATTCCTCAGACCAATAATTTTCAAAAATTAAAAAATGACAATTTGAACAGCGGGAAAGATTGTTTACAATTTTTCTTATTTCACCAGGAGAAGGCGGTTCATATCTCGTATCGTATAGGGGCTCAAAATATTTTATTTTGGACTTTTTTTTAGTCAAGGATTCAATAACGCCTGTTAGACCGTTTGATAATTTAAGAGTGAACATTTTTTTACTTCTTAGCTCCTTATCCTGGGATTTTAATAGACTGCCTGGCTTTTTATTTGTGCCTGAATGTTTGGTAGTGACATATACATAAGAAAGGATATTATCTTTTTGTTACATATAAAATTACAACAGTTCTTATTAATTCAAACCAGGGTAAATTCCTTAATGTAGAAATAAGAAGACTACTAAAAATAAAAGGTGTAAAAGAGTAAAAGTGTGAAAGTGTAAAAGTGTGAAAGTGTAAAAAATGCTAAATGAGAAAAAATTACAGGATGCATATATAATTTCCGGATTGAGAACTGCATTGGGCAGAGGTAAAAAAGACGGGGCATTTTCCCAGACACATCCGGTAGAACTCGGAAGTATTCTTTTAAAAGAATTAATAAGGAATGTAAATGTTAATCCTGAGTATATAGAAGATGTAATAGTAGGATGTGCTACTCCATGTGGGGAGCAGGGTTTTAATATTGGCAGGCAAATTGCAAGAAAAGCTTTTGGTGATAAAACTCCCGGTACGCAGGTAAACAGGCTCTGCGGATCAAGTGCTGAAGCTTTTGACATTGCCTGTGCAAAAGTAATGAGTGGAAATTATAAATTAATTCTTGCAGGTGGAGTTGAGTCCATGAGCAGGGTACCTATGGGTTCTGATATGATGCCGTTTGCCGGAGACTTAAAAAATATATGGAAGATATTAACTCTTGGGCCAAAGGTAGTTAATTTAACTATGCTGGAAGGCTTAGAAGTAATTTCTATGGGCATTTCAGGGGAATTAATAGCTAAGAAATGGAAACTAAGCAGAAAAGAGCTGGATGAATTTTCATATAACAGTCATAAAAAAGCAGCTCATGCAACGAGCAGTGGTTATTTTGAAAAAGAAATTTTACCTGTAAAAACTCCAAATGGAGTTGTAAAACGGGATGAAGGAATCAGGGCAAATGTGTCGATTGAAAAGATGCTTGCTTTAAAGCCTGCATTTAAATTTGACGGAGTTATTACTGCAGGAAATTCCAGCCAGATTACCGATGGTGCAGCGGGCATTCTTGTAGCAAATGAAGATGCCCTAAAAGAATATGGCTTGAAACCTAGAGCAAAATTTATTGCATCGCATGTTATTGGCTCAGATCCAGAGCTTCAATTGACAGGACCGATTGATGTAGTTCCAAAAGTTCTTCGTAAAGCAGGTTTTACAATCAATGACATTGATTTATTTGAAGTAAATGAAGCATTTGCATCAGTGGTTTTAGCTACGCAAAAAGAATTAAATATTCCAAATGAAAAATTAAATGTTAATGGTGGAGCCATTGCTCTAGGACATCCTCTGGGAGTAAGTGGAGCCAGGCTTTTAGTTACACTTTTAAATGAACTTGAAAGAAGAAATTTAAAAAGAGGTCTTTCTGTACTTTGTATCGGTGGCGGACAATCCATTGCTACAATTATAGAAAGAGTGTAGAAATGTAAAAGTTTAAAAAATGAAAAATCAAAATGCTTATATTGTTGATGCAATAAGAACACCGATAGGAAGAGGGAAAGAAGGCTGTGCATTTTCAGATGTGCATCCTGTGGATCTGGGCGGAGTGCCAGTAAAAGAACTCATAAAAAGAAATAATTTAAAACCTACTGATATAGAAGATTTAATTTATGGCTGTGCCAGTCCAATTGCTGAGCAAGGTTTAAACATTGCTCGTACCATTGCAATAACTGCTTTAGATGTTACTGTGCCTGGAGTTCAGTTAAACAGAATGTGCGGATCAGGACAGCAGGCAGTTCACTTCGGAGTTCAGGCAATTATGTCCGGTGCACATGATTTAGTAATTGCAGGCGGAGTTGAAAGCATGAGCAAAATAAATATTGGATCAGATGGTTTACCGCTTCCCGGAAAAGAAAAACCTACTTTGCCTCAAAGTTTTTTAAAAAACTTTAAATCAAATCCTATGGGAATATCTGGTGAACTGATGGCTGAGAAATGGAAATTAACCAGAAGAGATCTGGATGAATTTTCATATCAAAGTCATATGAAAGCTACTAAAGCCCGTGAGAATGGTTACTTTAATAAAGAAATAATATCTGTTCAGACTCTAAAAGGACTGGTTGAAAAAGATG
The DNA here is from genome assembly GCA_001784555.1 of Candidatus Melainabacteria bacterium RIFCSPHIGHO2_02_FULL_34_12. GTDB lineage: Bacteria > Cyanobacteriota > Vampirovibrionia > 2-02-FULL-35-15 > 2-02-FULL-35-15 > 2-02-FULL-34-12. The sequence continues at coordinate 95,047 of MFRM01000012.1, read as the reverse complement.
AAGGCATAAGACCTGAAACCACAGTAGAAAAAATCGGCACTTTAAAATCTGCCTTTAAGGAAGGTGGAGTAATTACAGCTGGTAACTCCAGTCAAATAAGTGATGGTGCCTCAGCACTTTTACTTGCCAGTGAATCAGCAGTAAAAAAATATAATTTAAAACCCAGAGCAAAATTTATAGATTTTGCAGTAGTAGGGACTGAAGTAGAACTACAGCTTACAGGTCCGATTTATGCTATTCCAAAAGTTTTAAAACGTGCAGGACTTGAAATTAAAGATATTGATCTTTTTGAAATTAATGAAGCATTTGCATCGGTAGTTCTGGCTACACAAATAGAATTAAAACTTAATCCTGAAAAAATAAATGTAAATGGCGGAGCTATAGCTCTGGGGCATCCGCTTGGAGCAAGCGGTGCCAGGCTTTTGACTACACTTTTATATGAACTTGAAAGAAGAAATTTAAAACGTGGAATATCAAGCCTTTGTATAGGTTTTGGGCAAGGGATTGCTGCGATTATTGAGAGAGTTTAAACCAACGCCAGCTCACTTAACTTAGCCACATTTTGTTTAACAGCATCTGCGCTTTTATGCAATGCTTCCAGTTCTTCAGACGCTAACTTTAATTCAATAATTTTTTCAATTCCTTTTTGTCCAAGCTTTACAGGAACACCTACAAATACATCTTTTAGCCCGTATTCTCCACTAAGATGTGCACAAACCGGAAAAACTCTTTTTCTATCCTGGATGATAGCTTCTACCATGGTGGCAGCAGAGCTGGCAGGGGCATAGTATGCACTTCCTGTTTTTAAATAATTTACTATTTCAATTCCGCCATTCTTTGTTCTTTCATTTATTTCATTTATTTTTTGTGGGGATAAAAGTTCAGTAATAGGAATTCCTGAAACTGTAGAAAATCTGGGCATTGGAACCATTTGATCTCCATGTCCCCCCAGAACCATTGCCTGAACATCCTCGCATGAAACATTCAGCGCTTCTGCTATAAAAAATCTCATTCTTGCTGAGTCTAATACTCCTGCCATTCCAAAAACTCTCTCTGGTGGAAATTTACTTTTAACCCATGAAAGGTGAGTCATCACATCCAGAGGATTTGAAACTACGATAATGATTGAGTTTGGTGAGTATTTAACTACTTCATTTGTAACTCCACCAACTATCTGTGCATTTGTTTTTAAGAGATCATCCCTGCTCATTCCAGGTTTTCTTGCTATACCTGCTGTAATTACTACGACATCTGAATCTTTCGTGGCAGCGTAATCATTTGAACCAGTAATTTTTCTGTCATGTAGCTCAACTGGTCTTGCTTCCATAAGGTCAAGTGCTTTTCCTTGTGGAATTCCTTCAATGATATCTACTAAAACCACATCGGATACATTTTTTTCAATTAATCTTTGAGCACATGTAGCTCCTACATTTCCTGCGCCGACTACGGTTACCTTTGGATTTTTTAGTGTCATGATTCCCCTCTTTTTATACCTTTATTATTTTACCAAGAATAACCTTTTTCTTTGCACCTGTACATGACGGAATATTATTTGGTTTTCTAAGATGACATGTATAACCAAGCAGTGCAAACAATATTGCTTCTTTGTATTTTGAAGGCATACCGTATTTATCAGATTTAGTTAGTAAGGGCACGCCATGGCATGCCCTTACAAGATGTCTCATTAGAGTTTTATTTTTAACCCCACCGCCGGAAACTACAATTTCTTTTACGTCATATTTTGGTAAAACAAAATCTCTTAATGATTTTTCAATTACTTTTGCACTGAAATATGTAACAGTTGCAATTTTATTTTGGTTATTTTTTATTTGTGAAAAAAATTCATCTATAAATTTTTGATTAAAATATTCTTTTCCTGTAGATTTAGGAGGTTTCTTTTTAAAATATGGATCTTTAAGTGCATGTTCTATGGATTTAAAATCAATCTTTCCTTTTAATGCAAGTTTGCCGTCTTTGTCAAAATCTTTTTTGAAATATTTTTTTGTAATTAAATCGATAAGCGCATTTCCTGGACCAATATCAAAAGCAATGGGAGTAATGTTTTTTCCGACAACGGTTACATTTGAAATGCCACCAATGTTTAATGTACAGACTTGCCGCGGCAAGTCTCTAAACAAAACAGAATCAAGAAATGGCATAAGCGGTGCACCTTCGCCGCCTGCTTTAATATCACCCTCCCTAAAATTATTAATTGTTTTTATTCCTGTTTTTTTTGCAATTATTTTTCCGTTACTGATTTGTACTGATTTTACCCGGGGCTTATGGTAAATAGTCTGACCATGAGATGCAATTAATAAAATATCTTCTTTTTTTAACTTATTCTTTTTAATTAATCTCAATGCGGCATCTGCAAATAAATTACCAAGGATTATGTCTAATTGTGCAATTTTTTCTGAGGGCTTTGCACGCAACGCCCCTACAATTAATTTGCGGATTTTTTCTTTAATATGTCTTGGATATTCACAAACAATTCCATCCAGGAAGATAGGCGTCAAATCATTTTTTTTAAACTTTACCAGAGCCACATCAATTCCATCAAATGAAGTACCTGAATTAAGTCCGATTACATAGCGGTTTTTCATTTTAAATTTAAGAAATTAGATAAAAGTTTATGCCCAAACTGTGTAAGTATGGATTCCGGATGAAATTGAACTCCTATAAGATTTTTGTATTCTTTATGTACTATTGCCATTATGATATTGTCTTTTGTTTTTGCAGTTATTTTTAAGGGAGTGTTTGTAAGACTTTCAGAATCTATTATTAATGAATGATATCTGGTAGCTGTAAATGGATTTGTAATGTCAGAAAAGACTGAATTCCCTTCGTGAAATATTTCTGAGGTTTTACCGTGCATAAGTTCCGGAGCATTTATGATTTTTCCTCCATATACTTCCCCGATACACTGATGTCCAAGACACACTCCAAGAATGGGAATTTTTCCTGCAAATTCTTTAATTAAGGATTTACTTATGCCGGCGTCATTAGGTCGTCCTGGTCCAGGAGAAATTACTATGTGAGTAGGTTTGTGCTTTTTAATTTCATCTAAGGTGATTTCATCATTTCTAAAAACAGAGACAGCTTGTTTTAATTCGCCCAGATACTGAACGAGATTATAGGTAAAACTATCGTAGTTATCAATAACGATTACACTCATAATTCAATTAACCTTATAGGAAATGCCTTTATATGATTCCCAAATAAATTATTTACTGCTTTGTCTACTTTGTTTTTTTCTTCTTCAGAGGGCTCATTATTATTTATTTCCATACCAATAAATGGCTCTTTAATAGAAAGTCCCTGTGCAGTGACTTTTTCCCGGTTTTGTGGAGAAGTCAGCCAGTTTTCTTTAACTTTTGTGCAAAGAAATTTCATGTCATTCATTTAATCAAATCCAAATTTTCTTTCAGCTCAGTGATAGTTGTAACTGCGGTACCATATTTTTTAACTACTAAACTTGCAGCTAAATTAGAAATTGTACAGGCAAGTTTTACAGGACATTTCATGGAAATAGCACAAGTTAATATTCCTGCCACAGTATCTCCTGCACCAGTTACATCAAATACCTCGCTGGCATTAAATGCAGGTAATAAAAATGGATCTTCGGAAGATTGTGAATTAAACCATGCCATGCCTTCTGAACCCCTGGTAATAAGAACATTTGAAGAGCCTGATATTTTCAAGAGCTTCCCCCCTGCATTTATTAGAGTCTTATTGTCTTTAATTTTGAAGCCTACAGCTTCTTCTGTGTCGGGCTGATTAGGAGTAATTAAAAAGGCATTTTTGAATCTGTTAAAGCCATTTGGTGCGTCTACAATGACTGGTATTTTGTTTTTATTTGCAATTTTTATTATGTGACTTATAATTTTTTTTGTACAAACACCTAATCCATAATCAGATATTAAAACAGCATCAACTTTTTTTATGTAAATATCAACATTCTTAATCAACTCATCTTCAGTCTTAGAGCTTATAGATTTTCTGCTTAGTCTGTCCAGTCTTAGAAGCTGCTGCTTAAATATAATGGAGCTGGTCGGATGTTTATGAGCAGTGGATAAGAGCCTGGTTTTTACAGTAGTAGGGCGGCTTTCATCAAATGTCAGGGCAGGAATGATATTATTTTTAACACATTCATTTTCAAGTGCTTTTGAATAAAGATCCTCACCAACCACACCTAGAAGATAACATTTAGCTCCAAGAGAACTGATATTATGAGCTGCATTTGAAGCACCGCCAAGTGCAAAATCGCTGGACATATGTTCCAGGATTATTACTGGTGCTTCTCTGGATATTCTCTCTGGAGATCCGACTACAAATTCATCCAAAATTATATCTCCGACTACCATTACAGCTCCTGAAGAAAGTTCTTTTATTTTTTCTAATAATTTTTTTTTATCTGATTGTTGCATGTTCAATATTTTTACCGATTAATTTTGATTTTAGTGTTTTAGTAGTTTTCAATGAATCATTTGAGTCCATTATTGCTCTTACTACGGCAATTCTTTTTGCACCGGCATTAATTACTTTTTCAATATTATTTTCATCAATACCGCCAATTGCAAAAAACGGCAGGTCTTTTAAATTATTGCTTGCCCAGCTTACATAATCAAGCCCGGCAGCTATGTAATCTGGTTTTGTAGGGGTTGGAAATACAGGTCCTATGCCAAGATAATCTGCACCGGATTTTAATCCTTCTTTTCCTTGTTCTTTATTATGAGTAGATAACCCGATAATAAAACCTTCCGGTGTAATCTTTCTTGCTTCATTTACAGGCATATCATCTTGTCCCAGATGAATCCCATCAGCATCACATGCAAGAGCAATATCTACCCTGTCATTAATTATAAATAAGATATCTGTTCCTTTAATAAGATTTTTAATTTCTTTTGCAATGGAAATAATTTTTCTTTCGCTTTCATCTTTTTCCCTGAGTTGAATAATGTTAACATCGCCTTCTATTGCTTTTTCAATAACGGTTAAGAATTCTTTGTCGTAGAGACGTCCCGAGGGGACGTCTCTACTGGCGACAAGATACAAAGATGCATTATGAAGTCGTAATAATTTTTCATTTTTAAGCAATTCTTTTTCCAGTGTATATATTTCATACCTATATTTTTCTAATTCTTTTGTGTCCAGTTCTATAAGCTGTCCATATTCAGAAAGAACCCTGATGGCTTCTTCAGCACGTTTACAATTTGCTTTAATTATGTCTCTTACTGAATTTCTTTTTGATAAGTTTTCAATTTCTCTTCCGGCGTCATTTATTGACTCTCTGTTCATTATTAAGTTTGGAAATAATTTATAGATATTATTTAAATCATGTCTGATATTTTTAAGTTTTTCAGAGATTTGTTTATTGTTTTTTCCATAACGAAGCCAGTCCTCAAGGACTCGTAAGGCTTCAGAAGCTCGGTTTATATTGGCATCGATAATTCTGTGAATGTCGTTGCGTAGCATGGCTTTCTATCCTAATGTGCGAAAAAATCCGTGTATCCAAATAAATCTAATTTTGCCAGGTTTGGCAAAAATGCACATGCTTCTTCCGCTATTTCAAGTCTGTTTTCTCTCTTTAAAAGTTCAATTAGTTTTTTGTAAGCTGGAATTAAATACAATACATCGGATGCAGCATATTTAATTTGTTCTTTTGTCAGCTCTGGAGCCCCCCAGTCAGTGAGCTGGCTGTTTTTATCTATATCTACGCATAAAATTTCCTTCAGTAGATCTTTCAGGCTGTGTTTATCAGTATAAGTTCGGACTAACTTACTGGCAGTCTTTGTACAAAAGACATTTTTAATATCAATATTAAGCCAGTGATATAAAAATGCAAGATCGGTCCTTCCAAAATGAAATATTTTTCTTACTTTAGAGTTTTCAAACAATGCTTTTAGATTTGGTGCTTTATGAGGCGGCTCTGTTTTTACAAGCGTTATCTTTTCATTTGAGTCAGATATCTGTACTAGACAAAGCTTATCTCTCTGCGGAATTAATCCCATCATTTCACAGTCTACTGCGAGCAAATCCTGCGAAGAATAATGATCTAAAAGTTCTTCTGAAAGATCATTTTTTATTAGCTGAACATTTTCTAAATTCAATTTCATGTTGTTTGTAGAGGCGTTATGCGTAACGCCTCTACTCTATAATTATCTCTTAGAGAACTGGAATCGTTTTCTTGCTCTTTTACGTCCGTATTTTTTACGTTCTTTATCTCGTGGATCTCTGGTTAGTAAGCCTTCTGCTTTCATAGGAGCTTTATTTGCTGCATTTACTACAACCAATGCTCTTGCTATTCCTAATCTAATTGCATCAGCTTGACCTGATACTCCGCCGCCATGTACCTTTGCCATAACATCGTATTTATTTTCTGCCTGTATGGCTTGAAGAGGTTTTTTTATTAAATTTAAGTAGGTGGAAACATTCCCCAGATAAAGCTCTGGTACTTTACCGTTAATTATAAAATTACCTTTGCCTGGTTTTAAAAATACTCGGGCAACAGATGTTTTTCTTCTGCCTGTGGCTGTAAAACGTGTGCTTTTATCGTGTTTTGTAATCGTTCGTGCCAATTGTTCACTCCTTTTTTATCTTCTTTTAATTTCAAGCTTAACTGGTTTTTGCATCTGATGAGGATGTGTAGAACCCTTATAAACTTTTAGTTTAGTAAATTGTTTTTCGCCAAGTGTAGTATGAGGTAACATTCCCCTTACAGCCTTTTCAATAATTTTTCTGGGCTGTCTTTCTCTAACGTATCGAACCGTTTCAGTTTTAAATCCGCCTGGGATTCCGCTGTGCCTGTGATAAACCTTTTGAAGTTCTTTTTTTCCTGAAAGTTTTATTTTTTCTGCATTAACTACAATAACAAAATCTCCTGTGTCTACATTTGGAGTAAATTCAGGCTTTGTTTTACCTCTTAGAAGCTCAGCAATTTGTGTTGATAGCCTGCCTAATATTTGGCCATCTGCATCAACTAACCACCATTTTCTTGCTACTTCACCTTTTTTTGCTAGATAAGATTTCATGATTTACCCCTTAATTAAAGGAAACATCATTATAGCGTATGTCCTAATTAATCAATGTCTCTACAATAATTACGGCGAACGCTTTTTTATACGAGCGAAGCGAAAAACTCGGGAGCTTGCTCCCAGAGATAGGAGCGAGTGAGTTTAAAGCGACTCATTAAGCAGTGACGACCAATGCTGAAAGCAAAAATCTGTGTAAAACGCAGCAGCTTGCTGCCAGGTTGCTGATTTTAGAGTCGCTTTATTTTAAAGCTGGAACCTGTACTGCCAATACTTTTTTTAATCTGTGAAACTGGTATTTTCTCTTCTTTTTGAGGAAGGTTGTAAGCAATAAGATCAAAAGTACCGTAAAGTCCTCCGGTCTCTGTAGTTTGTTTTTTAGCTTTTTTAGAAAGTCTGTTTCCACCTGTTTGTTTTACTTGTATTTTACCGATTGAAATATTTTCTACAGAAATTACTCTTCGGTAAGCTTCCAACTTTTTAAAAAGTTCAAGTACATCAGTAAAGTTTCCGTTTACCCGTACTTCGATGGGAAGACGATAAAGATCTATAGGCAAATCCTGTTTTCCAAGTTTATCAAAGAGTTGTTTTAGATTTACCTGGGATTGACTTCTGGAAGATCCAAATCCTTCGGATTCTGCTTGCTTTTCAACAATGATATTAACTGGTTCAGGATTAGTAGGTGTAAAACTTTCCAGACTAATTAAACTTTCATCACAGATTTTTTTTAAATCCTGAACCAAAAAATCCAGCTCATATGATTTAGCCAGAAAAGATTTCTGAGATTCAATTTTATTCGACAGATCTAAATTTTCTTTTTTTAACTTTTCAAGCCTGCCTATTCGTTCGTCGATGTCTTTAATCTTGCCTTTATTATTTTTTATTTTTGAGCTGATGTCGATAAACTCATTCCATGCAGGAAGTGTAAATTGAAAAAAAGGAATGGTTGAAAAAATTACAATAAGAATTCCTACTAATTTCTTTTCTCGCGGTTTTAATTTTTTTATGTCAAAAGCCATAACTTATTAATAGACGAAAGTTGATCAAATTTGTGCTTTTTGTGTATTTGATTGTATAAATCGAGACTTTTGCATAAATAAGCTTATTTTTTAAAGGTTGACTTTATAACCCAATGAAGACTTATTGCCGGAACAAGAAATATAAAAATCAAAAAAAGTCTCAAATGAATAAATGAATCAACAACCAGTTCCCCAAGTTCTTTTTGATTTACTGTAAATTTTGAATATATTATGGAACTGGCATAATCCCAAAAAGTTGTTGTCATAACAAAAAGCAAAATTGCAAATAATATTCCTACTATAAATGATTTAAATAAAAAGTCACGAATTAAAATTAAAGTTTGTTTTTCCATAGCTGTTTCAATGGTAGCATAATGTTTATGACTTTAAATAGCTTTCAATTTTCTTCCGGTACGTGCGGGTTTAAAAAAACAAAAAAACCAGATTTAGCAATTATATATTCTAATATTCCATGTACTTATGCAGGTGTTTTTACTACAAATCAAATCAGAGCAGCTTGTGTAGATGAGAACAAGGCATTACTGAAGAAAAAGAAAAAAATCAGAGCTATTATAGTTAATTCTGGAAATGCAAATGCCTGTACAGGGGAAAAAGGAGTCCAGTCAGTAAAAAACACACAGAAGATTGCAGCAAATCTTTTGAAAGTAAAACTTGATGAGGTTCTTATAGCCAGTACAGGTGCTATCGGAGTACAGCTTGATATGCAGAAGATGGAAGCAGGCATAAAATCTGCAGTCCCAAGATTAAACCCTGAAAATTTCAAAGGTGCGGCAAAAGCAATTTTAACCACGGACAGATTTGTTAAAAGTTTTTCAATGGGCACAAAAGATTTTAAAATTATTGGATTTACAAAAGGTGCAGGCATGATACATCCGAATATGGCAACCATGCTTTGTTATTTAATGACAGATTTAAAGATGTCTCAAAGTCTTTTGCAGGAAGCAGTTAACACAGCTGTAAATATAAGTTTTAATAATATATCTGTAGATGCTGATATGAGCACAAACGACATGGTGATAATTCTTTCAAATAACACCTCACACCGTGAAGTAAAAACCAGTAAAGATCCTTTATTTTTAAATTTTCAAAAAGTATTAAACGAATCATGTATAAAGCTTGCAAAACAAATTGTGCTGGATGGAGAAGGTGCTCAGAAACTAATTGAAGTAACAGTAAGTGGAGCAAAAACTGAGGAGAATGCAAAATTAATTGCCAGATCAATAGCCAGCTCAAATTTATTTAAATGTGCAATTCACGGCTCAGATCCAAACTGGGGAAGGGCTGCTGCAAAAATAGGATGTACTAATATAAAAGTAAATCAAAATAAAATAGATATTTTATTAAACAATACATCTGTTTTTAGGAATGGAAATCCTGTGGCTTTTAATAAGGTGAAATTAAATAAAGAAATAAAAAAGAAAAAAGGTGTAAGGGTAAATGTTAATTTAAAGCTCGGCAAAAAATCAGGTACAGCTTTCGGGTGTGATTTGACGAAGGAATATGTGAATTTTAATTCGGCTTATTTTACGTGAGGTAGAAAATATGGAATCCCAATTAGATTTATTTAATAGAAATTCTGATGTAAGTAAAAATGTAGGGGCAGGGCTTGACCTGCCCAATAAACCAACTAATGAAGATCCTGGCGTGAAACTTAAATATCCCTCTCTTTCTGCAGCTAAATCTGAGGCTATGACCTGCACAAAATGTGCATTGTGCAAAGGCAGAACAAATGTGGTTTTTAGTGACGGTATTGAAAATGCAAAAATAATGATAATTGGTGAAGGTCCTGGAGAGAACGAAGATTTACAGGGATTACCTTTTGTAGGCAGGGCAGGAAAATTATTAGATAAGATTTTTGAATCTGTAGGTTTAAACAGAAAAGAGCATCTTTATATTTGCAATATTGTAAAATGTCGCCCTCCGGATAATCGAGCACCACTTCCTGAAGAAGCTGATGCTTGTAGAGAATATCTGGAAGCACAGGTTAGATATATAGATCCAAAAATTATAGTACTGGCAGGTGCTGTTGCAGTAAAAGGCATTTTAAAAATGAAAGATGTAAAAATTACTAAAATGCGGGGTCAGTGGATTGATGTAGGGGCGACTGGCCAGTCGCCCTTACTAGAAGGAAGAAAACTAATGCCAATATTGCATCCATCATATTTACTCAGGCATGAATGGAATAAAGCTCCAGATTCACCGAAAGCAATGATGTGGAAAGATATTCAGGAAATAAAAAAAGTTTTTGATGGTTTATAATTCTTTAATCCCGAAACTTTTTAATAATGCTTTTTCGGCTTCTACGATTTTTTTCTCAGATATCTTTCCGTATTTTTTAATAAATCTTTTTTTATCTGTAGTTCTTATCTGATTAAATAAAACCATGGATTTGTTTTTTAATCCACCCTCATCTTTCTCTAATATTATTGTAAAAGGCCACCCCTCCTTTATAGTAGAAGTTACAGGAGCTACCATGGTGGTCTGAAGTAAATCATTAATATCATCACATTGCATAACAAGGCATGGTCTGGTCTTTTTAATTTCTTTCCCAATCGTTGGATCTAAATTTACTAACCAAACCTCACCACGCTTTGGATTTATATCTTTCATTGTTAATCTTCTAAAGTTACATCCCAATCCTCAAGCTCATTCCATATTTCTTTGGATTCACTCATTTCTTTGACAGCTTTTTTTAGTTTTTTTCTTTCCTCTTCTTCCTTAGCTTTTTTTATAGCATCAGTAACAAAAGCTGCTTGGTTTTCTTTAGTTTGTAAATAAAGAATTAAATCAGTAGGTAATGTAAAGGTAGCTTTTTTAATATTTGATTTCATGTTTTTAACTTCCTTATAAAACAATACTATTATACCATACTTAAAATATGGTTAATAAGGGCTATCCCTAAAGCTAGATGTGGAAAGATATACAGGAAATAAAAAGAGTTTTTGATGGTTTATAAACTATTTTAGTGTAAGTACCTTATAATCAGGCATAAACTCATTTTTAATTTTTAATGCTGCTTCTTTATTTGCATCTTTATCAGTAAGTTTTTCTTTTACCTTTTTAAGATTCTTTTTTATGATTTGTAGTTTTCCTGCTACATGTAACCATTCTTTTGTAATCTGATAGTAATTTTCTGAAGTAGCTTCGTTTTGAATTAACTCTGGTACTATTTTTTCACCATAAATAATATTAGGTAAACCTATCATATTTATTCTCTTTAAAAGAAGATATAAAAAATAATTTATAGGATTTCCTTTGTAGCCAAGTATCATTGGTGTTTCATATAAAGCAGCTTCTAGTGTTACGGTTCCTGATGTAAGCCATGTAAAATCACTTGCACACAGAAGTTTGTGATTATTGCCGGGAGGCAATAATTTCATTTTTTCTTTTAATCTTTTCATGTTGTTTTTATCCAGGTAGTTATTTACTTCAATATCGAGGTTTGAAATAGTAGAAGCCTGGGCAATCATAAATCTGTAATTTGGGAAAACACTATAAAGCATTTCGCAGGCTTTAAGTAAAACAGGAAGCATATGGTGAATCTCAGAATTTCTGCTACCGGGGAATAATCCAATGAGAGTATCTTCTTTAGTTACTGCAAACTCACTTCTGATTTTTTCTCTGTTATATTCTTTTAATTCATGTAAAATTGGGCTGCCTATATAATAAGCATTAACTCCTCTTTTTCTGTGAAATTCTTCTTCAAAAGGTAGCCCGCATAAAACGAGATCACAGCACTTTGCAAGAGTTTTTGTTCTTCCTTCATTCCATGCCCATACCTGTGGCGGTAAATAATAAACAATTTTTATGTGCGGTAGCTTTTTCTTTACTAGCTTTGCAATTCTTAAATTAAATCCAGGAAAGTCAATCAGAATAAGTACATCAGGATTAAATGTACTAAGTTCAAGCATGAGTTCTTTCTCTAACTTTAAATAAAGGACAAGATTACTTATTACCTCTGTTAACCCCATGGAACCCAGATGCTGAGAATCAAAAAATATTTCTGCGCCTGCTTCTTTTAAATGTGAACCACCAATTGCTTTTATAATTAGTTGACCAGGTGCTATTATCTTATAAAGCTCATTTAAGAGGCTTGCTGCATGTGTATCCCCTGATAATTCTCCTGTAACAAAAAATAGTTTTTTCATTTCTTTATATAGCCATCATTTTATGACAAAAAATACAAAAAATATAGCATCCTCCCAAATTATGCTCTTTAAGGAAGAGCAGCCCTTAGCATACAGGATAAGACCATCGTGTGATGAAGACATTATTGGACAAAAACATTTATTTAGTGAGCCTGGTAAAAATGGGGTATTAACAAACTATTTAAAATGTAATGCACCTTATTCAATTATCTTATGGGGGCCTCCTGGATGTGGAAAAACTACAATTGCTTTATTAATTAAATCAAACTCAGACAAAGAATTTATTTATCTTTCAGGAGCCAGTACCTCAGTCTCTGAACTTCGAGAAGTAATAAATAAATCCAAACTTATGCCGGGAAGAATAATTTTGTTTATTGATGAAATACACAGGCTTGCAAAAAACCAACAGGATGTTTTACTCGAAGTGCTTGAAGCCGGGCAGATAATTTTAATCGGTACTACTACTGAAAATCCTCATATTTCATTAACCAGAGCATTACACTCCAGGGTTAAAGTCTTTGAATTAAAACCTCACATAGAGGATGATTTAAAAATGCTTATTAAAAGGGCACTTACACATGCTGAAGGTTTTCCGGAATTTAAAATTACTGAAGATGCAGAGAAATTATTGATTTTAACATCTAGCGGGGATGGTAGAAGGATGCTTTTTAATTTGGAACAAGCAGCCAAACTTTCTAAGAATAAAACTATAGATAAAAATGCAGTTCAAAATGTTCTGGATAGTTCACAGCTGCAAATAGGTGCCGATCCTGAAAGTCATTATAATTTTATAAGTGCCCTCCAAAAATCAATACGAGGTTCTGATCCGGATGCAGCTCTTTATTGGTTAGCCAGACTTCTTAGTGGCGGTGCTGATCCCGTACATGTAGCAAGAAGAATACTGGTAACAGCAGCAGAAGATATTGGACTGGCTGATAATAACGCTTTAAATATAGCTACCAGTGCTTACCATGCAGCACAATTTTTAGGAATGCCAGAGGCACGGATACCTCTTGCGCAAGCTGTAATATATCTAGCATCTGCTCCAAAATCCAACACAACCATAATTTCTATTGATGCGGCAATGAAGGATGCAACAGAGCTAACGCCTTATTCAGTCCCTCTTCATATCCGTAATATAGGAAAAGAAGGATATAAATATCCTCATTCTTATAAAGATGCGAAGATAGAACAGGAATATTTGCCTGAGGAGTTGAAAAACAGGAAGTACTTTGAGCCTAATGAAAGAGATAAAATAAAATAATGCTCACTAAACGATTTTTATTAAAACTAGAAGAAAACTTAGAAAAGACTTATTGTGTAACTGATATAGAAACTACTGGCCAAAAGCCTGATGATTCAGAAATTATAGAAATTGCATCTGTAAAGGTACAAAATGGTCAGATTATAAATGAATATTGTTCATATATTAAACCTCAATTTCCTATTCCTACTTATATTACTCAGATCACAGGGATAAAAAATGAGGATGTAAAAGATGCCATGCTTGTTGAAAAAATTCTTCCTGAATGGCTTAAATATATTGAAGGTTCGCATTATTTTTGTGCTCATAATGTAATGTTTGATTATGATTTTATTTATAAAAATCTTCAGCTCTGTAATTTATCTTCTTATTGTATGGATAAGATGAGATTTTTTTGTACTGTGAAAACTACCCGGCTTTTGTTTCCTGATTTAGAAAGCAGAAAACTTGGAGATTTAATTAAGCATTTTAATATAACTGTTGGTAAGAGACATAGAGCTCTGGATGATGCAAAGGCAACTGCTGAAATACTTCTAATTTGTTTTAAGGAAATATTGAAAAGAAAAGATGAGCTTCTTGAAAAACTTGAAACGACCCAATTAGATAAATTAAAGTCTTTTGAAGCAGCTGAATATTTAAGCGTTCCAAAAGAAAAAGTCTATGAAATGGTTAAAAACGGACAGTTAAAAGTGAATGAAACCTATACTACAAAAAACGGATATGAGGGCTATCTCTTTCTTAGAAAAGATGTCGAAGAATTAGCTGAAGCAATATTTAAGTAATAATCTCTTTACTTTTACTTGTTCCGATTATATGAGCGCCAGCTTCAATTAAATTAATAACATCTTGTTTTGTTCTTATACCGCCTGAGGCTTTAATTCTAATTTTATCTTCTCCATATTGGTTTAATTCTCCAAGATATTTTTTAATAACCTTTACCGCATCAATATTTTGCATTTTATTTTCAGTAAAACCAGTTTTTGTTTTTATAATTATTTTGGAGTTTTCTTCATTTGCAACTTTACATATGGTCTGAACAGCATTTTTAATTTGTCTCTCATTTAGTAAATCAACCTCAAGAATAATTTTTAGTATTTTCCCTTCCATTGATTTTGCAATTGCTTTTAAATCTTTTTTAAAATCTCTGGTATTTTGTTCAAAAAGATATTGATAATTAGCCACTATGTCTATTTCATCGGCACCAAGTTTGAGGATTTCTTTTACATCTTTTGCCCGACTTTTTATTAATCCTTTCCCATGAGGGAAATCACAAACTGAAACAGTTAGAACTTTACTTCCTTCAAGCAGTTTCTTCGCCAGGCTAATATTGCAAGGATGAATAACCAGAGCTCTGTAACTAAACTCTACGGCTTCAGCTGCATTTTTTTTAATTTCATCTTCAGCAGTGCTTTCAGGTTTTAAAACACTGTGATCTAAATACTTCGCTAAATTTTGTATATCTGCCATGATTTTTTACTCTGATTTTTCTTCCATATTTACGGTTACTTGAGATTCTTCTTCTGTATGTTTAGTTACTGATGCTACATAATCTTCGTCATCCAGTCTTTGTAATCTAACGCCGGTTGCCATTCTACTTTGACAGCTTATATCTGATGCCTTAGAACGTAAAACCACTCCATGAGCTGATGCAATAATAACTTCGTCAGTGTCTTTTACTACTCTAAGTGCTGCTAAGTGACTTTTTTCTGATTTAAATTTAGTTCCAATTAAACCTACTCCGGATCTGTTTTGTACTCTAAATTCCTCAATTTCCACTCTTTTGCCGAAACCATCAGTGGTTACAAGTAAAATCTGATCTTTTGAATCGGCGGAAAACGTGTCAAATCCAACAACATAATCACCTTCTCGAAGATTAATAGCTCTGACACCTCTTGCAGTTCTTCCAAGCGGTCTTAAATCTTCCTCATTAAATCTTAAAACCATGCCGTCATAAGTACCGATAATTATGTGATCTTTTCCATAACTTCTTCTTACCCAGCCAAGTGCATCCCCTTCATCCAGGTTCATAGCAACAATTCCTGAACGCCTTACACTTTCAAAATTATCCATTGAAATCTTTTTAACTATGCCTTGTTTTGTAAGCATTACAAAATAATTATCTTCTTTAAACTCGCTGGCAGTATAAATGGCAGTTACTTTATCTTCCTGGCTTATTGAAACAAGATTAAAGATTGCCTGACCTTTATGCTGAGTGCTTCCTTCTACGACGTCATAAACTTTTGAGCTGAATACAGAACCACCCTGGGTAAAGAAAAGCAGTTTATCGTGCATATTTGCAATAATAAAATGTTCTACTGCATCTTCATCTCGGGTTTTAATGCCGCCTTTTCCTCTAGTGGCACGGTTTTGTCTTTCAAATTTTGCCAATGGAATTCTCTTCATGTATCCTTTTTCAGTAAGGAAAACTACTACTCGTTCATTTGGAATTAAATCTTCTTCTGAGAATTCTTCTGCGGCAGGTACTATTTTTGTTTTTCTTGAATCTGCATACTTTTTCTTTATTTCAGTAAGTTCTTCTTTAATTATGTCCAGTATTAATTGTCTTTGTGAAAGAATTTTCTTTAGCTCTTTAATTCTTTTGTTTAATTCTTTATGTTCTTTTTCAATTTTATCTCTTTCAAGTCCTGTAAGCCTTCGTAGCTGCATTTCAAGTATGGCATTTGCCTGCAGGTCATCCAGATTAAACTTTTTAATTAAACCTGCTTTTGCAGTCTCTGCATCTTCAGCTGCTCTGATTAATTTAATAATTGCATCAATGCTTTCAAGTGCTATTAATAAACCATCGAGGATATGAACTCTGGCTTCAGCTTTATTCAACTCAAATTTACAGCGCCTGGTAATTATTTCTACGCGGTGTTCTACAAATTCATTTAAAAGTTCTTTTAAGCTTAATGTCCTGGGCTGTTTGCCAATTAGCGCAAGGGTATTGATTGAAAATGATTCCTGGATTTGAGTATGCTTATATAAATTATTTAAAACAACATCAGGTTTTGCATCTCTTTTTAGTTTTACTACCACGCGAAGTCCGTCTCGCCCTGATTCGTCATTTAAATCTGCAATGCCGGTAATTTTATCGTTTTTTACAAGGTCAGCAATTTTATTAATTACCATTTCAGGTCCAACCAGATACGGTAACTCTGTAATTACAATGCCTGTAACCATTCCACGTCCTGAGCTGCTTGGTACTTCTTCAATGGCTACATGACCACGAACAGATATAGAACCACGCCCGGTTTCAAAAGCTTCTTTAATTCCTGTAGTCCCCATTATCTGACCGCCTGAAGGAAAATCAGGTCCTTTAATATGTTGCATTAAACCTTCAGTATTAATTTCTGGATTATCAATAAGTGCAATGGTTCCGTCCATAACTTCACCTAAATTATGTGGTGGAATATTTGTAGCCATACCGACAGCAATTCCACTTGAACCGTTTAAAAGTAAAGTAGGAACTTTTGATGGAAGTAAAATTGGTTCTTTTAAACTGCCGTCAAAATTATCTGTAAAGTCAACCGTGTCAGAATCAATGTCAGATAAAATTTCCATTGAAAGACCTGTAAGCTTAGCTTCGGTATATCTCATGGCTGCAGGTCCATCATCAAGTGAACCAAAGTTTCCATGACCGTTAATTAACGGATATCTGGAGCTGAAAGACTGAGCAAGTCTTACAAGTGCTTCATAAACTGCAGTATCTCCGTGTGGGTGGTACTTACCTAAAACTTCCCCTACTATACGTGCACATTTTTTATAAGGTTTCTCTGGAGAAAGACCCAACTCATTCATAGCAAACAAGATGCGTCTGTGAACAGGCTTTAGTCCGTCACGTGCATCTGGAAGGGCACGGCTGACGATGACACTCATGGCATAGTCTATGAAACTACGTCTCATTTCATCTTTAATATCTATTTCTACAAGCTTGCCAGGATTTGATGGCGGAGTGTCTTTTGGCTTTGCCATAAGCTATTATTTTAGCGTATTTTTACCTTAATTTCAGCTAGGATTTATGTTTTACAATATTGTGTATATCTACTGAGGATGTATCGGAGTATCGGAGTATTTCATAACGTAAGAGAACATATAAATAAATTCTCCTATTCTTTTATTCTTTCGCCGGTACGCCGGTTCGCCCACTCGCCGGTTCGTTATATAATTTCCATGAAATGGATCTTCCTAAATACATACATGGTAAAGAAGATGGTCTCCCAAAAACGCTGGCATCCAGAGTATCTTTCATTAGAAATGCTAGGCAAATTCATATAGCAGAACTTTCTTATCAGGCACGTGTTCCTCTAAAACTTATAGAAGATATTGAGGCAGGAATTGAAACATGGTTACCGACTACAGTCAGACAAAGAATAGCCAGGGTTTTAAAAGTAGATCCAAATATTCTTGAAGAAGTAGAAGTGAAAATTATTAATAATGAATTTTTACCTAAAGATCCGCCAGTTGAACTTATGGAAAGAATACAAGATGAAATATTATCGGGAAATAAAAATCTAAAATGTCCGCAATGCCAAAATTTGCTCAAAGTCTGGATTCAGGAAGGATTTGATTTAAACGGAAATCCTGTTAAATCTGCAAAGGCTCATTGTACAGTTTGTGTTTTTCAGCTTAAGATATAGAGTCTCGTTATTTATTGCGCCCGAGCGAAAAACTCGGGAGCTTGCTCCCGGAGATGTGAGCGAGTAGCAACAAAACGCCTCCTTACTAACGCCTCCCGATGCCCATGGCTCAAATCAGCGAAAAACTCTGTGAGCTTGCTCCAGAGATAGTCGATTTGAAGGGAGGCGTTTTATTCCTGATTTTTAAGTCAGTTATATTAATGATAATTTGTACATTTTCACATTATCATCTTAATTTCTTAGCAAAACTACAAAATAAGAGGTTCTATATCGTTGATATTTATTAGCAGGAGTAAAATTTTAAGTTAAATACCCTTTATATAAGTACGAGGTTAAAAACTATGCTACAAAAATTTGCCACTCCATTTGTAAGTTTTGCAATAATCATTTCTATTACTGGATATATTCTTTTAATAAATATGGTTGTACCGTTTAGTAATGGATTTGTGAAGTAAAAAATTTAAACTTATCGTGGTTTATTTCTTTCCATTATTTCTTTCCCTTTTTTATCTAACAGGTAAAGAAACACTCCGATTGGTGTAAGAATGCTTAGGATAAAAAAAGTAAAAAAAAGCATTTCTAGGTTCATCTCCGTGTTTTCCTTTCGATTGTATGGTCTACACCTTTAAACACAAGTATTATACTTGTGTTTGTACATCTTTTGTAAACATGATACCGACGGTTACATAAAACGATTAAATTTATTTAAGGTTTCTATGAAAGCTTTATTTGCTTAACCCATTCTTTTAACTCTGAAAGCATCTTGTCATTTGTCATGTGAATGGTTACTGGTGTAATTGAAATTTGATTATTTCTTACTGCGTAAACATCAGTACCTGGCAGCTCATCTTCTTCTATAGCCTCGCCAGCCAGCCAGTAATATGTTTTTCCCCTGGGATCAATCCTTTTTTCAAAATAATCATTATATGGTCTGATACCTAGTTTTGTAACTTCTATGCCAGCAATTTCTGAAAGCGGAAGAGATGGAATATTTATATTAAGTAAAGTTCTGTCAGGGAATTTTATTTTATCTATAAGATTTAAAAGTTTAGATATAAAAGCTACTGCTGCTGTAAAATCCTGTGGTTTATGATGAGCCAGACTTACAGCTATGCTTGGAATATTAAAAATTGCTCCTTCCATTGCAGCACTTACAGTTCCGGAATAAAGGACATCAGTGCCCATATTTGGTCCATGATTTATTCCGGAAATAACTACTTCAGGAGGTTCTTTAAGTATGGCTCCTATTGCAATTTTTACACAGTCGCTAGGTGTCCCATCAGTTTCATAAGCACCTTTTACACCAGGAAGGTGATTTACTTCATCCATTCTAAGTGGTCTGTGAAGTGTAAGTGAATGCCCGGTGGCACTTCTTTCCCGATCTGGTGCTACTACATAAACCTCATTATTTTTAACCAGACCTTCAGTAAGAGCTCTTATTCCGCCTGAATAAATTCCATCATCATTTGAGATTAATATTCGCATGAAATAGATTATAGCTTAGATATAATTGTAAGGACGTTATTTTTACTATGGCTGAAATTGAACAAAGAGATATTTACTCACAAAATGTCAGAAAAGTTTTATGGATAATTTTGCTTTTAAATCTTTTGGTTTTGGGGATTAAAATATTTGCTGGAGTCGCCACCAAATCTTTAAGTATTTTAGGTGATGCAGCACATTCAGCATCTGATACTTTAAATAATCTTGTAGGTCTAATTGTTTTACGTTTTGCTGTTGAGCCGCCTGATAAAAAACATCCCTACGGTCATGGAAAATTTGAAACACTTGCTGCTTTTGCAATAGTCATATTTTTGGCAATTGCATGTGTAGAAATCGTTCAAGGGTCATTAGGAAGGCTTTTTCATCCTGTAAAGTTACCTCTGTTTAAGAAAGAAGTAGTCTGGCTTCTTATTTTAACTTTTATCGTAAATATTTTTGTCTGGTTATATGAGAGAAGCCAGGGAAAGAAATTTAAGAGTGATCTTTTAATTGCAGATTCATCACATACTGCTTCTGATGTTCTTATTACGTTATCAGTTTTAGCTTCACAGTTTTTTATTGCACGTGAAATGTACTGGATAGATCCGGTAGTGGCAATTATGATTGCAATGTTTATAGCAAAAGCTGGATATGAAATTATACAAAGCACTGTTCCTATTCTGGTAGATGAAGCATGGCTTGAGCCTAAAAAAGTTTCAAAATCAGTTTTATCGGTACCAGGCGTGGTGGATTGTTATGATATACATTCACGCAGAGGACCTTATTCAGCTT
Source organism: Candidatus Melainabacteria bacterium RIFCSPHIGHO2_02_FULL_34_12 (assembly GCA_001784555.1). GTDB lineage: Bacteria > Cyanobacteriota > Vampirovibrionia > 2-02-FULL-35-15 > 2-02-FULL-35-15 > 2-02-FULL-34-12. The sequence goes on along the minus strand of MFRM01000012.1, from coordinate 74,650 downwards.
TTATTGAATGTACTGTACGTGTAGTGCCAAAGGATCTTTATAGTGCCCATAAAGTAGCTGATAAAGTAGAAGAAAAATTAAAAGAAGATTTCGGCAACTGCAAGGCAACTGTTCATGTAGAGCCTTGAACATTTTAGTTTATGCAGTTGTAGGGGCAGGATTTATCCTGCCCTTCTAATGAAACATAAGAGAAATATCATATAATGTAGTTCATGCCGATTATAAAGGATATTAGCAAGGCAAAAAAGAAAATTCAGGAAATTACTGGAAGATTTGATCTTTCAAAAAGAAAGAAAGAATCAAAGCTGGTTCAAAATATAATAGAAAATGTTAAAGCTAGTGGTGATAAGGCGCTTATTTACTATACAAAAAAGTTTGACAAGGTTTCTTTAAAGATATTAAAAATTCCAGCAAATCAAATACAAAATTCCACAAAGTCTCTAGGTAAAACACTTCTAGGCGCTATTAAAAAAGCTATAAAAAGAATAAATGATTTTCAAAAAATTAATGTTCCCAAAAGCTGGATTAAAAAAACAATAGCAGGTGAAAAGCTTGGTTATAAGTATGTTCCACTGGATTCAGTTGGAATCTATATACCAGGCGGGAAAATACCTTTAATATCGACGGTTTTAATGACAGTAATTCCTGCAAAGGTTGCCGGGGTTAAAAGAATTGCAGTTTTTACTCCTCCGCCAGTTCATTCTGGGATTCTTTCTGCATGTAAGCTGCTTGGAATAAATGAAGTTTATCAGCTAGGAGGTGCACAAGCAATTGCAGCAGCAGCATTTGGGACAGAAAGCATAAAGCCCGTAGATAAAATTGTAGGTCCTGGAAATATTTATGTAACCCTGGCTAAAAAAAATGTGTTTGGAAAAGTTGGCATTGATGGATTATATGGTCCTAGTGAAATTGCAATCATTGCAGATAAAAATGCAAATCCTCAATTTCTGGCTATGGACTTATTAAGTCAGCTTGAACATGGGTCTGGACTTGAGTCAGCATTTATGGTTACAAACAGTGAAACTCTTGCGAAAGAAACACAAAAAAAAGTCTTTAAGCTTGTAAAAAATCTTCCAAACAAAAAAGTAGTATTAAAATCGTGGCATAAAAACAGTGCAATCGTTGTAGTTAGGGATTTAAATAAAGCTATTGAATTAATTAATGATTTAGCTCCTGAGCATCTTGAAATTATTGTCCAAAATCCTGCATCTATTGTTTCAAAAATCAGAAATGCTGGAGCTGTATTTTTAGGTGAATATTCCTGTGAATCGGTCGGTGATTATATTGCAGGACCCAGCCATTGTTTGCCAACCGGTGGCAGTGCCAGGTTCTCAAGTGGTCTTACCGTGATGGACTTTATGAAAAAAATCAGTATGATATCTTTTGATAAAAAAGCTTTTTTAAAAATATCAAAAGATGTGGCAGAACTTGCTGATTCTGAGGGATTAAAAGCACATGGGGATGCGGTGAGAATACGTGATTAAACTGATACATCGCTTTCTTTATGCCTGGTTATTTTTAACGAAATTACCAGCCCCGCCACTTCCTAAAGCTACTAAGGAAGATTGGGGGAGGATTGCACCATATTTTACTTTAATAGGTTTTATATTGGCATTTATTCTTTATTTTTTTGCAAAGCTATTTCTTCATTTCCAGGTACCCGTTCTTTTTTCAGCGTTACTGGTTTTGCTTATATGGAATTTAATAACAGGCTGTCTGCATTTGGACGGACTTATGGATACATTTGATGGAATTAATTGTCAGGATCCAGAAAGAAAAGTAGATGCCATGAAAGACAGTAGAATTGGGGCATTTGGTGCCATTGCAGGAATATTTCTCATTCTTTTGAAACTTACGGCTTTATGTACCATTTTGTTAAATAAAATGTTTTTTATAATTGTTTTTTCGTTGCCGCTTGCCAGATTAATTTCAGTTTATTCATTCACTTTTTTAAGTAAAAACAAAAATTCAGGTGTAAGTTCCTCCTTGCTTCTTTCTGGTATTAAAAAACCTCAGGATCTTGCAGTTAATCTTTTCGTTTTTTTGTCTGTAGTAATATTTTGTTTTTTATATTTTCACTTAAGTGCTGCTTATTTATTTTTACTTTTAGTTTCTTTTTTTATTGGCTTGTCCTGGACATATTGGCTTGAAAACCATTTTAAAGGGCATACTGGTGATACCTTTGGGGCATTAATAGAATTAAGTGAAGTGACAATGTTATCGTTAGGCGTAATATTTAAATATTATTTGACGCCGTAGACGTGTAAACCTTTTCAATTTCATTTATTATTTCTTCCTGAGGAATATCTTTATATAAGTCAGCAGTTACCATAAGACCACCTGCTCCAACGCCTTCTTTAATATGTCCCATCTCATAAGCTCTAAGTCCTTCATGTCTTGATTCCTGAAAATTAACATTTGAAGAAATTAATGGTGCTCCGCATAACTCAGCAAGGTGTTTTGTTTTAGCGTTTTTATCGTTTGTAATCCATGATGTTGTAGCTACTATGGTGTCATGTGGATCATATTCAAGAACTTTTTTAGCCAGGTAATAAACAGCAAGCATTTGAGAGCCACCTGCAAGCATTATGGGCAGGTTTACTTTTTGTGCTCCTTTAATCAAGCCGCATACAAAAATCTGCATGGGATCACCGAAAAACTCTGCAGCCTTCAAAGGATTTTTTTTAATTAATGTAAAAAGTTCTGCATGTGATAGTAGAGCATCTTTTACTGTTTGATTTTTCCATAGATTATTTCCTTCAGGAAAGCTGCTGTTTACGAGATCAAAAGCATTTATTCCAAGCGAGCAGAGTACACTTAGTGCAGTAGTAGTTCCACCTGGTACACATTCTCCTACTACTATATAAGGATAAGTTGTTAAATTTTGTGCAAGCTTTTCGCCTTTTTGGAATAAAAAATTTGTTTTAATTGGTCCAAGAGCTTTTCCACTAGTTAAACATTTTGCAGGTCCCATATTTAAGCTGATATGAGTTCCTCTTGGTTTCACAAATGCCCCAACGTCAATTACATTTACATACATACTCATATAATCAATCATTGCTTTGGATAAAATCGCAGGTGAAGGGATGCCGCTGGGTGAAACAGGCAGAGTCTTGTTAAATTCTTCTTTCTTTAAGAGCAAAAAATCTGCATCAAGGGCAGGTGTAAGTTTTAATTGTTCTATATTCTGACCAGCTGCTGAAATGCCTGGAATCAATGCAGTCTCAGTAGATCCTATTACAAGTACAAATAAAGGTTTTTTGTCTTTAACTTTATTTATGAAAGCCTGACAATCTCTTCCTTTTGTAATGAGGGAAACAGATTTTGTCTTTCTGTTACCATTTTCTTTGACTTGTTCTATTAATGTTTTGAGCATTGCCATTTTTTTGTTACCGCCGGCTCGCTCATAATTCGCTTCACCGGCTTTGCATAGTGCACCTGGAACTAAATTTCCCGTCATCCAGGTTTTGCCAAATAAATTGGACAAAACCTTTAATAATTAAAAGCTTATTTTTTCATTATTTATTATATTCGTAATAGATTGCTACGAATATTTGTTATTATCATACATTATGAAGCATAAAATTAACAAAAAATTCCAAATTAAAGGAATTACTATTCTTGATCCTAGGAATACTTACATTGGACCGATGGTAAAGCTGGCAAAAGGAAACGTTATTTATCCAAATACTTTCTTGGCAGGCAAAATTAAGATTGGTCCCAGAAATACATTAGGTCCGAATCTTCACATTGAAGGAAATGTAATTATAGGGAGTGGAAATACAGTTTCTTATTCCCACATATCAAATTCAAAAATCGGAAACAATAATCAAATTGGACCTTATGCAAGATTGCGGGATAACACTGTTTTAAAAAATCATATTAAGATAGGCAATTTCGTGGAAATTAAAAACAGTAAAATAGATGATCATACTCAAATTGCACATTTAAGCTATATAGGAGATGCTGTACTCAGTAAAAATGTAAATATCGGAGCAGGTACTATAACTGCAAATTATAATTCCGTAACAGGAAAAAAGAGCAGAACTACTATTAAAAGCCGAGCTTCTACAGGATCAAACTCTGTGTTGGTAGCACCTGTAACTATTGGAGAGGGTGCTTTAGTGGCAGCAGGTTCAGTGATTACAAAAAATGTACCTAAAAATGCTCTGGCAATTACAAGAACTAAACAAGAAAATAAAATTGATTGGCGTCTCTAACCAATACCAATTTGTTTGCCGGATTTGATGCTTAGTTTGTCTATTTTAATTCCGTTTGCACCAGGTTTATAAAGGAATGCATGCGGAAGGGAGTTTATTGTTAATTCGGTTCCTTTTTTAGAAACAGGTACTTTTTCATGGTTTGAAACTCTTGTAAGTATTGTATAGGCTGGCTTTGCTGACCATGTCTTTTCTTTTCCTCCAATGCTTCTATTCCATGTGTTTTTTGGTTTAGGCGTTGGTGGTGCTTGTTTTGTTGGAGCAGTGCCGGTATTATTTCCAAGCTTATTTTTTAAAGTTTCAATTAATTTCTTTAAGTCATCATTTCCTTTTTGTTGAGGTTCTTGTTTTTGAACTTCTTGAGGTTGAGGTAATTGTTGGAGAGATTCCTGTGGCGGGTTAAGCATCTTTGCACTTGATGCACTTGCAATACTTACGGTGGGATCGTATCCTTTGGATCTTGCTATTGGTTTTCTTGGAGTTCTTGGCGGCATGGTTTTTGTATTTCCTTTAGGTTAAGAAGTGATTAAGGTCTTCTATACTCTTGAGTATAAACATTATGAACTGAAAGTCAATACTTTCTTAAACCTCAGCCTAAATACGCATAATTAGACTTATCTAAGGTAAGAGGTAAAATGGTTAAGAACTTAAAGAAGTAATAAAAATGAGCAAAAAAGCAATATTAGTCCTAGAAGATGGAAGCACTTACGAAGGGAGAAATTTTGGTTGTGAAGGAATATCTTTTGGTGAAATTGTTTTTAATACCAGCATGAGCGGATATCAGGAAATAATCACTGACCCATCATATGCTGGGCAGATAATTACATTTACTTATCCTGAAATTGGAAATTATGGAACAAATCAAAACGATCTTGAAGCAAAAAAAAGTTTTGCAAAAGGGATAGTAATTAAAAATCTAAGTCCTGTGGATAGTAACTGGCGTTCAGAAGAAACTCTTAATGATTTTTTGCAAGCACAGGAATTAATAGGAATATCAGGAGTTGATACAAGAGCTATAACCAGAAAAATAAGAACAACAGGTGCAATGAGAGCCGGTATCTCAACAGAAGTCTTAGATTCAGCTAAATTAAAAAAAATGGTGATTGAATCTCCTTCAATGCTGGGCGCTGATCTTGTAAAGGTGGTCACTACTAAAGAAAATTATCGCGGACCTATTCCAAAAGTTCAACCGGCATTTCCTATTGTGGCAATGGATTTTGGAATAAAGCAAAACATTTTAAACAGATTAAGTGCTCATGGACTGGCTCCGCTTGTTCTTCCGGCTACTGCAACATTTGATGAGATAAAAGCAATTAATCCTACTGGTTTATTTCTTTCAAATGGTCCTGGAGATCCTGAACCTGTAACATATGCAATTGAAACAATAAAAAAAGTAATTGATAAATTAAACATTCCAATTTTTGGAATATGCCTTGGGCATCAGCTTTTAGCACAGGCATTTGGAGCAAAAACTTACAAATTAAAATTTGGTCATCGTGGTGCGAATCAACCTGTTAAAAATGTTCTAACCGGAAAGGTGGAAATTACATCTCAAAATCATGGTTTTGCAGTAGAAACAGAGACATTACCTAAAGAACTTGAAGTTACTCATTTTAATTTAAATGATAATACTAATGAAGGTTTCAGACATAGAGAATTACCCATATTTTCAGTTCAATATCACCCTGAAGCATCTCCAGGACCGCATGACAGTGATTATTTGTTTAAGAACTTTTATAACCTGATAAAAACTAAAAATCAAACCTGATTTTTAGTTTTAGCTCTTCTTTCTTTTGATCTTTTTTCAAGTGAATAAAACATCCAAAATATGCCACTTAGGAAAAGCATTGGTATTAATAAAACAAATAGTAAATCAGAAATCATACTTCTTCATATCCTTTTTGGATCATAATAATACCACAAATAAATAGCACTAAAGAAAGAAGTAAATGAGCGATTAATATAGGTTTAAGTTCTTTATAACTCGAATAGATGTCACTTAAAAATAAAATAAATCTTCCAAAAGGAGACATTAATGCAAATCCAGATAATTTATAAACATCAGCTAAATATTTTTGCTCTTCTGAAATCATAATGAAAATATAATCCATATTACATTTCCAATCAAGAGCGAATTTTCTTAAAATGTAACCGTAGGTTACATGAAACGATTAAATTATTTTCATTTTGGCAATAATGAAATAAAGATCGAACTTCCTAGCTAATTATAGGATTTGTCCCATTTATTGGGCAAATCCGATCAAGCAAAATGGATTGGCACAGGGAAGGCTCAGCTTGTCTGAGCCTATATAAAAAAAGACCCTCGATTTCTCGAGGGCCTTTACATGAACCTGCTGGTTGACAGGGGTAATGGGGTGGGATTAACCAACAAGTTCAATAGCTTGCTGAACGAGTCTGTCAGCAACTTTGTGAGAGTTTATTGCTGCAGCATACATTCTTTGTGCTTCAACCATATAGTCAACTTCTATTTTTGACCATACATTTGAGTGTTCCAGTGCTTCATTAAATACCATTGCATTTGATGGAAGTGCCGGACCGCTTTCTGAAGTTTGTTTCCAGTAGACATCGCGGAAGTTTTGAAGTCCGTTGAGATTCTGGAAATTATTCAGTGAAAGTTTGTATAAAGAAACTTCGCTGTCTCCGTATTTTCCCCAGATAATTCCGCTCTTGTCTATTCTTAGTTTTTCATATTTACCCAGATATAGTCCTGTAGTTGGATCAACAGCTAGGTTAATTGGTTGTGCTCTGCCTATTTGTTGACCAGGTCCTGATTGTGGATATGATCTTTTTGCAGGATCTCCGAAAGGATCAATAAATGCAAAAGGTTCATGTTTTGGTCCTACTTTGTTGTATTGGGAATTTCCATTTGGCTGAACATTTGATTCAACCGGTGTTCCCATAACTAGGAATCCTTCCTGAGAAGCCAGATAACCGTTTCTATCGAAATGAAAGTCACCAAGTCTGGTGTAAAGTAATTCACTATTTTGTGGATTGTAAACAGTAAATAAGCCTTTTCCTCTGAGCATCATTTTAGTGGGCTCGCCGGCTCTTACTATTTGCCTGCCTTGTTTCCAGGAATAGCCTGAATCTTCAAGTGTTCCGCCGTGGAGATAATCTCTGAAAGAAAATCTCTTTGCGTTATATCCTGCAGCATCTGAGTTAACTATATTTGATGTTAGCAAATCAATCATTTCTAGTGATGATTGTGCTGCATTAGCTGCCATTGTTGTTGTGTTGAACATGATCTTCTCCTTTTTTACATTAAATCTACTGTTTGTTTTTTGTTTAATTTAGCTTTTTTCTTTCCTCTTTTTGTACCAGAATCGCTATTGAACAAAAGATCACCTTGATACGTATTAAACTCTTTCAAAGATAAATGATGGTGTCTTAAATTTTTGTCCAGTTTATCCTTGTTTTGTTTAATAAGCTCTCCCATTTCTTTAGAACCCAGAAGTGAAGCAGTGATGCTTTTGTCTGGGTGCATTCTAAGTACAACTGCTTGAACATCATTCAATAATGGAATATCTAACCTGATTGATCTTTTTGTTATATCTTCGGTAATTACAGGTGTAAACTTTTCCCATGCTTCCAGCATGTTTGTTTTTGTTCTTCTTCTTTGTGAAGATTGATCATTTAGTGGTTGTAGTAAAGGTTGACCGGCAAAATTATGTGCATTGTTTAAAGTTTGCTGTCTTAAGCCTTTTGAACCTTCTTCTTCGCTTGATTTTTTGTGCTTAAGTTGTCCAAGTAAATCGTACGTATTTTGAATTTCTCTATTTGGTCTACCTTGATTATTGAGTATCTGAGAAATATTTGGAAGCTCATTTTTTAGGTCATTATTGTCTTTTTTCTTTTTTGTACTGGCTACTTGCGTAACAAGCTCGCCTGCTTTTTCTTCAGATTTTTTTGCTGTTTCTTTTGCTTTTGTCTCAAGAACTTCTTCAAAGCTTTTTCCGAAAGTACTGCCGGCATTTTTCAATATAGAATTACCCATTTTAAAGGAGTCTAATTCGTTATGTTGTATTATTGATGGTATCATTTTTACTTTTTTACTTCCTTACTCTCTTACTCTTCTGTGCTGCTTTCTATCAGTTCTCTTGAGTGTTTTAATACTCCAATTTCATCCAGTCTTATTCCTTCTTTTCTGTTTTCTTCCTCTGTGTAGTCTTTCAGTTTTTTTCCTTTGTGTCTTTTTAATGCTTCCAGCCTTGTTTTTGCTTCCACTACTTCTTCTTTTGCTTTTATCAGGGCATCTTGTGCGGCTTGCAAATCCTTTTCTAGTTGTGCAATTTTTTCATTTAGCTGTTTTATCCTTCTTACATAAAGGGTTGCATGTGATAGTCCTTCATTTATCAGTTCAAGATGGAGATCGTTTCTCTTTTCTGTCGTAGCACTTAATTCGTATGAAACTGCTCTCAGATGATCCTCTGCTTTTTTCATCTCGAGAATTGCTTCATCGAGTTCTTCCTCTCGGATTTTAAGTACTTTTTCCAAACGATACTTGAATGGCATAATGCTCCTTTATGCGTGAGGTCAAATTACATGAAGTTGGTTAAGAGAAAGTTTAGAAAATACAGAAATCTCTTAGATTAAAAGGAATTAATCCTTTGTGGAGTATGATAACTTACTGCATTAGTTTTCTGACTGCTGAGAGTAAACTTATGTAATTTGGGGCGTAGGCACTAATAAAATATCTGATTTTCGGGGCTACCTCTATGTCGTTTTCAAGTCCTGCTGAAATCATGCATAAATCAGAGCTTTTGTTTAATAATTGATTAATTAACGCTCTTTGTCCAGTTCTGCATTTAGCATCATAAGTAATTAATATTTTTCTCTTTTTACTGTTTGATTTTTTTAATATGTAACCAATTTCTTCAGGATCAGGGTTTATCTTATAAGGAACAAGAGTCTTATTTCTTATTCCAAGACATGAGCATATCTTTAATAAGTCTTCTTCTCTGAGTTTAGGACTAATAGGGTAGATGATTTCAATTGGGTCAGTTTTTTTGACTGGTATATAGAACAAGTCTCTTTTAATCCAGTGAACAGTTCTCTCAGCTAAGTCATGAGAAATCTTCCGATTTAATTTTGTATTTATTTTTCTTTTTATTTTTTTTATCAGATATTTTTTCTTTAAAGCGAGGACTCTTTCATATGATTCATTTATTCTTTTTTGTAAAAAAGGGTCTTTCTTTACTTTGTTTGTGAGATATTCATAGGTTTTTAATGTATCTTTTTCATTCCAATTAAACAAGATCATATCTGCGCCTGAAATTATAGCTTCATGTGCTGCAGTATTTAAGTCATAATTTTTTGTTATTCCTTTCATATTTAATTCATCTGTGATTATTAACCCCTTAAAACCAAGTTCTTTCCTGAGAAGATTCATAAGTATATTTTTTGAAAGACTGGAAGGTCTTATCTTTTCCTTTTCATAAGCTGGGACCTGAATATGACCTGCCATAAGAGCAGGTATTTTTGATTTGATTGCTTCTTTAAAAGGGATTAATTCAAAATTAGCTAGCTCTGATTTTGATTTATTTAGAACTGGAAGTGAAAGATGAGAATCAACACTTAAATCGCCATGTCCGGGGAAATGTTTTCCAACAGGGATCATTTTTTGTTTTAAATACATTTCAATAATCTTTGAGCTATATTTTGCAACAATAGCAGGGTGATTACCCAGGGATCGTGTACCAATGATAGGGTTTGCAGGGTTTGAATTTATATCCAGAACAGGAACAAAGTTCATATTAAAACCAAGCTCAAGAAGCTCATCAACAATGATTTTTTGTGCAGCAAGTAATTCTTTTAAACCTAGTTTACTTAATCCCCATGGACTTGGAGTAGAGGTGCAAACATTTCTCAATCTTTCTACAGAACCGCCTTCTTGATCGACAGCAATAAATAGTTTCACCTCAATTATTTTATTTATTTCTTTTATGAGGTTTTTTATTTGGTTTTTGTTCTTTATGTTGTGTTCAAAAAAAATAATCCCGGCTGGTTGTATCGTTTTAAGGAGCTTCTTTGTTTGCTCAGATAAGGTATAACCCTGTAATCCCACGAAGAAAAGTTGACCTAATTTTTCATTAATTGTTTTCTTCACAAAGAAAATGATACCAAATAAAAAGAGGCAACATGTTAGTTACCTCTTTTATTAGTTTGATTTTTTAACGTGAATATATTATTCCCAGATTACTGGCCTTTCTAACATAGGCTATTACTAGAAAAGATTAAAGATTTCATTTCCTGAACGGCTGTCTTTATACCTACTAGTACAGACTTGCTAATGATTGAATGTCCTATGTGTAATTGTTCAATTTCTTCTATCTTAGCAATGGGTTTAATATTTTTGTAATTTAATCCATGTCCTGCATTTGTTTTTAAGCCAAGGCTTCTGGCAAATAAAATACTCTCTCTTACTACAAGTAATTCTTTTTCATTTGGATTTTCAGCATAAGGCCCGGTATGAATTTCAACAAAATCAGCTCCAATATCTTTTGCTGTTTTAATTTGATCTTTATTAGCATTAATAAAAATACTTACAGTTAAATTATTCTCATGTAATCTTTGCAAATAATCCGTTAAATATTTTTTTTGATCGATTAAATTTAATCCCCCTTCAGTGGTTAGCTCCTGCCTTTTTTCTGGTACAAGGGTTACAAGAGATGGCTTTATTTTTGATGCAATGTCCAGCATTTCCTCTGTAGCAGCCATCTCAAGTGTAAATAAAACAGAGGTAAGAGGTAGGAGGTAAGAGGCAAGAAGAAGAATATCCCTGTCATTTATGTGCCTTCTATCTTCTCTTAAATGGGCAGTTATTCCATCTGCGCCACCCTCAACTGCTAATATTGCGCCTGATACAGGGTCAGGTTCGGTAGTCTTTCTGGCTTCTCTGACTGTTGCTATATGATCAATGTTTATACAAAGCTTTGTCATGGAAACATTATAAAACAACGTAGGGGCAAACCAATGTGTTTGCCTAAGATACAAATGTGTTTGTCTTGTTCATATATAATAATAAAGTTGATATGAAATCAGAAATCAAATGTATAGCAATCATGGGTCTTGGATTAATAGGAGGCTCGCTTGCTCTATCGTTAAAATCAGCCGAATATAAAGTAATCGGTATAACAAGAAATAAAGAAACCATTGATTCAGCCTTAAAGACAAATGCAATTGATAAAGGGTTTACAGAATTAAGTTCTGAAGCATTGTTAGATGTAGATGTTTTATTTATTGCAACTCCACTGTCGCAAATCATCTCAGATATAAAAAAGATTGGAAGTTTTGTAAATAAAGAAATTATAGTTTCTGATGTAGGCAGTACTAAGTCTGACATCTGTATCTTTGCAAAAAAAAATCTACCCCAAAATGTGATTTTTATAGGTGGTCATCCTATGGCTGGAACTGAAAAGTCCGGATTCACCTTTTCAACACAGAATTTATTTAAAGATCATGCCTGGGTTTTAACCCCATTGGATGAAAGCACTAAAAATAGAAATGCTGTGGCTCTTTTAAAAAAAATTATAATCAGTGCTGGTGCAATTCCTGTTATCTCTTCTTATGAACGACATGATCAGGCAGTTGCATTAATTAGTCATCTGCCGCTTTTAGTTTCACTTGGACTTTGTCAGATGGCAAGGAAAAGAGACCAGAATGAAATAGCAAATCTCACAGCAATATTGGCTTCCAGCGGTTTTAGGGATATGACAAGAATCGGGGGAGGAAACCCACAATTAAATTTTGATTTGATTTCATCAAATATTTCTCAGTTAAGTTTAATTCTTCCGAAATTTTGCAATGAAGTTGAAAATATTTTGAAATTAGTGAAAGAAAATCCTGAGACATTGAAAAAAGCATTCAATGAAATAAGCAAATGGCAGAATGATTTATATGATAAAAATGGAAAGAATACTTTGCTAAATATTTAATATTATTAGGCCATGCTTAATTTAAGATTTGGCAGGTGTTTTATTTCAGCAATTACAAAGTTTAATTTTTCAATGGAATCAATAACTGATTTGCTTGGAATACAGGTTTCAGGTGGTATATCAACATTACATATAATTACTTTGTCTTGAATTACACAATTCTCACCTATTTTTGAGTTCATTATTGCTGAATTATTCCCTATGTATACTCCATTAGATATTAATGTAGGTCCATGAATTATTACTTCACTTGAAATGAAAACCTTATCACCTATATAAATATCTTTAATGTTGTTTATTTGGGTGTTTTTAAAAATCGATGTGTTGTCTTTAGAACAGATAAGAACATACTCTTTAACTACACTATTTCTGCCTATGTAAATATTGTGATTTGTTTCAGAAATAATTTTACTTTTTCCAATAGAACAATTATCCCCGATATATACTTTACCTTTAATCTCGGCCTTGTTATTAATAAAAGCTGTTTTTGAAATTTGTGGTTCGCATTTTTTTTCTTTGGAAACAATTTTTCGAATCTTCCACGAATTCATATGAGCTCCTTGTTTTTTGAATAAGGTTAATTTTAAAGAAAAACCCTAGAGTTAATCGATAAGCTGGTTATATATGAAGAGGATTGTTTGTAAAAAGATCGTAAGTTTATGAATATAGTGCAGATTATCTGTTTTACTCAACTTAATTAAGATACTTAACCAGGTTAAATATTTAAAAATCTGTTGATTTTCTCTCTTTTGAATTTAAATGAAACCGGGTTTGCAATTAAAACTGCATTGCTTTCAAGGATAGTTTCAATAGGAATAAGATTATTTGCTTTTAATGTTTTGCCTGTAGCAACAAGATCAATGATTCCATCACTCAGGCCCACTAAAGGACCAAGTTCAACTGAACCATATAATTTTATGAGCTCTGCAATAAGTCCTTTTTTCTGTATAAAGTCATTTGCAAGTCGGGTAAACTTTGTGACGATTTTACAATTCGCAGGGAGATCTTTGATTTTTTTATATGAGGATTCTTTTTTTACAGCCAAAACAAGTTTGCATTTTCCGAACTTTAAATCTTTTAGCTTTATTACATCAGGCATCTGTTCTTTTAAAAGATCCAGACCAACCACACCTAAATCTGCGCTACCGTGTTCTACGTAGACATTTACGTCATTTGGTCTTACTAAAAGACCTTTAACATTGTTTTTTTTATCGAAGTAAATAAGTTCTCGGCTTGCATTTTTTTCAATATCTGAAGAATGGAAATTTATCCCAAGATTTGAAAAATACTTATAGCTGCCCTCATGGAGAAAGCCTTTTGGAATTGCAATTATTAATTCATTGTCATTTTTCATAAGTTTAAAGCAGCATGCTTGTTTTTTTTGTGCATTTTGTTAATCAAGTCCAGGGTTGATTTTAATTTTTGTTTGCCTTTAATTAATTTTGGAATTGTATATTTAGGAAAACTTTTATTTTCTTTTTCTAATACAAGCAACAGATCCTCCAGGCATAATGAAAAACCAACTGCAGGGGTATCAAAACCAAATTTCTTTATAAGCTGATCATATCTTCCGCCTGAACCTATGCTTCTGCCTATTGAAGGAGTTATAACTTCAAAATAAATCCCTGTATAGTAATCAATATCATTTGTCAGACTTAAATCAATCTCGACATTTTCATCTAACACATTAAGCAATTCCTCGAAATAAGCAATTAATTTTTGTAATTTAAGTTTTTTAACTTTTTTGTTCAGTTCTTTTAATTCTTTTACAGAAGATTTATTTCCTCTGATTTGAATTAATTTATTCCAGAACTCTTTTTCGCTTTTTGAGAGTCTTGATTTGTTTAATTGTGTATGGAATGAAATCAGATCTTTTTCCTTTAAAGCATTATATAGATTTTTTGCAATGTCACCGAAATACTTAAAAAGTTCAGACCATAGTAAAGTGTGATTAATTAAAATCAGATACTTTTTTAAGCCAAGCTTATCTATGCCATCGAGCAATATTTTCAGGCATTCCAGATCTGCAAGTCCTTCTTTTGCTCCTATTAACTCAATTCCTATCTGATAAAGTTCTCTTTCATTTGTAGTTTTACGCGCATGGTATCTAAAAACCTTGCCGACATAATAAAACCTTAGCGGTAGTCTTTCTCCCTGAAGCCTTTCAGCAGTGACTCTGGCAATAGGTGTTGTTAGATCTGCTCTTAATGCCAGTAAATCACCCTGTTGCCCAATTAATTTAAATGCAATATCAGAAAGTTTATTGCTTCCTTGGTTTAGTATGTCCCAGTTTATTAAAATTGGGGTCTGAATTGGCTGATAGCCCCAGAGCTCAAAAACTTTTTCTAGGGACTTACGGACAAATTCTTGCTTAATTACCTCGTCAGGTAACCAATCTCTTGACCCTTTTGGATTTCTTAAAAATGTTTTTTTCATTTTATTTATATAGCTCCAGACAAGCTGGAGCTTCTCTCGGTCGATTCTCTCCGTTTTATCGGATTCACCGAGTCTTTTATAACTTGGGGATGAATCCTATAATTGCTATAATATTTTTATTCCTTCTCTTTGTAATGGTAAATGCGATCTTTATTCTCTGTAAATTTCTTTATTCTTTTTTAATAGTTTGCTGATTCAAGGATTCTTTAAATAAGTCTCCTATAGATAAGATCGCATTCTTAGTGCCTGTAATAACCGGAATATCAGCTCCTCTTTGATCCAGCTGCTCCAGGAATTCCAGCTCTGCAATTCTAGGATCCAGCTGAAGAGCCTGTCCTTTAACTGCCAGAGCTTTTGCGTCTCCTTCACCTTCTATGATTCTTCTTTCCTTTTCACGCTCTGCAGTTTTTTTAATCCAGTTTTGTCTTTGGGATTCTTGGAGTGCTATTTGTTTTCTTTCCACAGCTTCTGCAAAAGCTGGAGAGAAACCAATTCCGCGAATTAAAAATTCATCCAGGACCAATCCACTCTTAATAAATGATTTTCTAAGAGACATTACTGCATCAAGAGCCAGCCCTTTTCTGCTGGTTGTATAAACGGTATCTATGGGATATTTTGCAACTGTATTTCTTAGGATACTTCTTGTTTGCGGGACAATTAATTTTTGGGCATAATCTCTTCCAAGATCCTGGTGCAATTTCCAGGTTTTGTTTTTATCCAGATGGGTAATAACTGAAACATCAATGTCTACTTGCTGTCCGTCGTTTGTCTGACATTTAATGCTTTGTCCTACATTCCCGTATTCATAGTTATCAGTAAAATTAAAAGGTAATTTTCTGGCATCATACGTGGTTATAGATTCGACGATTGGAATTACAAAGTTAATTCCTTCATTTAGTACTCTTTTTTCAACCCCGCCAAATAAATTAAACACAACGCCTACATGACCTGCCGGGATAATTTTTACCAGAGAACCACTAAGAATAAAAAACATAGAAATTAAAACCGCCAGTCCCATTGCAATTAAATTTTCGTTTTTCATTCTTTGTCTACCCCTTATTAGTCATTTAAGTTTTCAGAAAAAATTAGTTTTGCTCTTTTACCAAAAACCTGAGCACGTCTGTATTTAACAAAACTTGGATTTGCCCTAAGAGCATTTACACGCAGATTAATTGCCTGTGCTTCACCTTCAGCCTGCAAAATTTTTGCATCTCGTTTTGCTCTTTCAGAAGCAAGCACATATTCCATTTTTAAATATTCCTGAAATGATTGTTGCTTTCTGTCTATTGCATCCTGAAATTCCTTAGAAAATCTCACATTTCTTATTAGAATTTCCTCTACATCTACAAAATATTTTTTTGCCAGATCCATTGTTAAATTTTCCTGTATTTTATTTTGAATTTCCTGCCTGTTTACACTGTATACATCTTCAACCGGATACAGGGCAAGGACTTCTCTTAACACTGCACGGGTTTTTGGGACTATTACTTTTAAAACATAATTTGGTCCGATATATTTATGTAATTTCCACAGCTCAGAAGGTTGAGGTTTTACTCTGATAGAAATTTCTACGTCTACTTTCTGACCATCAGAAGTTAAAGAATGAATTTCATTTCCAAGTACTTGACCTTGCTTGCCCTGCTCTTCACCCGTGAAGCTGTATGTGGATTGTTGCACGTCATAAACCGTAGCTCTTTGTACCACAGGAAAAATCACATGAATACCTTCGTTTAAAATTCTTTTTTCTACACCGCCAAAAATGTTAAATATGACTGCTCTTTCACCAGCATCGACTTTTACAATTGAGCCTGAAATAAAAAAAATAAAAATAATAAAAACAAGTAAATATCCCCAGAATTTTTTAATGACATTAATAAGTTCTTCTAAATCATTAAATTTTTTACTTTGTTTTGGTGTAAAAAAATCAGGTGCTTGAATATCTGGCATAGTAATTCTTCAAAATAACATAATTATTCCTAACTAAAAACATGACTTACAGATAATGTTTATATTATCAGGTGGCTCTTGCGGTGACGTTGCTCCTCAGAGCCACCTTTGCATAGACCGTTCGGTTTGACCAATTAAATTGGATCAAACCTCACTTTAGTAGATAGCATGGTTTTTTAGCTTAATCTTAGGAATGGCTGTTTAAGGGGAATTCCCTGAATTGCTGGGAATAATACACTTAAGAGTAGAATCTAGCCTTTTTGTTAAGGCAGAATTTTGATTATGACAGCTAAGAAAAATATTGAATTAATCAGGCAAATCGGAATGAATCCAGCTAAACCGGATTCATTTCAGTTATTAAATGAGCCTCTCATGAATAACTTATTATTGTGGTCACAACAAAAAATTGATTTACGAGACACTGTTTTAAATTTTTTTACATTAAATGTAAGGACTAAACTTGTTGCAATTTTACTTGATCTTGATTTAAACAATTGGATTGGAATTGGTGCATCATGGCAATATAACAATCAGAATGGACAGATAAGAATTGATGCAAGACTAACAGAATATTTATTAAATAATGCTTTTGGAGTTTCTCCAGTTAATCAACCGTTTAACATTAAAAACATCAATCAGCTCGAGTTGAATTTATTACAAGGTTTTTTATCTAACATTGAAACGAAGTTAAAAGATTTATGGGAAGTAGATCCCAAATATCCATATCTGGCAGATCTTATATACATGGTTTGGTTAATTGAATCGGACGAGGGGGAAATAGGAAGAATTGCATATGCAGTACCAGCAAGCTTAAAACCCAAGCTTACTGGGGCCCTTGAGGCTAAAGAAGGTATTGATTTAAACAAACTTGCTAATACCGGTATAAAAGTGCCAATTAACTTAAAAGTCGGTACAACAAGGCTGTCAATTACTGAAATAAAGTCATTTGAACATGGAGATCTTATAGTATTTGAAGAAAGTGATATTAGTAAATTAATTTGGCACTTAGGTGAGATAACAATCGTCTTACCCGAAGAAGACCATCCAATCTTTTTAAAAGATATTGAAAATATTGAGGAATTGGCCGAAGAAATGGTAAAAAGCACACACAATATTGATGATGATCCTTTGTCCAGCCTGCCTCTGGAACTTTCTGCAGAGTTTCAAAAAGTTTTTATTCCTCTGAAACAGGTACTGGATTTAAAAGCAGGCGGTGTTTTGCCTCTTGGAACTGTTCTGGATTCAGAACTGGTTCTGACGGCGCAGGGAAAACCAATTGCTAAAGGTGAACTTGTTATTGTAGGTAATCAGTTTGGCATGAGGATTACTGAGCTTTTTATCGGGGCTAAAAAGTTTGGAAAGGGTTCGACTGTAGAGATAAATGATATTTTAAGCCCTGAAACTCAAATGCAACAACCAAAATCAAATCCTAAAAAACAATCTACTAGTTTTGCTGATGAGCTTAAAGGTCTTGAAGATGAAAGCTAAGTAAAAATGCAGGAATTCTTTGCTTCTCTTGTTAAACTCACCGTAATTTTTGCAGGTGGAGGTATTGCCTCGCTTTTTGCTTATTGGATTTTTGAACAAATAAGCACAATACCTGAATTAATTTATGAGCATGAAAAAAAATCTAAAAAAGGAATCAGAGTCTTAGAAAGAAAAAAAATAATAAAAGATTCCGGTCTTTATGAAATATTTTTACCCCAAGGTGAAAAGATGAAGCTTTTTTCATCTCAAAAAGGAATGAAATTGGTTTAGGCATATGAACTGGGAAAATATACTTCCGGATTTAGAGCCATCACTGCAAATAGTAGTTTTAATGGTTTTGCTCTCAATGTTACCTCTTATTGTGGTGACCATGACTCCATTTTTAAGAATAATAATTATTCTTTCTCTTTTAAGAACATCTATTGGTACACAGCAAGTTCCTCCAAATCTTGTTTTGATCGGTATGGCAATAATAATTACTGGCTATGTAATGGGGCCAACGCTTAGCGAGATAAATGAAAAAGCAATTATTCCTTTAAGTAATCAGAGAATAGCTGTTCCAGTAGCAATGGGTGAAGCATATGGACCTTTGAAAAAATTTATGCTTAAGCAAACAGAAATAAAAGATCTTGCTTTTTTTTACCGCATAAGCAACACTCCAAATCCAGAAAGTCCTGAAGATGTAGGTTTTAGGCAGCTTGTTGCAGCATTTTTACTAAGTGAACTTCGTACTTCGTTTCAGATAGGATTTTTAATTTTTATTCCGTTTCTTGTAATTGATTTAATCATTGCAAACATTTTACTGGCGCTTGGTATGATCATGTTGTCACCGACCATTGTTTCACTTCCGTTTAAGCTTTTAATTTTTGTGGCAGTTGACGGGTGGACACTTATTATAAAAGGACTGGTACAGAGCTTCAACTAGCAAACCGGCGAAAGGGTGAGACGACGAAATGGACTGGATGCCACAGGCAGTTAGAGATGGAATTATAGTAATCCTAGTTATTTCAGGACCACTGGTTCTTTCAGCAGCATTTATAGGACTTATTGTCGGTGTTCTTCAGGCTGCTACTCAGGTTCAGGAACAAACTATTGGATCTGCTCTAAAAATCATTGGTGTTTTTGGGCTTATTATTTTTGCAGGTTTCTGGATGTATCAGTATTTAAATCAATATACTGCAAGGACACTTTCCTCTGCATTTACTTTTGTTAGTATGCAGGGTCAAAAAGCTGTTCCAAGCGGTGCATTTAATGGTGCTGAATTTGATGAAAGGTTTAATAAAAGCAGACAAGCTGAACCTATAAACCAACCCATGCGTGTAATAGAGCCTGAAAAACTTGAGGATAAATTACCTACAGGAGCGCCACCTGGTGCTCCTGTTTTAGGAGTTCCTGAAGTGCCTAAAGCTCCGTCATTAACTAAACTAGCTCCACCAAAACCTCCTGAACCCCCTAAGATAAAAATAGAAAACCCTGAAATTCCTCTTTCTGATTACCAGGAACCAAAAACAATTTCTCCTCATACAGGAGACATTGAAAATGAGCAGTTAAACCTTTTGCCGGGTAAACCAACAAACTCTAAAGATGAAATCACTATTGATCCACTTTTAAAGAGGGATAATTTTTCAGAAAATAAAGATGAAAGTTCTGATGTACCGTCCTGGCTGAATGAGGAATAAAATGTTTGATATCTTGCTTAGTCAATCAAAAATACTTGAGCAACTTGGCGGCATATGGATTATTGCTCTTCTTGTTTTTTCCCGTTCAATTGCATTTGCAAGTACTGCCCCGCTTATTGGTCATAAAACTGTTCCAGCAATGGTAAAAGTAAGCTTTGCAATATTACTAACCTTACTTCTTATGCCGAATATTGAACCTCCTGCTGTATATCCTAAAAATTATTATTTTATTCAGCAGATAGTTATGAATGTTTTTGTAGGACTCTTGATTGGCTGGATGACAAGCCTTGTAATTGAAATAGGCAGGGTGGCAGGTGAAATGCTGGATATGCAGATGGGACTTAATGCTGCAACACTTTTTGATCCTGGTACTCAAACACAGTCAACCATTATAGGAAGGCTGTTTGATCTTGTTTCATTGACTCTATTTATTTCAATAGGAGGAATGGAAAAAGTAATTGAAGGTTTCAGCAAGGCTTACAATACTTTCCCGGTAGTAGTTAATGAAATTAATTTAAATTTTAATAAAATTCTCTCAGCAACTGCGGATGTAATATCAATTGGTTTTATTATTGTTTCTCCAATTATTATGATTATTCTTGTAATCGATTTAATTCTTGGTATTATGTCACGTGCTGCACCTCAGATAAATGCTTTTCAAATTAGCTTTTCAATAAAACCTGCAGTAGGAATAATTCTTGTGTTTGTGCTTTTGCCTTATATTTTGCAGATTCTTGGTAAATTATTAGATAATCCGAACAGATTTCTGTATTGATTTTTTTTCTGTTATATTATAAATACTATGAAATTAACCACAAAGGGTCAGTATGCAATTCAGGCAATGATTGATATTGCCATTCATAATTCAAAATCCAAAGAACCAATATCACTTAGAGAGATTGCAAGCAATCAAAATATTCCTCTTCCTTTTCTTGAACAAATAGCAATAAAGTTAAGAAGGGCAGGGCTTGTGAAAAGCAGTCGTGGACCGACAGGCGGGTATGTATTGTCTAAAGACAAGAAACAAATTTCACTTGCAGATATAATTCAGGCTGTAGAAGGTCCTATTAACGTTACTCCAAATACTGAAAATAATTTTGAAGTTACCCTTCAGTTATGGCAAAAACTTAACAGAAGCATATATTCAATGTTAAAATCTATCACTCTTGAGGATCTTTATTATGATTCTATTAGTTATAAAGCCTCAAAGGATAACCAAGCATATGTACAGTAAGAACCAAAAATTAATTTATGCAGATCACAGTGCTACGACAAAAGTCAGAGCTGAAGTAATTGAAATAATGAATGAAATTTATCAAGAGGATTTTGGTAATCCCTCATCCATTCATTCTTTTGGCAGGAAAGCAAAATGCCGGCTGGATGAATCAAGAAGAGACATAGCCTCTGTTATAAATGCCAATGAAGAACAAATAATTTTTACAAGCGGTGGCACTGAATCAAACAATCTTGTTTTACAGGGAATAGAAAGATTGTTTAATGAAGGGCACTTGCAGAAAAAAGAAAAACATATTATAAGCACAAAAATTGAACACCCTTCGGTAAAAGAACCTCTTGAATATCTTGAAAAAAGAGGATGGGAAATTACTTGGTTGGATGCTGATAAAGAAGGCTTTATAAATACAGATGAATTAAATTCCTGCATTTCATCTTCTACAAGTCTTGTCTCCATTATCCATGCAAACAATGAAATAGGAACTATTCAAAATTTAAAATCAATATCTGAAATCTGCAAAAAAAATAATGTTTTATTTCACACTGATGCTGTCCAGTCATTTTGCAAAATTCCAATTAATGTGCAGGATGTAAATATAGATTTTATGTCAATGTCAGGGCATAAAATCTATGGTCCAAAAGGTATTGGTGCACTTTATATAAAATCATTGAAAACCTTGTCACCATTGTTTT
>MFRM01000012.1:0-52944 GCA_001784555.1 Candidatus Melainabacteria bacterium RIFCSPHIGHO2_02_FULL_34_12 | reverse complement strand
TGTTGGATTTGCAAAAGCAGCAAAACTGCTAAATAATGAAATGAGTTTAAATTCAAAAAAACTAAGATCTCTGCAAATAAATCTAATGGAAAAATTATCTCTCATTGAGAATGTAATATTAACAGGTGTCTCTCTTAATAAAGTTAAAGAAAATATTCCTGAAGAAAAATATTTATATAGGATTCCTGGGCATGTGAGTGTTTGCTGTCGTGGAATTGATGGAGAAAGCCTGGTTTTACGAGCTGACTTAAAAGGAATTGCTGCAAGTTCGGGCTCGGCATGTAAAAGTAAACAACTAAATCAAAATGAATCTAACTTTGAGCCTTCCTATGTTTTACTTTCAATAGGTGTGCCTAAAGATTGTATCAATGGTTCGCTCAGGTTAAGTTTAGGAGTAGAAAATATACAAGAAGAAGTAATTTACATTGCATCTGCTGTAAAAGATATTGTAATGAAATTACAAAATAAACCTGCCCTGTTGAAGTAATCGCTTACTTTGTTTTAATCTACTTATACACCATGCTTTTGATTTTGTTAAGTTTTTTACAGATTTATAAAGTATTGGAAAGTGAGAATGTCCTTTAATAAGAGTAAATAAGGCAAAAACTGTAAATGGCAGAAAATTTAAGAATGATAATTTTACATCACTATCCGGATAGTTAAGTATTTTTCTGTTAGTTTTTGTGAAGATGTCTAAAAATAAAACCTCATATTTCCATAAACTTTCTTTCCAACGATTTAAGGAGGACTTATTAAAGCCTTGTTTATTAATACTATCCTCAAAAAAGCTGTTTTTAACAGTTATATTAAGCATTGCAGGCTCAAATTCTTCATTTAAAAAACCACATAGTTTTTTCAATTCTTCTTCAGGTGAGCATATTAAATCTTCATATTTTAGTCTGTAGAACTGTTTTGGTAATTTTTTTAAATATCTTTCTCCCAGTGAAGTAGTATCGTTCCATGCTCTTAGACATTCAACTGCATTTGAATTCCTGAAAAATCTGTGTTCTGCATTTTTCCAGGAAAGATATACGGCTCTTGGATCTCTGTAAATTTCTATAAATTGTGCATCAGGATATCTTTCTGTAATAAGATCTGCAGCAAAAATATTTCTGGGCGTTTTTTCTACCCATCTTTTTTTGTTTTCTTTATGGGTAAAATAATTTATACAAAAATCAAAAATGTCATATTTGCTTTTAAGAGTGTTAAAATCTTCAGATTGCACTATTTCATCATAGTAATTTTGTACGTCAAGAGGATAATTGCTTTCTATAGTCATAATTTCACAACATTCATTTCCATAGAAAAGTAGTGTAATTATTGATAAAGCAAGTCGTTGAATATTATTTTTTTTCTCAAATTTATCAAGTAATTTATAACAATATGTTCTATATCTAGTAAAGAAATGAAGCTCTCTGTCTATCGTGTAGAAATTTGAATGGTTCCCTAAAATATTTCTTACAAGTGTAGTGCCGGATCTGCCGGATCCACATATAAAAACAGGGGAAAATGATTTATTCTTTTGATTCAATTGCTTACAAGCCCTTTCCTTTTATTAGTAATGTTATCTTAGATTTCAAGATCTCTCCAATTTCTTTTCTGGACTCAATGCTTGTTTTGGTCGTAAATAAAAGAAATGGCAGAAGATTAGATAATGTCAGTTTGGCATTGGAGTCCGGGTAGTTTAAAACATCTCTGTATTTTTTAGTTAATAAGTCCACTAAAATCTTTTCATTCTCAGATAATAAATTTTCCCAGCGGTTAATAGCAATTTTATTAAAACCCGTTTTATCTTTTGTGTCTTCAAAAAAACTATTAAAAACTTTTACATTAAGCATTTGAGGTTCAAAATCCTCATTTAAAAATTCACATAATTTTTTTATTTCATTTTCAGGAGATAAAATTAAATCCTTGTACTGTACTTGATAATATTGATCTTTAAGAACGTTTTTATACTTTAATCCAGCATTAATGGACTTTCTCCATGTAACAATGGCTTCTAAAAAATCAGACTTTTTGAAATATTCATGTTCTGCATTTTTCCAGGAAAGATATACAGCTCTTGGATCTCTATGAATTTCTATTATTTTTGCATCAGGATAATGACTAAGCGTAAATGGTATAAAGTGGATATTTGTAGGAGTTTTTTCCACCCATCTGTTTTTATTCTCTTTTTGAGCCAGGTAATTAGCGCATAAATCAAAGGCATCGTAAACATCATTTATAAAATCTACCTTTTCATGAGTCATCAATTCATCAGACATTCTTTTTATATAAGCAGGGAATTCGTCTTTTTCAATGTATGGAATAGCATTAAGCCCCCCTTCAAATAAGGAGGCTAATATTGACATGATTAAATACTTGGTTTCATTAGGGTTACTTAATTTTTTTTCTAAGGCATTTATTATAAGCTTTTTGTTTTTTGTAAATAAAAATGTTTCCCCTTTTATTTTATATATGTTTGAATGGTTTCCAAGAATAGTTCTTAATAAAGTGGTCCCGGACCTTGAGCATCCGCAGATAAAAATCGGAGATTTTAAATTTTCTTTCCTTGGCATAAAGTTATAAGACTCTTTAGCTGTGATATTCTAACTTATGAAGATTAATGAATGCAAGCTTGCAAAATAAAATATCTGCAATAAGAGGAAAAAAAAGCTTTTTACGAAATTGGGAGCTTTTAGTTGAACTCCTCAAAATACAATTAAATTTTAAGCAAAACAATTCTTTTTTAATAAGATTATGGTTTTTTCTTGAACCATTTGTATTTGCAATGATTTTTGTGTTAATGAGAGAGTTCTTGACAGGTGCAGATACTAGGCATCAGATTGATTATCTTGGAATGTTTGCTGTGGTTATAATGTGGCAATTCTTTACGTTCTCATTTCAAAAGAGTTCAAATTCCCTGTTGAAAAATAAATCCTTAATTAAGAGTTTTGATTTCCCTCTGGTTTTACTCCCAATATCTGCAGTTTTAACAGTATTTTTAGGTACCTTTGTGAACCTGTTGATTTTATTTTTTCTTGAATTTCTAATAAAAAAAATCATATATGTTGACATACTTTCTTTATTTTCTGTTCTTGCTGTTTCAACTATTTTTATGAGCGCATTTTGTGTTTTATATGCAGTTGCTCAGTATTTCATGAAAGATTTAAGTTATTTAGTCCCGATTATAAATAGACTTACTCTTATTGCATTTCCTTTATTTTACGGACCGGAAAAAATACCCGTTAAATTTCAGTTCTTGTATTTGCATATTCCGCCCATCTGGATGATTGCCAAAACTAAAGATATAGTTGGTGATTCTTTAACGGTTCCTTCCTTTGTGACTTTTGATGTCACTTGTATTAGTATCTTATTTCTTTTAATTGTTTTTTTCTTTCTTCAATTTTATTTTGAATCGCTAGTTAAAAATAAGGTATGACTGATGCTGTTGCAAAAAGTTTAAAACAAGCTTTTTAGTAATTCCTCTGAATAGGTTTTAGTATTTATGTCAGAACCATTATTTGAATAGTTATATAAGCATTCTTTGATTTCTTTTGTTTTATTAATGCATTTGTGAAGCTTTTTTGAATTTAAAATATCCAGCCCCAGCATTTCGGACAGTACGCGATACTCCCAAATAGTTTTTATTAATACTCTTATGCTTTTTATTTTATCTTTGACGGATTTAAAATTTGAAAATGTACTCTTTAAATAGTCAGATATTGAGCCATGCCTGGAATAATCAGCTAATTCTTTGCAAAATTTCCAGCGGTCGATCACCATAGCGTTTTTTATTATTTTATAGATCATAGAATCTTTATCCTGATATTTTTTAAATATTTTATATCTGCTTTGAAGTATAAATTCCATTTTTTGTGTTAATCTTCCTTGGTGTGAATGAATTCGATATAGGTAGCCATGACCTGAAAAGATCATGATTTTATTTAACAAATCTTCAGTATTTAATATTTGATAACATAAGTCTGTATCTTCGCCTGATTTCAATTCGATATCAAATTTTAAAACATTTAAAATATTTCTCTTAAGAACCAGTCTTGGCGTATAAACCAGCATATATCTGGCTGCTAAAGATTTTTCAAGCAGGAAAAGGATGCTCGGGTTTGGTTTTAGCAGTGTTTCGTAATAAACAGGCAAAATCATTTTTTTTTGCTTCCAGTGATGGTAATAACAAAGATCCGGAACTGCCAATATCGAAATATTTGGATTTTGCTGAAAACTTTTTGCTATTTCTTCGAAATACCATGGAAGATATAGATCATCTGCATCTAAAAAAGAGATTATTTCACCTTTTGAAGATTCAATACCTTTATTTTTTGCAAAAGATACGCCAGAGTTTTTATCCAGATGAATTATGGAAATTCTTTTTTCGTTTAAGCTATTTATAAACTTTTTAAGAAAGCTTTTACTCTCTTCAGTACTTCCGTCATTAACAATAAGCATTTCCCAATTTTGATATGATTGGGCTAAGACGCTATAAATGGCATCTTTAAAGAATTCCTGCTTAGGATTGCAGTAAGGAATTACTGTGCTTATTAAGAATGAGTTATTTCTTTCCATTTAAAATACCGTGCTAAAAACACTTTTTGCCAAAAGATAAGATTTTTCGTCTGAAACTGATATTAAATAATTTTGAAACTTCTCCTTGAGTGCTTTATATTTATTCCTTTTCATTGAGAATAGAATATTCACATATCTTGTATCTATGCCGAAGACAGAAATTAAAAAGTTGTCTCTTAGTATCAAAGTAATCAAGCCCCTGATGCTTTTAATTCTATCTTTTAAATCTTTAAATTCATCAAATGTTGTTTTAAAATAATTAATTACTGATCCGTTATTCGTAAATCTTAAAAATTGCTCAGCAAATTTCCAGTCATCTAAAGAACTTTGCCATCTTTTTATTGCTTTAGCTGCAAGGGACTCCTCGCCAGTATATTTTGAAATTAATTTTATTCTGGAGGAAAATCTCAGCTCTGTTTTATGAGTAAGCCTGTCTTTTGAAGGATAGATTCGATACATGTATCCTGTAGGATGAAGGATTAAGGTCTTTTCCAATAAACTGTTATTGTTTAATATTTGAAAACACAGATCTCCATCTTCTGACAAACGAAATTCAGGATCAAATCTTATTGTTTTAAACACTTCTTTTTTAAATGAAAGCTGTACCGGCAAGAATAATTTTGCTTTCTTGATTTCATCTAAAATAGTTATTGTACTTTTATCTTCTTCATTCAGTGAGTTATATGGCACTTCTGCCAGAAGTAATTTTTTGATTTTTGAGAAATGTAAATAAAAAACATAGCCTGCGGCAGTTATATAAATATTTGGATTATGAATAAAAGCATCTGTAATTTTTTTTAAAAACCAAGGTAACAATAAGTCATCTGAGTCTAAGAAAGTTATAATTTCTCCCTTAGCTGCTTCTATGCCTGTGTTTTTTGCTACGGATGGGCCTGAATTCTCCTTTAAATGTACAACAGAGATTCTTTTATCATTTAGTTCCTGAATGCAATCATCTAGGAATAATTTATGCTCAACTGTACTGCCATCATTAACAATGATGGCTTCCCAGTTTGCATATGATTGTGCCAGGATACTTTTTATAGCTTCTTTAAAATGGTCAAATCTGGAATTGTAATAAGGAATAATTACAGTTATAAAAGGTAAATTATTTATTTTTTCTTTCATCCGTCTAGCAATGTTGCAAGTATTAAATTCCTTTTTAATCTAACCCTTCTTATAAGCTCATTATTGTTGGTAATAATTTGTATAGGTTTACCAATTTTTAAAAACATATTTTCTTTTAAGATTTTATCTATAACCTTATGTGAACTCATAGTAATTATTCCATCAATGTTTGTTGATTTTACGAACTGTTTTAAAGCACAAAGCATTGATTTAAATATGAAGGTA
This sequence comes from Candidatus Melainabacteria bacterium RIFCSPHIGHO2_02_FULL_34_12, assembly GCA_001784555.1. GTDB lineage: Bacteria > Cyanobacteriota > Vampirovibrionia > 2-02-FULL-35-15 > 2-02-FULL-35-15 > 2-02-FULL-34-12. The sequence continues at coordinate 47,031 of MFRM01000012.1, read as the reverse complement.
TTTTCAAGCGGAAATCGGTAATCTAAGATTTCTAAGATACTTAATCCTCTCCACGACACCCTTCTCACCACAAAATACCCTCTTAATTTTAGATCATTTAATGAATAAAAATGATTTTCAGATTTAAACTTTAAACGCCACTTTAAATAGTTGATTGATCTTTCAAACTCATAAATATTTCCAAAATTTGCAAAGCAGGAATAATCAGTTTCTATGTCAGATATATTAACTAACTTAAAATTATAGTTGTTGAAGTTTAATACGTTAGGAAAAATCAGATTTTCGGGTGATGGATGATTTTGTTTTAGTTTAAGTAATGAAAAATTTAATATTTTGATTAAGCTATTCAGGCTCTTAACCCATAAATACTTGTTCATGTCTTCGACTATTTCAAAGTTAAATAATTTAAATATTTTAAGTGAATTTTCAGTAGGTCCTATTATAAATGCAGGCATGCAACTTTTTAATGCAAATTGTATAAGTGAAGTTCCTATGCCTAATTTCCTATAATCTTCAAGCACGTATAAATCATGATAAATATACCCTTTCTTTTTTATGCCGTTGCAATAAAACTCTTTTGGGCTGCATGATAACTCTCCTACAATGTTGTTTTCATTATTGTAGGCAACAAACAGAAATGGATTTAATTTATCTTCAAGCAATGGGTTATCAAAAATATATGAAATGAACTCATTATTAAAATCTCTTTTAAACGGATATTTTTTTTTGTAATATTCATGGAAATCATCAATATTGCTTATAGATAAGCACTTTATTTTTACTTCGTTACCTTTTTCTGTAATATTAACCATAATAAATTAATGTTTTAGTATATAATTTATATTAGTTTGTATAAGTTAAGAAAAGAGTGCATATGGATAAAGAAATAAAAAATAAAAAAGATAATTTAGAAGATATAAAGGAAAAACAAAATAGTCTTATTGAGCTTTCACATAAGATTAAATCCGAAAATTCTGCGTATTATTTTCATGGAGGTTCAGGTCCTAGCTAGTTTCTTTTATGTCGTTATACTTTTCCTGTTACTTTTAAAATTTTCTTGTTTGATTTAAAAATGTTCGGAGTGTCTTCATAAAGACTGTTATCACCTTTTGTTATTGCTGTTGTGCTGTCTTTATGCTTAATTAAATATTTGATTCTATGAACTACCGGGAAGTGAGTAGACTCGGTAACAAAACAAATTATGTCATTTGATTTTAATTTTTCCGGATAAACTTCTTCTACGCATAGAATATTGCCATTTTTAAATGTAGGCTCCATACTGTCACCACATAGTTCTATTAATCTTATAATCTCATCTCCAAATTTAAAATAGTCTTTTGGATTTTTAATCCATTTATTTATTAACTCATACAAAAAATTAATTTCATCCAGTGAGTATTTGATTTGGGAAGAATGAATGATTTGTTTTGAAACGTCCAAAAGTTTTTCGGATGTTTTGGAAAGAATAAAGTTACTTTCATCTAAGATAAAATCAGAAATCGAGTTATTTAAAATTAATGCTAGTCCATATTCAAGCTCTAGCGGTTTAATTTCATGTCCGCCAGTAACTTTAACAGGATCAATAATTCCTGTAAGCTTGCTCTTTTCGCAGATTAAGGGTTCTTGTTTATTACTCATGAATGGAGTCGGATAAGCATACCAGTAATCTCCGTTCTTTTTTAGTAAAATAGTGTCGTCATTTATCCCATTAACACTGTGTTTTAGCATTAAGTTATAAAATGTAGTTTTGCCTGCACCAGTTCCACCGGGGAAAATAAAGGCTTCATCTTTAACTTTTATGCCTCCTGCGTGCACTAGTAATGTATCATCTGTTAGTAGGGAGTATGCCCTGAAAAGCAATAAAGCAAAGGACCGCACACCCCAAAAATTGTTTGCATATAAATTTCCGGAACTATTTAAACTTGCTTTTCCATGAGCTAAATTCAACAAGTTCATGTAAACAGTGTCTTTGCTTAAAACAACCTTATACATTGAAGAAATCTCTTCATTCTGTATTTTTTCAACCTCAATTTTTTCATTTAAGTGTTCATCCGTTGTAAAGCCATTCCAGATTTTATTTAAGTCATTGTAAAACTCTTCAGGTATATTAAATGTGAATGTTTTATTATTTAGTTTTACTGATATTAGCTGTTTGGTTGAGAAAATGATATTTGTACTTGTATTAGAAATAGAGTTTTGTATCCTTGCAAGCTTAAGACACGAGGATTTAAAAAAGTTTCTTAGCTTTCTAACTGAATAAGCCATCTTTGTGATGAAATTTGTTATAGATATATAAGAAAACCGGGGCTCATTTATAGTGCTGAAGATTAAATTATTTGCAATAAAAAAGTAACCACATAAGATTATGGATAAAATTAAATCTCCATTTGTTACTATTGCAGCTTTTGAATAGCTGTCAATTATTCTGGTTTTAAGCCCGTATTTGTTAGCTTTCAGAAGCATATCTGATTTAAAAAGCTTTCTTTCAAGCCAGTTGATTTTCAATTTCTCTTTATTAATTGTAATTAAGGTGTTTGAAAATTGATTAATTAGATATAAGCCAATATTATATAAAAATGTTTGTTTTGTTATTTGAGAATGTTTTTTTAGCTTTTCAATTGAGACCTTATTTTCCTTAAGCATTAGATAACAATCAATTATTAAATTAAGATTTGCCATTGGAAAGTCTTTTAAAAAATGAAATATATTATAAAACCAAAAATCTTCAAAAGACATTTTTCTTATGTTATTTAAGTTCTTATAATTTAATGATCTTTCAATTATTTCTTTTTCCAGAGATTTGATTTGGTTGCTTATGTAATAATTCAAATTGTTAATATTCCCTAGCGGGGAAAAAAGTTTAAAGTGAATATCAACAAAATTATCTTCATATTTAACTTGTATACAAGCCAATTTCTTTAAAGGTAATTCCCAGCCATTGTCAACGTCAACGTCAACTTTCAATATTTCTTTTGTAAGGAGATATTCAATAAATTTCTTTTGTTCAGAAAATTCTTCTGGTCCATAAACAAAGATATCCAGATCGCTGCTTTTACGCAATGAAGGAAAAGAGTATAAGTTCATATCCCTTACTGCTGCTCCTTTTAATACTAGTATTTTTATGTTATCTGGTAGTAATTTAGAAAATTTAGATAAGAATTCCCATTCCCAGGGCTCTTCTATTAAAGCTTCTGGCAGTTTGATATTACGCTTATAATCACAATAATTTTGAACATTGTTCTTATATGCAAGATTTTTAAATTCAGGAATTATTTCTATCGGAAAATCTTTTATATCATTAAAAATAACTCCGTTTAAACATTCCCATGCTTTTTGTATGTCTGACATAGGGATCTATTCTAATACAAGCAAGTGGCTACTTAAAGTTCTATTATGATGATATCTTTTCAATAATTGTGTTATAGACTTCTCTTTGTCCTGTTTTAATTGATAATTCTAAGGCTCCTGTTATATCTCCCCATTCAATGAGTTGTTTGATTTTTTTTAATGCCTCATTATTACTTAGATTTGTTTGTTCAGACTTTTCTTTTGAAAAGCCTTTATTTATTTTTAAATCTTCACTTAAAACGAAAGGAACCATTGTTCCGCTTCCAAGGTAAATATCAGGCTGTTTCCGAAATGTATTTTCAAGGAATGAAAAACCAGTGCCATCTAAACCGCCCCAGAAAAAATCTGAAATCCCATTTTGATATGCAGAAAGAAGTCCATTTATAAAAAAACTTGCTCCAAGTGAAATCCCAAAAGTTGCAGGACTGCTTGCAATAGATAATGAAGTAATTGCTCTTGCAAGTTCAAATGTGCCTGATCTTAAATGAGGTGGATGCACTCCCTGAAACGCTGGTGAATAAGCAGAAAAGTATACTTCCTGTCCATCGGGAAGATTTAGTTTGTTTGCAGAAAGTTTCAGCAAACTATGTCTTGCAAATCTTTTGCCTCTTGTAGAATTTGTAATAATACCGCCTGCATTTAAAGACTCATTATTATCATTTAGTACTTTGAAATCTACAGCAGCTCCATTTTTATTTTCTTTTGTAAAAAGATCATTGAGTAAAACCAGATCTAAAGGAGTTCCTTTTTTTATGACTTCATACTCATTAATTCTTGAAAGGTCTACCTTGTAAACATTAACTTTATTTGTAAATAAATCACATGTTTCAGCTCTTCCAGGGAAAAATTGAGTTGACAGAAATAAAAGAACCAAAAATCGGATTACAATTTTACACATGATTTTATTTGTCAATAACTCGATTATTGCCACCGTTAATTATAGTTATGGGATTGCTGCCGCCGCCGCCGCCAACGCCTGAAAATAATGATCCTTTTCCAAGTCTTGCAGTTCTATTAAAGAAATTATCCTGAACAATAAAACTTCCTAAACTACCGGCAACGGTGCTAAAAAGTGTAGTCGGGACATTTACAGAACTGTCATGTATAAAATGCCTTGTTAATTTACCTTTAGATGGTTCAAACTCTATTGTGTCATTTGGTCTTAAAGCAATTTGATCAAAGCCAATACCTTTTAAAATTAAATCATGAATGTTTATGTTATATGTTCTATAAACTCCGGTTTCATCATATCTTGATAATCTTACCTTTTTTAATGAACCAACTGTGCCTAAGCCGCCTGCTTTACCGAGAGCATCAAGCAATGTTGCGTCGTTTGGAAGTAGAAAACTACCACTTGTTTTAACCTCTCCAACTACATTTACAGGTACTTCTTGGTATGCAAGTTTTCCTAATAGAATTACATTATTTTGTGCTTGTTCTTCTGATACTTCAGAGGCAGGAATATAAATAACATCCCCGGGTTGTAAATTAACATCTTGTCCGATTTCTTTTCCAGTAAGAAGAGTTTTTAGGTTCACGGTTTTCTTTTCCATATTTGAACCTCTTGTTACTGTAATTGAAGTAACATTTCCTCGTGGCTTAACCCCCCCAGCTAATTGGATAGCTTCAGTAAGTGCAAGCCCAAAAGTGTTAAATGTACTGGAAGTTGCTCCTCCTTTTTCAGTTGTAGAAGTAGATTCAATTTTATAAACACCTGGTTTTACTACTTCACCGCCGATGTAAACATTTATAGGTCTGTATCTGCTTATCTGAATATATACAAGTGGATTTTTAAGTGTTCTTCCAAACAGTTCTCTTATTTGAATAGATAAGTCATCAAGAGTTTGTCCTGCAGCTAAAACATTTTCCTGGGTACCATCGGGTAACGGTATGGAAATATAACCATCTCCAGAAACAACAACATTATATTGCTCTACCTGACCAAATAATTCCCTTAAAGTTCTATCTACAATTGTAAGTTGATCTCCTGGTCCAATTACATATGGAGGAGTAAGTATTGCCTGAAGCTTAATTTTATTAGTTGTAACTTCCTTATTCTCTTGGGCATATGCAAGAGGAAGAAATATAAATGAGCAAAAAATCATTGCTGCAAATGAGATATTAACAATTTTATTTGAAGATAGTTTGTTTTTCATATTAACTGTCTCCTTATGCTGCAGGTTGTCGTTTTGCATATCTTTCTGAATCTCCATAGCCGTAATAACCATATCCATAACCACTTTGACTACTTGATGGAACTGCGTTTAAAATTACCCCTATTCCAGCTACATCTGTTTTTCTCAGTACATCAATAGCTGACATTAATTCTTTTCTGGATGTTTTATTATTTCTTGCAATCAAGGCTACTACATCTGCATATTGAGCAAGAAGAAGTGCATCAGAAAAGAGACCTATTGGCGGGGTATCGAGTATAACCAAATCATAAATGTGTTGTGAAGTTTCAAGAAGTTCTCTCATCTTATCGGATTCAAGCAATTGAACAGGATTAGGAGGAATATCACCGCCTGGCAGATAATCAAAACCAATAATTCCTAGAATGCTTTTTTGAACAACATCATAAAAATCAATTTCATTAATAAGTGTATTGCTTATACCAACTGAGTCCCGTGGTCTGGAAAGATATTTATATAATGAAGGATTTCTAATGTCAGTATCTATAAGTAAAACTCTTTTTCCGCTTTGAGCATATGTAATTGCAAGGTTTACTGCAACTGTTGATTTTCCCTCGCTCATGCTGGGACTTGTAATAAGTAAAAGTTTTCTGTTGCCGGACAAAGAAAGGAAACTTAAATTAGTTCTTAGTGTGTGTATTGCTTCAGTATAAGGCGATCTAGGCTCTTGATATACAATGGGCAGATCCCCTATATGAACAAGCGGTAACTGAATAAGTAAAGGACAGCCCATTTCTTTTGGAAGAGTTTCAATGCTCTTAATAATGTCATCAAAGTACTCAACCAGATAAATTACTATCCCGGCTAAAAATAAAGCTGCTATAAAACTATAAAAAACGTTTATAGGTATGTTTGGGGTCTTTGGCCTTCCGGCTAATGACGGAGGATCAATTACTCTTATGTTTGTAATATGCTGAGCTATAACTCCCTTCATTCTTGACTCGATTAGTTTTTGTTCTATTTCTTCAAGTCGTTTCTGAGAGATCTCATTTTGTCTCAATAACTGAGTGTAAATATATTTTTCACTTGGCAATCTTTCAAGTTTTTTATTCAGCTCGGTGATTGCTATATCTATTATTTTTAATTGTTCTTTGGCTGCAAGTTCTGCTGACTTTGTCTGCAGTAAATTTTTTGTTAATTCTGCACGAAGCGGATCCTGGGAGTACGGGAAAGAATTAATATCAACCTCTTTCCCTATTAACTCTTTGATTCTTTCAAGGATTAACTTTTTATTTCCACTGAGTTGTTCTTTTATTTCTTCAAGTTGATAATGTCCGGGTTTTACCTTGGTCTGTAATTGAACAAGCCTGTTTTCTTTTTCATATAAATCTTTTCTTAATGCTGCCAGGAAAGGATCCTGACTTACAGTGCTGGTTATTATTGCATCATCAACAGTTGACATTAATTGTTTTTTTAATTGCACAGTTACTGATTTAAATTTCGCATATTCACTATCAGCTGTAAGTTTTATTTGCTTTAAATTTTCAGCTGTTTTAACAAGCTCCTGATTGCTTTGAAGGCTTACAGTTTTACTTTTTTGTTCAAATTCCCTTAAACGTTTACTAGTATCAAGAGCTTCTCTTTCTGCCTTATTCCTTTCTTTTTTTAAAAATCTTATAGCACTGGCTGTATCACTTGCTTTTAATTCAATTGTTTTTTCAATATAACTATCGGTAATTGCCTGAAGGATTTCTTTAGCTTTATTTGGATCTGGATCATGATACTTTAATTCAACAATATCGACATTTCTGTCAGATGATATAGCTATGTTTCCGCTTAAAGTTAAATAACTAATGTATCGTCCTTTATTTGGACCACCTTTATACCTCATATTAAATTGACGAATAACTTTATCAAGTATAGTTGCTGATTTAAGAATCTCAATTTGAGTTTGAATAGGATCGCTTAGCCTGGCTATGGTTTTAAATGGTTGCTGATTACCTTGTAATCCTAAATCTTTAGCTTCAATTAGTAATCTGGCCCGGCTTTCAAAAATAGGTGTAATGGTCAAAGAATAAACCCATGCAACAGCCGGCACTATAAATATAATTAATAGGCCCAGCCTTAAATGTATTCTTATTGCTTCAAAAAAATTCAAAACTTCCCCCCCTGCTTATTGGAGAATAATAACTACTTATAATTCTTTGTTACCCTTTTGAAACTAGGGCTAAACTTTAAGAGATTAAATTAACATTGCTAATTACAAATGCTAATTACTCAAGTAACATTGCTTAATACAAGGTTTAAATTATTTTTTAATACATTTAGATGATTAAATCCTATGGAGGGATAACCCTGAAATTAATTTAAATAAAGCGCCTTCTCTTAAATCGGCTATCATGGCAGCAAGCTACCGTGTGTTACGCCGATTTTATGCCTTTGGCACCGGTCGGCACCGCTAAAGAAGGCACTTTGATTTTGCTCGTTTATATCCCGGAAGCTTGCTTCCGGGTTTTACACTTCGCTCAAATAAATAATAGTTATGAAGAGCATCACAAGTTTAAAGAAAAATTGTTTTTATACTGTAAGTAGTTAATTGTAATTTTGCAGTTAATATTAATAGAAAAAAAGGGGGTTCTTATGAATAAGTTAATTAATTTGATAAATGATGAGAGCGGTGCATCAATGGCTGAATATGCACTTCTTCTGGGATTAATTACAGTTGCAATTGCTGCTGTGGTTACTACATTTGGTACAAGAATTTCTGGTGTTATAACAAGTGCTACCAATGCACTGCCTCAGTAAGTTCAATAGTAGGCATGCTTATTTTAGATAAGTGTGCCTGTTATTTAAATTAATGCAGGATAACCCTTGGATTAGGTTACTTATATATTTTTTGTGGGTATTAAATTCTAGATTAAGTTCTTTATATAAACATGGGAGGGATTATGAAAACAATTACTAACTTTCTAAGAGATGAAGCCGGTGCATCAATGGCCGAATATGCTCTTCTTTTAGGATTAATTACAGTTGCAATTGCTGCTGTGGTTACTACATTTGGTACAAGAATTTCTGGTGTTATCACAAGCGCCACAAATGCATTGCCTCAATAAAAAAGCAAAATAATTTTAAAGCATAGTTTCTTATTTAAAGAATCTGTTGATTTTTTAATAGGAGTTGTGCTTTATTTTTTTTTGTTTACGTAAATTTATAAATGTTTAACTATGAGTTACATGTTTTGTATATGTGGGTATTAATAACTAGTAGTTTAAAAAGGGGGGGAATTATGAAGACAATTATTAATTTTCTAAGAGATGAAGCTGGTGCATCAATGGCCGAATATGCTCTTCTTCTAGGATTAATTACAGTTGCAATTGCTACGGTGATTACTGCATTTGGAACAAGAATCAGTGGCACAATTACAAATGCAACCAATGCATTACCGCAATAAATAAAAATACAGGCATTAATTTCACGACGTTTTTACTGAATAAAATCAGTCGAAATGTGTGCCTGTATTTTTTTGATTATGTTTTATGTTTACAGAAGCTTTAGCTATTATTGTCTCAGTCATTGGCGCTCTTTATGACTGGAAATCAAGAAGAATACCAAACTGGTTAACTCTGGGTACATTTGTACTAATTTTTTTATTTAATTTGATTACTTTAAAGATCAGTCAGGTTGGTTATTGTGCCTTGGGATTTTTTGTAGGGATTGCACTTCTATTTATTCCGTATTTGCTGGGCGCTATGGGAGCCGGAGATGTAAAGTTGCTTGGAGCAATAGGAGCACTGACAGGCTATAGAGCAATTATCCCAATTTTTTTTATTAGTACATTTTGTGGATTATTGTTAGCACTTATCTGGATGATAAATCAACCAAATCGATTTAAATTCTTAATTACTACTGGGCAAATCTTACCTGCTGTAGATAAACAACAAAAGTTTCCATATGGTATTGCAATTTCTTTGGGTACAATTTTATATATAATATTGAAATCGTTTAATGTATATTTATTTATTTTGCCATGGCAATAAATTCACCATCACTTAATCCAAAAACTAAAAATAAAGCAATCTCGCTTATGGTTATGAGCTTTCTTGCTTTATTTCTGGGACTTATTGCTGCATTTGGAGTATGGCAATACTTAAGTAAAACTCAGCAACAAGTAAAAGAGTTAAGTGTTACCAGAGCAGTTATAACTGCTGCAAAAGAAATCCCTGCAGGCACAAAGATCACAGATGACCATCTTGCTGTTAAGCAACTTCCTGTACATGGCATTCCTAAAGACTATCCAAGCTCAGTTGAATTAATAAAAGGCAGAATAGCAAAAAATACTATCCAAACCGAAGAAATCATTGGTGAATCAAGATTAGTTGCAGAAGGCGCTGAAGGTAGCTTTACTCAAATAATTCCACCTGGTCAAAGAGCAATTACAATCCGAGTAAATGAGGTAGTAGGAGTAGGAGGATTTCTTAATCCGGGAGATCACGTTGATATATTATCAATTATAAAAAAAGGTGATGATAAAGTTCTTTCAAAAACAATTTTACAGAATGTTTTAATACTTGCAGCAGGAGATAAGGTTATTGATCCTAATTCTGTAGCTGATCCAAAACCTAAAATAACTTCCCAAATTACAGTAGCATTAAATTTAAATGATTCTGAGAAACTAGCTCTTGCTGCACAGCAAGGCGAACTGCAATTGGTTTTAAGGCCCAGGGGTGAAGTAACACAGCTGTTGTCAAACGGCACGACATTAAATGATGTTTATGATGATTTTTACAGAGAAGAAATGCCGGGAATTCAGCCTTCGCTTTTAGCAAGTACTTCAGAAGATAAAGATTCACCAAAGAATTTCATTGAGATTATTTCGGGAAATCAAAAATCTTATTATTATTACTAAATCTATTTTTACTCAGGTGGCTCCTGCGGTGACGTTGCTCCTCGGAGCCACCTTTGCATAGACCGCTCAGCTTGCCAATTCTTTTATATGTTTTTGGGACAAGCCTCGCTTTATTAAATTGCATAGGGGTAGTACTTGGGGTACTTACTTTAATTAAGTGTAAATTAGTGATATTTATGTCTTAGTAAAGTTCTAGTACTGTGTATATTTTAAATATAAGAAATATTTTCTTATAGGGGGGTAATCATGAATATTAAAACATTTTTCTATGTATTATTTATATTCTTATGTAATCAAGTATTGCTGCCTGTTTTTGCTCAGGAAGAACCAGCAGAACCAGTGTGTAGTGTTGATCCAAATTCTGGTATGTGCATAGATGGAGCTGAATGTAAGCTACAAGATGAAGAGGTAGGTGTTTGCAGGCAATCAGGAGATAATTGTGTTTGTGAATCTATTTCATAAAATGGAATAGTATAAATAAGCTAAAACCATGAATAATAAGATAAGTAAATTTAGGTCACGCAGAGCAAATGCCATGGTAGAGATGGTTATGATTGTTCCTCTTTTAATAATGCTTATAGGTTCAGTATTTGAAATTGGAAGGATTTATTACATACAAAATACACTTGAATATGGTGCAAAAGAAGCTGCACGAATTGGAGCATCTGTAAGAGAAAGCACAGATCAAAATTTTGTTAGTAAAGGTACAGTTTCTAGAAATGAACTTGAAGCATTAATTAAAAATGGTGTAAGGGTTCAAGGAGTAATTGAAGAGCCTGAACAATTTACAGTTAAATACTTAAATTCTGCTGGGAACGAAGTCCAGGGTGTGCAGGATTTACCGTTTGACAGAACAAATAATCCAGGCTCTATAGATTATGTCCAAGTCGAAATTAAATATCCAGGAGTTGGACCCGGTGTTAATAAACCTGTTCCTGCAGTATTTAATCCTGCAAATGTTTTTAATGGAAGCCTAACATTAATGTCTAAAGCTACATTTAAAATCGAAGGAAGATTTCAAAGATGAAAAATATATTCAGAAAAACAAATGCTTCGACAATGGTGGAAACTGCACTTGTCATTCCTGTCTTTCTTCTTATTGTATTTAGTTTTTTTGAATTATCCAGAGCTCTGTATGTAATGAATACACTTGGAATTGCAGCACAAAAAGTAGCAGCTAAAATTGCAGTTAAAGCAAAAAAGACAGGTTCATATGATCTGTCTACGTTTGGACAATTTGCAGACCAGGTGAGATTTCCTGGATCAGTCGTAGATTCCACTCAGTTTAAATTTGATGTAACTGATGCATCAAATTCCACTACTGTCATAAACGGACAAGCAAGCGGTACTACCAGTACTAAAGTAATTGTTAATGTAACTTTTCCACCTCAAGGAAACACTTCTTTAAGAATTCCTGTTTTTGATCCTGGAAACCTGGTAGGTCATCCAATCTTTGGACAAAATGGTTTAGGGCTTATGAGCTCTGCCACATGTTTTCTTGAAAAATCAAGAAGACCAACATTAAATTAGGAAATCATATGAATAAATATTATAAAAAAGTTCAAAGAAATATTAGAGCATCAATAATGCCTATTGCAGTTCTTATGGTTACAGCATTGATTCCTTTAACCGGACTGGCAGTTGATATAAGTTATTTTGGAGTTTTAAGAGGATCTCTGGAAAAAGCAACTGAAGCAGCAGCCGTAGCTGGAGCCCAGGAATATTTCAGATCATATGCAGATGCAGGGAAAGCAGTAAATGAAACTGTAAGAACTTTTAAAATGAATATTGCTGATGACACAATGACTGGGAATTACTATAACTCAACCGGGATGGGAAATCCTTCTACTCTTACTTACACAAAAACATTTACAAGTGGTGATAATATAAGCAATGTATTTAGAAAAAGTGAAATAAAATTAACGGTAACTACTGACTTAAATCGTGGTAAGGTTTCTGTAACGTCAGAAGTAGTGGCTAAGCCTTTTTTTTCAGCATTTCTTGGCAATAATACAAAAATAACAGTTAAAAAAGAATCTGAACTTCCTCCCTACGATGTGGTTTTTGTAGTGGACCTTTCAGGTTCAATGAGATTTGCTACAGTGAACACCTGGATTGGTTCTGCTTACAGGCAGGTAGTCGGGATGTCTGGCAATGGAACTCTTTATAATGATGTTATTCTTTCCCAGTCCCAATCACAGCCTTCAGGAAATATAACTGCAAATGGTTATGTAACAATGATTAGTTCAGTAACTGATGTGGTAATAAATACTGCTGCAGTAGATATACCTTCTAGCGCTACATACTCAACAGGAAAAAGAATTTATACAGACGATCCTGAGAGAGGACCTATTGTAAACACAAACAATTCATTAGGATTACGCCGGACTGCACTAACTGGGTACAGAATTAGCGAGCTTATGAATTTAAATGTAAGCGCAGAGGATAAATTACTTGCACAAACATATGCTGATAACAGATCAGCAGATTCAACGATATTTTCAAATTATTTTAACAGGGCCACAAAGTATGTAGAGCCTCAGTCAAGTTCCACATATGGAGTTAAATCTTTTGTGGATACAGTGAGAGTCTATGGTACAGCAGCATTAAAATTAGGACTTGTTACATTTGAGAGCAGCTCCTATACTCAGGACAGAATATCGTCATGGAGTTGTCCAGAACTGGAAGCAGTAAATATTTCAAAAAGAATGTCAAGAATACTGCCGTATTTAAAACTGTCGGACCCGTCTGATTTTAATACTATAGTTGATAAACTTACGCTAATGAGTACAGGCGGAATAGGAACAATAGGTTCTCCTATTATGGCAACCAGTTATCCTAACGGAGGGACTAATATTAATGCAGGACTTAATAATGCGAAATGGACATTAGATAGAAGTGACAGACCCACCTCAGAAAAAATTATAATTCTTTTTACTGATGGAGCACCGTCACATACATTTAGTGCATTGGGACAAAAAGTTAAATCATTGACTGATCAAGGAATTACAATTTATTCGGTAGTTTTAACCTTAGCAGTACGTCAAACCACAATTGATCAATTTAAATATCAAATGGAAACTGTTGGTAAGGCTGAACCCGTTATATTTATAAATGATCCAGCAAGACTAAAAGATGCATTTGTCCAGATAGCAGATGAACTGGGGCTAAAACTGGTTAATTAGATTTGTTTCCTCTAGCTAAACGCATGGCTTCTTTAGCCTGCGTGTATTTGGTAAGCTCAAGTTGCCATTTTTCCTGGAGCATTTGTTGCTCTTTCTTTAATTTTACTTCTTCACTTATATCATTATTGCTTATTGATTTTTCCTGAAAGATTCTTTTTTTAGCTGAAGGGATAGGGACTGATTTTTTAGATCTGAGTTGAAGGTTCTCATCTTCATTGAAAATCTTTTCTTCAGATTTATTTATTTTTTCATTATATTTTCCGCCATCAAGAGGAGTTTTCATATCAGGTCCTTTTTCATCGTTGAGTTTAATATATGGTTTCATCGGTGCAAGCTGGTCGAACTCATTATAAGGTACTTCTGGAATTGACAGCTGTGAAATTTTTTCCGGTGTAGTTGGTCTTATAATTTCAGGAGTTACTACTATAAGTAATTCTGATTGCCCTTTTCTAAAGTTTTTACTTCTAAACAGTGTTCCTAAAATTGGCATGTCACCTATTCCAGGGACTTTTTGCAGACTTCTTGTATTGTCTTCGCGTAATAATCCGCTGATTGCAAATGCCTGACCTGACTGTAATTCTACCTGAGTTTGTGTTCTTCTTGTTCTAAAAGCAGGCGGGCGTATTGAGGTTCCGCCTGGAGGTGCAACTAAGTTTGAAAGGTCTGTATCAATATCTCTGATTTCAGGAATAAGTTGTAAAAATATTCTGTCTTCGCTTGTTACGGTCGGAAGAATATTAAACTTAATTCCAAATGGTTCAAAAGTTACATCCTGGCTTGCTCCGCCTGCAGTAAAAACAGATCTTAAAATAGGGACTTCTCCGCCGGCAAGAAATGATGCTGGTTCTCCGTTTGCAATTATAAGTGTAGGTTCAGCCAGAGTTTTAATTTCTCCTCTTTGCTGTAGGGCTTGAATAGCAATTCCTATGCCGTTTTCAGGATTAAAAATAACTCCTGTTACGCCTTGTCCAAGATTTTGAGATAAAAATGAACCTGATCTTGAACCTCGTCCAAAAGTAAATTCCGGGCTTTGTTGTCCTGAGCCTGCCATAAATTCAGCCAGGTTTGCAATGCTCCCTATTGCTCCTGTTGCTTGGCTTATTGCATTTCCACCAACAAATGTTCCACCCTGTAAAACACTTCCGCCAAAATTGGTGTTAAATCCAAGGTTCCTGGAAAGTGTTCTGGATATTTCATAAAACCTTATGGCAACTGATACCTGCGGTGGGTTATTAACACTAAGAAAACTTATTACATTTCCTTTTTGAGTGGTAGCAATTACACTGCGGCTTAAATTTGCATATCTGTTTGAAGTAAATCTAATTGGATCTCTTGCTCCAAAGGCAGTTGCAGAGCCTTGTTGTGATTGTGATTGAGAATCTGAATTACTGTAGATGTCATATCTTCCTCCTAGTCCATCTACTATTTGCCCGCCTGGTTGGCTGATAATTTTAATTCCTTGATCTCCTACATATGAGCCAGCTATTTGTAATGCTCTTGCAATTATTTCTGCATTCGCAACCTTGCCTTTTAAAATTATTTTTCCAGTGATAGCTGATGAGCTTGAGGAAGAGCTTCCTCCTTGACCGCTTTGAGATGATGAGCCTCCAGGCAATGAAGAGGATCCGGATGATTCGTTTTCTTGAGTACCTGTAGATGATTGTTGTTGTCCCTGATTGTTTTCTGCAATGGAACCAGTGTTTGGAGGAATATAATCTACAGTTATATTTTTATCTAGTTCCTGCAGTTGTTTTGTTAATGCATCAATATCAGGCCATATTGCAATATCAAATCTACTAGGGACAGTCTTTCCTTTTTCCCAGATTAAAAATGTTGAAATTCCAAGCTGTTTTCCTCTGGCAAAAATTTGTTTTTCATTTAGTACCTGCAGATCGGCGATGGATGGATCACTGACTGCTACTCGTGATATTTCTTTGTCACTTGAGATAATCTCCCCCTTTCCGATAATAATTTTTCTTGTCTGGGTTTTGTCTTGATAATAATCAGCTTCTAGAAAGAAAACTTTCGAATTCGCGGGAATGAAAGATATGAAAATTAAAAACAAAATTAAGACATAAGACTTTAAAATATGTTTGCAAAAAGGTAAAAATTTGTTCTGATAATTAATCACGATAATGTTATGAGAGCAAAATAAAGATGGGTTTGTTCCGTTTTAATATCGTTTTATCTTGCTCAAGATAATTATCTGTAATGGTGTACTATTAAAAAATTATTTAACATTCTATTCACTGTGGGTGGCGCCGGAAGGGAGGCGTCCAGCTTGAGGAACTCTGTGACGAAAAGCTGGAGGGTACCTGCAGGCGACAGGACCCGCAGTGAATAGAAGTAATTACTTCCCGAGAGCTCCAAATGTAGACATTAGTTTTAACATTGGGGGTCCCATAGTAACTGCCATGATGCAGGGGAAGATGAAAAATGCCATTGGTATCATCATTTTAATTGTCATCTTTGCTGCTGTTTCTTCAGCTTTTTGTCTTCTTCTAACCCTTAAAAATTCTGCCTGACTTCTTAAAACCCCGCCAATACTTGAACCGACTTTTTCAGACTGAACAATAACTCTTGAAAGATTTTTCAATTCTTCAGAATTAGTTCTTTCACCCAGTCCGTTCCAGCAAATGCTTCTTTCCTGACCAAGATTCATTTCTCTGTTTGTGATAATTATTTCTTCTGTAAGTTCTTCCCCTTTATTTCCAAGATTTGCTGCTACTCTAAGCAATGATTGATCTATTCCCATCCCTGCTTCAGTACAAATAACCAATAAATCAAGTGCATCCGGAAGTACTCTGTCTATATCTATTTGTCTGTTAGTAGCTTTTTTGTCCAGAATAAAATTTGGAATTAAAAACCCAAATATTCCTCCTACAAAAACAATTCCAAATGCAGCCTGCACGTCTTTCCCGATTAGAGAGAAAGAAAGAAATGCTACTCCCCCGAATAAAATTGCAATCAATACTTTTATCGAATAAAAAAACTGAAACGATTTTTTGTCTCTGTAACCGGCTTTAATTAAAAGCTTTCTTACTCCGGATTGCTTGCTGTAAGGAATTTTTTCTGCCATATAATTCCCTACCTGCTCACCAAGCGGGATTAAAACTCTTCTGGCAAAACTTTCATCTTTATCTTCTCTTTCTGTTTCATAGCCTATTCCTTCGCCCATGTTGCTCTTTTCTGAAAGCCAGAATTCCAGGCGTTTGTTTAGCTGATTAGATTCATTTTTTATTTCTTTCATTCTAAATGTAATAATGCAGACGAGAGCTATTGCTCCAAATACACACAGGCAGATTAAAATCAATGAAAACATTTATACCTCTAATTTTGTAATTTTTTGAATAATCAGATATCCGATAATCATTGAAATTACGCAACCTGTTATTATCATTTTTCCTATAGGGTCCTGAATGAATGGTCCATAGATTGTAGGAGAAAGTACATTTAATAAAATATAAAGCCCAATTGGAAGTCCAATAAGCAAATATGATGACATTTGATTTTCGGCAGTCAGAGCTTTTACCATTCCTTTTAGTTTAAATCTTTCTCTTATTGTCTCGCTTACATTTCCTATTAACTCTGAGAGATTTCCTCCAAGCTCTCTGTTAATAATGATTCCAGTGCATAAAATCTGAACATCTATAGTATTCATTCTTTTTGAAAGATTGTTTAAAGATTCATTTAAAGTTAAACCCAGATTTATTTCCACTACAACTTTTGCAAACTCTTCGCCGATTGGCGCAGAAAATTCTTCTGACAGGTGTTTCATTCCTGCCTGTATATCCAGTCCTGCCCGTAAGTCACTGCTTAAGAGATCAAGCGCCTGGGGCATTTGTTTTACAAAAGCCTCCATCCTTTTTCCTTTTAAAATATTGAGCATTAAAAAAGGTAAAAGTACACATATAAAACCAGCAAATGGTATATGGAAAAATAAATCAACAGACAGAGCTCCTATAAATCCTATTAGAACTGACAAAAGTAAAAATTCTCCGGCTTTAATTTTAAGACCGCCTTGTTCAATTAAAATCATCAGTGATTTTACATTGCCTTTTGAGATTCTTAAGAGGATATTATTTAGCCATGGGATTGAACTTATTCTTGTGTCTCTTCTTAGACTCCCGGCATCTTCAGATTTTGCTTTATCTTCTTCATGAGGTATTTCACTGTAACCCAGTGTTTTTATGCTAACTGCTTGTTCAACTCTGGTAGTTTGTTCTTTCGTGTCTTGTTTTCCTTGAATTATAAAAAATATTGTAATGCAGATAAAAATTACTGCCATAAAGGTAATTGCCGAAATTATGATCGGAGCAGACATAGTTTTATTTTTTTGTTTAATCCTTAAATTAAATTAAACATGTTTGGAGGAAGCTTATATCCCATAGCTTCAATTCTTTTTGAAAATACGGGTCTAATCCCTGATGGTTTAAATATACCCTTAACTTTGCCGTTTTCGTCTACGCCTTTTTGTTCATAAACAAACACATCCTGTGTAGTGATAACACCATTTTCCATACCTGTAACTTCTGATATCTGGGTAACCCTTCTTGACCCATCTGAAAATCTGTTAAGTTGACATATTAAACTTACGGCTGATGCTATTTGCTCACGAATGGCACGCTGAGGGAGTTCTATACCAGACATAAGACACATAGTTTCAAGACGGCTGAAAGCATCTCTGGTTGTGTTTGCATGAAGTGTTCCCATACTTCCGTCATGTCCGGTATTCATGGCTTGCAAAAGATCCAGCGCTTCCCCTGATCTTATTTCTCCGAGAATAATTCTTTCAGGTCTCATTCTAAGTGCGTTTTTTACGAGATCTCTTTGAGTAACCTCTCCCTTTCCTTCCAGGTTTGGCGGTCTTGTTTCAAGTCTTACCACGTGATCTCTTTGGAGCTGAAGCTCAGCAGCATCTTCAATGGTGACAACACGTTCAGTAGCAGGAATGTATCTTGAAAGGGCGTTTAAGAAAGTAGTTTTACCGGAACCTGTACCTCCTGAAACTATAATATTTAATCTGCAAAGGACACAAAGCTTTAGCATCTCACACATAGCTTCTGTGAGAGCACCGAATTTAATGAGATCATCAAGCATGAATTTTTTCTCAGAGAACTTTCTGATAGAAAGTGAAGCACCGTCAATTGAAAGCGGAAGCACGATAGCATTTACACGTGAACCATCCTGAAGTCTTGCGTCTACCATAGGAGAAGATTCATCTACTCTTCTTCCTACTCTGCTTACAATTCGGGAAATAACTTTCATTAAATGACCTTCATCATTAAAAGCAATATCTGTTTTTTCAAGGACACCTTTTCTTTCCACATAAACATTTTGCGGGCCGTTTACAAGAATATCGTTTACTGTGTTATCACGTAAAAGAGGTTCAATAGGTCCAAGCCCAAGAATGTCATCAATTAGTTCTTCTATGAGTCTTTTTCTGTCACTTACTCCCAATGGAATTCCGTCTTCCTGCAGGAATGCTTCAATTAAGCTTATGATTTGTTGTTTTACGCTGTCATTCCTTAAATCATCATTTAACTTACTGGTATCAAGTTCATCAAGTAATTTTGAATGTAATCTCTTTTTTAAATCTTTGTAATTATTTACAGGTTTATGAGCTGGCTGTATATTTTGATGATTTGGTGCAGCTGGTTTATGAGCACTAACTGAAGGCTC
Organism: Candidatus Melainabacteria bacterium RIFCSPHIGHO2_02_FULL_34_12; assembly: GCA_001784555.1. Lineage (GTDB taxonomy): Bacteria > Cyanobacteriota > Vampirovibrionia > 2-02-FULL-35-15 > 2-02-FULL-35-15 > 2-02-FULL-34-12. The sequence continues at coordinate 27,778 of MFRM01000012.1, read as the reverse complement.
TTCTTTAGCTGCAGCTTCTTGCTGGTGGGCTTTTGAAAAAATGCTTTTTGAAAAATGTTGTCCAGGTTGATCCATTTATATTTACCGTTTTATGTCCTTAGAACCAATTTAAAATACTTTTCTTTTTTTCTTTTCTGTCTTCAGCTTGTAGAGTATCTGGTTGTTGATTTGATGATCCGCTTTGCTCAGGGATATCCGTCTTTGTGATTTTACCGGCAAGAATTTTAAATGAAGTTGCAAGCTGTGAATTAGGAGATACTTCTATGACAGGACGTCCATAATTAGTAGCTTCTACACAGAGATTCCAGTCATTAGGAAGGGAATGGAAGATCGTATGGTTTATTTGTTTCTGAATGAGCTGAGGTTCAATACTTCCTATGTACCAGTCTTGTCTGTTAATAATTGGTTTGATTCTGTGTTCAAGTACTCCCAATTCTTTTAAAGTCTGAATGTAAAACCTGTTATCTCTTATTGCCAGTAAATCAAAAGTAGTTAGAAGTAAAAGATCATTTGCTTTCTGAATAAAAAACATAGATATTTCATCCAAAAGATGAGTAGAAGTATCAACCAGAATATAATCATATGCTTCGCCAGCAATCTCCATTAAGTGTTCAAGTCCTTCAGTGGTAATGTCACTGAAGTCACTGGTCTTAGTCAGTCCGCCGATAATACCAAGATTTTTTCCGATAGGACTAACAGCATTTGATAGATATCCTTCGTCAAGATTTTTACCTTGTTTACAAAGATCAGCCAAGGTACATTTAGGTATTGCATTAAGTAAAACAGTTACATGATTAGAAAATCCTGCAGCATCAATTACAAGAGTCTTTTTCTGGTAGATTTGGGATAATGTATAACCTAAATTTGCAGTGGTAGTACTTACACCTGTTCCACCCTTGTAACTTGTAATAGTAATAATTCTTGCTTTTCTTTTTGAGTTTATGTGTCCTGCTGGTGCCGTATTTAAGCGATCAAGACATGAAATTAATTCAAATCTTTTAAACGGTCTGACAAGAAATCCCATGGCAGTTAATCTAATAGCTTCTATTGCAAGATCAGCATCTTTCTTGTCTGAAACAATTAAAAAATGTTTTCCGACAAGATTCTGACTAACATCAGTTAAAACATCAATAGCGTTAGTTTGATCGTTTGAAAAATCCAGAATCACCAGGTCTGTTTCTTTATTTATCTGGTGAGTATTCTGATGAGATATTTCAAACTGGCCTTCCCAGACATTTGAAAATGTGTCCTGCCAGAATTTGGTATCGTTGACTTGTGAAATTACAACTACTTTAAGCATGGGTTAATTTATGGTATTTATGACTACTTATTAATAATCTGCCCTTATAAAATATTCGACAAACAATGTAATTCAAACAGGTGTGAAAATGATCACACGCATATTTATATAAATCAGATCTGATTTTCACAGATAAAAGGGGTAGCCCTTTTGGAGCTTGTTTTTATAAAGGGAACCAAGGGATTCCCCTACGTCCTAAAAGATATGAAAATCATAAAATCACTGATTGTTTTAATCTTATTTATCTCTTCAGAGTTATGCTCTTTTGCAAATGACATTGAAATTGAAAATAAAAATCATGATTTTCCACTTCCAAGAGTTCAGGGTTATATCACAAATAAGATTTACAATCCTTTAATGCTTAAAATCTTTGATATAGATGAAGGGTTTTTTTACAATTCTGAAAGAAATTTAGAGGATGATACATTTTCTCCAAAACTTGACTTAAAGATTACTGTAGAAAATATCTCAGACTATTTACTTCCACTGGTCGATGAAAACAAAGATGGAAATATTTTTATTCCTGAGCAGACAAAATTATCTGGTTATATCAGTGAGATTCAGTCCCCCAAAAAGTTTAATAAAAGAGGATTTTATAAGGTAACCTTTAATAAAGCCATTTGTCCTGATGGTGAAATAATCTATTTAAAAAATAAAATTACCTCTAGACAAAATCAATCTGTGTATAACCCCCTACAGCATGTCGGTAAAAGTGCTCTTGGCTTAGTAGGTGGTTCACTAGCAGGAACTTTGTTTTCTTATGGGCTTGGAGGGCTGGGACTGGTGGTTGCAACTCATGGTTATTCATTGGCGGCAGGAGCAGCTGCCGGAGGTTTTATCGGAACATTAGCAGGAGCAGTAGCAAAAGGTGAAAATGCAAAAATCGCACCAGGACAGGAGCTTCTTATAGAACCAGTAAGTGATGCAAGCATTGATCAATTAAAACAAATCAATTGCATAGCTAAGACATTGGTGGCTGAAAATATTTCAGATACGATAAATATTAAAAATAAAAATGTAGATGTAGAAATTATCTCGGTGAAAGAAAAAACAGATTTCATAGGAGAAAATAAAATTAAGCTTGGAATTAAGGTTACAAATAAAACCAGTCAATGCTTAAGGCTGAGTAATTTTTACCTTCGTGATTCTCAGGGTCGTGAGTATAATGCTTCTTTTATAGATCTAAAGAATGATTTTTTTGAAGAATTCCCTCCAAATGAAACCAGAATATCAATGCTTGAGTTTTTTGTAGACTATCCAAAAGCTGCACACTGGCTGGTATTAAAAAATAATGAACTTACTGAAGAAATTGGAAACTGGAAAATTAAAGGATAATTTTTCAGTAATGCTTAAGCAACTAAGCAACCAATAAGTTCTTCAATTTCTTTTCTTAAAGTTTCCTTGAAGTCAGGATGGCTTATTGAAAGCATGATTGAAAGAGTCTTATGTCCGGTTGATCCATGGTTAATTTCAACTTTCTGGATAATTGGATAGTTACATTTTTGTTCTCTTACTACAGTAATGACTGCGGATTTAATTTTTTTAATTTTATCCGGCTCTTTAAGTTCAATTACTATGAATCCTTCCTCCTCATATTCATGATCAATACTTAGCTCTTTAACATCCTCATCCATTGGAAGTCCACTATCACGCAGGTCATTTAGAAGGTCTCTAATAACATGGAAAAAGCTCCTAACTCCGGAAACATATATACTCCCAGTCAAGGTCATTATTGCTGCCATAAAGCCTCCAATTCTTTTCCTGATTTATTTCTTAAAAATCAGTCTAGCATAAATGTACTAATTGGTGTTACAATTTTTATTATCTAGTTAAAAGTATTTTACAAAGTAAAAGTCATCATTCAATTTAATTTTGGAATTATGACTGAAAAATATTGTTGCGATTTTTGAGATGAAAATGTTTTCCTGACCGGTTGATATTCTTCTTCTTGCTAAATTTTCAATCATTGGTTATTATTATTCTTAATTCAAAACACTGGAAAATTTAAATGGGATTACATAGAACTAGTTCTGTTGCCTTGCAAAATTTTAATAGACTTCAAACCAGAAGACATTTTCTGGGTAATTTTCTGCGTGCTGGTGCTCTTGCATCTATAGCTTCTTTAGTTCCTGGGGAAATGCTTCTGGGAGCAGAAACTAATCCAGGAATAAATAATCGAAATGATGATCCTTGGGTACTGGTCCCAATTCCTGGTGCAGTTCAGAGGCCACTTGTTATTGTCTGGGGACAAGGCGGACCAAGTCATCTGGATCTTTTTGATCCAAAACCTGATGCACCTGTAGAATACAGGGGACCGTTTAAATCAATTCCTACAAGTAAACCAGGACTAATGTTTTCAGAACTTCTGCCTGAAATGGCAAGTGTGGCAGATGAGCTAAGAATAGTTAGATGTCTTTCAGGAAATCAGTCTGAGCATGGAAGAGCTGTAGCTCTATCAACTACCGGAAGTACTTCATTATTAAATGACAGAGGAGATAGTTTATTTAACACTCCACAACACGACTCGGCTCAGGTAAAACTTTCAAAAGAATTAATGAGAAGAGGATTAGGGTTAGTTGTTTTGGATTCAAATGCTGGGAGAGAGGTGTATGGAGGGCTACAGGCAAAAGATTCTTCCTCTACTCTAGTTCAGTGTGATTTTGATCAGGGGATTTATCCTTCACCATTTGGAAATAGTGCAGGTCTAGAGCGAATAAGCCAGGTGCTAGATCTTAGAGGAAAGTTTGATCATGATAGAGGAAACAAAATTTATGGACAAGCTGGAGAGAGAATGGATGAAGTATATGCTTCTGCCCAGAATGTACTTGGGAAGAATTTTGGTAGGGCATTTGATTTAACAAATGTTCCTCCTGAAATCAGATCTCGTCTTGGGAATTCACCTGCTGAAAACTCAGCAATAGTTGCAGCAAATCTTGTTAAATCCGGCGCAAACCTGGTAATTTTAAATATGGGATTTTTTGATAGTCACTTTAACATCCAAAGAGATTTAAAAGATGGACAGGAAGTTGAAATTAATAAAGTAAGCTTTTTATTTGATCCAGATAATCCTGTTGAGCAACCTCCAAGGGAAAAAATATTTATTCCTGGACTGGGACCTACTTTAGATAGGGTTTTAAAATATTTAAAAGATGAAATAGGTGACAGAGCTGTAATAGTTTTTGCCGGGGAATTTGGCAGAACGCCAAGAATTAGTGGTTTAGGGAGGGATCACTGGCCAAATGCATATAGCATGCTTATGATGGGTGCTGGAGTGGAACCTGCAGTAATCGGAGAAACAGATAGTAAAGGTGCAGAGGTTATAAGCAGGGAAAAATATGGTCCGGAGACTGTACTTGAATCTGCAATTAATGCAGCAGGATATATGAGGGTGAAACTTAGAGCTGGAATTATTCCTGAATCACCTGAAAGATTTCCTACTCAGGACGGTTTTAAAGATTTGCATAGAAATAAAAACGTTTTTATGGCAAGATCAAAGCTTCAAGCAGGTTAAATAAATCAATTTTCTTTGTCTAATTTTAAAGAAGCAGAATTTATGCAGTATCTAAGTCCAGTAGGTTTTGGTCCGTCATTAAAAACATGACCCAGGTGTGCATTGCATTTTGAGCAGACCACTTCTGTTCTCTGCATTCCAAGTGCATTATCGGAATGACATTCTACATTTTCTTTTTTTACCGGCAAGTAAAAACTAGGCCATCCTGTGCCGGAGTTAAATTTTGTTTCAGAAGAAAAAAGATCGTTCCCGCAGCAGATACATTTATACATTCCATTTTCTTTGCAGTCATGATATTCACCTGTAAACGGTTTTTCAGTCCCCTTTTCACGGGTGACATGATACTGCTCACTGGTTAATTCTTTTTTCCACTGTGATTCGGGTTTTGAGATTTTGCCCTTCATGAGATTTATGATAGCAAATATGTGCTTTTAGATAAAAAACAAATTAGCAATGACATTTAAACTAGCTAAAATAATTGCTTTTTATTTATGCCAAAGTATATAATGAAAAAACTTTAAGAACTATATTTTATGTCAAATACTCTTCAAACTTTTAAACCATTACCTTATACACATGCTGCATTTCAGCTTCTGAAAAGTGGTTGGACAATGCCAGATGGTCTTGATATACCTTGTTTTACTGATGGTGATGGATTAGAACTCACTGCCAAACTTGACCTAGCTGAACAAGCACTAGGAAGAGTTGAAGGAAGAATTGCTGGTTCAGGTTCTGATGCAGAACAACTAGTTTTGCATAATATGTTTCGTTTACCTTTGCTTGAATTAAGACAGCGATTAACAGACGAAGTACGTGAGAACATGCCTAGAGAAATCATTCCATATGATGATGCTAGACGGATAGTTGAAGAAATTCTCTATGCAGCAATTTTACAAAGAACTGGAAATAAGCATCTACCTGTAAATGTAATTGACAGCTTTGATGATGAAGTTCAGTTTGTGACTGACTGTGTATTAAATTCAGAAGGACAGGATCATGATACGCATGGAATTAGTCGTATACCTGATTATGCTCAGGCAGTTTTAGATGGAAAAATTAATACGCGAGGGAAAGTAGTATGTGTTAAAGATGTTTATGGAAAAATGTGTTTTAAAGGAGATGGAACATTTGGACAGGTGGCTGCTCAGATAGCTCTTCAAAATGGTCTTGATCGTATGCGTAATTTACCTCCTGGTTCAGTAATGGCAGTTACAGTCCGCAAGGCTTATCATGCAGGAAGACTGGAATATTTTGAGAGACAAGCAGGCGAAAACGATTGCTCTTGTTTTGCAATGCTTAATGTAGGCGGCAAACGTACAGGACCGATAAATACTGCCAGAGCATGTTATGGCACTAATCCTTTGGCATTTGAAGTACCGATTGGTAATGGAGAAGTATGGGTATTCGACACTGCAAGTACTACAAGACCTGAAGGACATGTAAATGTTTCTAGGCAAAATGGTTTTAAACTTCAAGTAGGAATTTTAGAAACAGTTGAAGGTTTTTCTACTACTGACCCAGCTGAATTATATAGAACAGATGGCAAGGCAGCCTTATTACTACCAATGGGCGCAGATCATGACAGATATAAAGGAGCAGGAATAGCTCAGGGAATTGAGCTTGCTGTTGATGCAATTAGTGAAAGACAACCAGGAGAAGAAACTTTACTAAAAAATAATAACCTTGTACTTTTCCTTTGTAAAGGAGACGAAGATGTTTTTAGAGGAGTAAGAGAAAGAGTTGAGCTTATTGAAAGTTCTCCAACTGTACCTGGTAAATCTATACGAAGACCAGGTGCTCATGGTTTAGAACAACTAAGAAGAGCAAAAGAAGAGGGATTACGTGTAGCTGCAAAAACCTGGAAAGAAGTTTCAGATTTGCATGGACAGCTTTGTGGTAAAGCATAATATAAATTATGTTAAGTGCTGAAGAAGATTGTTTTATAAATTGTCCTTTTTGTCTTGAAAGTATTGCGGTTAGAATTGATCGTACCGGTGGGCAAAATCAATTTCTTACGTATGATTGTGAGGTATGCTGCAGACCAATTACTCTTCAGGTAGAAATTAATGATGATGGAAATATAAATATAATGACTGAGAAGGAATCTTGATTTTATTTCTAGTTTTAAACAAGAACTGCTTCTGGTGCTTTAACAATTTTTCCCACAACTTCTTCAACACTCTCTACATTCTTCTCCAGCCATTCTTTCCCCATAAAGTGTCTTCGGGTGGAGAAGAAGGCTGCCGTAAAACCAGTGGCAAGCTCTTGATAGAGCCTATGGAATTTTCCAAGGAAAGTATTGTCGGATGGGAAAAATTCTACGAGTGGAAGGGCTATGTTTAAGGTGTTGGCGGTGAAGCCTAAAGATGCTAGTAATTTGTTATTGCTTTGAGATTTCCCCCCTTGATAATTAATGAGTGCCGTCAAGCTGAATCTAAATAAATAATCGATATGTTGGGTCATTGTTCCAACACTGGCGAGAAAATTAATTATTTTGTTCTCTCTATTAACCAGTTTGAATGAAGCCTTTATTATATTAAAAACAGATGTTGTAAAGAAACCTGTTATTCCACAGATTGGTGCGATTATCTTTTCAATTTCTTTAGCAGCCAAATCTTTTTCTTCAATATCACTGTCAAAGAGATCTTTTAAAAAATAGATAAGGTTTTTATTTGGGAATTCCCAGTTTGATCTATTTAAAAACAATCTTCCTCTCCACCAAAGTGCATTAGCTAAATGTGAGATTGAATTATAACTTTCACTTGCTCTTTTCCCTAATAAATTAATTATTGGTAAAGCAAATGGATTTACATTCTTTTCTATGAAGCACGCAACTTCGCCAAATTTTGCTGCAAATGGTCTTTTATGAATATCTTCTCCTAGGTCATCATCTTCTTTTCTGGAATAAAGACTATACTGAAAATAATTTCTAAATCCATATGCAATAGACTGTATAAATCCAAAGAATTTATTTAAAAATGATGTTTCATCTGTACAGGCTTTTATACATCCACAGGTAGTACCTATTAATCCAGAGGCTATACTAAATGCTCCAGTAGTTTTATTTGCATTTGCCCAGTTTTTATTCCCGCCCCAAACAAAACTTACAGGGCTAACTCTATTCATAAATTAGCCATTCCCAAAAGCTAATTTCTACAAACTAAGGTTTTATCGGTGAAAAAGTTAAGAAAAAATGCTTCAATGTAAAAGAAAATTCACAAAAGCAAGTATTTCTATTGTCTTTGATGATATATCCGTCTAAAGTAAATACGGTAAAAGTAGGTGATCTGGTTAAGAAAATGGGAAACACAATAATAGAATATAAACCAACTACGCCTAATGCGGAGAGATTGATAGCGAGAGCTAGGCAAGTAAGTGAAGGTAATCTTAGTGGGATACCACAGAAAACAATCCAAAAAAGAGATCTTAATACTGATTCTGGTAGAGCTGCATATGCACGATATTTAGTAACTAGTGCACAAGAAATTGATCAAAGTCAGCAATGGTGAGTTGATAGATATCAATTAACCAGGAGAAATCATTAAATAGAGTTTAGTTTTAAATAAAAAAAATATTTAGCTGTTATAGAATCATTTATACTTGCCAGGAGGGGATGATTATTGCTCTTGTTTAATGACTATTATTCTGTTAAATTTTAAATTATTACTTAGGAGAACTTTATTTGAGAACGATTAAAAGATTACCAAGCTCAGTTAAAGAGGCGTTGGTTACTGTTTGTGGGAAGTCTTTCTGGCTCAAGGAACCTCTTTGTAATATTTTTCGAGAAGCTGGGGTTCCAGAAGATGTAATTAGCGAATATTATGATGAGCCTAAATTTAAGTTTGCCAGACATGTTATCGCTAAATTGGAGACTATGGATGAAGAAGGATGGTTAATGCAACAAAAAATACTAACAAAAATATGCAACCTTCGAAACCTTATAGAAGATGAAGTTCCAAATAGGAATGCAGGCATAGATGCATTGCGTAATCTTAAAACATTAGCACTTAAAGAAAATATGATAGTGAAAGTTGAAAAGGATAAGAAAAATATTAAATTGCAGGAACATAATGATGCAATTAAGAAAAAATCAGCTAGAGAATCGAAAATTAAAGAGCTATTGGATAAATTTAATGATCTAATCAAATACGATAATCATCAAAGTAGAGGGTATTCACTTGAAAATCTTTTATATGAACTATTTACAGTAAATGAAATTGAGTATCATCCCCCATATAAAACGGAAACTGAACAAATTGATGGATATTTTCATTTCCAGGGCTTTGATTATATTGTTGAAGCTAGATGGCGAAAGGAGCAGCCTCATTCTCAAGAAATTGGTGGATTTAAATCAAAAGTAGATAAAAAGTTTCAAAGTACTAGGGGGCTTTTTGTCTCGATTATGGGTTTTCGAACAGAAGTAGTAAATGATTATTCGAAAGAAGGTTCAAAAATATTATTTATGGATGGACGTGATCTTGTGTATATATTAGAAGAACGATATTTATTGCAAGATGCTCTGAAACTAAAAATTGAGAAAGCAGTAAAGGAAGGAATCATATTTTACCCTTTATACAGTTAACAAGCTCTCAACTTATCTCCAAAATCTTTTTTAGGTCTGAAAGATAAGGTTTAAATCTAGGTGTAGGATTTTGTTCAAGTGCCTTATAAAAAAGAAGTTGATATTCTTTTGGTAGTTTTTCTTTAAATCGTTTTGCGAGATCGATGCAGTAACTGTCGCCGTGTTTGTTAAAGACACCAGCTAAAACAAACTCTAAACCATTAATCTTATTCTGTTCACCTTCAGCTGAATTGTATAAAACCTTAATATAATTATTAAAGCAATCAAAATCTAGATTTGGTTCTACATCAGCAATAAGCCTTAGCAAATTAGCTAACTCACTTCTGTTAGATGAATTTTGCCAAAGTAGGGTGCGAAGATTTGAGAAATGATCATAGAACTTTCGAGAATAATTTAAAGTGCAAAACAAAGCATTGGTACAATTAACAGTTTTAATTTTCCTTAATTCCTCAAGTGGTAAAGTAACAAGTTCTTTAAATACTGGCAGTGCCTCTTCTAGATACAATTCAGATGCAGCTGAAATAGCAATAACTCTGTAATCTTCATCTTTCATTAACTGTACAATTGCATTTGCAAGTTTGTTCTTTAATTTTGGATCTTTCATGGTAAGGTAATGCCCTTTTACTGCGCTTATATTTCCTTCTTCAGGTGTTCCATATCCCTTCACATCATAAAAATCACAACTATCACAAAGCATTTTCACATATTCAACAGGATTGTCTTTATCTGTAAACCTCCAGACATAGTTTCTATAGTCTATTTTTTTACCTCTCATGTCCCCTCACTCTGCAACATCAATACCTACCGCGTGACCACTAGTTATGTCAGCAGGAACTTTATTTGAATATATTTCATATAAACCACCAAAAGATTTTCCATTATATAAATCTGGATTGTTTGGTGATGGCACATATTTTCTTCCACCAGCAGATGAAACAGGTACATAAAAGTCTATATTTTCTTTTGAAATTATTACTTCTATGTGTGTTTCTAAAGGGTCTAAAGTATTGTAATCAAGAGCTACACCGTTATCTCCTGTTATGTATTCTTTTGTCAATTTACCAGACTGTCTTAGCTCCTGAATCTTACTTGTATCAGTCCACCATCTTATGCCAGATCTTGTAGATAACTCACCTTTAATTTTTGATGGATTCAAAACTCCACTTTTAATATCAGCAATAATTGTTTCATAAGCTGCCTCTTCATACTCTGTCCCCTGCAAATGATATTTCTTAAAATCCGATATTTTCATAAAAGTTGATAATCTTGGTGGTACTTTAGTTGGTGGAATTACATCTCCAATTAATATTAAACCTTTATTTGCAAAGTATTGATTTAGTGAGCTTACTGTTCCATTTACTCTTTCTGAGATTGCATTTTTAATAGTTTCAGCTAAGTCTTTTCCAAGGCTTTGTAATATTGATTGAAATCTTTTATCTATTAAATTATTCCTTAAAACCCCAGTCTCATATCCACCTGGATCTGTCTCATAGATTTTAAAGAGTTCTTCTTGTTGCTGCATTTTAGCTACTATATCATTAAATAACTTCAGAGCATTTAACTTTATTGAGCTTATTTCCTCCTGTGTTACCCCAGTCCAAAGTCTTTGGAAGTCTTTAAATATCTCTCCTGTTTGTATATCATCTACTGTCTTTAATACTCCGTCAAGCCCATTTTTAAGTCCAGTCTTAATAACATCATCCGTTGCATTATTTATCCTGCTTACTTGTTCATATATTGCATTAGCTAGATCTTTATGTCCTTGTTCACTTAATATCTGAGCTTGTTTTACACCCTGAATTGTATAACTTAGATTTGTTAATCCTTTTGAAGCAAATCCAATTACTACAGATAGTCCTACAAACTTTCCTGCTTCTCCAAAAATATATCCAGCTTTAAATGAATCACTCTCATTAAAATATCCAGCTAATTTATTCTTTATATCCTCTATCTGCACCATTACTCCAATAGCACCGAGTTCAACCAGAACACCGGCTGTGTATATATTTATCCATGCAGCTCCTGTTGTAATAATTACTCCAGATGCTACAGCAAAACCAATTACAAAGCTTGCTAATATTGGGTTGCGGTGTATTTCATTGTAAAGTTCTACATAAGATTCTTTTATTCCTCTCATGAAGTCTTGAATCTTAGTAGCAATTTTTACTTCTTCTTCTTGTGCTTTGAAATCAGGGAAGATATTTTCTTGACATGAACCTTTGTGAACCTGATATTTAAGATTCCCAATATCGCTATTTTTTATACAGTTATATTGATTAACTAATGTTCCAAATGCATCCCGAGTTTTTTCCGTGTAACCATTTTGATCTAGATCTTGTAAGAATCCTAAGTCGTATAATAATTGATTTAATTCTTGAACAGATATTGTTTTTCCATCAACAGTGACTTTTTTATCATTAATGTCTCCAATTGAAAAGAGAGAATCCCCCTCCACATTCTTAACGCTGATATTTTTCTTATCAGCAAATATTACATTTTCATTTGTAGTTATGTTAATGGCTGGAATACTAGGAGTAAGATTAATTTTTTCTTGAATCTTTTCAAGGAATTTCTGCTCACGTTTCAATTTAACTTCAAAAGTTGAAATGTCAGGCGGTAGACAAGAGAACTTATATGTTCTTGTGAGTTTGTTTTCGCCAGTTATTATCGGTTTGCAGTCATTTGGATTTGGAGAGATGATTACTTCATAGTTATCACTGAAAGTATTGTTTGAAGCTGTAATTTCACATGTGGTGGATGAAGAATTATTTAGATGCTTGCATTTTGCCTTGATAATCCTTAAATAATCAAAAAGTGTTAATGCTTTTGGAGTACTGTTATATTCCAGATTTTTATCAGTACATGCTGTTGAATATTCTCCATAAAGCTCTATTGGTCCAAAAATACTTCCGGATAAAAAGTCATCTTTAAATCCAATTACATTCTTTAGATTAAAATTAAGGAGGTCTTTAAAGTCAATTTGTTCAATAAGATCTTTTCCTTTTGAGGCTATCTTAATAGGATTTACTTCAAGAGGTTTACTGGCTATCGGAATTATATTTTCATTTTCGAAAGTTTTAATTCCATAGTTAATAACACTTTTCTTGCAGTTATTAAAAAGATTTAATCCATCCTGTAGATTTTGAGGTTTAGTAACTGTTGATGATATATTTGTTTTTCCTGTAATAAAGGTTCCATCAGCTGGTGAGGTAATTTCAGCAGCAAAACTTCCTTCAATCTTTCCAAATGTAATTTTTACAGGATAATTTATTCCTGTAGGGTTAAAGTAATCAGGCGGAAAGAGGACTGGGATCTCAAGATCTATTTTTTTAAGTGATTTTGGCTTTAAGTTAGTTTTAAGTTCAAAAACATATTTTCTTGGATCATTTGAGTCAATAGTCTCAGAAATTACTTCAATAATAGGTGAAGCAGGCTCGATTAAACCTGTCCATTTTTTATTCTGGAGATCAAGTTTTGGTTTTCTTTCCTGTGTGAACTGAATATTATCAGAGACAATCACTTTAAATCTAATTTCATTTCCCTCATCAAATTTAAGTTTTTTGGATGCTTGTGCGATTTCAGTTTTTATATCTGGCTTTCTTATTACGTTTATCTTGTAAGTAAATATTTGAGAGGTAAGGGGATTATTTGAGTTTTTTCCAAGATTTGTACCATAAAGACTTAAACTATCTTGGCTTGAATTAATAGTGAACTTAAGTTCATAAGAACCGATATCCCATTGTTTTAATAAATCAGAATTAGATAAAGAAGTGTCAAATAACGCAATATCTTTTTGATATTTGTTTACTGGTGTTGTGTTAATGATTTCAGCATTGCATATATGTCCATCAAGTCTTGTACAGGCATCAAAACAATGATTTAGATCTGCTAGTGAATCGTAATTGCAATCTGGTTTTTTATATTGAATACCAAAACCTTGAATATTAAAACATTTATCGATAGCTTGTCTTGAAATGTTATTTAAACTTGCAGTAATGTCTACTGGTTCAGAATTATTCTTTGAAACAGTAAGCTTATGTGAATCTATTGCAAAAAATGTTTCCACCATATTATGTTCTTTGCCTGACTGTCCAAGCCCCCCATCATCGTTAAAACAGCTAAACAACTGAAGATCAAAAGGTTCTCCTGAGATTACATCTTTTGTGATTTCAAATAAGTCATAGATGTGTTCAGATTTATTTGAAATTATTGATGGTGATTTAAAATCATTGCTAATTTGATTTTCAGCTCTAAGTGTAGAAAACACATTATTTTGTTTATTTATGAGTAGTGATTCTTCGCTTGTATTTCCTGCGAGATCAGTAACTTTGATAGTTACGTTATGATAAGTTTCAGATATGTTACTGATTGTTTTTGTAAACTTATGCTCGTTGGTTTCTTCTTGGATAAGAACTATTTCATCGGAGGATAAGATGATAGGAGTATTCTCATCAAGCTGTAACTCAACTTTTTGTAAATTATCTTCGACCAGATTGCCCGTTATTATTACTTCGAAATTATTTTGAGGGTTTACTGAAGCTAAGAGATTGCTGATGGATGGATTTGCCTGATCCACCACGATCTCCCTTATCTCACTCATCCATATTTCACCTGAGCTGTCAGTAGTTTCAAAATGGTAAATGTTTTTACCTTCTGAGAGAGAAAGGGTTTGTAAAGAATTGCCTGGATCCAGCTCTGTAACATTTTCATTTCCATCTTCATCTTTTACTTTAATTTTTAAGCTGTTATTTGGATCATTTGGATTAGGAAAGAGTGCAAGCACCATGAAGGTTACAATGGGTTGGTTTGTAAATGATGTAGTAGAGAGATCATCAAGCAGATAAACCCCTGCTTGTCCTGTGCCAGCTGCAGTAATATCAGCCACATTAAATGTAAATGTCCTTCCGGATTCTAAAATGAAGACTTTTAGTTTGGGCAGATAAGTATTTGGTTCTGTATATGTATGAGTAAAGGTTTTAGATTTTAATTCATCAAATGTAATATCTGCTTGTTCTTTTGTTCCATCTCCCCAATCAAGCTCATATTTTGTAACTGTGGCATTTACAGATCTTGCAGTTGCAGAATCTATCATTAGATTTACTGTAAGCGGCACAATTCCATTTAAAGGCTCTGCTTTTAAATCAAAAAGTACAAAGTTCGGCTCAGCGTTAAATGTTATTGTGCCTGTACTTGCTTCCCATGTTTCAGTGGTCCCGTTCATGAATCTGGCAGAGACAGTAAGTTTTGGCGTGACAGATCTTCTGTCTATGAAAGATTGTCCGTTAAATGATCTTTTACCGTCGTAGTAAATATGTGTAGGATTTGGACTTGTACAATCTTCCGGAAGTTCGCCGATACGCCCTATCGCCCCACCGCCGATTCGCATACAAGAACTATCGCCGAAATCCCATTTATAACTAAGTGTAGGATTTCCACTAAGAACAGTGACATTAGATTTGAATTTTACGGGTATGCCATCCTGGCTTGTGCCGGGGTCGTAGATCTTTTTATCTTGTGGGTCTGTGCTGGCAAAAACAATTATTTTCTGATGTGGATATGTTACAGTAACTGATTCAGTGGATGCAGTATCGCTTTGTCCGCTTTGATCTTGTACGGTGAGTTTGGCAAAATATGTGCCTGGGGAAAATAAACTTCCGCTTATGAAAGTCTTTTTGTCGTCTGAAACTTTTCCGTCCAGAGGCAATGAAATTACATTTTCATTTTGTCCTGCAATACCTTTAAATAATTCCCAGGAGTTATTTAGAGGATTTACAAAATCAATTGTTCTTGAAAGTTTTTGATTTGGATCATAGCTGTCCAGATCAATGAATCCGGTAATGAGAGGCGGCTTGTCAGCATAAAGTGGATATTTCTCAGAAAATATTTTTGTCTTTGCAATGGGTTTGTAATTCGGATAAACATAGACAGTGGTGCCGCTGTATGCAGCAATTTTTGTTTGAATCCCGCCTTCTGCCCAGTAAACATCAAGTCCTGATCTAAATGTAAGCGGTGTAGTGTCTGTAACGTTTGAATTGTTGTATTTAAATGTGGCATTATCAGAAGATGTTATTCCGGATTCACGCCCGTAACCGGACTTAAAGTTAAATCTTAGTTTTGATGCATATTCTGTGCCTTTTGAAACCACAGCTTTAAATTTAATTTCCTGGTTATCCTGAATTACTTTATTTGAAATTGCAGCAAAACCGACATTTTCACTGTTTGACTCTTCGATTCCAAATTGCAAAAGAACAGCAGGTTTTGGGGTGAAAATTAATTTATGAGAAGCAGGAATAAGATTTTCATTTGCACTGAGTCCCAGGGCTTTTGTGGTCAGATATTTAAATGCTTCAAAGCTTGAATAATCACTGCCAAAAGATGAGTTTCTGATTACCGATGCAATTACTTTATAATTTCCGGCTTTAGCATGAATACCAAGAGGAACTGAGCCTCGAAATACCGTGATAATATCACCGTTTTCGTTTTGAGATTCTTTAGTTCCGTTTAAAGTAATCGTGGATAAATTATTTGAAATGTTAGGTATAAAGATTATGTTTCCGTCAGGATCAAATACACCTATGTGTGCAATGTAAATTAAATTTGAAAGATTGCCGGATTTATCTTTTACCTTAAGCTCTATATCAAAACTGTTTCCAGGAAAAGGCTCAGGCGGCGTGACTTTAAATAAAGAAGGTATTATTTCAATTTTATCTCTCACAACTAAAGATAAAATTGAAGATGATTTTCCATCTCCTATAAGTTGTACTGGATATGTGCCTGAATTTTGAAATTTATCCGGTAATAAAACAGTTATTTGGCTTCCGGACACACTTGTTTTATTTGTAATTTCCCCGTCGAGATAAACAGTTGTACCCTGATTAAAATTTCTTCCGTTTATTGTAAGTGTTCTATTTTGTCCTTCCAGAGAAACTGAACCTGGACTTAAAGAAGAAATTACCGGTCCGCCTCCTATTGAAAACAATGCTTCTTCAACTAATAACTTATCTGATGACGGAGCGCTGAAACTTACTTCCAGATTATGAATGTCATTTGTAAGAGTGGAAGTATTTAAGTTTTCAAAGGTAAATGTACCTGGATATCCGCAATATTTATTATGTCCGATTGGAATACCGTCAAGCCTGAAATTCACGTCATTGCACTTTGTCGTGCTTAGTGGAATATGTGTAAGTGTCAATGAAGTTTTAATATCATAATTTCCATCCAGGCAGAAAGGAATAATGATTGAACCGTTTCCTTCTATTGTTGCGCTGGGAAAAGAAAGATATGTGTTGTTTCCGTTTAGTATTGTCGTTGAGTCGGCTCCAATTCTTCTCTGCGGAAGTGTTTTGCCAAGACTGCATGGATTTATTTGATTTGCTTTTATTGTGTAGTAAATAGTAGATGATTGTGAACCGTCTGAGTTTCTTACAAAAACAGGCTTTATACCGATATAACTGGCAAGACTTGCTGGTACTTTTACTTTAAGAAATGCCGGTGAGCTTTCAAATGGAGTAAGAGGATATCCGTCAAAATATACTTTTGAACTTTCTCTGAAATTACTTCCGTATAAATTAAGATCAAATGCTCCGCGACCTGCTGTGCTTTCAGTTTGAGAAAGTGAGGTTAATTGCGGCTGAGTAATCTTTGTAAATGTAAAGAAATCCCCGCTCCAGGTTTCAGGCGGCATTTCCTGTCCTGTACTATTTACTGGTCTGAACTGTACATATTTCACAGGATTTGCAGTGTTACTGTCAAAAGAAATTCCTGCACCATAAGCCCAGAAAACATTTCCAATTTTTTTATAGTCTACGTATATATTTGTACTTGACCAGTTTGCAAAATATTTGCTTATAAGTGATCCTTTTGTGCCTATTGAAAGATATCCATCTTTTTCAGCTATAGGGTAAAGAAGGAGTGAATTAGTCTTTGAAGGGCTTATTGAAATCCATGGATTACTGATTCCAGTTACTCCGGTTACTGAAAATTCGGCAGTTTGAAATTTTAAATTCTCTTCTTTTTTATTAATCAAATCATTTGCTCTAAGTCTGATTAAATTTTTTGGTATATTTTCGATTTCAATCTCTAATTTTTCATCAAGCACTAAAATATTTTTTCCACGTAAGTATGAATTACGTTTTTCTTCATTTTCTTCTAAAGTTCTGCTTTGTATTTCTCTGCTTACAGGACTTTCCTGGCTGTGCTCAATAATTACATCAGGATTGGGAGATGTATTGTTTAGTGATTCAATGTTACTTACTTCAATATTAACAATAACTTCTTCATTTTCATTATTTGTTTGGCTTACTTTTGCAAGCTGGTTGTTGCTTGTGTCTGTTGCAGTAAGCTTTAAATCATAGGTTCCGCTTGGGAGTTCTTTTGGAATTAAGATTTGTTCTTCAAGATAAATCTCATCTCTTAAAATCTTATCGTCATTATTAACTAAATCTATAACTTTTTCTTCTAGGATTTTCCCGCTTTGATCAATAAGAGTGTACCCAAAATTACTAAGTGCAACATTGTCTTTTAAAAAACAAGAAAGCTTTACACTGCTGCCAGGAGAAATAATTTTTGGTTCTACAGTAATTGGTCCGATTTCAGGTTTTTGATTGTCTTCTTGGTCAAAAGAATTCAATGCTTCTTTAACCATTGAATCTATTGATTCTTTTATTTCTTCTTCAGTGAGTTCATATGTCACCTGCAGTAAAGTTTTTCTTGTAAGCAGATTTTTATTATCCTCAGGTTCATTTGTAATTTTTATGCTGTTTGTTTGTGAATAACCGATTTTATTTTCATTATCTGCCACCACTAAAGTAGGTGTAAAGGTTCCTTCTTTAGAGTAAATGTGCTTTGGAGAGATCTCATTAGATTTTTCACCATCTCCAAAGTCCCACGTGAGAATTTTTATGCCGCCGTTTGCTTTTGGATCATAGCTCTCTGACCCGTCAAAAGCAACTTCAAGCCCTGCTTTGCCAGAGGTTTGTTCGCTGGTTATTTTTGCAATTGCAACAGGTGATTGATCCTGGCTAATTGTATAAGTTTCACCTAAAAATTTAGATTTATTTCCGTCTGATTTTTCAATTTCAAGGACAGGTGTGTATTGTCCTGGATTAGTAAAGGTAAAATCAAATGTTTCCTGATCATTTCCGGAAATAATGCTGCTATTTATTTCTTCAGAGACGTCTTTTAAATTACCTGAAACATCATAAGTTAAAGCTGACCATGACCATTTATATTTAAGCGGTAAGGCTGAGTCCAGTGGATCATAGCTGCCTTTTGCAGATAATTTAACCATTGCATTGGCATTGCCGGCAATCCCTTTTTCATCACCTTCCAGTTTAGTAATTTGACCGACTACGTTTTTATTTGGTCCGACTATGATATTTCCTGGATTTATCTTTGTAAACCTGTTATCAGATGTAGTAGCTGTAAGGGTTATAAGATAAACGCCCGGATTTTGATATGTATGTTTAATTTGTGCCTGAGTGCTGTCTGTGGTTTCAGTGGCACCGTCTCCAAAATCCCATTTTAATGAAACTGCCATTCCATCATAATCTTGGGAATTGCTGCCGTCAAAAGATACTTCAAATGGAGCACTTCCTGTAGTTTCAGCTATTGATGCAGATGATGTTGGAGAAGGCTTGAAAATATTAACTTCTGATTCTTTTATTGTTTTTCCATTCCTTATATCTGTGACAGATAAAATCACCTTATACTCGCCGGGGTTTTGATATTCATGTTTTGGATTTGTTTCTTCACTTTTTTCACCGTCTCCAAAATCCCAAAGATATTTAATTTCTTCCCCGTCCGGATCGTATGTGCTATTGCTTGAAAATTGAACTGTGCTTATGAAAAATCCGTTTTCATTTCTCTTTAATATATTTTCTCTTGGAATTGCAGTGACTTGGCAGATTGGTAAATTATTTAGAGGAAGAAAAGTAAGCTTTGAGCTGTTAATTACACTTTTAGCTCCTAAAGAATCTGTAACAGTTAAAGCAGGCTTGTATTTGCCGGCTATGGTGTAAGTGTGTTGTGGAGCTTGATCCGTGCTTGAGTTTCCATCTCCAAAATCCCAGAAATAAGATATAGAATCATTTTCAATGTCAAGAATCATAGAAGTAAAGGATACTGTTACTGGAACATCGCCGGAAGTTATGTTTGTTTCATAGGTTCCTTCCGGTGCAAAGTTCTTTTCCCTCACTTCAATCTCTTTTGTTATCTTTGAACTCTTCCCATAAGCATTAACGACATTTAAAGAAACTGTATATTTTCCTGGCTTTGAATATTTATGTGTAGCAACTGGATTAGTGGAAATATTTGGATTTTCATTTGAGATTTTGTCATTATCTCCGAAATTCCATGAATAACTTAATTCCTCTCCAAAATATTTTGCTAAGAGATCCTCTGTGTCTCTTCCGTCAAAAGTAACTATCTGCGGTGCTACGCCAATATTTGGTGCTGCATTAATTTTTGCAATCGGTACAGGATCAACCACTCTTACAAAAAGTCCCTGACTTACACTGCCTTTTGGTGGCGGATTTGTTACAAAAATCTCAAAGCTGTTTTCTTTATTTAGATAATTTGCCGGAATAGTAGCGATTAATTCTTTTGAAGATTTATATTCAGTATTAATTTTTAAAGTGCCTATTGAAGCGACAGCTTCTTTTGCAAAATTTTCACCATTTAAACTTACTAAAATAGAGCTTCCTGATTGTGAAATTGGAAGAAGATTTGGAGAAATCGCCTGAAGGAGTGGAGTTCCGTTAAATATTTTATAAGAAACGCTTGCACTTGAAGTTTTAATGAGATTACCGCTAAAAGAATTAAGAGAATAGCTTACCGGCAGCGAAGATATCTTTAGCAGGTCGGCAGTTTTTGAAAGTGAATAACTAACTGGTTTTGATGAGAGCGTAATGGTGGTTGGAAAAATTGAGGTGTTAAAACTAACTGGCAGCGAAGAAAGTTTAATAAAGCTTGCTGACATGGCTATTGAATAACTTACAGGCAGTGAGTTTAAGGTTATAGTACTTGGAAGTATTGAGGTGTTGAAGCTGACTGGAAGAGATTGTGCTTGAATAAGGTTGAAATTGTTTGAAGTATTTGTCTGTGCCTGAACTGGAATGTTTGAAATTGAAAAAGGATCAATTAACAAAAGCTTCATGCAAAGAAAAAGAAGAAAAATTTTTCTATACATGATTGCATGAGGCTTAAAAAATCTTGTAAACAGAAAAATTGAGAAAGATGTATATTTTCCCAGAAGAAGATTTATTTCAAAGTAGAAGAATTTTTTTAAAACGCATATTATAGAAACCCCATACCGTTTAAGCTTTGGACTATTTGTCCTTCGAGTAATAGAAGTTTGCATATTTTGCATATTATGTTCTTATCCTCTTGTCGTATTGCTCTTTGTCGACAGATAATATTACAGATTGACAGCAGGTACGTTATTAGTTTTCTTCCAAGCGAGCGCCCCAAATATAAACCTTTTGCAGCTTAGTATTGCCCAGTCCGCCTATGTAGATTTGTTTTGGGTAGGTCGTGATATTTGAGTTGCTGGTAAAGGTGAACTTTTGCCAGGCTGGTGTGACATTAGCTGTTATATATGAATAAAGGGGAGTATATTGCAGGTAATTATCTGCTATCCAGGAGTAATAATAATTTGCATTTAGTACAGATGAAGCTGCATTCGGTGCAATTCCAATTGGGAGTGAAACATTTCCGGAATCAGTTCTCATCCATATAGAGAAAGTGACGTTTTTATCTGCACCTGCCATTGAATCATAGTAAATATTGCTGTTAACAGGGGGCGAATAACTTTCCAGACTAAGATATGTAGAGTCTGAGACTACATTATCCGGATCAATTGCTGCATTTGATTTTGTTGTACTTCCCCACCAATTATCTTTTCTTTGCCAGCCTGCTCCGTATGTGAAATTAAATCTCAGATTATTTGGTAGAAGATTTCCAGGAGCATTTACAGCATTTCTGTTTGTTGTTTGAATATTTGGTTCTGAAGGAAGTTGTCCAAGAGCTGTGTTTGGTTCTGTTCCAGGCAGATATACTCCTGGTGCGGGAATAAATGGATCAGTTTCAGCTTTAATTACCTTTGTGCTTCCTGCTTCAACTTTTACCGGAATAGATGCAGTTCCTCCTGAAAGTTTTGCGCTTGGAATCGATGTCCCTGAAGTTCCGTCAGAATTTGTAGTGAGGAGTTTTACATTTGTTCCATCAGGAATATTTTCACCTTTTACTTCTACTGTTTGATCGCCGGCATGTGTATAATCCAGCGATAAATCAGGAATTGTGATTTCACCTTTTGGATTTTCTACTTCATTTCCTGCAATTTTTGTAATAGAGAGACCTGCTAATTTAACAAGCCCTGAAGCATTGCCATTGCTGTCATGGATTATTAAATTTGGTACCTGAAGGATTCTGCTATTTTCTACTATATAAAGATTATTTGTTTTATCCACCAGAAGTGTATTTGGAGAAAAGAGTTGAATGTTTTGTATTGATTTGCTTTCTCCGAATTTTATAGATTCAGTTCCGCCTCCTATTACAGTAGTAATAAGTCCTGTATCCTTAAAAATTTTCCTAATTCTATTTGTTGCAGCATCAGCTATATAAATATCACCGTTTGTATCTCCACATAGACATCTGGGTCCATACAGTGTGGCATATGCACTTTTTGCAGAGCCTCCGTCTCCAATATCTGAAGCACTTCCGGTTCCGTCACCGATAAATGAAGTGCTTGTGATTTGATTATTTTCTGGATTTTGATCTAATTTTTCTGTGTACGAAGACCATTGTGAATCTCTATAATCATTGCTTGCAAGATAACAGGTGTTGCTGTGACCGACTGTAAATCCGGTAACTGTAAGATATTGTGAATCAATTAAGGGATATTTTGGAGTAAAACCAATTCCGGATATTGATTTTTTTGCTGCATAAAATTCGCCTGTGTTTGTAAGCGGATCAAATTTTAATACTACAGAACCGTAATTAGTCAGGCTGCCGGTTATATAAAAAAATCTATCGTGGTCATAACTTAAATTATTTAATGTAAAGTTTAAGTTAGATGAATTTGGAGGCAGGAAATGATTATTAAATACAAATATTTCTTTTATAGTTTGGTCTTGAAGAGAGGCTTTAAGTATTCTTGGAGCTAGATTATTGTTTTTATCGACAGAGTACAGTAAAAAAAGATTTCCATATTTGTCGAAAATAAAATCTGAAAGTGGACCCAGATTTGCATCCTTGAAATTAACAGGGTTTGTAAAATCTGAAGCAGAGTTTCCTTTTGGTTTGCCTATTACTTTATATGTTTTGCCGTCTTTAAGATTTAATCTCGCTATTACTTTAAATACAGTATCAAAAAAGTAAATATTTTCTTCCAATGGATCAAACTGCGCTGATTTAAATCCACCAATATAGGCATCTTCTTTTTCAATGCCTTCGGGATAAAGCGTGTAATAATCCCCGCTTCCGGTTTTTGCATACAGAGAAATTCTAGCGTCAGATAAAGTTCGTTCTAATAATATTGTATTTTTGTCCTCTGTTTCTGCATGGACAGCAGTAAAATTTAATGGTGTAAAAACATATAAGAACACAAGCAAAGCTCCTATTGAAGCCTTAAGTGATGGACTTTGGAAGAATTTCATGATTTGATTACCTCTTTTTTTATTTTTTAGAACCGCAAACCGTTTTGCGTTTAGAAAATAATGCAAAAAAATATCCTTAATCTGCAATAGGGAAATGTCTCTGATTAGATTAAGAGAATAAATCTGTCTTTAATTAATATTCTTTATTTTTTTGCCAAATAAAATTATTTATTAAAAAAATATCAAGGGTAAAGTATGTGTTTTTTAACTAATGACATTCAAATCTTCTTTAAAATTTAATTATTCGGTGATGAAATGTTTAGAAGATTAAGATCGCATGTAACTGTAGGTTACATGTAAAGGAATTTTTGAAACATGTAAAATGAATATAAATGTTTTATGATCCAAAAATTCATAATCGAAGGTCCATCCGATTGAAAGAGTATGATTATTCTGAACCAGGATATTATTTTTTAACAATTTGTACACATAATCGTCAGATTTTATTTGAAAATCAATCATCGGTTGAAATGATTCAAAAATGGTGGCGGGCATTACCATCAAAATTTTTCAATGTACAAATTGATGCATTTATTGTAATGCCCGATCATATCCATGGAATTATCAATATAACCGTAGGGGCAGACCAACGTGTCTGCCCAAAATTAATACGGGGCAAACACATTGGTTTGCCCCTACCAGCAATTATTCAATGGTATAAAACAATGACAACAAACGAATATATTCAAAATGTTGAAAAATATAATTGGGTTCATTTCGATCGTAAATTATGGCAACGTAATTATTATGAACGTATAATCCGCAATGAAAAAGAATTAAATAGAAAACGTGAATATGTTATTAATAATCGTATTAAACATAAACAAAATAATCGTTAATTTATCCCGCACCCGCCATCAATACCCATCTTTTCAAAATATTTCTGGTGATACTCTTCGGCTTTGTAGAATTCGCTGGCAGGCAATATTTCGGTAACAACATTATTTTTATTTATTTTTTTCTTAATTTCTTCTGCGATTTTTTTCTGATTTTCATTAAAATAAAAAACAGCGGATCTGTACTGAGAGCCTACATCAGGTCCCTGGCGGTTTAGTGTGGTCGGGTCGTGGATTTGAAAAAAGAAACTGACTAGTTTTTCATATGATATTTTTCCTGGATCAAATTCTATTAATACTACTTCAGCGTGATTTGTGTTGCCCGTGCAGACTTCTTTATATGTAGGATTTTTTGTGCGACCGCCGGTGTAGCCGACTGCTGTAGAAATTACGCCGTCTAATTTCTGGAGGGCAGATTCTACTCCCCAAAAACAACCGCATGCAAATATTGCTTTTTCCATAAGAGCCTTTCTTATGTATTGATTATAACTACTAAATAGATATTGATGGAAGGACGGCGAAAAATAAGCAGGAAGACTATTAAAAATCAATAAAAATCTGGAAATCAATTTTTTTTGGACTATATATTAAACAATTTTAATTTTCATATGTGTAAAACACATGTTGTTACATTTAATTTCACACTTGGAAATGGATATAATTAAAAAACTAAATTAGTTTATAAACACAAAGAGAAATTATTTAAGATTCATATGCAAATTAAGGATGTAGTTAAGTATTTTAATACGCCAACTGTTCAGCGTGGAGTTATTACCAGACCGACAACAAAAGGATTAAGAGATCTCAAAGTTTCAGATATGAACCTTGAAGATTGGAGCAATAGAGAAGCTGCTAGTGGCAGAAACAGCCGGATTCCAATGTCTTTTGGGCAGATAGCAAGTATTTTTGCAAAGTCTGCTGCACGTGAAAATTTGCATATTACTTTGAAAGATGCAGGAACAAAGCAAGAATTAAGCAGAGCAGTAATGATTGCTCTTGCATTCAGCAGAGTAAAACCGAATGAGGATGCTGATAATCCTGATACTCTTCTTGTGCAGGCAGATTTAAATAAATTCAAAAGCAGACTTGCGCATGAGCTTGTTCATAATGATTTTGTTCCTGTATATGATAAAGCCAGTCCGGAAGATGCCTATGATCAGCATCTAGGTTATAGAACTGCCATAGATATTTTTGCAAATTCTTACAGAATGCATTCTGATTTTGACAGGCTTACCTTTTCTATGAAGAGGGATAAGATTTCTGATTATTTAAGAGATCCAATGTTTTTCAGGTTCGTAACGTCAAGAGGAGGAAGATTTACTGTGCATAGGGAAGAGCCGAATCATTTTCCCGGACCTGGAATTGTAGTGGAAGGTTTAAGTGCCAGTATGTTTCCGGATGGAGCTCTTGGAACAGAGTATTGGAGAGATCATGAAGAGAATCTTACGCCGCCTCAGGAAGTTAAACGTAGAAACAGAAACAGGCTAGTGACTCTGGAAGATGCCATAAAGGTCACTACTTTTGGATTATTCAGAGGAGGAATAATAATCCGGAATCCTGATTTCATGAAGATTCAGATGGAGCAGGGTAAGTGTTGGACTGCTGAACCTTTTTCACTTATTGTTTTCAATGATCACTTTGGAAATCCAAATTTAGAAATGGCATTTTTGGTGGCGGATCATAATGCTGAAGAATTTTTAGCAGCTCCAGTTCTTGCCATGACTATGGGAACACCATTGGATCCCACAAAAATAAACACCACTTTTAAGGATGAAGTATTAAATTTAACCTGGACATCAAACATAGGAGGAATGAACAGGGCAGTTCCGGTAAAACCTATCAAGGATAAATTCTTCCCCGGTTGCAGATTCCTGGATAAAGATGGCAGATGGTATATGAGTGATTTATTTGGACATGAAAGAATTAAATCTTTAGACGGAGAAACCCGAGACTGGGACGGGCATATGCATGTAACTCATATGGATAAAAAATATCATGGCTATTGGCAATTTGGATTTCCTTTAGAAAATCTTTTGCCTCATAAATTTGCACATGACCAGATCTCTGAATGTGCAAACACTGGTTTTGCATTATGGAAGATTTTAATGAAAGCCTTTGATGTTTATTCATACGGATATGATTACATCCCTGATAATCCGAACTATAAACTTGCCAAACCTTTGAGAATGCTGGGTGAGGCAATGAGATGGGGAATGTCTTCGGAGACTAGCGATAACAGACCATTTTTAGTGCCAATGACTGAAAATGGTTTTAGTAATGCATTGGTAGAAGAGTTAGGTGCAGTAGACACAAGATTAATGATTTGTTACAGAAGAAATAGAGGTACTTTCATGCTTCCAAACGGACACCTGGAAGATATAGCTTCTGCTACACGTGCAGAAGTAAGAGATACATGGCTGAAAAATTTTATTGTACCTGCATTTAATAATAATGCCAGGTTAGTATTCTTGCCAGGAAACGAAGTAGGTCCTACAATTAAAAACATATTAGGAGTTGGTAAATAAATGTCATTAAGATTATTACCGGTAGTTTTCTCTCTACTAAAAACAACCAGGCCATATTTAATGCCTGTAGCTCCACCGGAAGCGCCACCTGATACTCCTGAGGCACCACCAGAAGCGCCACCTGATGAACCAGAGGCTCCGCCTGAAGCTCCTCCTGATGAGCCGGAAGTTATTCCTGATGAACCTGTAGCGCCACCTGATGAACCAGAAGAGCCGCCAGATGGTCCTGAATCAGTTCCTGATCCACCAGAAGTTGCTCCTGAAGAAGTGCCACCTGACGATGGAGATAATGGCGATGGTCATGATGATGATGATGGTCATGATGGATACTGTCCGATTGGAACTCCAAAAAAAGATGATGATTAGTAGTTCTATTAAAGTGTGCAAAATAAATGAACTGCCTGACGGGCAGTCAAAATGTCTTCGTGTAAATGATAAAGAGGTAGCAGTCTTTAATGTGAAGGGTAAATATTATGCAATTGATAATACCTGCATACATGCTGGCGCGCCATTAAATGACGGACATATAGATGAAGAAAAATGCCAGGTTATTTGTTCTTGGCATGGCTGGGGATATGATTTAGCTACAGGAAAATGTGTTACTCATCCCAGGCAGGATGTTTTTGCCGGAAGCTATCCTGTAAAAATTCTAGGTGATGAAATATTTATTGAAATAAAATGACATTTGTCATTGCGAGCGTTAGCGAAGCAATCTTACATTGCAAATAGCGGCTATATTGTAACTCCTCATTCACAAAACCATGGATATGAGATTGCGGAGCCTGCCCCGAGCGAAGCGTTGGGGTCGCTACTGCTCCTCGCAATGACATAGTGCGGTAAAATATTTTCATGTCACTTGAACACATAAAAAAAACAGATCCTGAAATTTATAAACTTATAAATAAAGAAGTTGAAAGACAACAGTCAAACATTGAGTTAATTGCCAGTGAAAATTTCACTAGTCTTGCTGTTATGGAAGCACAGGGAACTATTCTTACAAACAAATATGTAGAAGGTCTGCCTGGAAAAAGATACTATGGCGGTTGTGAATATTATGATGAAATTGAAAAGCTTGCAATAGATCGGGCTAAAAAACTTTTTGGTGCTGAGCATGTAAATGTTCAGCCTCACAGCGGTGCACAGGCAAACTTTGCAGTTTTTCTGGCAGTTTTAAATCCGGGGGATACTATTCTTGGAATGTCACTGGATCAGGGAGGTCACTTAACTCATGGCTCAAAAGCAAATGTTTCGGGCAAATGGTTTAGATCTGTGTTTTATGGAGTGGATGATAATGGTTTTATAGATTATGAAGAATTGGAAAAAATTGCAAAAGCAGAAAAGCCTCGATTAATTATTGCAGGAGCAAGTG
>MFRM01000011.1 GCA_001784555.1 Candidatus Melainabacteria bacterium RIFCSPHIGHO2_02_FULL_34_12 | reverse complement strand
AACCTGTTTTACCTCCTTTGCGTCCGCTTGGAAGAGGTGCAAGACACCCAATGATTACATTACCTTCTTCGCTGCAAGATTGAATTGTTTTTCTTGTACACTCTTCAAGAGGGACTGTTAAACTTGAATCTTCACAACAAAAGAATAAATCACATGCATCTCCAATACCATTTCTGTCAACATCTTTTTGCTCTGGATTACTTGCAAGAGGACAATTATCATTTTTTCCAAGAATCCCATCACCATCAGGATCATCACTCTCGCAAATATCTGGAACCCCATTGCTACCTTCATCTAAAGATGTTACTTCTTTAAGATCATTTGTTGCTTTTTGAAGACGAGCCAGAACATTATCTGCTAAATTATCCTGAATACAGTTTTTCCTTCTTGAATTACTACATCTTCTGTCTGTAAGTATCTTTGCTACGCGATCCAATTTTGAAAGAGCAACTCTTAGTCTTGAAATACATGAAGAACTTCCTTGAGAAATTGCACTATTTAATTGTTTTATAGCAGAATTAATGACCCTTGAAATACTTCTTGTGCTGCTTGAGGAGGAAAGTTCTGATTGAATCTCACTTAGTGAGGAAATGCTACCCGTGATAGTATCAATATTATTTTCATTAAGTGCAGAGACGGCTATAACTGTAAGAAGAGCAAATATTGAAATCAGGATTATAGTTTTAATAGTTCTTCTCAAGTGCTTTACTCCAGTTTTTTAACAGTTTAACAGTATAATTAATCATAGTACTTTAATTTTGCAAATTGTAAACATTCTTATCAAATATCTACTTGCTTTTGTGGGTTGGCTATAAAGTTTTTTGGGATTTAATCGTCACCATTGCATACATAGTGTGTGGTGACTACTTCGCTAGTATCTAAAATATTATTTTGATTTGAATCTAAACCGGTTTGAACTTTTATTCCGCCTTCATCACAGTGGGATCCATGTGGTTCATTTGTAACTTTTATTAGGCTATTTAAACCAGATGTTCCAGTAGCACCTGTAGCACCTGTAGCACCTGTAGTACCAGTAGCACCTGTAGTACCAGTAGCACCTGTAGTACCTGTAGCTCCAGCTACTCCAGTATCACCTTTAGGGCCACTTCCAGCATTAACACCATTAAAACCAGCTGGAATTCCAAGTGTTAAATTACAGAGTACTGGATCAAAGAATGAAGTTGCTTGACTTCCTGGAGAAAGATTATTAGTAAAAACCATTAATGTATCAGTGGTATTGTTACAAATGCTCATTCCATCAGCACCACTAGTCCCTTGCACTCCAGTTTCACCATCCTTACCAGGAGTACCATCTTTTCCATCCTTACCGTCCTGTCCAATTCTAGGTCCTACATATAAACCATTAATTACAGTAGCTGAACTATCAGTAAGTAAGTTTGTTACTGTTACATTTCTAAATCCTCTTGTTGCTCCGGGAGCTACATAGACATAAACTTTTATGTACCCATCATCTGAGTCTTGCATATCTTTTACTTCAATATCACTTCCTAAATTAATTTGAGTAAATGAATCTAGATCTCTGCCTCCAACGGTTAAAACAGTCTCAACACCAATGTCTAAAATTGATGGCGATATGCTATCTATCCTAAGTTCTGGTTTTGTTAATATTGTTGTTATTGCATATTCCCCGTCAGTAGTAGAAGCTCTTAAAGTATATGCACCTGGAAGAATTCCTTTTACTGCTATTTGAAAGACTTTGTAATCTTTTTCTTGTACAAGAAAAGATTTGTTTTCTATTCTCTTTAAGTGGTAAATCAGCTTAGTTCTAAATAATTTTTCTTCCAAAATTTCTTCACGCTTACTTGGTTTATTTCTAGGTCTGTGTGGTTTGATTATTTTTAACCCTTTTTTTAAAAGTTTGTCGCTGTCTATTCCAAGTCCGACATCTTCTGCACCTATAACTTCTACCTTGATTACACTTGTTACTGGGCTTAAAATTAAATCTATTTCTGCTTCTTCATTGACCTCAATGTCGTATCTGTCATACCTAAATGCAGGAGATAAGTTTTTTGTATCGGCTTTATGATTTAAGAGTGTTTTGTTAGCTTGAATTTTTTTTATCCCTGAACTTACTTGCAAATACGGGAAAGAAGTCCAAAGAGCAATTATAAGTATGAATAAACTAATAAAAATGTTTATTACAACAAGTTTCAGTATAAGAAATATTTTAGATAGATTTTTCATTATTACTTTTCCTCTATACTTGCTTTATACCTTTAATTTGTAAAAGATGACTTGATCTAAAGGATGAAGTACTTAGAGATAGCTCTTATTAAAAATCATTCTCTAGGCTGATGCAACTATCCCTTAGGAAGGATTTGATAAATTAAATCCTTATATTTTCAGCAAAAACGGGGCTCAAATATTAATTTCTAAGTTAACAGATGAATGCAAAAGAGAAATCTATGATAATTTATACATAGCCAAATGAAAAATAACATTTACTTTTTAATTAGATCACTTCTTGTATCGTTATTCTTCTTCCTATTATTACCTTTTCATTCATTTGCCCAGAGTCTTGCTCCTATTCCAGATGTAGGTGAAGGAGTTTGTGTTGCAAATTGTCCAGGCACAACATCACCTTCTTTTCCTATAGAAACACCTACTCCTACCCCAACACCTGATTTTACTTCTTGTCCAAATGATTGTTCATTTAATGGTATCTGTGAAGATGGGATTTGTAATTGTTTTGAAGGACAGGAAGGTGATGATTGTTCAATACCAAAATCTACACCTACACCAATTACACAATCTCATTTAGAAAGTGCTAAAGAGTTAAATATGCAAGCACTACAAGAATTAAACGAAGGCAAATATGTTGAAGCTAAAGGTACAATTGATGACACAATTGAATCTTTAAATAATGCAAAAGACAACCTTAGAACAGATCCAATCATATTAGAATTTTGTGAAGGTAAACCAAATGAAATAAATAAAATTGAGAGATCAATACAATCATCAATAAATAATCATGAGAAAGCAGCTTCAGTAGTTGACCGTATAATTGATATACAGCAAGACTCAGTCTCAACTCGTATAAATAATAATCCAAATGCCAATGAAGAAGGATTACTACAAAAATTGATTAACACTGCTAAAAAGTACCTAAAAAGACGTCCACCAAGAGTTAGTAGAAGCAATGTGGTCTGTGGGGTTAGAGGATAAAAACTCCCCCTAGTTTCCGCCATAGGCGGACCCGCCGAGGCGGGAAGGAAGTTCGCCGCTCAAGCTCCGCTTGAGCGAGCCTCGCCCTAGAAGTTCGGACTTGCATATACAGTGAGAGTATTTATCCAGCTGCCCTTCTTACAAGAAGCTCAAAACTTAAAGAAGTACCCTCTTTGGTATGGATTTTAATTGTTGCTTTATCAGAAGTCAAAGTATGAGAATCTGATCTATCTAGTGGAGTTTCGTTGATTTTGCCTAATCCCAACAACGCGCAGCCAGAATTTTCTCCTACAACAACAGGTGATTTGCTATCTCTTCCGAATACTGCAACTCTTCCATCAGCTCCTGGAGTTACTTTTAAAATATCATCTGGTAGCCCTTTGATATCAAGGGAAATATGGTTTGAACCAAAATGATTTCCTATTTTTGTATCACCCTTAGCGTTTAATTCAAAATGTGGATCACTCTCTCTAGCTTTAAGTTTAGAAGATTTAATTAATTCTGTAGCAAATAATGGACTTAGTCTTATACTTACAATTGGTCTTAGGTTCATGATATTAACTCCTTTAATAAATAAAAAGTATTTGCTTTAAATACTAAGCTACACTAATAAAATATGCAATATAAGAATACGAATAGTCTAAAGCTTTTAGATAAGTATGTCGTTGAAAGTGGCTTAGTTAGCTCCTTCTCTAATACACTATATTTCCAGTAGGCAAATTATAAAGATTCTTCTTAAGATTAAATAAATTTAATTTGGTTTAATGTCAGTATAAAAGTAAAATGTTCTATATTATGACTAATCGTGCATTAAAAGTTATTCCAACTACTCCAAGGCATATAACATCTCATCCTAATGTGCAAGGCTTGCGACATAACCCTTTTATGACAAGCTATCGTGCAGTAAGTATTTTTGAACATGATACTGAATTAGGTAATCGTTTTAAAGACAGAAGCCTGGTTACCAGCAGTGGTTTTGAACAGCTTGAAAAGATAGCAGAGAGAGTTAATAGAGATGAGCCAATATTACTCAATATGGGAGATTCATCAACATCAGGTTGGAATGGAGAAGTAATTCATGGAAATCTAACCGATCTATCCTGTGCATTATTCACATATAGAACATACTCGGATCTACTTGAGGAAAGTTTTCCAGGAAATGTTATTAATGCTGGAGTACCAGGCTATACAAGCCATCAGGGGGGAAAATATTTAAAAATCTTACTTTGTAGATTACAGCAGTTAGGGATAAAACCTGATTTTATAACTTTATATTTTGGAAATAACGATTCGACTTATGGTATCGAAGATAAATGCAAGATAGATTTAGAGCAAGTCTCAAGATTTAGTGATGTACTGAGAGTAACTCCTCAGGACTACAGGTTAAACTTACAAGAAATGATACGTACTATAAGAGAATTAGGTGCAGTGCCAATATTAATAGTTCCAGTTGTTAATTATGTACATGAACCATATATCAGATCCAGAAAATACAAGGGTGAATCATTAAATATGTTTAACTCATTAACTGATAGAGTTTTAAAATCAAGATTAAAAAAAGCTCATGATCTATGGTCTTATGGTAATTATCGAGCAGCCTGTGAATTAGATATAGCTCTACCCAGAATTTCAAGAGCACATCTTCAAGCTTTGCATAAAGTTGCTAGTGAAACTGAAACAGTTATTATAAATGTTCAAGACAAAATAGCAATTAATAGGCCAAATGAAGCAGACAACTTTTTTATTGATTACTGTCACCCTAACGAGGATACAAACAGATTTATAGGAGATAGAATTGCAGCCATTGTTAGATCAGGAGAACAGGGGACATTATTTGAACAATTAGCATCACAGGACCATGGGAGTGATGAATCAGGCTTACCAATTGGTACAAGAGCTTTCTTTTATCTACTAAGACTTGGTTCAAATTTGTTACCATCAAGTTTGGTAAGAAGAGATGGAGATGCCACAAATAATATCTACCCCACTTAAGTCTGGTTTTACTTATAGAAGCTTTTATCCCATCATGTTATTTATTTTTTAAAACTAAAAACCCCTCAAAGCTTGTTGCAATGGGCTTGTAAAACCTCCCCCTACTTTCCGCCGAAGAACGGACCCGCCTTTGGCGGGAAGGAAGTTCGAACTTGCATATACAGTGAGAAACCTTATATTTTCAAGAAAGTCGCTTGATTGCCCAGGGTCAGATTTGGTTTATTTAGTTCTTCTCCTTAAATCAGATGGATCGGCATGGTAGGCTGGGGTCCATGACTTTACGGGCACTGTCAGCACCAGCAATTGGTAGTCCAGCAGGATCGATCAAACCAATCTGAGCCAGCACACCTGCCTGATCCCAGTAAATATGCTCATGGGCAATTTTTTTTCCTTCAACTTTGACAATGACAGCTACAGCCATTTCAACTTTTTTTCCAGTGGGTGCTATTCCGGGCAGCATCCAGTCGATGACTTTTGTGTGGGTAAAACGAATAACTACTTCATCAACAATTTGATTGTCTCCAACTGTACGGGATACATTAATCATTTCAACATCGGGTGGGAAAAATTTGCCGACTAAATGATTTGCATAAAAATCCCGGACACCTTTGTAACCGACACCGCCTGTAATCAGTGGAACATTAGTCAGATGCGGCTTATCAGTCATGGTGTCCATGGTTGTTTCAATGTCGCCTTCTAACTCAGCTTTAACGTGTCGATCAAAAAGGTCAACCATAGCCTGTTGGTTTGGGTCTAAATTACTCATTTTGCAAATCCTTAAATAACAAATCCGAAAGTAATATTAAAGACTTTCGCTGACTAAGAAAGTTCGAACTTGTATTATACAAGAAAAACCTTATATTTTTAGGAAAGCTGCTTGATCGCAAATCTGCTCTTAAATATAAAAATTGTTATATTAACAGCTGAATTAAGCTAGCTGCAATAATTCCCATTACAACAAAAATAATATATAAGCTCAATGCTAGTGTTTTAGATACTTCTTTCCAAAGGTACATCATTGGTAACATGCTATAGGTACCTAATGTAAACAGGAAAAGCATTACATAGGGTGCTGGTACTTGGTTTACAAAGAGATGATGGGCAACAATTACCTCAAGTGCAATTGGAACAGGAAGTAATACTGTGACTAATGCTGTAATAAACAATCCAACAAAACTAACATGACCAAAGATAGTTTGAAAAGGGATAAGCTCAACTGCAAAAGAGCTGATAACAGCAGCTACTAACATCATTGGTACTGCAAACTTAAAGAGAGACATTAGGTTTTTGCCATATGCTTTTAATACACCAGTTAAGCTCTCGAATATTGTTTCTTTGCAAAATGTGTCCTTAAGGTCAATCGCACATGCTCCTGTTTCTTCAAGAGGAGAGGGTTGTTGTTTGCGATAAAGCCAAACTAATAATGGCACTACTCCTAGTAACAATACAGCAATAAGACTGTAATGAATTAATCCAAATGCCAGAGGGAGTGATGAAAATACCATTGAGACCACTAAGAAGTTTAAGGTAGGTGAACTGAACATAAAACCAAGAGCTGTTTCGATTTTGTTTTTGCTACGGGTAATTCCACATGCAACTGGAACTGCACAATTTACACATACTCCAGCAGGTGCACCAATCACAATGCCTTTAAGAGTATTTAGATAAATATTACCTGTCAATTTTAATGGGTAAAACTCAAAAAGAGTGTGAAGTAGTGCTCCCATAGCTAAACCAAAGGTCATTCCTATTTTCATTGACCATAGCCAGTTAATAAATGATGCGAACACACGTGACCAGAAAGTATGTTGTTCTGCCATGGAAATTAACTCCATTGAGTTAATAAAAGAGTGTGGAGTTAATGTCGTAATATGAGCAGCTTTTTCCAAGAGTTGTGGATAACGTGAACCAAACCAAAATGTCCCGAGTATTATCGCTGCAAAGATGATTAGGAAAAACAAACGAACATAGCACCGCCATTGTTCTTGCTGGTTTGTGTCTAAGTTTTGAAAGGTTGTTGCTTTAGTTGTCATTTTTATTACCACTTAATTTAAATTATATCAAACATATCTTAAATATCTTCTTCCCCAGTTTCATAAACAATTTGCTTAACTTCTTCTTTTTCTCTAATACTCTTATAAACATGCTTTGGTTCAAAAAACTTCTGTGCAATTATTGTAGGTATTACTGCACTTAAAATTACTGCTGTAACCAAAACTGAAAATTGTGTTTTATCAATAATTCCAGTATTTAAACCATAAAGAGAAGATATTGTCCCAAAAGTTAGCCCTGTACTCATAAGTAGTGTAGTAAACATTGCTTCTTTTGGAATATATTTTTTGGCAACTGGCAAAACACTTCCTATCTTTGTAACCATCTTTACAAAGAAAAAACCAACTAATAACCAAACGCTTTTACCTAATGCAGGAAAAGAAATATTTAAGCCACCTTTTATAAAGAAAAATGGATTAAGCATAGTAAATGCAACTGCTCTAAACCGTGTTTGAAGTTCTTTGTTCTTTGACTTGAAGTAATCTGACATGGCAAGTCCAAGAATAAATGTTGGCAGAACAGCATGACTATTTCCAAGTTTTGCTATCCACATTAAAGCAAAGAGTACAAAAAACAAAAACTTTAATTCAGGTTCAACCACTTTAAAACCAAAAGATTTTGTCATTTGGTTAATTATTTTTGGTGTAAAAATTATTGCTAGTATTGAAACAAACACAAAAAGTAAAGTAAACCAATTAACATTAGCAAAAAGAACACTTAAAGCAATTGCTGTACCTAAATCGGTAATAAAACAAGCTGCCATAAGGAGTTTACCAAGTTCACTTTTTATTAGCCCCGTTTCAACAAGCACTGCATAAATTACAGCAAGTGAGGTGGTAGAAAGAGCAATACCAGCAATTTCAGATGCTTGAAACGACCAATGAACAAAATAGTAAGCAAATAAAAATGCTCCAATAAATGGTGCGAAAAACGATATCCCTCCTATTATTAAACTTTCCTTGAACTTTGACCTTAAAAGAGGGATGTCAACTTCTGTACCTGCAAGGTAAGTAAGGACAATTCCACCAAACTCACCAAGATATTTAATCCATTCAGTTTGGTAAAGTCCCAAAAAATTCCCAGCAATAGCTCCCATAGTAATTTCTATAAGAGCTGCTGAAACCATAAATCTAATTGAAAGAAAACTGCTTAAAAAAATTAAAGCCCCAACTAAAAGTGCAACATAAATATCCATAAAAAGCCCCCACCTTTCTTTTAGTAGAAGCTATCAACTAGTTCTTAGTAGTTTTGTCTTTTACGACAAGGCGAGCTTCATCGCCAGGAATTTCATAGTCATTATTGTACCAAAGAAAGTAGTAATATTATTTATTATGGAATATTTTTTTATACCAATATTTTCATTTATAGCCTCACTACTTACTTTGTTTTCTGGTTTTGGATTAGGTACAATTTTACTTCCTATTTTTGCAATGTTTTTTCCACTTAGTATTGCAATTTCACTTACAGCAATAATCCATTTTATAAATAATATATTTAAAGTTATAGTCCTTGGCAAATATGCAAATATTAATGTAGTAGCTGGATTTGGATTACCCGCATTAGTTTCTGCGTTTTTTGGTGCATGGATTTTAAAATATCTGTCAGATATAAAATCGATATTAAATTATTCAATAGGCACAAACACTTTTTCAATCACTGCTTTAAAAATAGTTATTGGTGTTCTTATTATAGTTTTTGCACTTTTTGACCTAATACCCAGATTGCAAAAAATCCAGTTTGATAAGAAATATTTGTTTATAGGTGGATTGCTTAGTGGTTTATTTGGCGGTCTTTCAGGGAATCAGGGAGCACTTAGAAGCTCATTCCTAGTTAAATGCAATTTATCAAAAGAAAGTTTTATTGGAACTGGAGTAACAATAGCCTGCATGGTAGATATTTCAAGACTAATTGCATATAGTTCATTTTTTTCACCGGCTATTCTTAGTGAAAATATTACACTACTCGTCTTAACAATATTGTTTTCACTGCTAGGTGTTTTATTAGGGAATAAATTACTTAAGAAGATTACTTATGAATCAATTCAAAAAATTGTTGGTTTAATGTTAATTACTGTGGGAATTATGTTGATGGTAGGAATTATTTGAGCGAAGCGTAATACCCCGTGGCTTGCCACGAGGGATTTAGCAAGCGAAATCAAACCGACTTCCAAATCCCGACGACTGGTGACGAAGTCAAAAATCGGCGTAATACCCTGTTGCTTGCAGCAGGGATAGCCGATTTTAAGGAAGTCGGTTTATTTTTAAGTATTGTAGCCAGTAAGGCTTCAATTAAGCTTGGTATTCCTGCCAGTTAGCTGGTATACCAAAAGCTGAAACAATATTTAACCTTTTCCATTAAGGCACAGTAACTAAGTTACTGCAATTGTTTGGAGAAAATAGATTGGTATTTGTTGCTCCAGTGGCTCCATTACCTTTGCATAGTTTAACTTGATATCCATTGGTAATATTATTGTAATTATTTAGAGGATATGTAAAAGTTCCTCCATCAGAATTGCAATAGTTACCATAAGCATTTACTCCATTGTGCAGTATTATTGTAGGATCATCAGCTTTTATTAATAGTACGCATTCTGAAAAACCACTTTTTGAGTATGTAATAGTCAAGTCGCTTCCACTAATTTGGGCACTACTTAATGTTACAGTTTGTGGAGTAACACATTGTCCGTTTGCATCTTCAGTTTGTCCCGTTGGGCATGAACATACTCCTGCACTATCTCTAGATTTTGGTGAATTACAAACCGTTCTGCAATTATTTACATTTGCAGGATCTGCCTCAAAGCCAGCTGGGCATAAGCATGTTTGTTGTCCAGAAGGTCCTACTTGGGATGTAAGTGGTAAAGGACAAGCAGCTACACAAGTACTACCATTAATAATTGGTGTTGAATCTGGACATTTACAAGGAGGTGTCCCACTTGGATTTGTTATATATGGAGCAGGGCATGTAGTTGTTGTTGATCCTGGACAACCTCCTGAAGCATAGACCTGTCCATTTGTACATTGACATGTATTATTTGTCCCACTTGGTGTTGCTCCAGAGGCACATGTACAGCCTGTTGTTGTAGAAATTCCTATTGCACAAAAGTTATTAGTTGATCCAGTGCAACCTCCACCAGTATATGCGGGGTTGTTGTTGTTTGGACATTGACAGGTTCCATCTACAACTGTTGCGCTACCAAAGCAGTAACAGTTATTGGATGGACCTTCACCGGTTGTACATGGACGTGATGTAGAACCACATCCTGTTTCCTTTGTATAAGGACTACTGCTTCCACTTGGACACGTACAATATCCGTTTGAATTAAAGTAAGAACCACCTGCAGGATTACAAGTACATGGATTTGTTGCTGTTGGTACTATAGCTGGAGGACAATAATTTGAAGATGTTGTACCACAACCAGTTGCTGCTGTATAAGTCTGACCATTAGTACAACTACATATCCCAGTAGAATTAGCAGAACTAAATGTTCCACCGCCTGCACAATAACATGGGTTAGCTATTGTTGCTGCTTCTCCTGCTGCACATATATGTGATGTCGTTGAAGTACCACATACACCATTTGTTGGGTACGTTTTGTCTGGGCATAGACAGTCTTTCATTGTTGATGTTGTAGAGCTACCAGAAGATGAGTAGTCTGCAATTAAACCAGAAGGACAACTTGCTACACAAGTAGAACCGTTTCCACTATTGTAATTTATTGGAGTAGCATCAGGACATTTGCAAGGTGGCTGGCCACTTGGATTTTTTACATAAGGAGCTGGACATGATGTTATTCCACAATTAGCTTGAGAAATAGCGCAGCTTCCATCTGGACATTTTACTGGGGTAGCTGGTGGACAAGTAGAAGATGAACAACCATATTCTTTTGAATAAGGGCTATTGCTTCCGGTTGGACATGTACAATATCCATTTAAATTATATGCACCATCAGCTGGGTTACATGTACAACTATTAGTACCTACTGTAATTCCAGGAGAACAATAATTATACTGATTGCCACCACTACATGGAATTGGTGAATTGTCTGGATACCCAACTGTTGAACTTGGAGTTTGTCCTTGTGAACATACTGCAACACATTGCTGAGTAAAGTTATCCCAGTAAGGAAGTCCAGAAGGACATACACAGGTTGCTTTGTTTGGTCCAGGATTTGGATTTGGATACATGTTTCCAGAGCAAGTAGTATTAGTTGGTCCACATTGGCCGTTTGGTCCTGGATTGCTTCTATCTGGACAAGCACAACGTTTTATTGGTGGACACGGTGCAGTTACACAAACAACATTTTCTTCTATTAAAATTTGTCCAGATGGACATGTTACTTGGCCACCACCACATTTTTGACATTCAGGTGGAAGTGAATTAGTTGAACCAGTAGATCCTGGTGGAATATATCCAGGTCCTGTAGAAGGTGAAACATAACCAGTCCCACCAAAATTACCAGAATCGTGGTGTTCTAAAAGTTCTCTAAACACCCGGTAGTTATAACAGTATTGAGGGCATGTAGGGTATGATTCACATTTCCCTGATCTGCCTATGGACTGACCTTCTGGGCATCTGCAATATCCAGTTCCATCATCAAAAGATCCTTCAGGACATTTTTTTCTACAAATCCCGCCTGGATCTCTTACAAATCCTTTTTCTTTGTCACAAATTGGTAGACACTGATCACTATTTAGATCTTTTTCATAACCAGGCGGACAATCTTCTAAGCAAATTTTCTGAACCTCAGGTTTTACATATCCTTTTTCATTAAAGTTATTTACAGTATCTTTGCATAGACAGTCATATACGTTTACTCCAACTGGGCCTCTTCCTGGACCAAAACTTCCTTGTGGGAAGGATTGTGCTTGTAAAGTCTGGGAAAATATTATAGGGCCTGGACCATGCTCACAACATTCCCTTGAAAAATATTTATCTCTATCATTACATTCAATAAGCCTGCCAGCTTCTGCATCACACCCACGATGACAATCACATTCTTCACATTTAGGTGGCTGTGAAGGGGAAAAATTATCATGTGGACTAAAAGTTGGAGGTGGTCCAACAACAGGTCCTCTAAAACCATATTGTTCACTACAAGTTTTATGGCAAGAATTTACCTTACATTCATTTGCAATTTCTTTTGGTGTAGATGGAGGACGTGGTCCTTGATATCCTGTTGGAAATTGAGGTTGTGAAATATTAGAAGGAACACAATATAAGTTTCCTTCATCATCACTTTCAGCTACCCAACTAGGTGAGTATGGTCCACTAAAACCTTGACTACTGCATTCTTCTTTTTTAATATCAATTCCTATCCTTGAGCAATATAAATCTTTCATTGGTCTATGAATGCACGAGTCGTCTATAGGTGGTCCTGGACATCTTGGGCCACGACAAACTTGTGTAAGTCCTTCAAAAGGTGGTTCTGGATGAGGCGGTCTATTAAATTCTTCTTCACAGATTCTGTGGGGCTGAAAACATTTTGGTGGTCTTATATTTCTAAACTCGTCACAAAAATCTGGAGGACATGGCAATTGACTTATAAGACCTTTCTTAAAATCAGGTAATATGTGATCTCTGTAAATGTCACAAGGTCTATCGTCATCTCTTTCTTGGCTAATTTCACAATAACCTCTTCCAACAAATTCATTAGCATCTTCTGGTAGCTTAGGTAAAATTGCTTTTATTAATTTAAATTCCGGAAAATTACAATTTGCTTTTAGTACAAACTCTCTAAAGTCTTTCCCGATTGAACTTAAGGTTTGAGGATCATCTGAACATCTATCTGCAAACTGTTCAATATCTCCTATGTCACATGTAAAATCTTCTCCATCTTCGAAGTCTTCTTCATCCTCTTCTTTTAAATCGTTTACTATATCTTTTGCTGCTTCTAGTGCTAATTCTTCATCACCATCTTTTGCACTTTCAACTGCTAAATTAGCAGTAAGTGTAGTTGCATCATTAACTTCTAGGTTTTTGTTAGTAATTGCAGCGTTATGTTCCGGATCATTATCTAGAGGAGCTATAGCTAAGTAGTGCTTTTCAGCTTCAACATCTATTACACAAGTATTAATTTCTTCAACGACTTCTTCTTCAAAAGCCTCTTCATTATCATTGGTGACAGATCCATCAACTTGTGCTTTTAAAACTTTTCTTACTTTTCTTGCTACTGTTTGTGGTGTAATTTTACTTGCTCTTACTTCTGTAAAGAATGTACCATTTGGGTTTGTTACAACTATCTTTTCTGAAATATTTTTGCCAAATAAATCTTTTATAGATACTAAACCTGTAGTCTCTGAGTCAACAGTACCAACAAAAAGAGCAGGTGTTTGGTAATTAAACTCTTCAGTTGTAGCATCTAGTTCTTTTCCAGTAAGTTTTAGTCTATAGTCATCGGTGGGTAAAGAACTTGGAGAAATTGTTATACCAGAAGGAGTGCTTAGGTTAAATAAGCTAATTACCAGGTATTTCCCTGGCTTTTTATTTATTACCTTCCTTTGTATACTAAGTGCATCGCCAGGTACAGTGTATGTTTTTGTTGAATCTAAAGAAGAAGTTAAATTAACTGAAAGATTAGCTATTCCAATTTTTCTAATTTTTGATAGTAAAGTTTTTGAAAGTAAAATATTTGCTTCATCTTCTTTTGGACTTAATATACTGCCATATAAAATAGCTTCACCTTCATTACTAATTACCTTTAAAGTTTGAAAGGTTGGTTTACTCTTTTTTGCTGCAAAAGAATTATTACAGGTAGAAAAAAATAAACTTACTACCGCTAAAAAAGTTATGACTAAAAAAAATCCTCTTTTCATAATTAAAACATATAAAGATTTTGTTACCTATAGCGTGATTTACCTCACACATAAGAAAAATAAACGTGGGAGTAGGGATGGTATTGGGGATAGCATAAAAAAAATTACAATTCAAATGTAAACAATAAGAGTTGAGTGTAGCAGTTGGAGTAGAGTTTATAGCTTTAATTAGGGTTGCCATTGAAGCAGCTATTGTGATAATTGTTTTTCTTGATGAAGCGTATGAAAAGTGGTTAAGATCTTAAAATAAGAATAATATTATCAATCCTCACTACTTTCCAATATAAATTTTTCTGGAATTGAAGTAGCTTCTATCATGCCATCAAGAATTAACTCTGGGAATACAATTGCACCTATATCAGCACCTTTTGGAGTTATTACATTAAATAACTTTATACCTGGCTCGATGTCGTTTTTAATCTTTGCTATCACATTAATTTTATTTTTCCTAACTCTAATTGATTTAACGCTAATGCCTTTTTGTGGAACAAAAGTTACATTAGTAAAGTTGGCTTTCCCAATTAATTTTTCTAATTTTCCATCTACAGTTGCAATTTTTGTAATAAAGTTCTTTCCTCGTATTTCTAGAGATAGTCTTTCACCTGATTTTTTTACAAATGCTTTTATTGGTTCACTTATTTGTGGTTTACCTACTTGTTTTTTACCAACTTGTACTCTTCTTGGAGGAGCTACCCTAAGCGGTATAGTAGCTAAAGACTCATTTTTATTTAGTATAGAAACCTTAGCATCTCCCTCCGCTGCATCAGCTGGGACTGTAAATGTAGTTGTAAGTTTTAGTGGCTCTCCATTTTCAGTTTGAAACCTGTAATTTTTCTTTGCCCTGAA
Organism: Candidatus Melainabacteria bacterium RIFCSPHIGHO2_02_FULL_34_12; assembly: GCA_001784555.1. GTDB lineage: Bacteria > Cyanobacteriota > Vampirovibrionia > 2-02-FULL-35-15 > 2-02-FULL-35-15 > 2-02-FULL-34-12. Next base: position 3,160 of record MFRM01000011.1, on the reverse strand, counting down.
ATTAGTAAGTTCAGTATCAATTTCTCTTAAAAACCCAAAACCAACTATAAATGTTTTTCCACTTGAATCAACAAGTACAGCCGTGTTTTGTTTAGATAAATCTTCACTAGAAACAGTAATTGGTTCTACAATATCGTCAAACGATAAATCAGCTGCAAATGAAAAACCTTTTGGTATCTCAAATATGTTCTCTACCTCTTTAAAGAGAGCAATACTTTCAATTTCTGGTAACTCAAATAAAGCAGGCTCTCCTTCTGGAATAGGAGGGGCATTTTCAACTTCAATAGAAGCTGTCCCAGTTATATCAAGGAACTCTTCAAGACCCTTAGTAAATCCAACAAAGAGGCCAATAAAAGCATCATTTAAATCTGTAAGCGTTTTAACAAAGGGAATTATTATTGCATCCTCAAGCTCTTCTATAAGTTGTCCGGTAAGGGTTTCAACTTCTTTAGGTGTAGGCGTTGGTGTAGGCGTTGGTGTAGGTGTAGGCGTTGGTGTAGGTGTTGGTGTAGGTGTTGATGTAACTTTAGAGTTTGTAAATGAAATTTCTGTGATTAGTAAACTTGTTATATCAATACCCCCATCCCTTTCAACTTTTATAACATTAAACTCAGCTCCTGAAAGCAATGAATCTTTAATAAATTTTCCTGTAACAGATGCCTTCCCATCTTTTATCTTTCCATTCAGTGCAAATGTAATAGTAAACTGATCACCTTTTGGACCGGTTACGGAAGAAAGAACAGAATTAGCCCCATTAGATAAAAAACTGACAGCAGTTGAAATATTACCCTTAAGATCTTTTATTTGAACGTGTATATTTAAACCGCTAATATCATTTAATACATTTCCATTTAGAGTAATAGTATAAGTATCAACTTCAGTGGTCAAAATAACTTTTGCCTTGCATTCAGAAAAACATATAAAAGAAAATAATAATAAAACTAGTACACGAGTTAAAAAATTAATCTTATTTGTATGAAACATTGGTTTCTCTGGCAGTGTTAATAATCTACACAATATTTAAGGTTTTAAATCAGTGGCATTATAAATAGGCTATCTTTACAATAAAAAGAGCCCGGGTAGCTACAGATAAGATGGCATTGCAGGAAGAGTACTATTTATTGCGCCCGAGCGAAAAACTCGGGAGCTTGCTCCCGGAGATGTGAGCGAGTAGCAACAAAACGCCTCCTTACTAACGCCTCCCAATGCCCATGGTTCAAATCGGCGAAAAACTCTGTGAGCTTGCTCCAGAGATAGTCGATTTGAAGGGAGGCGTTTTATTTAAAGAATCTCTACAATAATATTTTTTATTTTTACTCCTTCTCTGCCAAAGGACAGATCCGCCTTCGGCGGAAAATCCAAAACCCAATTTGCAATTATAAAATAAATCCTACATTCAAGATAATAAAAAACCCTCAAAGCTAGTTGCCATGAGGATTTTCAAGATACGAACTCCCCGTAGCGTCTGATTTAGTTTATTGATTCTTTTCAGTCGAATCTATATAATCTTTAAGTGCTTGTTTTGACGACAACCAATTCCTACCTTCTTTAAATGCCTCAAGCTTTCCCTGAGTTGCAAGTTTTCTAAGATAAGTAGCAGAGTATGGAGAACCTTTACTTAGTTCTTCTAAGCTTATATATTTTTCATTCTTTTTCTTTGATGGAGTTAAAACTTTTAAGTAAATGTTTAATGTTCTTATGACGGATTGAGCTATAAACTCACAAAGTGGTTCATATCTTCCTTCATCTGCCTCAGATAAAATCCTATAATATCTTTTTCTATCATTCCTTAAAATTATTGCCAAAGGGTATCCGGCTTTCATAATAAGAACATTCATTACAAGTCTAGCCATCCTTCCATTTCCATCTGAAAATGGGTGAATATAAACAAGTTTATGATGTAGTAATGCAGCAAGCTCTATTACATGGTGCTTCTTTGGGTCTTTATTTAACCATGAAATAAGTTCCTTCATTTCATGTGGTATTTGAAATCCTTCAGGAGGTGTATGGTTACTTCCAGTAATAATTACATTACCTTCTCTATATTTACCAGCTATGTCACTATGAGATTTACTTACTACTAATTGGTGTAATTGTCTTACAAGATATTCAGAAACTGTGATTTTTTTATCCTTGTCAATTAACTCATATAAAAAGTCTAATGCTTCTTTATGGTCTTTTGCTTCTAAGTGATCTTTGAGTGGTTTACCTTTTATAGTTATACCTTCACTTATTACTAAATAGGTTTCTTTAAGAGTTAATGAATTACCTTCAATAGCATTTGAATTATAGGTCATTTCTATCTCAAATTGTTCTTTAATTTTTTTTACAATTGAGCTAGAAATTGGCCTATGAGTATTTAACAACTTAAGCTTTTCTTCTAGTATGTTTATTGTTTTTTTGGATAAATACATAAAGGTACGATAAGTTCAAAACGAAGCTATCGTACCTTTCATTATACTCATAAAAACAAAAAAGGAAGTAACCGTTTTGCATAGGGTTCTTCCTTTTGACTAGTTTGGCTCCCACTGGTTTACGCTCTTAGAACCTCAACAGTAGATTTTAAGAAGTTAGAAGTAAATGAGTTTTTGGAAATGGCGGCTTAATGTTATAATAAATGTTTTAGAGCCCCTTATAGTGAAAGCAGGCTTCATGCCTTGAGATTATTTAGTTAATCCTAGCTATAAGGGGCTCATCTTTTTGGGGTAAAATTAGTAAATCGTAGATATTACATATTATGTAAGGTTTATGCGTTTATAGCTTACCTGCAATTGTGTATAATACTTACATATTATGTAAGGTTTATACACTATGTGGACTAATAAGAAAACAGAGAAAAAACTTCTTGAAATTGCTCAAAAGCAAGGCGGATATTTTACATCTGGGCAGGCACTTAAAGCAGGGTATAGTTACAGACTACAAAGCTATCACAAAGAACAAAAACACTGGAAGGAAATAGATACAGGGCTTTATAAGCTTACTAATTTTCCAGCTTCTCAGTTTGATGATCTAATAAGATGGTCTCTTTGGAGCAGAGATAAGAAAGGAAACCCACAGGCTGTAATTTCATATGAAAGTGCCCTGGTAGTACATGAGCTGGGTGATGTAATGCCAGCTAAAGTGCACATCACGATTCCACCAAAATTTAGAAAAGACATTC
>MFRM01000010.1 GCA_001784555.1 Candidatus Melainabacteria bacterium RIFCSPHIGHO2_02_FULL_34_12 | reverse complement strand
TTGATGTTTTAGGTATGCCATATGCAGGAATTGATGCAATTAAACTAGTTTGTTCTTCAGGTGGTGTTGCACAAAGTTCATCTTCTTCCTCTTCATCTGGCTCAACAACAACTACATCTTCAAGTTCTTCTTCCGGTTCTACTTCATCTTCTTCAAGTTCTTCTGGAATAGTTTCAACTGTCTGCATTAATAAACAATGGGCATCAAGTGCATCAGCATCTTCACACTTTATTGGAACTATAACCTCTCCACCAATTAATGCCACGGGTGCTCCAGACGTTACTAACAATAATGAAAAATTTAGTAAGTCTTGGGTAAGTTCTTATAACAGTAATATTGATACTATTTCTCTATATTACAATACTCCAACACTAGCAAATAGAATCGATCTATATGAAACTGTTTATCCTGGGTATGTAGATGCAATCTCGCTATTTGATGTAAACGATAATCGAATTAAACTATTAATTAATGGTGTTGACTTTGCTGATTACACTAGTGCATTTACAGCAGGTCCTCAAGGACTTCTTACTGTCACCTTTGAAAAGACTACAACCCCAGTAAAATGGATCCAAATCACAGGTAAACATAAAAATAGTAACTATCTTAGTTATGAAGGACTTGATGCAGCCAGTTTACATTGTACAGATTCCAGCGATTTATTTAACTCCAGCGGTTGTACTGTTCCTAGATGTAATTCAAACTTTGAAAGAATCACACTTATTCCTGATAGTTTAGGTTGCAAACCACATTATAATTGTACAAATGATAAAGAGCAGTATTATTGTTGTCCATTTACAACTATAGCAACTACTTCTTCTGGTACCCCACCACCAATCATTCCAGAAGCATATTGTTTAAATAATCAAGTTAAATGCAATATCAACTATGTAACACCGAAGTGTAATCATCCAGCTTATACTCTAAGATGCGCAAATAACGTTCCAGTATGTGAAGCATTTGATACACATACGCCAAGTTGTAATAGTAGCTATATTGTTGCAAATAGTGCAAGGGTAGAAAACAATGATTTAATTGTAAATTACAGATCAGAGTCATTAACTGGACGCGAGTTAAGAAATCATTTTGATCAAGTTCTTTCCACTTCTACAATTTCAAACAATAAATCACACCTTGATGGTGATGCATCTATAAATATAAGTTCATTAAATCCGATAATAGCACTAACAAATACTTTAAAGTTATGCCATCCAACAGGAATAAGTAATGGATTCTGTTCAAATGTTGTAAACATTTCAGACCCAGAAAATAAATTAGTTTCTAAGGGTAAGTGTTTAGTTTCTGACGCTATGTTTAGGACTGTTCCATATGCATGTCAGCAATTAATTACCCCTAACGCTAATCTTCTCTGGAGTAGAATTTTTACAGGTTCAAATGCAAAGACTTGGAACAATGCTGATTCCCTCTGTAAACAATTAATGGATGGCGGTTATACCTGGAGATTACCTACAAAAGATGAAGTCTTAGCTATATCTGGTACCAACTGGATGACTTATATAAACAATGCTGTTGGAGTAGTTTGGTCCAGCAATTTAGCCACTGCTTTATTAGCATATACCGTAAATGCTCTTACAGGTGCTGCTCTGACAAATAATACTTCAGATGTCTTATCTACGATTTGTGTCAGTAACTCATCTTTTTACTGCAATGATACTGACTTTAGTAGATTTGATATAAAAGGAACAGCATCTAGCAATGGTTTTGAATTTACTGACTCTTGTTTCACTAAAGGTTTTGATGTTCCTTTATGCGTAGGAGAGAACTGTTTCTTAAATGAATATCAATGCTATGGTATGACTGCAGATATCCAAACTATTAAATGCAAAAATTGCTTAAATGGAGCATGCTTAGATGAAGAAAAGAGTGAGAACTCATTAGTTTTAGAAGATATTTCAATTTCACCAAATCCTCAAAACTACAATATAGCTCTTTCACAATCCAATCCATTACCAAATGAATTTTTAATAAATGGTTTTAAACATTTCATTAGCGTTACTACAAACACAGCTACAAATGATACATCCACTATAGCCGTAAATCGCACAAGAGCAGTAATTCCTCCAGGTTATAATCCTGACGATATAAAACTATTCCAGATTATAAATGGGAAATGGGTAGAGATTACAGATACAGGCTATCCTAAAGACATTTGGATATACGGCATGATATCAGGCATGAATAGCCTGTCTACTTTTGCAGTAGGGTTTGATAAATCTCCTGTTATTACTTCAGTAGTACCTGATAAAGGCTCAAAGTTTGGTGGAAACACAATTACACTTGTTGGAAAAAATTTACAGGACGTTAATCGTGTAACATTCAATTATGATTCTGAGATTCTACCAGGAGCAACAGATACAGAACTAAGAGTAATCACTCCTGCCACAGAAAGCTGGGAAATGTCCGATGGTTTTGCTTACATTACAGCCTTTAATAATGCAGGTAAAAATACATCTATGCCTGGTTTTACTTATGCTGAATCATTAACGACTTATCCAACTGAGGTTATGGATAGCAGTACACCTATCTCTCTTAAATTTGTACACCTAGTCAACACAGGTGTAGCAATAAGATTCTCAAAGACTTCGAACACAAGTGTAACCCTTCGTAATTCGAACAATAACTCACTTGCAAATAATACTTTTGATATTTATTCTACACCAGGCACTGTAGGAACAATAATAAGCCACATCTCAAAATTCTCAACCAGTCTTGTCCCTGGCATTATGGTTAAATTATGTGATGCAAACAATGGGAATATCTGCAGTAATTTAGTAACTGTAGGTGGAGTCTCTGCTCAAAGTTCCTCAAGCTCATCTTCCAGTTCGGGAATTTTATGTGTATCTGGAAATCCATCCTGTCCAGTAGGCACTACATATTCATGTACTTCAAGCGGTGTTAAATGTTGCCTTGCTACAGTCTCCTCAACTTATGCAGGTTGTCTTGTAAGTGGACAATGCAACACTACAGGAGGAATGTGTTTACAAACAAGCTCAAGCAGCTCCTCCTCTTCTTCAAGTTCATCTTCTGGAACAGTTCTTCACATGTGCACTAATGAAGACAATTCATTTATGAGTGGTCAAGGCGGTTGTCAAGATCAGCTTACAAACCTTGTTTGGGGACTAGGAACCACTCCTCAAAATTATAATTATAATGATGCATTATCTTACTGCAATAATCTTATGGTTGGGATTTATGATGACTGGAGATTACCAGTTAAAGATGAGTTGGTAAATGTAGCTGGCGCAAACAAAGCATATTCTCATTTTAATTTCCCTCTTAATTTTGATTACAGATCATCTTCTTACCATATAAATAATACACTTATGGCTGTAGTAAATTTATTTGGCGGAACCGTAGGAGGATTAGAAAACTCCTACTTAAGACCAGTTGTATGTGTTAGACAAGGAAATAATTCTTTAATAGATTTAGCAAGCATTGATATAAATGGACCAGCAAATCAGGCAACACTTTCATTTACAAATAATACTGGAACATTCTTACGACTTTTCAACGAAAACAATATTAATATTTCTCCAAATTACGGCTTCACAAGCAGTCCAGTAACATTAAGTTTAAATTCATTTAACAATCTATCTTTTGGAACATATGTAAAACTATGTAAAAGCGACGATATGAGTATATGCAGCAATTTAACATTTACTACTAGTACTTCATCAACAAGCTCTAGTTCATCTTCAAGTTCTTCTTCTTCCGGATCAACTTTTCCTGTAATTAATTCTATAACACCGACCACGGGACCAGCTTCCGGTGGAACACCTGTAACAATCTCAGGTACTGGACTAAACAATATAACCAAAATTACTTTTGGTCCTGATACGAATCAAGCAAACATTTCATCTTCTTCCAGCAATCAAATTATAGTATCTTCACCAGCTAGCACAGCTGGCACTGCTTCCACTATATTTTATTGGGTTGGAAACTCTAAATATAATTCAACTTATAATTTCTCATATACAAATTCAACTTCTTCCAGCTCTTCGTCAGGAGCTCCAGTAGACATTTCAAAATGTTATTCAAACTTTACACGCTATAGCTTACAACCAATTAGTAAAACCTATCCATTCCAGGTTCAAGCTATAACTGGAGGAGATTTTGACAATGATGGAATATCAGACATAGTAACAGCTGCAAAACCAAAGATAACAACAAACAATGTCTTTTTATCTTTCTTTAAAGGTCTAAGTAACGGAAATTATAACTCTCCAATCAATACAGAAATCCTGCTAAATGGCTTCCACGGATATGCAGGCATACAAAGAATAGATGACAATAATGATGGGAAGCTTGATATTAAAATCTTTTCTACAACTTCAACTAATACAACTGATAGCTTATATATAGTTTATGGAATTGGGAATGGAACATTCCAAAGCACTCCTACTTTAAAGGGCACAGTACCATACATAGCAGAAGAAAGAATTTATACTGACTTTAATGGTGATGGAAATAAAGATTCACTTGTAAAATATATGACTTCGAATCCAAGCTGGGAAGAAATCAAAATAGCTTATGGTAGTAGCATGACTAGCTTTGTAGAAACAGCTACCCCTGCTAACTTAAAATTTAATTTCTATCATTCTATAGATCCAGGAACGCAATTTATAAATGATTTTAACAGTGATAATAAAAAAGATTTTGCATATGCAGTTAGTGATGTATCTAATAGCTTAGATGGAGGTTTTGGAAGTCCTACACATATTACCGTTTTTAAAAATCAATCTGTTAATAAATGCTATAACAATCTATGTCCTACTCAAACTCAATGTTCAACTGGTTTTATACCTTACTGCGAAAGTACTAATAATATACTTGGTTGTACTAATAATATACTTAAGTGCTGTTCTCAAAATCAATATAGTGGCGTAGGAGACTTAGACTTTGGCTGTAATTTAGATACCTATTGTACTGATCCAAATAATGCTTGTCCAACAAGACCAGGAACCAGTTGTCCATCAGGCTGGTCATTATGCGGACAAGTTTGCAGTCAAGCTGGATGCTGTTCAACAAATCCATGCTTAGGTGCAAATGAAGCTGGATGTACTTCAATGTCCAGCTCATCTTCCAGCTCTTCTTCTTCAGGTTCTTCCACAACAACATCTTCTTCCAGTTCTTCTGGAAGTCTAGAAAATATTTCAAAATGTTATTCAAGCTTTTCCAGATCAAAATTACCATTAATTAGTAAGGATTATTCATTCCAGGTCCAAGCTATAACAGGCGGAGATTTTAACAATGATGGAATATTAGATATAGTATCATTCGCAAAATCAATAAATAATCTTTCTTTCTTGTCCTTCTTTCAAGGTAACGGTACTAGGAGTTATTATCTACCAACAACTTTTGCTATTCAAAATTTAAACACCTTCACAGGAACTTCAGGTATAAAAGGAATAGATGTAAACGGTGATGGGAAGCTTGACATTAAATTATATGGTGTAAATCCTTCGACCGGAATAGATAGCTTGTATGTAGTTTACGGAAATGGACTTGGAATATTCCAAACAAATGCAACCTATATAGGTGCAGAAGCATTTATGGCAGAAGAAAGAAATCGTGCTGATTTTAATGGGGATGGAAATATAGATGAGCTTTCAAAATACACCACTTCAGATCCAGACTGGGAAGAAATCAAAATAGCATATGGTAATAGCATGAGTGCTTTTGTCTCTTCTAGTAATGCTCCTGCTGATTTAAAATTTAGATTTAGTAGGTCTATAGATTCTGGAATACAATATATACATAATGTTGGTGGTGAGACAATTGGTAGATCTACAGATCCTGGAACACAATACATACATAATTTCAATAGTGATGGAAAAAATGGTTTTGCATATTCAGTCAGTGCTGTACCTGATGGTCTGCACACAGGCTTTGGAAAGGAAGCATACATTACAGTATTCACGAATGAATCTGTTAATAAATGCTATAACAATCTATGCCCTACACAAACCCTGTGTTCAACCGGTTTAGTACCTTATTGCGAAAGTGCTAACCCCGTACTTGGTTGTTCTAATAATGTTCTTATATGCACTCATCAAGTTCAATACAATCCTTTATTAGGCTTAGACTTTAGCAACTCTTCTGATGCTTTCTGCGCTGATCCAAACAATCAATGTCCAACAAGGCCAGGGTTTAGTTGTCCTTCAGGCTCTACAATATGCGGACAAGTTTGCAGTCAAACTGGATGCTGTCCAACAAATCCATGCTTAGGTGCAAATGATGCATATTGCTCCTCAATTAGCTCTTCAGGTATAAGCCTCACTACCTGCATACCAGAGCAATGGGCATCATCACTTTATACAGGTAGTGGAGGAATGGGTTATAGCTCTCAGTATGATTCAACTCTACGTGCAGCCACAAAAGTTCTAAATGCAGCAGATTGTGTTGATTGTTCTAATACTGGGTTTTGTTCCTGGGGAGCAGCTAATAACATTAATGCTACTGAATATGTTGATGTTAATTTCAATCCATCACTAGCTAATGGCATAAAAATATATAAAGCATATTATGACCAAGGCACAGTGGACAAAATCTATCTATATGATCCAAATAATAATTTAATTAAGACAATACTTGTAGATGATATTTCTTATTGTGCTGAAAACAAGAATGTTCTTGACGTGTCATTTGATAAAACAGTCGTTCCAGTAAAACACGTAAAAATTGAAACTAAAAATGTTTCATCAAAATATGCATGGATAGATGCTATTCAATTAATTTGCAATACTTCAAGTTCATCAGGTGGTATACCACCACTTGTAATAGATAACGTAAATCCACAGTCTGGTCCATGTCATGGTGGTAATAAAACTAGAATCACTGCTTATGGAAGTCCATTAGGATTAGGGAATGTAACCTCTATACAATTTGGCAACTATACAACTACACAATTTACTACAGGCTTTACTACACCCTCTAATGAAGCCGCTAGAAAATATTTTGATGTAACCGTGCCAGCACCTACAGAAGGTACCTGCAATAACACTAATCGAAATGTTAACATCAAATTAAATACACAAAATTTTGGCAGTGTTACTTCTCCATTTCAATTTTCCTACTCACCTCGTACTTACGAAACAAAACCCAACCCTTTACTAGGAAATAATACTTATAAATATTGGAATATTTCACTAGATCCAGG
>MFRM01000009.1:70411-84935 GCA_001784555.1 Candidatus Melainabacteria bacterium RIFCSPHIGHO2_02_FULL_34_12 | reverse complement strand
AACATCGGATGTGATGGTACTACTAATCAGCCAGGTTGTTATGAATTTGATCTTTCTACTTTTGAAAATGTTTATAAAGGTGCTCCGACCTGTACATTAATATCTACTTCTTCAAGCACAAGTTCATCCTCGTCTAGCTCCTCCAGCTCTTCATCTTCTTCATCCAGTTCTTCATCCAGCTCTTCTTCTGGTGGGACTACAACTACATCATCTTCTTCTTCATCTAGTTCCTCCAGCTCTTCATCTTCATCATCCAGCTCTTCTTCAAGTTCCGGAACTGTCTGTAACCCATACTGCCAAAATGGTGATGCATTCTGCTGCAATAATAATTATCAATTAATGTGTGAGCAAGACACCTATAATATCGGATGTGACAGCACCACTAATCAGCCAGGTTGTTATGAATTTGATCTTTCTACTTTTGAAAATGTTTATAAGGGTGCTCCTACATGCGTTGCACAAAACCCATCTGTCAGTTCATTCTCTGGTTCAGATGATTTAAATATACTGACAGCATCAGCAAATAGAGCTTTCTGTGAAAACGGCATGTCAAAATGTGTTGATCCAACTCTTTCTCCCACATGTCCAAGCAACACTACAAAACTTTGCACTATTATGAACAATGACTCTGAACCTTTTTGTTTAAATACTGCTTCCAAAACACTTACCTTTGCACGATGCGGAACAGTAAATCAAAATGATATTCCCCACTGCCTGGACAGCATGACTATGTGCAATAACACAGCATCATTCTCATGTACTGATCCTGCCGACATGAAGCTCTGTACCACCATGAACAATGGCTCTGAACCTCTATGCCTTAATAGTGCAATTAAAAGAATTAGAAGTGGTGATTGTTTAATTTCTTCAAGCTCTTCTTCTTCAGGTGTAATTAATCCTAATTTTGTCAGCTGGAATCCTGCTGACAGCACACAAAACATTTATCAATTTGCTGATGACAACCAAACTATTTTTAATTCTCCTTCTGTTACTCAGCAATTTAATTATGAACCGATAAACACAACAAAAGGTAAAACTACAGGTAAATGGTATTTTGAAAATGAAGTATCAAGATCTGGAATAAATACAATAGGTGTAGGAATTAAAGGATCCACTTTATACGATGGTACTTACCTTGCAACTGATTATGCTTGTCAGTACAGAGAAACAGGATTTATTATATGCAACGATAAAATATACAACACTCAAACTCCGTTCACAAGAGGAGATGTTATTGGAGTTTTATTTGATGCTGCTCAAGGAAAAGTATGTTTCAGTAAAAATGATAGATGGCTTGCTGGATGCAATCCCGCAACATTAACAAGTTCAAGTAATCCTGATTTAATAAATATTGGAACTGCTCTTGGTACTGAACTTTATCCTGGAGTCGTACTTTCTGACGGAGGATTTGCTACAAACTTCGGGCAAAAAGCATTTAAATATCCAATTCCAAAAGATGCAAAGTCATATGACACAACTCAATCCTACACTCCTAGCCCCGTTTTAACACCTCCTATTAATTTAGTATGGAGCAATGTAAATGTTAATTCAAATATAACTTCTTCTACTGCAGCAAATACTTATTGCCAGGATTTAGTTGAAAGCACTAAAACTGACTGGTTTATACCAAGCGGTAATTATGTAAAAGATTTAAAAAATAACCCTGCAATACTTGACCACCTAAGTCTTTTAGGAAATGAATGTTTATATGGAGTTGTATGGAGTAATAGCGGACAACCATCCATTTTACCAATTAGTATTGAGAGCGGTGTAGCTAATGATCCCCAATGTACAAATAACACAAAAACATCTTGTTTTAGAAGTCAAGTTTCTCCATTTACTGGTTACTCTCAATCAAACAGATGTGCCTGTATAAATGGAACTGCTGTTTGTATTCAATGTACTCCTGAATGCAATCAAGACCAATATTACACTGAGCTTGGCTGTGCAACTGTTACCCAATATGGCACTTCAGGTACCGTAATTTCAACAATTATACCTTCGTGTAATTATTCAGGAGCAACAGGGCAAGTTAGTACCTGGATGGGTATTGTTAATTGTAGAGCTCCCGAATCATCTCCAACTATTTATATTTCATCCTCAAGCTCTTCTTCATCCAGCTCTTCTTCATCCAGCTCTTCTTCAAGTTCCAGCTCTTCTTCAAGCTCCAGCTCTTCTTCCGGTTCTTCACCTGCTGTAACTAACATTTCTCCTAATTCAGGACCAAGAAACATAAATAACCAGGTTGTTATTCTTGGCTCAAATCTTTCAAATGTTTCTATGGCTACTTTTTCTAGCTACAATGCAACTATTCTACAACAATCTAATAATCAAATAACTGTCTCAACTCCAATAGTTAGCAGTAATTTTAATGGAACTCTTATTTTATATAATTTAAGTAACACACAATATACAACCAGCTTTGCATTTTCATTTACAAATCCACAAACAACCTCATCATCCAGTTCATCTTCCAGCGGTGGCATTTCTTCTACGACTTCATCCAGTAGCTCGTCATCATCTTCCAGTTCTTCTTCTTCATCAGGTTCAACAACAACTACTTCATCAAGTTCTTCATCAGGCTTACCACTTGGGAGCAGTGGACTAGCCTTAGGCAGCGTAGTAATAAGTGGCTGCAATGTTAATATTGACTACAGAAATATAAATAATAATTGTCTTGATTTGGTAGATTCAAATGCTTCTAATCAAGCAGCTTCATTAATTACCGGGCTTTGTTTTGATAATGGCATGTCAGTAAAAGCAACTTCTTTATTTAGCATTGGCTTTAATAATGGCGTTACAGTAAAACTATGTCCTTCTGGTAATCACTTTACTGCCTGCAGTAATAGCGTAATGGTAATTGGAGATTCATACAGCACATGTAACATCCCTGGAGCATGTAGCAAGAATGACAATATATTCAATACTCAAGAAGGAGGATGTAAGCAATTAGACAATGCTCTGACATGGAGTGGTATTTATTATGCTGTTTTAGGTCAATCTCAAGCTGATAATTACTGTAACGGTTTAGTGCAAGGTGGATATGATGACTGGAGATTACCAACTTCATATAATTTAGAAGATGCTGCTGGTCAAAGCAGAGCTAGAAATCACTTTAAAGATATAATTTATGGTAACTTTTTCCATTCATCAACACAATTTCCAAAAACAAGTACCACCCAGGATTATCTTGCTGTAGATTTATCAACAGGAGCACAAGATTATATTTCTAATCTTGATACACCAAATCAGGCAAGAGTAATTTGTGTAAGAAACGGGCTTTTACCACTTCCATCTTCTTCGAGTTCTTCTTCGAGTTCTTCTTCGAGTTCTTCTTCGAGTTCTTCTTCTGGTTCATCTTCAACTACATCATCAAGTTCATCATCCAGCGGTTCTACTGGAATACCTTGTGTACTAGGCTTCCCAACATGTCCAACAGGAACATCTTACTCATGTCCCACAAGCAGTGTTCCATGCTGTTACAACAGTTATTATGCAGGTTGTTTTGCAAATGGCATATGCAATACCACTGCAGGTAAGTGCAGCTCCTCATCTTCTTCAACCACTTCATCATCAAGTTCTGGTGGATCTACACAAGTTTGTGGAAACAATGTAAAAGAAGGTACTGAAGCTTGCGATGGCTCCGGTCAAGCTCAATGTGCTGCTAGTCAGCAATGTCAAAGCTGTATGTGTATAAATAATCCTGTTTGCGGAAATAATGTAGTAGAAACTGGTGAAGCATGTGATGGTTCTGGTCAAGCTCAATGTCAAAGCAATTACACATGTATGAATTGTCAATGCACAGCTAACCCTGTCTGTGGAAATAACTCAGTAGAAACTGGTGAAGCTTGCGATGGTTCTGGTCAAGCTCAATGTGCTTCTGGGTTTACTTGTACTAATTGTCAATGTGTTCAACAGGAATCTTGTGTTTTAAAAGCAAATGCAGATGTTTTGTACTGTGCAGCACATCGAGTACAGACTGGCACATATGGTAATACTGGTGGAGGCATATACGATTGCAGTAGTACTGTACAACAATATTGTCAGTATGATTATTATACAAAGCAATGCCAACCCTCTGGGCTTGCAATAAATATAACTTGCCCTACAACCCAAAGTCAGTGTATAAATAGTGCATATTGTGAATGGACAAGCTCTTCAACCACTTCTGGAACTCCGGCTACCTGTACTGATTCAGACGATGGAACAAACTTCTTAGTAAGAGGAACTGTAAACTCCTCACAAGAATTATATAAACCAACTGATAGTTGTATATTAAGTGCTACAGGCAGTCAAGACTCACCTAAACCTTATTGTGAAGGAAGCAACTGCTATATAAATGAATATATTTGTGACTCAAATTTAAAAAGTAGTTCCATAAAACAAGCATGTGCAGAGTGTTCCAACGGTAGATGTAAATTAACGACTACTCCTCCTACTCAAGTTAGTCCCCCAGCACCAAAATATGCAAGTACTAACATAAAGCTTTATGAGTTAAGCAACTCACCTATTACAAATGGAACAGTTTCAAGAATAAACAATAAAGGATATATTTTCGCTAATGTAAATGGTTTAAATACAATATTCAGATTTAATCCAAGTAAAAATTATAGTTTTGAAGCTATAAAAACATTTGACTCTAACTTTGAAATTGGAAACAGCCTGACATTAAGCGATAACATTGTTGTTCTTGGAAAAGATAAAACTACAAACACATCTAAAATTTTCAAATATGATCCATTTTTAGATACCAACTCTTTTCAGACCGTAACCATTCCAAGATTTAATTCAACTCTTTCTTACAATGGCAACGTTATTACATTCTTGGGTGGTTATACTAATTACCAAAAAACCACTATTGCAACCAATGCTGTAAATTACGATGGGGGCTCTTTTACACAAGACAATTCTCAATACTTCACTAGAGTTAATGCTGTTCCTTTAAATAGTTTATCTCCTGGCATAGTAATTGGTGGAACAGATCCAGATGTTTCAGGCTCTGAAAAGCACATATTTCAATACACTAACCCAAACCAAAATACTGGATATGGATATTTAATGTTACTTCCAGAAAGATTTCCTATTAATATAAATAATGGTGTAGCTTTTCTCGATAGAGATACTTGGTATAGAATTATTGTTGCTACTATAAATGCTGGTAAACTAGAATTTTACAATTACACAACTTACCCAAGTGTTACTATTGAAAAAGTAGCTGAAATAGATAACTTACCTGGCAATATAAACAAAATTCTTGGATACTACAAAGATGATAATACTAATATTACTTACATAATCTGTTACAGTTCTACAACAAATAAAAACTATGTTATTGAATTTTGTACTAGTTGTTTTACCGGACAAACAACAAGTTCATCTGGTTCAGGCTCTACTACATCAACAACCTCTTCCAGTTCATCTGGTTCAGGATCTACTACATCATCAACTTCTTCTTCAGGATCTTCATCTTCAGACATTACATTAACCCAGCATGTATCAAGCAGCACTCCAGCAAGTCTAAATTGTCCTTCTGGAAAAACAATAAAATCATATACATCAAAATATGGTAAAGGATGCTCAGGTTGTGCTGGTGGGGGTGGAGTAAATTGTGGTACTTGTACTATAGGTTCTGTATCATGCTCTGTCACATACTCAGCTAGTATGTGTGGTGGTGATTGCAGCTATGGCTGTGCTAAATATGGAGATTTATCCATAACTTGTGGTAATTAGAATTATATCTTTCACTCCCGGTTTTTCAGAAAATACTACTTAATTACAAACAATAAAAAAAACAATTAAAACTCCACCCTTTAGATGATATAAATCCTATGTTTTTTATCATTTTGTAGATAAAATTTCAACTGTTTTAAGATTAATAAAATTTTATTTTTCTTCCAAAAAGAATGCTTAATCTGAAGCATTATCAAGAAGTTGTTACCTGTCAAAAACTGGTTTTCCGGGCATATTAAATACAGCAATTCTATCTGGAAACTACAGATTTTGCTTTAAAAATCAATATTGAAATTAAGATCATAAAACTATATAAAAGTAGTTTTTGGCCTATATTTATAGCATTTTAATATCTGATGAAAAATAAAATGAACAAAATTCAAATTGTCAAATCTATTGTAAGTCTATTTGCAATTTTTCTTTTTAATCTGCCGACATTGGCAGCTTTAAATATTAATTACAGTAATTTATTTATTATCCCTGACTCCGACAAACCCGCTAATAAAAATAATCTTATTGCAGAAGAGACAGATCTTGGCACAGGCACAGCTGTAGAAGCAACTGAAGAGCAACCTACACCTAATACAGAAGATTTACCATTGCCATTGCCATTGCCATTACCATCATCAACCCCTTCTTTAGAATCAGATTCATCAGATCCACTAGCTCCTAACTCAGAATTAATTAATAATAATCTAGAGCCATCTCCATCTACAACACCGCCAAATGCAGAGATTGATCATAATAAATCTTTTTTTGAAACTCCTAAATCTTGCAATTCAGAGAACAACAAAGTCGACAATTTTTCATTTACTAATTCATCATTTCAGGGCAACATAATTCCATTATCATTATCAGCAATTAATGCTGGCAACACCTCATATCTTTTACTCGGTGGAATAAGTGACGGACAAACTATAGGAACAGTTTATAAATCCAGTGAATCCTCATTTTCAAAAATAAGCTCTTTTGCTATCTCTCCCGAACAAAGCAATAAACTCTTTTCGTTTTCAGGTGATTTCAACGGTGATTCATTTGAGGATTTTGCAGTAATAAACTCCTCAAAACAAGAAATAGTTTTAGCAACCTTCAATTCACAGGAAAATACATTTACAACTGAGACAGATATTTTTTCATTACCCTTTGAACCGACGACTTATTCCACAGGTGACATTAATCTGGACGGTAAAACAGATATTATTCTTAGTGGGAGCGATAACACAATAAAATTTCTAATATCGGATTCAAACAGTTCTGATTTAACATTTGTAACATATGATCCTGACATAAAAATTTCTTCGACTATTACATCAATTAAATCTGCTGATTTTAATAATGACGGTTTCCTCGATTTTGCAGCTGCCATTCCTTCTGAAAATAAAATAAATATTTTTATTTCAAGCAAACCTAACATTTTTAATACTCCAATTACTATAGAAACCGGAGTAGCTTTTAATAAGCTCGCTGTTTCCGATATAGATTCAGACAAAATCATAGATTTAATTGCCACAGGTGAAAATCCAAATAATATAGCAACCTTTAAAGGTGATAAAACAGGCAATTTTACTAAAGCTGCTTCTTATTCATTAATTGCTCCTGCATTAAAAGAACCCTTTATATTTGACTTAAATGGTGATTGTAAAAATGACATTATAGTAGCTTCTAAAGACAGCGAAACATTTTCATATTTAAATGGAAATGGCAATGGAACATTTAAACCTTCATCTGAATATCCTCTGGCAAAAGTGATTGATGCCATAGCTCTTGATTTAAATGGAGATGGTTATAAAGACCTTGCAGCTGTTTCATCCGATAAAATATCCATTTTAATTAGGGGAGAAAAATCAGAGACTCAATCTACTGAGAACACTGAAGGGAAGGAAGGCAGTGACGGAGTATCGGTTCCTACACCTATTTGCGAAGGAGGTTCTCCTTCATGCTCAGATACAAATTTCACATTGACATGTAAAAATACTTCTAATCTTATTGGCTGTGATGAAACTGGTAATCCAACTTGCTTTGGGGTAGATTTTAGTGGTTCTAATCAACCCACAAAAGCACTACCTGAATGCACTCGTACTCTTTTAAAAGATAACTTTAAGCTTAAAATTAAAAGAAACTTTGCTTTTGAAATATTCTCTGCCTCTTCATCTGAAAATAGAGCCTACTGTGAAGACAGTATGGCTAAGTGTTTAAATACTGCTTTTTCTCCTACCTGTCCTACCGGTACTATCAGACTTTGTTCCACAAGAAACAATGACTCTGAACCTATTTGCTTAAATACTGTTTCTAAGATCCTTACCTTTTCCCGTTGTGGTGTAGTAACTCAGTCTGATGTTCCACTCTGTCTTGATAGCATGCCTAAGTGCAATAACACTGCTTCTTTCTCATGCTTGGATCCTGCTGATATGAAGCTCTGTACTACCATGAACAATGGTTCTGAACCTCTATGCCTTAATACAGGACTTAAAAGAGTTAGAAGTGGAAATTGTTTATTTTCTTCCAGCTCTTCTTCTTCAAGTTCTTCTTCAAGTAGCAGTGGTTGTTCATCCGGTAATCTCTGCCCAACAGGTTCTACTCCAACCTGCTCAGTAACAGGAATTGATCCTATTTGTAACAATGGCATGGCTGATTGCTGTATTAATGTTTCTGGTTCTTTGCTGTGTGATTCAAGCAATTTCACATGTTCTTTAATCTCTTCTTCTTCAAGCTCATCATCTTCAGGTTCTCCTCCATCATTTTGTTCAACCCTTAATTCAGGAGCTTTTAAACACTTAGGAGTCACTGGACCCAAATTTATTGCCGGCGACTTTGACAATGACAGCATAAAAGATTTTGTATTTTATGCAAGAGGAAATACTATTCCAAACAGCTTCCAAGGATTTTTAAAAGTAGGATTCATTAAAGGAAGACAAGATGGAACACTAAGTGATATTCAATTTAGCGATACAGACGTACCTCTCATAAATATAAGCACATTTAAACATGGTGACTTTAACGGTGATGGGAAATCTGATTTATTAATCGGAGAATCTTTTGGCACTGGGCTGGAAAGTTATTTATATATTATTTATGGAAATGGGGACGGAACTTTTAATAGCAATAAGTTAAGTGTAGTTGGAAGTCATATTGCCGCTGTAGAAAATTTAAATAACGATGCATATTCAGATATTATTACGACTAGACTCCCAAACTTTCTTGATGTTTATTATGGCAGTCAAAACAGTGTCTCAAATAGAGTTACAACTGTACTTCCAAATACTGTAACAATACTTACACCTATAGCTGTCTCAAAATTTGATGCTGATTCAAACTATGATGTAGTAGTAGGAAACAACTCAACTTCAGTAGATGTATTGTTTGGTGCAGGAGGTACTTTTGGAAATCCAAAAAATATACCTACAAATGACAGTTCAATAGCACAAAAACTTCTAACTGGTGATTTTAACAGAGATGGTAAAAATGATTTTATTGCCTTTGGTAACTATGGCAGAGGAAGTGTTTTCCTGGGAAATGGAACAGGTGATTTTACAAAAAATCAAGTTATTAATTTAAATATAAATAGTTTTCAAAATCCCGAAACAGAATTAGGGGATGTAAACTGTGATGGTTATCCAGATTTACTTTTAAGTAGTTTTTATAATGCACTTCCAGGAATTACCGTCTTAAACAATAATGGCAATGGAACTTTTACAAATCAATCAAACATCTTAAACAATCAAACTCCATCTACCATTAACATCCAGGATTTAAACAATGACAATAAAACCGATGTGGTAATTTTAGATGAAAACTACTATTTAAAAACATTTTTAAATTCATGTATTTGTGTTAGTTCATCTTCAAGCAGCTCTTCATCTTCAAGTTCATCATCATCTTCTTCTTCAAGCTCTTCTTCTGGCAATAATGCATTTTGTTCAGATGGTAACATTTATTGCCACTCATTCATAGACTTACCAGTTTTTTGTAATCATGAAGAAGTAAGCCAATGCAACGCTGAAGGCAGTCCTTGCTGTAAGAATAAACTAACTAATGAATGCAGAACTCCAGAATGCTGTCCTTCTAACTGTGTTCAACACCCTGTTACATCCATATGTATTTGTCCAACTTATTCTCAGATTATATGCAATCAAGTGCCTCTTCCCCTCTCTAAAGATAATGGTGATTACAATATTCAAAATCGCTTAAATGAAATAGCATTCCAACTCTCTGTAGCTGATCAAAGAATCACTGCTTTAGTTACCCTTCTTGATTCTCTACGTACAGGAAATCCTATACATTGTTCAAGTGGAGAAGAGCATATTCCCGGCGTTATTAACGAAGATGCTCATGATATTAAACAAGAACTCTATAGAACAAGGTCCTATATAAGCGAACTTGAAAGCGCTAAATCATTCTGGGAAAAGTTATTAACCTGCCTCACAACTATAAATACTTCTGTTCAACAATCTACAGCTAGTTCCGTATCTTCCGCTACTATTGTATGCTTGGATCCTCACGATATCAGTTGCAATCAAAGAAGAATCAGAGACTTAGAATACCTCCTTACTTGCCTTATACTTGGACAAGAGCCTCATGAAACAATTTCAGGAATAGATAACGCTGATGCAAATAAAATAAGAGAAGAACTCACTTCTATTAAAAATACTATCCTTTCAGATGCTTGTCCTTCCTCTAGCTCTTCTTCAGGTGGAAGTTGCACAAGAAGTTGTCCATTTAATTGTTTCCAAAATCCATCGACATGTAATTGCATTTGTCCAACTTATTCTCTTGTATGCAATCAAGTGCCTCTTCCCCTCTCTAAAGATAATGGTGATTACAATATTCGAAATCGCTTAAATGAAATAGCATTCCAACTCTCTGTAGCTGATCAAAGAATCACTGCTCTAGTTACTGTTCTTGATTCTCTACGTACTGGAAATCCAATAGATTGTTCAAGTGGCGAGCCAGTTCCTCTCCCTAGTCATGGAGGTGATGCTTTTGCTATTAAACAAGGACTCTATAGAACAAGGTCCTATATAAGCGAACTTGAAAGCGCTAAATCATTCTGGGAAAAGTTATTAACCTGCCCCACAACTATAAATACTTCCACTCAACAATCTACCTCTGGTTCTGTATCTTCCGCTACTATTGTATGCTTGGATCCTCATGATATCAGTTGCAATCAACGAAGAATAAGAGATCTAGAACACCTTCTTGCTAGCCGTATACTTGGAGAAGAGCCTGATGAAATAATTTCAGGAATAGATAACGCTGATGCAAATAAAATAAGAGATGAACTCACTTCTATTAGAAATACTATCCTTTCAGTTGCTTGTCCTTCTTCCGGCTCATCATCTTCAAGCAGCTCTTCATCTTCAAGTTCATCCTCCAGCAGTTCTTCATCCGGTACAGTACCTGTTTGCGGTGACAATAAAAAGGAAGGGAATGAACAATGCGATGGCACAGATCAAGCACTGTGTAAAAGCTGGGAGAAATGTGAAACTTGCCAATGTAAATCAGCAACCATAATTTCAAGTGTTTCTCCAAACTCAATAACCTCTAATAGTCAAGAAATAATTACAATTACAGGACAGAATTTTAATATTGTAAATAAAGTTAGATTTTTAGGTGTTGAAGGTGAAATCTTAGAAAAAACAAATACACAAATTAAAGTCAAGAGCCCAAGTATAAATGCTGAGTCCGGAACAAGCCAAATAGGCTATGTTGGTCTCTATGATATAAATAACAATGGCATAGCCTCATCACCATCAACTTTTACAGTTACTGGTGGTTCAGGTCAAACTTCAACATCTTCCAGTTCTTCTTCAAGCTCTTCTTCAAGTTCTTCTTCATCTTCATCTTCTTCTTCTGGTTCTTATGTGACCCCTGAGCCAGGGTGCACCATTGCTAAATGTTATTTTGCAGAAAGACCTGTGTTAACTGCTATCCCTTATAGTCAGGCATGCCAGCCCCATTTAAGATGCTCTGATTCACCATATACACAATATTACTGCTGTCCTGCTATAAGCAGTTCTTCTTCCAGCTCATCAGGTTCCTCATCAAGCAGCTCATCATCAAGTTCATCTTCTTCAAGCTCATCTTCTGGTTCAGCTCCATCACTAGATGCTTGTAAACAAAATGATAATCTTTTTAATACAGAAGAGGGGGGCTGTAAACAATTAAGGACAAATCTTGTCTGGAGCAATTCACTAAACTATAACTATGATCTTGCAGGTGCTCGTGATTATTGCGATAACTTAGTTGAAGGTAATTACAGCGACTGGAGATTACCTGCAAAAAATGAACTTATAAATGTTTCTGGACCAAACAGAGCCACCTCACATTTTAATTTTGATACAAATGCTCTATTCCATTCATCATTTACTACAGTCAGTTTATATTACACAGTAAATCTTAGTACAGGTACAGAACAATCTAATTCTTCATTATATAATGCAAAAGTAGTTTGCATAAGAGGTTCTAATTTAATATCATCAGGTGGATTTGTTTGCAATAACACAAGTCAATCACCACAGATTGATAGTATTGAACCTACAAGTGGACCAATATCAGGTGGAACTACCGTAACTGTTAATGGTTGTAATCTTGCTAATGTAAATAAAGCTGCAATTGCAAGTTATGAAACATCTACAATTACCGAGAAAGCAGATAACTATTTAAAATTTGTAACACCACCTGCGAGTAATCCTATAGCAGGATATGTAATTTTAAGCACTCCTTTATTTGTAAGCGATTTACTGGCTCCTACTGCTATTTTTACATATACAAATGTTTCAAGCAGCAGCTCATCTAGTTCTTCTTCAGGAGGCACCTGCACTGATTCTGATGGTGGAAGAGAACCCTATATAAAAGGAACATTGGTTAATAGTAACAATCAAACCATTCAAGACCAATGCATTAATAATGGAAGTTCTGTTAATTCATGTACAGGAGCAAATTGTGGAGTAAATGAATATTGGTGCCAAGGGAATAATCAAACTTCTCAAATTATCAGTTGTAATACTTGTATTGATGGCGTCTGCATTCAATCTTCTTCTTCGGGTTCTTCCTCAAGTTCTTCCTCAAGCTCATCAAGTAGTTCAAGCAGCTCTGGCTCAGCTTTACCGTCCGGTGCATGTCTTATAAACGATAATTCATTTGAAACTGTACAATCCAGCTGTAGAGAAAAGACTGGAGCATATTCAGGCTTAAAATGGAGCCCTGCTACAGCAACGCTGGCTAGTCCTACTTTCCAAATATTTAAAACCTGGAATGAAGCTTATACATACTGTGATTATTCATTAAAAATAGATGGAATTAGCTGGAGACTGCCTACAAAAGCAGAACTTGAAAATGTTTCTATTAACGGCGGCTCTACTCACCTTCAGACATCAGGTGCTATTCAATTCTGGAGCATAAATGAAGCTTCTGCAGAAAATGCATATTTTGGAATACTTACAAATGGTTCTATAATTAGTGAACCAAAATCAAATAGAAAAAATGTTTTCTGTGTAAGCTCCACTTCTACTTCAGGATTCCCGACGCCACCAGGAGCATGTAAATTAAATACTGGTTTATTTGAGACTAATCAATATGGCTGCAATCAGAAAGCTGGATTAAATGCAGGACTTACGTGGAGTAGAATTTCTTATCCTACTTTAAAAAACTGGAGCCAAGCTCCTTCATACTGCCAGGCATTAAGTCAAGGTGGGGCTACATGGAGACTACCGACTAAAGATGAATTAATAAATTTAACTGCATATAATTGTGCTCCAAATCATCTGCAGTTTTACGGAACAAACTGGGCATGGTCAGCCAATGAAGCATCAGCAGATAATGCCTATGTAGTAACTTTTGATCAAGGCAATGTTCTTTCCTATAGAAAAGATCAAACTATCCCTGTTATATGTGTGACCGGAACTGCAAATCCTACAAACATTCCAAGCTCTTTATTATCTTCTTGTTCAACTTCAGATACCACAGAACCTGACATTGTTCAGTCAGTAAATCCAGACAGAGGTAAAGCCGGAGATATTATAAACATAACTTTAAAATCTGGATATAACACAAGTGATATTACCAGTGTCCAGATAGGCAGTGTTATAAATACTACATTTACAAAACCAAATGCTTCTACATTAAATGTAACTCTTCCTACACAACCCTCATGTACCAATGGCTGCAGTAGTGTTTTAGTTCTTTATGGGAATAATAATAACCGTTATCCGTCCAGCAAAGGTATTTTATACACTTACGAAAATTCTTCAGGTGATCTGCCTCCGGAGATTGAAAGTGTTTCTCCTGATCACGGTTCACCTTCTGGCAACACACTGGTAACAATTACAGGAAAGAATTTAAAAAATGTTTTTGCTGTAAAATTCGGAAATTCACAAGGAGGCATAACCAGTACTTCAGATACATCACTTACAGTTCTTACTCCTAATTCAAGCGGGCTTGCAACAGTTAATGTAATTGCATTAAATCCATACTCAGGTCAGTCAGCTCAAAATAAATATTTTTATTATGACAATACTGTTGGTGCAGATATTGTAGACTACGTTAGCCCTACTTCAGGTTACGGCAAAGACTTAATCACTATAAATTTAAAATCTGGATATAGCGTAAATGATATTTCAAGCATTAAAGTAGGACCTAATTTTGCAAGCTCATTTACATTTGAAGGAACAAGCACAATAAAACTTTATCTTCCTGAATTATTACCATCCCCACAATATGGTGCCAGCACATCATTAGTAATTTACACAAAGGATAATGTCTCTCATAGCTATGTAAATGGAATAACCTATAAACC
>MFRM01000009.1:28349-70393 GCA_001784555.1 Candidatus Melainabacteria bacterium RIFCSPHIGHO2_02_FULL_34_12 | reverse complement strand
GGATAATAGTTACAGAAACGGAAGTGGTGGCTGTGAAAATATAACTGAAGGTTATATATGGAGTTTTCCTTCTACAGAAGTAAATAATTTGTTTAATGCAAAAAAATATTGTTCTGATTTAACTTCTGACGGATTTGATGACTGGAGATTTCCTACTATAGAAGAACTTGAAACATTTCAGGGAAATGCTACTACATACATAAATGGTGATTTTACAAATAAATATTTCTGGTTCGAGCAGCAATTACAGAATAATCTCCGTTTATATGGATTAGCTCTTGACAAAGAAGATATCCAGAGCAAAATAGATGCTTATTACAATACAATATGCGTAAGAGGATTTAAAAGAGATCCAGTTGTTAAAGCATGCAGAGATACTGACGGGGGCAAAATATATAATAGATTTGGTTACCTTGATATCTCTGCAAACGGACAAAGAGATTTTAACAAAGACAGCTGCTCTGTTCTTCAAACCAATGGCTATTACTCAGATGCTGAATCCTGTGAGGGTTCAACGTGCAACATTAAAGAAGGTTATTGTTTTAATACAACCACTTCTGATCATTCATTTGAATACAGATCATGCAATACCTGCACAAACGGAGTTTGCACTCAATTAAACGGTCCCATAGTTCTTAAAAGTGTTACTTTAAATGGAAGTAATATTACCGTGGATTATACAAAAGATGGTCCATACTGTGTAAAACTAAAAGATATAAACGGTGCCTATTTGCATTCAAATGACCACTTCTGTCAAAACGGACCAATAACAATTCCAATTTCTTATCTGACCGGTACATTAAATAACAAAAGCATCGTTCAGTTATGTAATCCAAATTCACCGACATCATGCAGCAACTTTGTGGTAGTTGATAAAATTAATTTACACCATGTAAAAATAACCGGAGATAAGGTAGACATTAGTTATGATCCGCCGTCAACGTGGATAGCTCTTAAATCTGAAAATAATACTCTCTTAAATACTCAGCCCATTCAGGGAAGCGGGTTATCAAACATTTCATTATTTGAGAATGGAATAAATCCTGGCACAAATGTAAAAGCATGCTTTTCTGATAATAGAGAATCCTGCAGTAATTTAATTACTGTTAGTAGTAGTTGTCCCCAAGCTTGTGGAAGTGGTTGCACACAAAATCCTGTAAATTGTGTTTGCAATTGTCCTAATACATCGAGTAGTTCATCATCAAGTTCCAGCAGTTCTTCTTCTGGTTCAACTTCATCTACATCAGGAGGGGGTTGTACTAATGTTACTATTACTGAATTCCCACTTCAAATGAATCCAGGGAGTATTACTACAGGACCAGATGGTAATCTTTGGTTTACAGAACCTAATGAACATCTAATAGGAAAAATTACACCCAGTGGTGTGATTACTGGGTTCTATTTTCCAACAGATGCTTTTGGTTTTCCGAATGATATTGGTAGCCCATCTGACATTGTTAGTGGACCAGATGGAAATCTTTGGTTTACAAAAGAGGGTAGCAATAAAATAGGGAAAATTACACCCAGTGGTGTAATCACTGAGTTCACTACTCCAACAGGTTATAGTGGTCTATGGGCTATTACCAAAGGTCCAGATGGGAATATTTGGTTTGCAGAAAAATATGGAAATAAAATAGGGAAAATTACACCCAGTGGTGTTGTCACTGTGTTCAATACTCCAGGTCATCCATGGGGTCTTACTACAGGAGCAGATGGGAATCTTTGGTTTACTGAACTAAATGAAAACAAAATAGGAAAAATGACACCAAACGGTGTTGTCACTGAGTACAATGTTCCAACTTTAAATAGCTATCCATGGAGTATTACTACTGGACCAGATGGAAATGTTTGGTTTGCAGAAAATACTGCAAATAGAATAGGGAAAATTACACCCAGTGGTGTAATCACTGAGTTTAATATACCAACAAATCGCAGTTATCCGAGTGGGCTTACCACAGGACCAGATGGTAATATTTGGTTTGCAGAATTTGGTGAAAATAAAATAGCGAGGATTACACCTAGTGGAGTAATCACTGAGTTTACTACTCCAACAACTGGTATTGGTCAATCTGGCAGTGGTCCAGCCGATGTTACTACAGGACCAGATGGAAATATTTGGTTTACAGAATTCTATGGAAAAAAGATAGGGAAATTGGTACCTTGTTCATCAAATTAGCTCACCAAAGAGTATTCAATGCTTAAATGATTTTACAAATAATAACAATGTTATATAAACATTTTGAGTTCTAATTTAAAGTGGAATATAACTATTGCATTTATGATTAACAAAATCAGTTCAAAACTTAAAGAATTATTTGGAATTGATTTAAGAACCCTTGCATTATTTAGAATTTGCCTTGCTGTAATAATTATTATTGATTTATTACAGAGGCTTAGAGATTTAGATGCATTTTATGTAGATAACGGGGTTTTCCCACGAACTGTTTTAATAAACAACTACAGTAATCTTTATAATTTTTCTTTTCATCTTTCAAACGGTTCATATGGAATACAGCTTATATTTTTTATAGTTGCACTTATTTTTGCATTTTGTTTACTAATAGGATTTCAGACTAAAATAGCTACCTTGCTTTCATGGATTTTCATGGTTTCGCTTCATGTGAGAATGCCATTTATTTTAATTGGAGGAGATGAACTTCTAAGAATGATTCTTTTCTGGAGTATTTTTCTTCCACTTGGAGCGAGATTTTCACTTGATGGTATTTTAAATCCGCCTAAAGAAAAACTCCCTGAAAAAATGTTTTCAGCTGCATCAGTTACACTTTTAAGTCAGATATTAATCTTATATTGGTTTTCAGTTGTGTTTAAATCCAGAACTCCTGAATGGCAGGATGGAAGCGCTATTTATTATGCCCTATGCCAGGATCACTATCTGACAAGGTTTGGAAAAATCTTATTTCAACATCCTGATATTATGAAAACTTTAACCCATGCCTCATTCTGGTTTGAAATGATTGGTCCTGTTCTTCTTTTTATGCCGTTTTTTACAAGCATATTCCGGGTAATTATAATTAGTGCATTTATAGTATTTCAATCAACCATGGGTTTATGCATTGAACTTACACTTTTTCCATGGGTATCTTCAATTGCAATGTTACCTTATTTACCGATACCTAAAACTTTTTCACATTTTTCCCAAGAGCCTGCCGGTACAAATATTAATAGTTCTAGATTTATAAATATTCTTGTGAGTTTTCTTTTTATTTATGTATTATGGTGGAATTTAGGAACAATAAACGAAAGATTTAAAATCCCTGAACGTTTACAGTGGATTGGATATTCTTTAAGACTTGATCAAAAATGGAGCTTATATTGTCCTCTTGCTTCTGTCAGCTACTGGTACGTTATTCCTGCAAAATTAAGAGATGGAACAGAAGTAGATCTTTTTCAGGATGGTAAAAAAGTCAGCTGGAAAAAACCTGACTATGCTACTTATTCATATAAAAACAGACACTGGAGAGGATATATGCTTCATTTAGCATGGTTTGAATATTCCCGGAATTTGTTATTTCCTCATTATTGTGCATATTTATACCGTAAATGGAATGAAAAACATCCATATGCAAAACAAATAAAAGAAATTCAGATATTCCTTATGTATAAAAGGCAGCTTAAAGATTATAAGACTGAAGAACCAGAGAAAGTATATCTTTGGAAATACGTTTATCCTTAAATGCTTTAAAATAATGTCTGATATGAAAAATAAATCTTTATTGCAGTACATTTTTTTATTTCTTTTTATTTTATTCATATCTGACTTAAACCTTTCAAAGGCACAAATTCTAGAGGGTGAAGGCGAAGGTAAAAATGCTGAATGCATTCTCTGTACTCAGGTAGTACCTGACTGTAAAGAAAACGAAAAATTAGTATTCCAAACTTGTGACCAATGTGCTCATTGTGAGCCTATTGATTTAGCATCACCCACTCCTACTTCTACTCTTGAAGAAACTAAAGGTGATTGTCAGAAATGTTTAATACATGCCCAATGTCAAACAGGGCAACTATGCATTAATGACTGTTGTGCACAAAATCCAAAAAGACAAAAAAAAGTTATTATAAAGCCCTGCATTAAAAGCTGTACTTCCCAAAAACAATGCAGTCAAAATCAAATCTGCAGAAATAAATGCTGTGTTAAAAAACCAGAGAAACCAAAACAAGCAAAAAAAGTAACACCAATAAAAAAAAAAGAAAAACCTAAATGCATAGTATGTACACAAACACAACAAAACTGTAAAGAAGGCGAAAACCTTATTAAACAAACATGTACTAAATGTGCCTACTGCAAAGCTATTGAGACAAAAATTAAAGAATTAAAAACAGATGGAACTAAATGTAAAAATCCCTGTGGTACAAAATGCTGTAAAGCTGGATATAAATGCATTACAATTAATCAATGCAAAGGAAAAAAGAAACCATGCATGCTTCCACTTCTAAGATATTGCGATAAAAAAGCTCCTGATCCACTTTCCGGAAGATTAAGTACATTTGAGTGTGAATAAAGGAATCATAATGAAACAAGCATTGGGTGAACTGACTAAATTAAAAATTGATTATAAGAAAAAATATGGAAATTTTGCTTCAGCTCCTTTAAGGATTGCTTCATCTATATTAAGAAATATTCAGGAAAATTCTGCCATTGTACTGGGTGCTGCCGGACATATGGGAGCAAGTATTTGTGATTCATTAAACAGAGCAGATGTTCTTACCTTAAGAACCGATGTAAATAAAGAGCTACTAGAAAAGGCTGCAAAAAGAACTATAATAAACCAGCAAAAAGCTGCAAAATATCGAAAACTTGCTTATCAACAGCTTGAAAAAATAAAAGAGAGGGAATTAATCGGGCAATCATATGTTCTTGAAGGAAAATTACCATCATTAGAAGCCCAAGCAGATAAACATGCTTTTGCCGAAGAATTTGTAGATAAAAATATTTTTGATGATGTACATGCTCTTACAAATTTTAAAAAAGCTTTTTTGTTTGTAGAAGCAGGTCCTGAAAATACTGAGTTTAAACAAAGCGTTTTTGGTTTTTATGCATATGCACTTCATGATGAAGCCATTCTTGCTACTAATACTTCTTCACTTAAAATATCAGACATTGCAAATGCAAAAAGAGTACCTAACCTGGAGAGAGTTGTAGGTTTACACTTTTTTGATCCTGCTGACAGACACCCTCTTGTTGAAGTAATTGCTGGTCCTGAAACATCAGTAGATGTTGTTCTTGCTATGCGTGAGCTGGCTATAAGCATGGGGAAGAAACCTATTATCTGCTGGAAGGATTCTCCCGGAGCCATTGCAAACAGAGTGCTTGTCGGTGTGTTAAATGAAGCCCTTAGAATAGCAGAAGAAGGGGTTAATCCGGATTTAATTGATAAGGTTTTTCTTGAAACTTTTTATTCAGAACAAATAAAAGTAAAATTAAAAAGTGCGCAAAAACAGTTTGAAGCCGCCCCAAAGCTTGCTTTTTTTAATGACGAGACTGCTCTTTATAAAAAAATCTCTAATTGCGATGAAAAAATAAAAAAAGCTAGCACTGACGATGAAAAAGGAAAAATACTTTCAAAGAAGAAAGAGCTTACAGAAGAAGTAATTGGTAAGTTAAATCAAAAGATTCTCTATGGGACCATTCTTGAAAATCATACACCTCTGGGGACATTCTTTAAAGTTCCAGCCTCCGTAGGAAAATTAAAATTAAAAGCAAAATCACAGCTTGAAAAATTAAAAAAATCTCTCTTGAATCTTAAATCAGATTTTTCCATTGAACCTTATGATTTTTTTAGCTCAAATAATTCCAATGCCAGCAGCACAACATCTGAAGAAGAAATAAGCAACAGACTTAAGGGAGCATATATAACCATTGCTCAGGAGATATATAATGAAGGGCTTGGCACTATACAGGACATAGAAATTGCATGCAAACAAGGCTTTTACTGGAATACTGGACCATTTGAACTAATTTTAGAACTCGGAAAAGAAAAAACTACAGAACTTACAAAACTTGCTAATAAAAATTTAAACGGAAACCAGAAAACAGGAATCTCAAAACTAGGATTTGTAATTGATTTAAAAGATTCTGATATTTCTGGAGTTCAAACATATAAACAGGATGGCATTGGAAATATTGTTTTAGGTAAACTGCACATTCAATACTTACAAATGATGCAAAACTCTTTAAGCATAGAGATGTTAACAGGAATCAGGGATGCAATTAAAGCATTTGAAAAAGATTCAGATATTAAATCTATATTTATTTCAAGCCAGGGCGGCGGTTCATTTAGTGCAGGTGCAAATCTTGACTATGTAAATAAAATAAACTGGGATCCTGAAAAAACTACCGATTATGTTCAGTTTGGTAAGTCCATAATAATGAACGATATAGCAAAATGTTCAAAACCTACTGTTGCTATTTTAGATGGTCTTGCTCTTGGCGGAGGAGCTGAGCTTATTTCTGCCTGTGATTACAGAATTGCTTCATTTAATGCAGGTGTTTCTTTCCCCGAGGTAAACCTGGTTCATATCTTTCCTGCATGGGGAGGAACAGAAACATTTCCAAAAATTGCAGGAAAAAAATTAGCTCTTGCATTAATGGCTCCACCGATTAAAAAAGGACTGGTTATTTTAGGTGCTGAAGATGCTCATGAAGTTGGATTTTTTGACAAACTGGTTTTACAAAGCGATATTCCTCATATAAAAGCAGCACTCATTGAAAATAAAGTAGAAGGAATAAATATATATTCTAAGCCAGCAAAGAAAGAAAATTATGATAAAGATGATTACTCGGTTGAGATTGTAAAAAAATACCACCTAAAAAAATTAAAGCAGCCAAAATTTAGGCTATTTTCAAGAAATGCAGCTAATCTAACCAGAAAACTAATAAATAATCCCTCATATGTTCCTAGCGATAAAGAGCTAAAAAATGTATTAAAATCCGGAAAATTGAATGCCAAGGTTTTTATTGGAATTAAATTATGGTTTGCTAAATCAAAATTTGCCAGTTTTTTGAGTTAGCTTGTAAGATTTAAATTACATTTTATTATCATGCCAGCATTTTAGTGTAGAATAGCTCTTAATAGGAATTAATTAACAGCAAGATGATAGAACTTACCGGTTCAACGGGAAAACTAAGTGTTTTTTCAGGTGCTACTACAGGTGCAGTACCCAAAAGCAGAATTTCTGTTCTTAGAAATCCACATCAAGCCGGTGATCATAAACATGAAATAGACAGTGACTTAGAAGCATTAATTAAACAAAATATAGAATGCAATCACAGCAATTGGAGAAGCCTTACTTTACAGATAAGAACTTTTGTAAATTCTCTTTCAACAGAAAATCAGAAAAAGTTTTTAAAAATAGTTAAAGCACTTAGCCTGGACAAAAAGAAACATTTGTTTGTCGGCGAAATTTGGTCTGGCGGCGGAATGAAAGCAATTGCTGGAAGCGGAATAGGTCTAGTTTTAACATATGTAAAACTTCTGGCTGGTTTAAATTACAGCAAATATATTGCAAATTCTGCCGGGGCTTTTCAGGCTGCAGGCAGAGCCTTTGGTTGTAGCGGTTCTCAAAGTTTAAATGCCACCATAGAAGCACCATTTGGAAGCTTTTGTAAAAGTCGTTCTAATCTTGAAGCCTGGGCAAATAGTTTAATGTGTGAGGCTTTTGAAGCATCTACAGGCAGAGGAGTCAGTGAGATAAAAGGAAAGCACCTAAAAGAAACAGGTTCTACATTTGATGTGGTTGTTGGAGAACCAACTACAGAAAGATTTCCACACCGACTTTTTTCTCCCGATATTTATCTAACGTTAAGCGAGCTTGAAGAAAGACTTGGTATAAATGTTGACGAGCTCTCTTTAAAAACAGTTTTAGGTGCTGCGACTAATTTACCCGGATTAATTTTTGATCTTTTTGATCCGACATTTGGGAATTGTTACATTGAAGACCGTTCAGGAAATAGACATTTCTTTTTTGATGCTGGTTCAAATCCAATCCTCCGTACTCCTCTTAATCTAATGGAAGAACAAATAGAAAGATACAGAAGGGGTGAAACTGACTTTCCTAAGATTTACTTTGTAATGGATTATAGCGACGTAACAAGAACAGATATAAAAAAGCTAAAAAAAGAAGGTGGTGTTCGGAAAAGCAAAGTAAAAGTAGATATTGATTTTATTGTTAATTCAATACTTAAAGGAATGGACTATTATGATTGGGCTCTGGGAAATAATATAAATCCAAGACTTAGAAAACTGGGTATATCTAGAACTTATCTTGCAGCAAATTGTGCAGCAATAAATCCGCTTAATAGAGAAATTGCAGTAATTAAAACAGGAGGGCTTAATGCAGCTCCGGAAGATGTAAGAGAGACAGTTATCGGTGCTTCTATTCCACTAAGTGATTATAAAGATGTTGATAATTCAGTTATTGATCAGTTCTTTAGAAATCTTGTAGATGAAGAATTCGTTTCTTCAAACGGAGAAAGAGGTTTAAGTCCTTATGAACTAATTAAACATGATATAGATAAAGCAATTGGAAAAAATCAAAATCCTGAATCAGTAAATGATTCACAAGCCAGATCGACTTGGAGTATACGGTCGCTTCTTCAGAAATCCAGAGCTGCTGCTGCAATGTAGGAATGTAGGAATGTAAAAATGTAGAAAAATAAAAACAGATAAACTAATTAAAGCTTACCTGTTTTTTTATGTTTAATAAGTTTATATTAAAGATCGCAAGGTCTGACAGTGCTTCTGCCATTTTCTTTGCAACGACTCATTGCACATTTAAGCATTTCTTCTACTTTTGAAGAAAGTGCTTCAACCAAGTCGCCGTCAGATCTTAAATCTGAATCTTTAATAAAATCTTTGACTTTTGAACCAACTACTAATGTTTCTTTACCCATAAGTATCTCCTTTTTACTTGAACTAATTCCTTCCTAAGGAACCTTACTACAAAGAAATATATTACCTATAATATGTCAAATTTGCTAGTATTCTTTATTAAAAAGCTAAAATAAGCCAAATTCATAAATACAGAAATTTATGAGAATTTGCTAAATTTATTGGAAATTTCACCTAAAATCAAATAATTGTTGGAAAATGAAAGTGCTAGTAGTCGATATAAAAAATGGATATAAAAAAACTAACGGAAGAAGAGATTAAACTTAACCTAAGTAAAGTTAATGACTGGAAAATTGAGAACGGAAAGCTCCATAAGCTTTTTAAGTTTAAAAACTTTAACGAAGCTATTTCATTTATAGTAGGTGTCTCAATGATATGTGAAAAAATGAATCATCATCCTGAATGGTCAAATGTCTATGGAAACGTAGATGTAAAATTAGTTACTCATAAAGTAGCCGGAATTACTGAGCTGGATTTCCAGCTGGCAGAAAAGATGGATGACATTGCGAGGAGGAACGTAGTGACGACGAAGCAATCCCGATCTACTTTACGATAATCGATCGGGATTGCTTCGCCTCATTTCATTCAGCTCGCAATAACATGCACAATAACTACATAAAAATGTTCACTTTTTAATCCTGTTATTAATTTTTCTATTAGATCTTTTTTATCTTTTACATTTGCTTCCTGAATATAATTTACATCAATTGATTCCAGAATCCTTCCTATGGATAATTCTTTAATCTCAGATTTTATTTTCATACCCAGATGGGGTTGCTTTCCAGTAGAAACCGCTCCCTGATTATCTACAACTAACATAAGAATAGGATGATCTTTAGAAGCTGCTTCACATATACCAGGAAATGCACTATGAAAAAAATCTGAATCACCTACATATGCAATTCCTTTAAAGGGGACTTTGGTTCCTGTCCTTTGATAAGCTTCAATCCCGCCCGAAAGATATGAAACTGAACAACCCATAGTAGTTTCCATATGCAGGAGATCATTAATAGCGGGTGTCTCCGGCACTCTGGATGACTGACCTGCATCTCCGCAATAAAGAGGTCTGCATCCTACAGTTTTTACAGCTTCTCTTAAACATTCAAGCATGATTTTAAAACTATCTTTTTCATCAAATGCAGGAGCACGTGCTATTTGTTTATGTTTTGGAAATGTACCAGGATATTTATTATTTTTTAAGGCATTTACTGAGATTTTTAAATCCTCATCCCTGAGCTCTCCTACTTTCCTTACAAAACCATTTAATTTTCCAAGTATTGGATTTACATAGGCATTTCGCTGAGCACAGTCCCTTACAAGAAGCTCAAGCAGTGGCTCACCCTGATCAACCACAAGCACTCTGTCTTTATCTTTTATAAAATCAATTATTGTTTTTTCAGGAAGAGGATAAAGTGTAACTAATTTTAATAAACTTATCTCATCTATTAAATGTTCATTTTCAAGCTGAGTAGCAGGAAATCCTGAAGCAATAATTCCAAGTTTTCCTTTTCCTTTAATTACATTTAATCCTGATTCTTCAAAAGCTGACATTATTTGTTTTTGTTTAAGAGCAAGCTCTTCCCGATCTTCTTCAACAGTTGCAAAAATTGATTTCCATTTATCTTTTGCATCAAAAGGGATATCTATAATATCTCCGGCAAATGGGAGTTTATAAGAATTAAAATCATTTTTTTGTGGATCATATTTCTCAGCAATTGCTCTACCGGTAGTTCTGACAAAAAACGGCAATCTAAAAATTTCAGAAAACTCATATGCAGAAACTAGAGAATAAAAAGCACTGTATGGATCATTAGGTTCAAGGATTGGCAAGCCTGCATTAAAATAAAGCCCCCTTGAGTCTTCTTCATTTTGAGAAGCCCATGCTGATGGATCATCACTTATAAAAAACACCAGCCCTCTGTTTATTCCAATATGATTTAAGCAATAAAAATGATCACAGGCTACATTGCTTCCAACATCTTTAAAAATGACAAGCGACCTTTCACATCCAGCGACAGAGCTTCCAAAGCCTTTTGCAGCTGCAACAAACTCATTTGGCAGATAATCCTGAACATCTATTTCCGGATACTTTTTTCTAACACTATCTACAAGATATGTAGCTGGCCTTCCCGGATAGTTATAGACTGCTTTTACATTTGAGACTTTTACTGCATCAGTTAAAGCCTCTATGAGATTTGAATACAAATACTTTCCTACTAAGCCTTCAACTTTATTTAATAATTCCTTTGCCATTATTTCTTCTTGTAACGGTGTTCAGATTTTACCGAGTCTATTATATAATTTGGGAATAAAATCCATACGATGTGTATATACGTCCAGATTTAGGGCTTACAAGTCTCTTATAATAGTTATTAATTATATAAATAACATATTTAATCTCAATATTTTATGCCTGATATTTCAGTAACTTTAAACCCCGCTTCAACTGCTTTTACTTCCCAGGCAGTAAACCTTAGTTTGTGGCAAAAAGCAAAAAGTTTTGCAAAAATTATTGACTCAAGAGAATCTACATATAGAACTGCACTTGATTTAACTGGCTGGGATATTCCAGCAATGGGAGCAGCAGTATTCAGAAACTTCTGGAACTTTGTTGAAACAACTTTTGAATGTGCAATGGGATCTATAGGTGTTGTTGTAGCACCTAAAATAACTTCATTTGTCGGTTCAATAGTTAGCAAATTTATTTTTACAGCAGATGAACAAAAAGACTACATGCATTATTTATCATTTAAAATGAGCGATCTTGAAGATAACAAAAAAATGGAAGATGGAAAGGCTGAGATTTTAAAGCATGAGCCTAAAGATAAAAGAAGAATCAGCAATCTTTATCGAGAGCTGGGAAACATAGCTAAGACAGAAAAATATGAACAGGGTGCACTAGATATTGAAGATTTCTGCAAAAGATTTACAGCAAGCGATGAAATAAGAGAAAAAGTATACAAATTAAAAAGAGCAACTATACTTGCAGAAAGCTTTCTTGAAGGCGGACTCTGGGGTGGATACGGTTTAATTATGAGAGCCTTTAGAAAATATGTTTTAAGACAGGACAGATTTACAGGCACAATGGGATATTTAAGTGCTGAAGAAAGCAGCAAAATCGGTGAAGCAGGGGAATTGAATTTATTTCAGAAAATAGTTGGAAGTGGATGCATATTTTTATCACCTATTGTAAATGCAGTTATGCTCCATAAAACAAAAAAAGGTGAAGACATCAAGGGAAACAGGTTTTTAGAAATTGCAAATGATCATCTGGATATGACACATGGAGTATTTCCAAAACTTGGACTTTTATTTTCATATACAACTTTACCCAAATGGCTTGGAATATTTATTAGCAGTCAGGGTTGGTTTGAAAGAATTGAGAGACTTATTAAATTTTGTACTATCATTCCTTCGTGGTGGATGGGACACAGAGCTACAAACGGTTTAATTGCAAGCAGATACGACAGGATTTTGTCTGAAAAGTACAATTTTCAAAGAGGAATATTGGTAGAACCAAAACATATAAATCCTGAAAACAAAACAAAAGGATGGTTAGATAAGTTTAACTACTATCTTCCTGAGCCAGCAAGAATACATCATGTTCTCGACACTCTGGAAGATTACGAAAATAAAGAGCTTCAGGCAGCAAATAAAGAAGAAACAAAAGAAGCAGAAATTAGGGCAAAATATAAAGCAATAAGAGAGGAAGCAGAAGATTACCATGCAAAAAGTTTATATGCAGGGTTTGGACTTCATTCATTTTTAATCTGGTCTATCACAATGGGTGTAAACCACCTGACTAAAATATTTGCAACAAAAGCTGCAGGAAAGTAATTTACTTTTTTCCTTTCTCCAGCTCACTCCAGTTATGAACTCTGGTATCCTGAAGCATCATTTTTGAGCCTTCTTCGTTAAGTATGGAATATGCTGACTTAGGTTTATCTTTTATTGTGATAAACAGATTAACTCCAAAAAAGATTAAAAATAATATTAGAAGCAGAAAAAAGCTCTTAAGAACTGTTGAGAGTCCTAAATATTTATTAGCCAGATTTTTAAATGTTTCCATATACATAATTGATTTTAGGTATTATTTTAGCCTTTTAGATATAATTAACAAGGATTTGTAAAAATTGCCAAACACTGATTTCTGATACTCTGACTCTCTAATCCCTAATTCTCTAGTATGGCTGGATAGCTCAGTTGGTAAGAGCAATGGATTCATAACCCATAGGTCGGCAGTTCGAATCTGCCTCCAGCTAATTTAGCCCTTAACGTTTAGCAGTTAGCTATTAGCTTAAAGGGATTTAATCTATAAGCATCTCCTGTAAGTTTTGCAGGGAATATAAGACATAAAAAGGACTTACGCAAAAATGAACTGCGGTATGGTGCCCTGAGCGACGTGTGCCCTTTAGGGCGGGAAAGGAGCGAATGGGTACCATACCCAGTGAACTTTGCGTAAGTCCTGATAAATAGTTCCTGAAGAATAAAATTATTTAAGAACCTGAGATTAAAGTTTAAAGACAATAACAATCATTTGCAAAATTAGCCATATCATATATAATTACTTATTAATAAATAAGAAGGCAGCAAATGAAAACACCTAAGGTAGCTCTAACTACATTAAGTACTGGCTTATGTTTGCCAGAAAACCAATTACCTTCACCTGCAAGCTTAAAAGCACGAGATGAAAGTAGAGTTACAATTCCTGATAAACCTCCTTCATACATTATGAGCAGGGGATTGAAAAGACTAGGTTTTGGTCTAGTTTATTTAGCCATATCAATATTTGGTGGGTTTTCATTATTTAAAACAGGTGCATTTCAGGTAGGTATAAATAAAGCAATAGAAATACTAAAACTTGTTCCAGGAGCAAATAGAAGCATAAGCGAAGAAGATGAAGAGCAAATAGCAAGATTTGATTCTGGTTTTAAGAGCATTGATGGATTTGAGAAATTAGAGGATAGAAATCTCAATAACCTGGATATCAGAAGATATGATTTAAACAAAAACAATATTGCTCTTGATACGGAAGCAGAAATAAATTTGCTCAGAGAAGAGATTTTAGGAAGCGAGGAAAGTACTAAAAATATTACTGGCAGAAAATCCGCTCTTCAATTATTTGATGAGCTTACTAAAGTAAAAAAACTTGTTTGGGGAATTGAGAGAAATTACAAAAACACCATTCAGGCAGGAAGGCCTAACTGCCAGGTAATGGGAGGACTGCAAGCTCACTATCTAACCGAAGAACACTTTCAGAATTTAAAGCATCTTCTAAAAGTTACTGACTATAATTTAAGCGAGGATGATTTTTATATTAATTTTGAGGTCACCCTTGGTAATGAACGTATACCAGTCAGCTATGAAAATGTAGTTCACTGGATGAATCAAAAAGGCATTGCACAATCCAGGGATAAAGAAGGTGCTCTTGCAATTCCAGCTTTAACATATGCAATTGAAAAAATACTGACAGAAAAAAGTGACGGAGTTCCTCCAACATTTCCTATAGCTGCGCCGAATTTACTTACAGGAAAATCACATGTTTTACTGGGAATATCACCATTCACAGTAAACACATTGTCAGATAATCAACTAATTGAAATATTAAAAAATGCTCCTAAAAAACAGGTTTTAGCTGTAAGCTGGGGAAATCTATCAATAAGTGAATGGTGGAATAAATCCAGGGGGGATTTTAAGCTTCTGCCAATTTCATCAGAACAAGAAACAGAATTTAGAGCTTCAGTCATTGAAAAAGCAAATCAAATCAAAGAAAGAATTGAAACAAAAAAATCAGATGGTAATGTTGCATTAAATAATGAGAGTAAAGATAAGGAAACAAATAAACCAAACCCAGAAAACAATTCCAATACAACAAAAGAGATTCAAATATTTACAGCACTTATAGCTTCAGATCATATAAAAAATACTACGCCTGTAGATTCTACAAACCAAACTTCAGATATACCTACCGAGTCATATTCCGATGATTTTCCCAGTAATCATTTATTTGTAGTTAAAGATTTCGATGAGCAGTCCGGCATGGTAACTATTACTGATTCACATGAAAAAAACTATAGACCGCTTACTTTAGATGAATTCCGAGAAAAAGTAGGAGGCATAATAATAGAAACCAAGGATGCTCCTTTATTTAATGCAGAGGAGCTTTTAGGGCTGTATTTTTTAACCTTGCTTTCTTTTTATGCTACTAAAAAAGGATCGTCAATTATGGAGAGAAAAGTTAATTATGGATATACGATGGGTGATTTAATTAAAAGTTATTTTGAAAAAATAAATCCTTTAGTGACTGAAGAAGACAAAAAAGAAGATATTTCAGAAAGAGAAAAAGAATTATATACAGTTCTTACCATTGCCCTTTTAAGAGCTGCGATGAAATACGCAGACATAGACGAACAATTTATAACCTACAGAGCATCTTCAATGGATACAAATAAACTGGCAGATTATTTAGGACTTGGTTATTGGTATACAGAAAATATAGTTGATTTTCTAATTAAAAACAGAAGAGAACATGAGGATATTCCATCATTAGATTTTAATTTAGCCAGAAAAGTTGAAAACGAATTTTTGAAAGCTGCATAATTTTTTCAAGCTCAACAAAAACTCAGACACCGAGTGAAATACACATGGATAGAGTATTTCAAGCATATGTGATTTATATAATTTTTTTTGAAAACTAAAAGTATAATAAATATTTCTTGTAATAGAAGAAATTGCATTTATAATTTATAACTACGATGAAAGCAAATTTAAATAAAAGTTTAGTGGGTAATTTAAGTAGCCATAAAAGTTATAGACTGCCACCGAATACTCAAAACAGAAAAGGTTTACCCATACTTGTAGTAGACGATTCTAAGACCCAGCGAACTTTACATAAAGGATTATTGGAGTCTGCTAATCATGAAGTTACTCTTGCAGTTAATGCTGAAGACGCTTTGCTAAAATTAGCCCATGGGCAATATGCAGCAGTAGTTACAGATCATGACATGGGCGAAGGAAGAAATGGTGTTGAACTTGCCTTTTATGCAAAGCAATTGGGTGGAGGCATACCCGTGGTTTTAGTTTCTTCAAATGGTGCTGCAATACAAGCCGAACTAACTGAACATCATCCTACAATTTTGCCTTTTATTGATTTGATTTTAACCAAAAATGACCCTGCTCAATTGGCTGGTGCGGTTTCAGATTTGATTTCAAGAGTTGCTTAATAGCCCATCGTACATTATTAACTGTTATTATTTCCCAATATTAATCTAACTTGAATAGCCCTAGCCAACTCCCGCCCAATAGCAATCTGTTGTTGATTTTTCTGAATAACAATTGGTCCGCCTGGAAGTTTATTAACTATCCGCACGCATGCACCAGCTTCAATTCCAAATCTTAAGGCATCTTCCATAAGCTTACTTTCACCAATGGAAACTATTTCTAATTCTTGCTTGATTGGTGCAGATTCCAGGTTCACAACAGGAATATATTACTACAAACATTATCCTTCTTTGCTTCTATGCCTCTTGCTTCTTTGCTTCTTCATTTCATCCTTTAGTGTATAATAAGCTTTGTCTTACGCTGGTAAGACAATTTGTTCTGAAAATATCGCGGGGTAGAGCAGTCTGGTAGCTCGTTGGGCTCATAACCCAAAGGTCGGTGGTTCAAATCCACCCTCCGCAATGTACTTTAATGGTTGAAGCCCCCAGAATGAAAGGGGGCTTTTTATTTAGGATACAAAAACACTTAACCATGTTAAGATATTCCTATCTGCGAATATTCGCAGATAGGAATACACATTGAAAAAACTTAGTGAATTTAAAGCAGAATTTTTTAAAGCTCTTGCTAATCCTATAAGGATTCAAATTATTGATGCTCTCAGAGATGGTGAACACACAGTAAATCAACTTCGTGAAATTTTAGACATTGAAGGGCCAAATGTTTCACAACAGCTTGCAATTTTAAGAGCAAACAATCTAGTTAGCACTCGTAAAGAAGGTAGCAGTGTCTATTACTCAATTAAAGATTCAACTATATTTAAGCTTCTTGACACAGCAAAAGTAATATTTAATAACCAACTTGCTGGAATAAGAGACTTATTAAGCAAAATAAATACTAAGAAAACGGGGAGTAAGATTAAAAATGGTATTAGAAACATTATTGCTCAAATATTCGTTCCTTGTATTTGTACTTGGAGCGATTTCTGCATACCTTATATGTATCAGATCTAAAGCCATTTCAATCGTTGCATCAAGTGTTTTTGCAATTATTGCGTCTACCCTTAGCCTGATAAGTTCTATATTTTCACTCACCCATCAACACTCATATATTCTTAGCTATCACCTTGGTTTCCCTATCGGAAAACTTGAACTTGTTATTGACCCTCTCTCGGCTTTCTTTATTTTTATAATCTCACTCCTTGTTATTCCAGTCTCAATTTATTCAATTGGTTACCTTAAAGCAGAGTACCTAGAAAAAAACATTGGTTTATTATGTGCTCTATATCATTTGTTTATTCTTTCAATGCTTCTTGTAGTTTTATCAGGAAATGGCTTTCAGTTTTTAATCTTTTGGGAATTAATGACTTTAATCTCCTTTGCTTTTGTAATTTTTGACATTAAAAGTACTGAATCAAAAAATGCAGGTTTCATTTACCTCTTAATGACACATATTGGCTCAGCATTTCTTCTTCTAACATTTCTTATTTTTGCTAAATATACAGGAAGTTTTTCATTTGTATCTTTTAATGAAGCTTCAAATCTGATGCCTGCTTCATTAAAAGCAATTTTATTTTTATTTATTTTACTCGGCTTTGGTACTAAAGCTGGAATTGTACCTTTGCATATCTGGCTTCCAGAAGCACATCCAGCTGCACCAAGCCACATTTCAGCTCTTATGTCAGGTGTAATGATTAAAACAGGAATATACGGCATCCTAAGATTCATATTTGATTTTTTAAGCCCATTTCCTTCCTGGTGGGGAATATTTGTTCTCTTAATAGGAATCACAACTGCGGTGCTAGGAATAATTTTTGCTTCTTCTGAAGTTGATATTAAACGAATTTTAGCTTACAGCAGTATAGAAAATATTGGTGTAATTTTACTTTCAATTGGTGCTTCTATGATATTTTACAGCTTTGATCAAAAGATTTTAGCTGCTGCTGCTTTAGTAGCTGCCTTATTTCACTCTTTAAATCATGCTCTATTTAAAGGACTTTTATTTACTTGTGCTGGTTCAATTATTTCTGCCACACATACTAGAAACATTGAAAAATTAGGTGGATTAATTAAACTAATGCCAAAAACTGCATTTCTATTCCTTATTGGCTCACTTGCAATTTGTGCATTGCCACTTTTTAACGGGTTTATAAGTGAGTGGTTAACATTTCAGTCGCTTCTAAGATTATACGAACTTAAATCTGATTTTATTAAATTACTTGGTCCAATTACAGCAAGTATTCTTGGTTTTACAGGTGCAGTTTGTGCAGCCGTTTTTGTAAAAACTTTTGCTGGTATTTTTGTTGGAATGCCCAGAACTCATCAAGTAAATCATGCAAAAGAAGTTTCACCTTCTATGAGCTTAGGAAGTAGTTTACTAGGCATTATGTGCTTTCTGATAGGAATTTTTCCATTCTTATTATTTCCTCTACTTAATACTGCTGCATCTTTCACAATTGGGCTTGAAAATATAAACATTCAAAGTGCTGGAAA
Source organism: Candidatus Melainabacteria bacterium RIFCSPHIGHO2_02_FULL_34_12 (assembly GCA_001784555.1). Lineage (GTDB taxonomy): Bacteria > Cyanobacteriota > Vampirovibrionia > 2-02-FULL-35-15 > 2-02-FULL-35-15 > 2-02-FULL-34-12. The sequence continues at coordinate 51,774 of MFRM01000009.1, read as the reverse complement.
TGTTAATAATAACTTTGTTTCTATATCTCCACTAATAATATTTGTGATTATTCTTCTTAGTTTTTTCTTTATTTATATCTTTTCAAAAATATATGGCTCAAAATTGCCTGTAAGAAAAGAAGAAACCTGGAGCTGTGGGATTGCTCCAAAAGCTGAGTTTGAGCACACACCAACAGGTTTTAGTCAGCCTTTAGGAGTAATATTTTCAGAACTACATACTCCTGAAAGCTTTTATCACAATTATATTTATCTTCCTATAGTTAATGGACTTATAAATCTATCTCATAAAATGAGACCTCTTCAATCAGGAGTATTGCAAATCTATCTTTTATATATTTTTCTTGCATTAATTTTTTGCCTGGTCTGGATTAAATTATGAATCACGATACTTTAAAACATTTGACTTTACTATTAATCCATCTAGGGCTTCTTTTATTGCTTTCACCATTTATACATATCTATATAAAAAAAATTAAAGCAACATTACAAGGGCGTATTGGTCCTCCTGTCTTACAGGGCTATTATGATTTGGCAAAATACTTTCATAAGGAAACAGTAGTTTCAAATCAAACCTCATGGTTATTTTCAATCACACCTTTTATAGTTTTTAGTACAACAATAACAGCCGGCTTACTTATTCCAACCTTTAGCTCAAAAGAATTTATAGTTCCACTTGGAGGAGTAATTCTTTTTATTTATCTTTTTAGCTTAGGTAGATTTTTCATGACAGCAGCAGCATGTGAGCCAGGAAGCAGTTTCTGTAGCATGGCAAGCAGCAGAGAAATAATGTTTGCAACTTTAATTGAACCAGTAATATTACTTCCTTTATTTATTTTTGTGTGCCTGTATGGAACTAACAATATTTTTGAAATAGTAAACCAGCTGTCAAATAAAGGGATCACTTTATACACACCAACATATGTTCTCTCATTAATTGCAATTTTTATAGCAAGCCTGGCTGAGATGTGCAGAGTTCCTTTTGATAATCCAGAAACCCATTATGAGCTAACTATGATTCATGAAGGAATGCTTTTAGAGTACTCCGGTAAACAGCTTGGCATAATGTTTTTATCCAGCTGGCTCAAACAATTAATTATAATTTCCTTAATTGCAAACCTTTTATTTCCCTGGTACACAACACCTGATTTTACCTTAGCCAGCATATCTCTTCTTGGAGTAATTTATCTGCTAAAGGTTTTAGTTGTTAGTACTCTTATTGCATTTATTGAAACCACAGTTGCTAAAGTTAGGTTATTTAGAGTTCGCGATATTCTTATGGCTTCATTTATTATGTCCATAATTGCTCTTGTAATTAGTGTCTATAAGGGGAAGGGTCTAGGAATATGAACTTTCCATTAACTCAATTTATTTCAGTACATAACCTTGAGGGGTTGTCTGGCTATTTGGTTGGAATTGTCCTTTTGATAAGCATTTTAATGTCTGGATGTAGCAGAATTGAAACTATGATTAGGCTTTTTGTTATTCAGTCCCTGAGCCTTGTATTAATAATGCTTATAGCTGGTGTAATAAATCACAATCCAAATATTTTTATTATTTCTACATTTACCTTGTTAAGTAAATGTGTCCTAATTCCAATAATATTAAAGTTTGTTTTGAAACAAATTCAAATAAATAGAGAAATAGAAACCTATATTAGCTTGCCAGTTTCAATGCTTATAAATTGTGCTGTTGCTGTTTTAATATTTGAAACTATTCCAACCATTGGAATAGAAAAAGAACTGCATGTACTATCAAGTGGATTGCTTGCTACTTCTATTTCTGTAATTTTAATTGGGCTTTTTATTATGATGACAAGAAAAAAAGCAATAGTTCAGATCATTGGTCTTTATGTCATGGAAAACGGTATTTTTGCTTTAACGATCGACACTATATTTGAAATGCCACATGTAGTGGAGATGGGAATATTACTAGACCTCTTAATTGGAGCACTTGTAATGGGTATTTGGGTGTACAGAATAAAGCAATCCTTTGAAACCATAAATGTAGAGGAGCTAACAAGTCTTAGAGGGTAAATATGGTAACAAAAATAATCTTGCTTTATAGTATCCCAGCTCTTGCAACGTTTTCAGCTTTGCTGCCAAGAAATAGAAACATTATTGGTTTAGTGCAAACCTTTTGGATGATTTGTTTATTTATAGTAGGACTTTTTGTTATTAATGACATATTAGGTTTTGGTTCTATAAATATATTAAATAATTTTATTTATCTTGATGCCCTAAGTGGATTAATGATTTTTTTAATTACTCTGATTAGTACCATAGTTTCTATTTATTCAATTGGTTATATGACAAATGAAATTGAGAAAATAAATAATATATGGAAATTTAAAAAATATTATTTACTACTAAACGCTTTTATTCTCTCAATGCTCTTAACTGTAACAGCAAACAGCATTGGGGTTTTATGGATTGCTATAGAACTGACTACTTTGGTTTCTGCTTTTTTAGTCGGTTATTATAATAAGGAATCTTCTGTAGAAGCTGCATGGAAATATATTATTCTTTGTACCGTAGGCATTGCATTTGCAATGATAGGTATTATTCTTGCCTACTACGGCGTTACTCATGCAGGAGGAATAAAATCTACAGGATTAAACTGGGATTATTTAATTACTATTGGTCATAAACTTGACCCAGATTTGATGAAAGTAGCATTTATTTTTATACTTATTGGTCTTGGAACCAAAGCAGGTCTTGCTCCAATGCATACATGGCTTCCAGATGCACATAGCGAAGCACCTACACCTGCAAGTGCACTTCTTTCTGGTGTGCTAATTAAATGTGGCATTTATGGAATTATCAGATTTGCAATCATAACTAATCTCTCTGTAGGAAATAATTTCACAAATAAATTGATTTTAGTTTTTGGACTTTTATCAATTGCTATCTCGACTATATTTATAATTACACAAAAAAACATAAAAAGGCTTCTTGCCTATTCAAGCTTAGAACATATTGGAATTATTGCCTGTGGAATTGGATTTGCAAATCCTTTAGCTATTTTTGGTGCACTTTTTCACATGATAAATCATGCAATGACAAAGTCTCTAATGTTCTTTACTTCAGGAAATCTCATATTAAAATTTCGCACAAAAGATATGGAGCATATTAAAGGTGTTCTTCAAATCATGCCCGTAAGTGGAGTTGTGTTAGTAGTAGGTGGTCTTGCACTTGCTGGTTCACCTCCATTTTCAATATTTATAAGCGAGTTTTATGTTTTAAGTGGAGGAATTGAAAGCAACAACTGGATTGCCAGCACATTATTTCTTTTATTTTTACTAATTGCTTTTGGTGGCTTAAGTTACCACTTTTTACAAATGACAATAGGTCCTACTACTGAAAGTAGCATTACACTGACTAAAAGTGAAATAAACAAATCAAGCATTATAAGCCTAGTCTTACCATTAGTGTTTATTTGCATATTAGGTATCTGGATACCAAATCCTCTTTTAAAGCTATTAAATGAAGCAACAAAAATAGTAACGGCAGGGCATACAATATGAAAGATTTAACTAAACTTATTGAAAATCTGCTTAAAGAACATACTCTTAAATATAAGCTTATAACTCCAAATCATTTTGAATTTATAATTGACAAAAATCATTTGCCAATTGTTTCTGAACTTATAATAAAAGACCCAAGCCTGAATGCTTCATTAGTAACTATTACTGCAACTGACAATAGAGAACGTGATGAAAATTATGAGATTCATGTTTTATTTTCACTTAAAAAAGTTAATCGCCTAATAACTTTAAAGGCACCTTTAAGTAAATTAAATCCATCATATCCTGCAATTACCAGTAAAATTCCACATGCAAGTTGGTATGAAAGAGAGATTCATGATTTGTTTGGCATAGTACCTGAAGGAATTGATCTTTATCCTTTACTGCTCCACAGAGATTGGCATCCTAGCAAGAACTTTCCTTTAAGGAAGGATTTTCCAAAAGATAAGCAGCTTCCGATTACAGATCAGGAATTAGAATTTGATTTTCCTCATGGAGAAGGATTACATCAAATAGCAGTTGGACCAATTCATGCTGGGATTATTGAGCCAGGGCATCTTAGATTTTGTGCATTAGGAGAAGAAATCCACAAGTTTGATGTTCAACTTTTTTATACACACAAGGGCATTGAAAAAATGGCTGAGGGTAAAACTATCAATGAGGCTTTGACCCTTGCAGAAAACATCTGTGGCATGTGTTCTTATAGCCATTCAACTGCTTTTTGCATAGCAATTGAATCTCTGGGAGATATCTCAATACCTCCTAGAGCTATGTTTATAAGAACCATTTGTCTTGAAATGGAAAGGCTTGCAAGCCATATGTCTGACCTCTCAGCTATTTGTTCAGCTGGCGGTTTTAGTTTTGCTTCAGTACATACAGCAAGAGTAAGAGAGCTTATTATGAGACAAATTCATAAGCTAACAGGACACCGCTTTTTCAGAGGTTTGAATGCTGTCGGAGGACTACAAAAAGATATCTCTAATAAATATTTTGATGAACTTCTGTCAGGACTTGGTTTATTTGAAAATGACTTCAATGATTTAGCAAAACTAATTTTAAATATAGACAGCCTGTTAGACCGTTTAGAATTAACAGGCTTTTTATCAAAAGAAAAGGCTTTATCTTTAGGACTTGTAGGACCAAGTGCTCGGGGTTCAAATATTGACACTGATGTTAGACGTGATAATCCTTATCTGGCTTATAAAAAGTATCAAGTAAATGTACCAATGTATGAGACCTGTGATGCATTAGCCAGAACAAAAGTAAGAATTGATGAAGTAAATGAATCTTTAAAATTAATTAAAAATCTGATTAGGGATTTGCCTTCTGGAGAAATTATTGAAAAGGTAAAATCCTTTTTACATTACAGTCCTGGAATTGGAATGATGGAATCTCCAAAAGGAGAATTAGTCCACTGGATAATGCTGGATAAAGAAAATAAAATTTCTAGGTATCATGTAAGAAGTGCTTCGTATATAAATTGGAAAGGAGTAGTACAAGCAACGATGGGTGAAGGTAGCTTGAAAAACATTGTTCCAGATGGACCTTTGGTAAATAAAAGCTTTAACCTGTGTTATTCATGTGTTGATAAATAAAATTTATGTTTGATTTATTAAAAATCTGCCTTACAAAAGGAAACACAGTAGAAAGAGAAGCTGGATTTGAAAAATTAGATATTGATTTTTTCAAGAAAGATTTATCCAGAATCAATAAATTAGACTTTAAAACAAGACATTCATTAAGTAAATCACTAATGGTGAGGCATCTGGATACAGGCTCCTGTAATGCAGAAGAAGCTGAACTCATTGCATTATCTAACCCCATATATGACATCTCAAGATTTGGAATTGAGTTTACTCCTTCCCCACGTCATGCAGATGTCCTGGCTATTACTGGACCAGTTACAAGACATCTTAAAACTGCCATGGAAAGAACTTATAAAGCAACTCCAGATCCAAAGATAGTTATTGCAATTGGTGATGGTGCATGTAATGGTTCAATCTACGAAAAAACATATGCCTGTTTAGGAAGAGTGGATCAGTTTATTCCCGTTGACTTATATATTCCTGGTAATCCACCTACACCAGAAGAAATATTAAAAGGGTTTTTGGTTTGTAAAATACTTTTATCTAAAAAGAAGTACCAAAACTTGTAAGAGCCAAGCCATATAAATTAAACTAATACTAGGTTATGATGTCTAATATCCCAAATAATGTCCTCAATCAGCATAGTATCCTGTCGCCCTCCGCAATTTAACTGCAATGTACTTGAACGTAAAATGTTAAAAGCCTCACTTTGGTGAGGCTTTTTTGCTTATTTCATGTCAATGATAAAATAAAAACATCAAATATATCCCATGAAAAAAGAGAGTATTACAAAATTAAATAAAAGTTTTGAAGAAGCAGCTTATCAAGAAGATGGAGTTGAATACTGGCTTGCAAGGGAACTTCAAATTCTCCTTGACTATACAGAATGGCGTAATTTCCTCCAAGTAATAGATAAAGCTAAAGTAACTTGCAAAACCTCTGGTCAAGAGGTCGGACATCATTTTGTTGACGTCAACAAAATGATAGATTTAGGAAATGCTGCCTCTAGAGAAATAGATGACATGATGTTAACCAGATATGCATGTTATTTAATAGCTCAAAATGGTGATCCCAGAAAAGAACAGATTGCATTTGCACAAAGTTATTTTGCTATTCAAACACGTAAGCAAGAAATATTAGAAAAAAGAATTGAGTTAGTAGAGCGTTTACAGGCACGAGAAAAACTTATAGCTACTGAAAGTGAATTATCTAGAACCATTTATGAAAAAGGAGTTGATGGTCAAGGTTTTGGACGAATAAGAAGCAAAGGTGATCAAGCATTATTTGGCGGAAATACTACGTTACAAATGAAGAAAAAACTAGGGATTCCTGAAAAAAGACCACTTGCTGATTTTCTTCCAACAATAACAATAAAGGCTAAAGATCTTGCAACTGAAATCACAAACTTTAATGTTAAAAAAGCAGATATTAAAGGTGAAGATCAAATAACTGGAGAACATATTAAAAACAATCAAGATGTTAGAAACTTATTAGGTAGGCAAAAGTGGTATCATCCCTGAAAACTTACCACCTGAAGAAGATCTTAAAAAATTAGAACGTAGGGTTAAAACAGATGATAAAAGAATACCTAGCAATACTAAAACACTTAAAGGTAAGAAAAATAACAAATAAGACAGACTAACTCTACCCAGCAATTCTATAATCCCTAATCTTATGCGTCCAGGTCAAATGCCGTCCTCCGCAAATTCATTTATGGGATTTCAGACAAGCTGAAATCTCTCTATTTTAAAAGTAACGTTTGATCGGACCCACCGAATAAATCGGATGGGTCCTTTTTATTGCAAGTAAGTTATAAATATCTAAAGCCTCAGAGCAATCTAAGGCTTTTTTGTTTAGTTTGTCTTTTCCCGTCCAAGTGGATAGCGGATCACAGTAGCCTTCTACAATTAAACTTTTGAACTTTCAAAATTAAGTTTCAGGATTTTTATTAGTGCGAATGTTAAATGCAAAATCACCGGACCTAGAAACAGTCCAAGAGGTCCCATTAATAGTACCCCTCCAAATACACTAAAAAACGTAATTAAAGGATGTAATTTAATATGTTCTCCTATCACAAAAGAACGAATTAAATTATCTACTAATCCTATGACAACAACACCCCATAGAATAAGCATAATTCCTTTTATATACATGCCTTTAAAAATAAGAATTAATGCAGCAGGCAGCCAAACAAATGGAGTTCCTACAAAAGGAACCATACTAAGTATGACCATTACTAACCACCAAAAAAGCGGAGAGGGAAGTCCTAGGATAAAAAAAGCAATTCCCCCTAGTGTGCCTTGTACTATACCGATAATAAATGCAAGATTAACAGTAAGATGAGCAGTATCAACAGTATTCCTAATAAGTTCAGTCGCTTGCTTATCGTCCAGCGGAATCAATGCCTTTGCTGCAGACATTAACTTCGATGAATCCTTTAATAAGAAAAAAAAAGTTAAAAATGCGATAAATGTCTGAATTGTTATTTTTATAATGTTTTCAATTAAATACAATCCTCTGTTAATTAAATATCCAAATGCCTGTTCGGTTTTATTAACAAGAAAACTCTCGAAATCTTTATTTGTTAATATTACATAATTTTTCAAAAGATCAGTTATCTGACCAGAAGCTGATTTATTATTATCAAATAAATGATTTTTTTCTAACTGTACATGCAGTTTCTGAGAAAAAGATATTCCATCATCAATAGCTCTTGAAATAACAAATACCATAGGTATAATAACCAGAAAAATTACAATTAAACATGAAATTAATGCGGAAAGAGAAGGACTGTTAGATATTTTTAAAATTCTTTTGTATATAGGATTAGCAAAAATCGCTAAAAGACATCCCCATAAAATGGGGTGTATAAAAGGAAGAAACAATGCAAATGAAATAAATAAAGTCATTACGATTATTGCTAAAAGTAATATCATTTTTATATTTTCATATTTCATTTTTTATTTAACCTTTTCTAGGTCTAAAAGTCTAAAATTCTAGATGCATTTATATGAGTATAACTTTTATAACCCGACTTTCCTGACTTATTCCCAAGATCTAAACCATTATTAATATAGAGCCTTCGAAAGTCAGGGTTACAATTAATTCTAATGAGAAAAAAGAATAATCAATCTGTACCTAAGCTAACAGAAAGCACCTGCAAATATTTTCTAAAGGATTTTGATTTTTTATTCAACTCTATAAAATATTTTCTTAGCAAGAACAAGCACACAAATAAATCTGAGACTCATTCAATCACAGCAAGCAAAATATTAAGGCATATTTTATTTTTTTACTTTTTACATTCTGCAAATAAAAACACTACTACTATAAGAGAGTTATATAATAAAGCAATTTTAAACAATAAGAACTTTTATAAGGATTATTTATTACCGTTGATTGAAGATTTTACAGATGAAGCACTTAAAGATTTATACCTAGAATTACCTAATGACTTATTATCAGCTAAAGACGGGAAGGGCATACTCGATTTATTTGATAATTTCAGCTATTCACTGGAAGAAAATACAGAAGACTCTTTAACTCCACAAATCATCGAAGATCTGTATCAAAAATGTCTTGAAGATGCTAATTGCAAGACTAGTGGCACTTATTACACTCCAAAAAAAATTGTTAAGTATATGTGCCGCCAATCTCTACATTATTATTTTAAAAACAAAGAGTCTTTTGATTCAAAAGAATCTTTACTTAAAAATATTAAAATTTACGATCCTGCCTGCGGCTCAGGAAGATTTCTCACAGGCATGGTTAATGAAATAGTAGATTTATTGAATAAAGAAAAGGATAAAAAAATATCTGACTTTATAATTCATTTAATAGAAAACTCTCTTTACGGAAGCGACCTGGATAAAGAATCTGTTGAAAACACTAAACTACAACTGTTTTTAATCCTAATAAAACATTCACCACTGTTTAAGCTAAATAAATTTAGAACTCTTAAGTTTAACCTAAAAACAGAAAATTCCATTTTAAATAATAAAGGCATGGAGAAATTTGACATTGTAATAGGAAATCCGCCCTATGTAAGAATAAGCAGCATTGATAAAAAATATGATCTCTTAATTAGAGAAAATTATGAAACTGTATTTGGACATTATGACACTTACATTCCATTTATAGAACATGGAATTAAATCCTTAAATACAAATGGAATCATGGCATATATAACACCGAATAAATATCTAACTAAAAGATACGCAAACAAACTAAGACCATTTATCCTAGAAGAAGTTGAAATCCTTGAATTAATAGATACTTCACAGACCAAAACTTTTGACAATGCAGCCGCATATCCTGTAATTTCAATATTCTCAAAGAAAAAAAATAAAACTAAAATCAAAATAGCCATTCTAGACAATTCATCTTTTCATGAATATTTTCAATTTCAATCCGAGAACAACTCCTTAGTTCATTTCTTAGATAAGGATGACTTCATAAAAAACACGAATTATACATTTGATATTTTTATAGACAAAAACACTAAGGAACTATTTGAAAAAATATCAAGCAACTCTAAAGAACTAGGCAATTATTCAAGGATACTTACAGGAACACCCGCTATAAAAAAATATTACGAGTGGAAAAAACTATTCTTTAGTGAGACAAAGTCTGAAAAAGATAATTCATTAAAATTTATAAATGTTTCAAATATTAAACCTTATTTTATTGAATGGGGCAAAAATATCAGAGCGGTTGGCAAGACTTTTGATTATCCAAGGATAACGTACGATGAAAACTTAATAGGAAAAAACAAATGGAATGTCTTTAAGCAAAAAAAGATAGTAATTAAAGGAAATGCAAAAAAACTAACTGCTGCTTTTGATGACGAAGGATTTGCGAATTTATCTTTATATGCAGTTATGTTTAATGAAGAGCATAATGATGAAATAAAGACCTTATATCACCTGGGACTCTTAAACTCAAAACTCTTAAATTACTGGTATTGTAAGAAATTTGCATCATCAAATCTCTCAGGCAATTACATAAGCTTTAATGGTATTTATTTAAATCAATTACCTATTAAAGATGCTTCAGGAAAACAAAAAAATGAGATTGCAAAGACAGCAAAAGATATATTGACTTTTACTTCAGACACAGAATATCTTCAAAATAAAGCAAAACAATTAAAAGTAAATTTGTTGCAGCATGAAATGGATAACTTGATTTATAAATTATATGGTCTTTCTAAAGATGATATTGAACTGATTGAAAATGAAATTGAAAACCCTGGATAATTCTTATATTTTAAGGTATAATTTAAGTACTTCGATATTAATAAGACAGGACTTACACAAAGTTCACTGGGTATGGTACCCATTCGCTCCTTTCCCGCCCTAAAGGGCACACGTCGCTCAGGGCACCATACCGCAGTTCATTTTTGCGTAAGTCCTTTAAGAGTCTACTGAAAAAGTCACTTTTTCAGTGAGGAATTAATTAAATAACTTTATGTACAAGGAGGTACAATGATTTTTACCGTGAAATCAGTAAATAATTTTAAAGAGTTCAAAAATATCATAAAGAAAGAGTTTTTTGCACATCCCGTTATAGTTAATAATCCTTACACAAAATGGTTTAAGGAGGGAAATGCAAACACTGAACAGATAAAAGATTTAATTCTTCAGTTTTCTGTTTTTTCAAATCATTTTATAGTCGTTCAGGCAAAAAGAATGGTAAATGCAAATACCCTGGAAGGTGAAGAAAGTGCCCGTGCAATTCTCCTTAATGAGTGTGGGGTAGGGATGGACGTACAAAGTGGAAGTATTGAAGGCAAAAGATTTACCACCTCAAATGCACATATTAACTGGCTGCGAAAAATAGCAGACTTAATAGACATTGACCCGAAAATATTAGGCAGATGGGAAATCGGCACTAATGCCACACATGAATTCCTTGAAGGTTTAGATAAAACATATGGCAGCCATGATGGCCAAATAGGCTCAGGAGCTAGCTTTGCTATTGAAACATGGGCTGCATACGGTATTGGTAAAAGTAAAGAAGAAGAATTAAATAACTTCTGGAAAGAACTTATTCTTGGCTTAGAAATATATAATCAAAAAAATAGGATTCCAAAAAATCTTACACCCCTGCCTACTGGCTTCTTTCAATATCACTTTGAAACTGAATCAGGTCATGAACTAAATGTATGGCAAGAGCTGGAACAGACATATACCCAGCCGGATTTTAACGAAAGTAAATATCTAAAAGCTGGTAAAACTGCACTAGATTCTATCTATACTTTCTGGCTGGGACTGGATGAAACCAGGAAAAAATTATAAAAGGCACCAATTTTTGTCATTGCGAACCCGCTTAGGCGGGTGAAGCAATCTCACCCTGCAATGACAATATAACTATTTTATTGCGATTTTACTTTTCGTATAATCTAACATAAGCTTTTCAGCTTTATTAATATCTTCTTCTTCTATTTCCCATACATTTTTAGTTTCGAATTTTAAATAAAGCTCCTCAAACAATTCTTGATTAATAAATGGAACTACTTTTTTTGTCTGATATTCACGTTCTTTTTCACCATATAAACCAAGAAATGTCGTATCTCTAAACCAGGATTGCCTGTTATGTTCTTCTAGTTTCTTTAATAATAAATCGCTGGGATTCCTCTGAACAAATTCAAAAAACAACCCGCTGGGTTTTTCGCCGGGCAAATACCACTCACCGCTAAATACTTGAATTACATCTTCATCCTTATCTTTTAAAATAGGAGTAATAAAGTTAACCCCTCTATTAATTGCATATTTATGAAAAGACAATAAATCATTTGTTCTTAATGCGATATGCTGCCAATGAGCACTGGCAACATGTGTTTTTAACATTTCTCTTACATGTGAGGGCTGAGATTCAGGCTCTGAAGGCTGTACTACTGCAATTATTGTATTTCTAAGAACCTCACTTTCTTCAAAATTAGCTCCAATTTTTACAGCATATGTCATGGATCTTTCACCGGTACCTGTAATCCATTCTTTTTTCTTTTCATAAATAACATCGCTCTTAGAGACACCAAAAATTATTCTGAAAATAATGTAAACCATGTTATACATCCTTGGGTCTACAAGAAGAGTCATATGATCTACCTGAAAGTTTAAAAATGGGTGATTTTTATTTGGCATTTATTTACCACTAGCCTTATACCAACTTAATGGGTATTCTTTATCACGGTATTTATAACCCAGATCAGTAATGCTTAAGCTTTCAAAAAAAGTATCTAGCATCACTGCTAATCTATTGCTGATTTTTCCCCGTACCTTCATAGAATCGTTTGCAGCATTACCATGTGGGCTGTGAGGAATAGAACCCGGATGAAAAGTAATAGAACCTTCTTTTATAAGTCCTTCCCTGGCTCCATAGTTTGCATTTGCAAAAAACATTACCTCATCAGAATCAACATTTGAATGTGCATAAGGAGCAGGGATGTCTTTTAGATGCCATCCTTCCATCTGCGACACAAAAGAACAAAGTGAAAACCCATTATATGGAACATTCCCTGACTGGAAAGTCTGGTGAACTGGCGGTGCCGTATGAATTTCCCTGGCAATTCCATGATGATCTTTAATATTAAAGGCAAACGGATAAACCGCTCCTTCCCAACCGGCAAGATCAAAAGGATGATGATCTATGGTAAGTCTAGTTATACATCCGCCTGAGTGCTTTACAAGAATACTATACTCTCCTTTTTTATCTTCCGGAAGTTGGAATTCCGGCGCTTCGATTTCAGTTTCAACAACTGGAGCCATTAAGGTAGCCTGAGCTGCACTATTCATATAATGCGGAGGAAATGTAATTGGGTAAGATGATTCAAAAATTAAAAAGTAAGCATTTTTAGAACTTAGTTCAATTTGATATGTGGTGCCTTTAGGAATAACGATATAAAGATTTTTTTCAATTTTAAGATTTCCATATTCTGTCTTTAGTGTTCCGCTGCCTTCCTGCACAAAATATATTTCATATTTTTCACCGTTTCTAAAAAACACATTGTCAGGCATTGACTTTTCGGGTTTACTGACTGAAACAATCGTAGAAGCACCAAATAAAAGTGGCTTTCTGCCTTTAACAGCGTCATTTTCATAAGGAATCTCTGACGAAAAAATATGATATGGCTGTAAAATATCGTCATTAGCTGCTTTTAAAAAAAGATTAAAGTCTTCTTTTTGAGGAGGTTTACATTGCTGCGTAGGATAGGACCTTAAATGAAGTTTACGAGTATGTGGACCGCTAAAACCGCATGTTCCATGTATTTCCTCAAGAGCCAGCACTCCGGGAATTTCATAGTGCTCGGTATGAGGTGTTCTTGGAATATTGCCGCGTTTTAAAATCATTCCCATCTTTTATCTTTCGGTACTCCTTTTAGACAAACACACAGCTTTTATTCTTTATTGGGCAAACACATTGATTTGCTCCTACTTTTCATCTTATAATTTAATCCTTTATATTCTTTTGGAGTACCTATTTTATTTTTAAGACTTCCAAGTGCAGACACTTGTAATTCAATTGTATCTCCTGGTTTAAGCCATCTGTCTAAATCCAGCCCACAGCCTTTATAAAAAGTCCCTGAGCCCAGTAAATCTCCCGGATAAATAGTTTCTTCCTGCGATACATAAGAAATCATTAGCGGAAACCCCCAGTATTGATCCTTGAAATGACCACTGGACCATAATTCACCATTTACAAGTATTTTCATTGAAAAATCTTTTCTGGGATCCACCTCATCTTTTGTAACGATACATGGTCCAAAAGCATTTGCAAAATCTTTGCCTTTAGCCGGACCCATTCTTAGTTCCATTTCTTTTTTCTGTATATCCCTGGCTGAAAAATCATTAAAAATCATATAACCAAAAATATATTGTTCAGCATCACTCTCTAAAATATTTATCCCTCGTTTTCTAATCACACATGCTATTTCACATTCAAAATCCAGTCTTCTGGTATATGAAGGCCATGGAATTATGTCTTCTGGACCGTATATTTGTCTGTGATTGCCTTTATAATATGCAGGGATTTCATACCACTGGTCAGGAATATTTTCATTCCTTCGCTTAGCTCCAGCTTTTACATGTTCTTCAAATGCAAAAAAATCTCTTAGTGCGGGTGGATTAGGTAATGGAGCATGTAGTTTTACCTCGTTTAAACTTACAACAGAAGAAGAATCATGTTTATTTATTACTTCTTTTGCAATAGAGAGAAAATTTTCTCCGCCTTCAATAAAAGAGAGCATACTTAATGGAAGTTTGTTTTTTGAGGCTACATTTAAATCAATAATTTTATTTTCTAATAAAGCACCAAGCCTGTATTCTTCAGCATTTGCTTTAGTATTAGTAAATGTAACTAATTTCATTTTTATAATTTATTTTTTTATTCTGGACTATATTTTTTCTTATCACCTACAAAGCTATATCCAGCGTTAATCCATGCTTTTATACCACCTTCAATTACAAATAAATCCTCATAACCTCGTGATGCTAAAAACTCTGCTGCAAGTGATGCTCTTTTACCTACACCACAAAGTAAATAAATTAGATTGTTCTGATTTATCTTAGTGTAATCCTGCTCAAAAGTTGAAAGAGGCACCAACAATGACATGGGTATTCTAACTGTGTCATATTCAATCTGTTCACGTACATCTACTAGCTGGTAATTAGGATTTTTATAAATTGCATCTCTAGCTTCCTGTACAGAACACTTATTAACGTTAGGTTCCATTTTAAATACTCCTAGCAACTTATATTACTATATTTTTGGCAATCAGCTATAATTACGTATAAAGCTAGTCACAGAGCTTATTTTAGATTTTTAGATATGAGTATTTATTTAAAAACAAATCAAAAACATATAGTATTAGCTGGAAATCCAAATGTAGGTAAATCTGTTTTCTTTCATTATTTAAGCAGTGTTTATGTGGATGTAAGTAACTATCCGGGCACCACGGTAGAAATAACCAGTGCTTCGCTCAATAAAAATATTGTTATTCAGGATACACCCGGCATTTATGGTGTAAGCAGCTTTAATGATGAAGAAAAGGTTGCACGGGATGTAATTTTATATGCAGATGTAGTTATTAATATAGTTTCAGCAATTAGCTTAGAGAGAGATTTATTCCTGACAAAACAATTAATTGATATGGGTAAACCAATGATTCTTGCTGTAAATCAAATGGACGAAGCTAAATCAATAGGCTTAAAAATAAATTTAGATCTGCTAAGTGATATTCTCGGAGTACCGGTTTTTCCTACCGTAGCAATTACAGGCGAAGGCATGGATAAAATTAAAGATGCCATTTTATTAAATAAAGCCAGAGCGGGGAAAACAGATCTGGTTTTACAGTCACAAATAACTGAACTTCTGCCACAAGTTTCTAATCAGGCTGAAGCATTACTACTTCTTGAAGGAGATTTAGTGATAGCTGAAAGGCATAAAATTGAGCCTAGAAACAAAAGAAACGAAATATACAGCACACGTAGAAAAGAAGTAAATGAAACCATATTAAAGGTAATTAACCTAAAAAACAAAAAAGAGAGATTTTTAACCAAGGTTTCAAATTTTTTAATCGACCCTCTCTGGGGCAGCCTTTGTGCAATATTAATTGGTTTTTTATTTTTGTATCAATTCCTTGGAATATGGGTTGGTAATGATTTAATAAACTTAACTGAAAAGAAAATAATGAATAAATATTATGAGCCTGTTGTTCGTGAAATTACAGGTCAATTTTTACCGGTTGAATTAGTTATTAATAATAATGAGAATAAAGTAAAGTACTCTTTTTCTCATGGATTTTTATCTGAGAAAGAAAAATATAAAGATTTAAAATCATTCCGGAATCAGAACAAAAACATTACAGAAGAATATTTTTTTGGACCAAGTGATTACATTGAAATAAGAAGCGGAGAAACATCCTTATCAAATAATTTACTTAGTGGATTTGGAACAATATTAGCCGGGAAATATGGTATTCTTACACTTACTGTCACATATTTATTGGGACTTCTTCTTCCACTTGTTGCTGCATTTTATGTCGCATTGGCAATACTTGAAGACAGTGGATATTTACCACGGCTGGCAGTACTTGTAGATGGACTTTTATCCAGGATAGGAATGAATGGAAGAGCAATTATTCCATTGATCCTGGGTTTAGGCTGCGTAACCATGGCTTCAGTTACTACCCGCTTACTTTCCACCAGACGAGAAAAACTAATAGCAATGACCATTCTGGGCTTTGCTATTCCATGTTCAGCCCAGCTGGGAGTAATACAAAGCCTTCTTACAAAAAGCGGAGGAATTACTTCATGGCTAATCTGGATAAGTGTACTAGGAATTGTCTTAATTTTCACAGGATTAATAATGAACAAATTCCTGCCTGGTAAATCTACTCCATTATTAATAGATTTACCACCGCTTAGAATGCCACGGCTAAAAAATGTTTTTTATAAAGCCAGAACTAAAATTATTTTTTTTATGACGGAGGCTGTTCCTGCTTTTTTCCTGGCTGCATTTATTGTTGCAATTCTACAGGTAAGCGGACTTTTAAATAAAATTATTTCTTTATTTGAACCTGTTTCAAAAACACTCTTACACCTTCCGAAAGAAGTATCAATTTCATTTATTCTTGGAATGGTAAGAAGAGATTTTGGTGCTTTTGGGCTGACAGAACTTCCTATGTCACCTGCTCAGGTAACAGTTGCCAGTGTAGTACTTACATTATTTGTGCCATGTATTGCCACTGTGGCCGTCATGGCAAAAGAACAAAATTGGAAGGTAGCTGCTGGAATATGGCTTAGTTCAATGGTTCTAGCCATTAGCATTGGTTCATTATTAGCTATAATTATGGGTGCGTAAGTAAATAACTATTTAGATCATACGTTATGGTAAGAACAGAACAACTAACAAAGAAAGATTTTGTCCGATTTATTCGGCAAAATCTTGAAAACGTTAAACTTCGATTACCAAGTGCACTTTGCAAAGGTGGCGAAGCGAATTATGAGCGAGCCACCTGAGTATAAAATGTCTGAATGCCAAACAATTAACTGTCCTACCTGTGGACTTAAGGTGCCTGAAACTTTTGTTGAACAAAAATGCCCCAGGTGTCAGACTCTGATAGATTCAAAATTTGTTTGCGGTAGTTGCCATAATTGCACCGATACAATGTTAGAAAATGAGAAACCCGAAGGCGCAGTTTCCAAACCTCGCCTTCTTTTCCAAAAAATAATTGGTCTCTTTCGGTAAGAATTATTCAACCCAGATTACTTTAGTATTAAACTTATCTCCATTAATCTCAATAATTCTATAGCCAGGGGTATGTTTTTCCACAGTAAACATTTTTGTTTTAGCTAATGCCTGATAACAGGTCGCAGGAGCACTTGCATAGTAGGTACCATTAATTTTTTGTTCAACTACCTGATGAATATGACCAAATAAAACTGCTTTAATTTGAGGATGGTTTTTAATTATTGAATTAAATTTATCAGCCTGCTTTAACATCATGGCATCTAACCATGGGCTTTCTATTAAAATCGGATGATGATGCATAAATACTATGGTTTGTTTGTTCTTATTTTCATTTAAATATTTTTCAAATTTTAACAGTTGAGCACCGGATAATTCACCGTAATCATTTGGATATAAGGAAGTATCAATAATATAAAATAGGTAATTTTTAAACTCAATGGAATAATCAGCTTCGTTTTTTATCCATTGAAAATCAAAGACTTTATTAAGGATGTCCACATCATCATGATTCCCGGGCAAAAAATAATATTTAATGCCTGTTTTATCTAAAAGATTTGAAAGAAACTGATATGACTCAAAGGTACAATCCTGGGATAAATCACCGGTAACTATTATTAATTCAGGTCTTTCATTTAAAGCTGCTATATGATTTAAAACAAGTTTAAGGTTCTCATATGAATTAGAACCGTTAATCTTTCTGTTCTTATCACCAAACAGGTGTGTATCAGAAATTTGAATTATATAAGGCACTAGTTATTTTGAAATTGTAGAGCTTAGTTTCTTATCAAAAGGAGAAAGTATAGTTGCCAACAAACCTCTTGTGACATCCCTTATGTCTACAACAACCCCCTTAATAAGCCTTTCAAGGATAAAACCTTTTCTTCTTTCAGCATATGCCAGGCGTTTTTCATGCTCATCAAGTATGGCTTTATGCTCTGTAACCTGAGTTTCAAGTGCACCGGTTCTTTTATCCAGATCTGCAACTTTTCCTTCAAGCTCATCAACTTTTACCTGAATGGCTTTTAATTCATTTGAAAATTCATCCATGAGCTTTGCCAGTTTTGCTAAATCTTCTCTGTCCAGTGCTATCTCATCACTAAAGTATGTAGCCAAATCATATAATGCAGCAGCTAGTTCTAATCTTGTAGCAAATTTTTGACCGAGATATGTGGCATCTGGATAACCTTCAAGCACATCATATTTTTCTACAAGTTCTTTTACAGCTTTAAATGCCCATTCATCACCCTTAAGATCAGTTAACTCATTTACAGAAACTATGGTCGTATCTTTTTGTTTGCTTTGTGCATTTGCTGTTTGAATATTTAAACTAAAAGAAAATACTACAAAAAGAAATAAAATCATTGGACAGTATGTTTTAAATTTATTAATGTATGTCATTTAACTGCTTCCGATTTAAATATTATTACGCAAAATACTTATTTTTGTATAGTAACTGATGATTTGAGTATTTAGCAAGATATGTAATATTTATCCACGAAGACCTGGTATTAAGAACAATGTTCCCATAAGAACAGCCGTATAATTTTAAAATTTCTTTTCTTTATAAGTCTCAATTGGGTGTAAGCAGAGAAGCAACTTATTTAAAATTAGTTAAAATTAGGTCTTAAAACAAGCATAAGGTCATTACCAGTCTTCTTATAATCAAACAGGCCAAATTGATAAGCTTCGTTAATATTTTCAATTTCATTTAAATTAAAAGTTGGGATTGATGTCTTGTTTCCAAAAATCATCGGTGAAATGAATAAAACATATTCATCTATTAGTTTATTTTTAATTAATTCACTTGCAAGCCCTGGACCTGCTTCGATAAAAATACTTAAAATATTTCTTTTACCCAGCTCTAAAAATATTGCTTTTAGATCTAATTCCCCGTCTTTATCTTCACCAAATTCAAAGATATTTACAGCATCTTTTAAATATTCATTTAATTTTTTCTTATCGTGCCCCGATTTTGTAATCAAAAAAACATCTGAGTTCTTTTCAAATACTTTAGATTTCGGAGAAGTAACTAAATCTTTATCCAGTATTATTCTTATTGGATTTCTTCCTCCTTCTAATTCTCGTACAGTTAGTTCTGGGTTGTCAACATTTACAGTGTTTGCTCCTACCATTACAGCATCATAAATATTTCTTAGTTCATGAACCTTCCCCCGAGACACCTCTCCGCTAATCCATCTGCTTTTCTTATTTTGGAGTGCAATTTTGCCATCCAGTGTTTGAGCCTGTTTAAGAGTTATCCAGGGCAGTTTATTTCTTATCCACTTAAAAAAGAACTTATTTAATTCATTTCCTTCACTCTCAAGGACACCTGAAATAACGTTTATTTTATTTTCTCGCAGGATTTTTTCACTTTTTTTATTTACCAGAGGATTAGGATCGTAATTACTAAAAACGACTTCTTTTATTCCTGACTTAATAATTAAATCAGTACAAGGCAGTGTTTTGCCCATGTGACAACAAGGCTCTAAATTTATAATTAATGTACCATTATCTGCATTCTTTCCAGCTTCTCTTATAGCCATCACCTCAGCATGTTCACTTCCAGCCTTTAAATGAAATCCTTTACCTATAACTAATCCATCTTTATTTAAAACAATTGCACCTACTGCTGGATTAGGAGATGTTTTACCTAAGGCTTTTTTTGCCAGCTCAAAACACTCACTCATATAGTATTCAAGAGGATTTATGCTTATATCATCTTCATATGTCAATTTCATATCCTCACTTTTTCACTTTTTCACTTTTTCACTTCTTTACTTCTTTGCAACTGGTTTTAAAAAATTCTCAACTCTTACTGTTCTTCTGCTTATGACCAAAGGATAATTCAAACCTGGCACTTCTGCAAGAACACTAATAAAATATAAACCGCTTCTCCCCTGATAATTTAATTCAATTGTGCCATGAAATGTACCATCAGAATGAGCTTTCATCCCTCCTTTTAATGGGATTTCCTTAGGGGGACCGCTTTGAATTGATGAGACAAGAACCGGAGCAAGCACAGCAGTAGCTCCACCTGTAAATGGAGCTGCACCAATTGCTCCTATTGCACCGATTCCTTTTAAAACTTTCATTAAATTTCCTTTTCCTGTGTCCCCAAAAGCAATATAGCTCTGAGGCGGGAAGTAAGGCTTAATACTTTCATTATCAATATACTCTTCATTATTTTCATCCAGTAGAAGATCTGCCTTTTCAAAATAAGCAATGGAAACTGCTTTAAATTTAAATGGTTTATTTATTTTCCCGGAAACTAAAATCTTTTCACCAAGATTAACTGATGGTTTTATTGGGTCAAATTCTCCGCCCTTAGTAATAAAATCAATAACTGCCACAAACTTCTTTTTGTCCTGAGATCTTGCAGCACCAACTCCTATATGAGTCAGGTAAGGATTAAAAAATATTTGTGAATCATCTGTATTTGCTGCAAGAGCCTGAACTAATTGTTTTGCCAGAAGAGTTGTTAGTTTTATGTTAGATTTTTTATCATTTTTATCAGCTTCAAAACCTTTTAATATTTCAACCAAAGCACCTGTTCCACCTGACAAAGTATATCTTTCATCTGGTCCCTGATTTTTAAAACTAAAATAAGTAAGATATCCTTTTTTTAGCAAATCAAAGGCATGTTCTTGTGCTGTATTAATAGATATACTGTCCTTTGTCAAAGGGATTGATCCTTTAAAACTTCTCTCATCATTTATCAGCTGTACTAAAATTTCTATAAATTCGGATTCGCTAATTTCTTTAGTATGAGCATTTTCATTTTCAAAGCCATTATTAACATATTTTGAATCTGGCGTTATTTGAGCATCCTGTACAGAGGTTTTACCAAGCACATAATTTTTTATCCTGTGAGTTCTTACATCCAGAGAATCATTTAAAAAACTCATGCCAAATACATTTTGCTCAAGTGCAGTTAATCTGTCTGAGATCTTTTCATCTGGACTAGACATACCAAGCAATATATTTTCAAGATTTCCAATCTTAGGATAATTATCTTCCGAATAAGCAGCCGGTATTATAATCAGAAATATAAAAACAAGACACAGAGAATATCTTATTAATTTATTTTTTATTGCGCCCGAGCGAAAAACTCTGTGAGCTTGCTCCAGAGATAGTCGATTTGAAGGGAGGCGTTTTATGTTTGAATTCATATTCTTAAAATATCTTCAATCTGACGGATACATTAAATCAATTATTTGCTTATACTTTTCCTGTACGAATTTGCGCTTTACTTTTAACGTGGGGGTGATTTCACCGGATTTTACAGTAAACTCATCGGATAAAATAGTAAATTTTCTTATTTGTTCATAGTCAGCAAAAGCTGCAGTTTTGAATTTAATTTCTTCATCAATTAATTTAAGAATCACAGGATTTTTTACAAGTAACTTAATATCATCTTTATGGGGTAAACTATGTTTCATTACATAATCCAGTATTGATGGCATTTCTAATGTTATTAAAGCTGATAAATATTTTCTCTTATCGCCTATTACAATTATATTACTAATATAAGGAGAGCTTCTTACTGAATTTTCTATATTCTGCGGAGCAACATTTTTTCCCGCCGAATTTACAATTATATCTTTTTTCCTGTCAGTAATTTTTAAAAAGCCATCATTATCTATAACTCCTATATCCCCACTTTTAAACCAATCATTAACAAATGATTCTTCGCTGGCTTTTTGATTTTTATAATACCCGGAAAACACTGTAGGGCCTTTTATCAATATCTCACCATCACCAGCAATCTGGATTTCAATACCAGGAAGTGGTTTTCCGACTGTGCCAATTTTAAAATCTCTAAGCGTGTTTACTGTAGCTGGAGCACTTGTTTCAGTTAAGCCATAACCTTCTAATACAGGGAGTCCAATTATATAAAAGAACTCAGCTATCTCTTTTGAAAGAGGAGCTCCGCCTGAAACAAAACATTTCAATGTGGGAGCTAGATTTTTTCTTATTTTAGAAAAGATGATTTTATCTGCCAAAAAATATTTAACTGAGTCAAGAAAATAATATGGGTTATATATTTTTCTGTGATTATTTAATTCGAGTAGTTTTTTACCGACAGCAAATGCCCAGTTAAATAAATCCTTTTTTTTGTCAGCAAGTGTCTCAAGATGTTTTATGAGTTTGCTGTGAATTTTTTCCAATATCCTTGGGACGACCAACATTACAGTTGCCTCGGAATCCTTTAAAGAAGCTCCTATCTGATCAATACTTGAACAAAATGTGACTGAACCTCCTAATGAAATCGCATAATACATTCCTCCAACTCTTTCAAAGACATGAGAAAGAGGTAAAAAAGAAATAAATTTATCACTTGGATTTAATGGCATTATTTCAGGTAAAACACTGACCACACTTATGATATTTCTATGAGTAAGTTCTACTCCTTTTGGATCGCCTGTAGTACCAGAGGTATAAATAATGGTAGAAAGATTATCTGTATCAATATTTTTAATTTGATTGTTGATAAGATATGGGTCTTTTGAAAAATTTAATTTCCCTTTGTCTTTTAAATTATGCAAACTTATAATTCTGGGATCATACTGTGGTAAATCCCCGAGATCTTCGATTACAACTGCATATCTGACCTTAGGTAACTTTTCCCATTGGGATCTTATTTTTTGAAGCTGGCCTTTATCTTCTAAAATTACTATTTCTGTTTCAGAATTATTTAAGATATATTCAACCGCGCCTTCTGGTAATGAAGGATACACAGGAACAAGTATTGCCCCGCAGCTTAATACTGCAAGATCACAAACAGCCCATTCGTATCTTGTTTCTGAAATGATGGCAACCTTATCATTCTTTCTTATTCCAAGTTCAACTAAGCCATAAGCTACTTCATAAACCAGGGTAGTTAAATGTCCCCATGAAATACTCCTGTAAGGTTCATTTCGTCTTAACCTGTATTCAAATACAATTTTACTATTGTTTATAGCTGCTGTTTTAAAAAAAAGTTCTGGTAAGTTGCCTGCTATCATAAGATTATATTATCCTAGTTAATTAAGAATTTTCCATCTCCAAATACCATGAACGTAATACT
>MFRM01000009.1:1184-28330 GCA_001784555.1 Candidatus Melainabacteria bacterium RIFCSPHIGHO2_02_FULL_34_12 | reverse complement strand
AAAACCTTAAGAAGGTTAGCACATGAAGTTATTGAAAATTACGTTGATTTAAGCAATCTTGCAATTGTAGGAATAGTTACCCGGGGAGAAATACTTGCAAAACGATTGCACGAAATTATAAAACAAATTGAAAAAGTAGAAATACCATATGGATATCTTGATGTGACTTTATATAGAGATGATTTGGATCATAGGAAATCTTTAAAACCCAGCAAATTAAGTAAAGTGCCTGATATTAATAATAAAGAGGTTCTTTTAATAGATGATGTTTTATTTGAAGGAAGAACAGCCAGAGCAGCTCTTGATGCATTAAAAGATTTTGGCAGACCAGCATCTGTAAAGCTTCTTGTGCTTATTGATCGTGGACACAGAAAGTTACCTATAAGTGCAGATTTTGTAGGTAAAAATATTTCTACTACAAAAAATCAAATTGTAAAAGTTTATATTTCAGAAATAGACAAAAAAGATTCAATAGAAATAATAGATCCAGTAAAGGTTAAATAATGAACGGTGTTGAATTAGAATCAGCCAAAATTAAAACTATTAATAAAGACCTGAATGATTCATCTTCATCCCCCATAATCAAAATAAACAATCTGTCGAAGCATTTCCCCATTCAAAGAGGCTTCTGGTCAAAAACTACAGGATATGTCCAGGCATTAAATAACATAAATCTTGAAATAAAAAAAGGACAAACCATCGGTATAGTCGGTGAATCAGGTTGTGGAAAATCTACCCTTGGGAAACTCATTGTACGTTTGCTGGAGCCTACAGAAGGAAATATAATTTATAAAGGGAAGAATATTTTTGAACTTTCAAAAAAAGAATTAAGAGACCTAAGACAAAAATTACAGATAGTTTTTCAAAATCCTTATTCAAGCTTAAACCCTAGAATGAGAATTAAGGATATTATTTCAGAACCTATAATTGTACATAAAATTTTAAAAGATAAAAAAGAAATTGAATTAAGAGTTAATGAACTGTTGGAAATTGTAGGTCTTGAATCACAATTAAGAGAAAAATATCCTCATGAACTTTCAGGAGGACAAAGACAAAGGGTTGCCATTGCTAGAGCTCTTTCCTTAAACCCGGAATTTATAGTTCTAGATGAGCCTGTAAGCGCTCTGGATGTTTCTGTACAGGCACAAATACTGAACTTACTTTTAGATTTGCAGAAAAGATTTGATTTGACTTATCTTTTTATCTCACATAACCTCTCAGTAGTAAGCTACATTTCTACACACATAACTGTAATGTATTTAGGTCATATCGTAGAAACCGGACCAAAGGAAGAAATTATTAAAAATCCTAAACACCCTTATACAGTTGCATTGTTAAGTGCAGCTCCTAAAATTGATACGGAGATGGGGCGAAGTAGCGATAGAGCGAAAAAGCAAAGAGTTATTTTAAGCGGAGAGATTCCAGACCCTTCAAATCCACCTTCTGGTTGTACATTTAGAACTAGATGTCCAATAGCAAAAGAAAAATGTACAATTGAAGAACCAAAATTAACATTCCATGGAAAACAGTTTGCTGCTTGTCATTTTGCTGGAGAGTTTAAACCAGAAAGCAAGGTTACGTAACCTCGCCTATCTAGCTGTTTTCTGATTCTAAGACTACTTCTGCTACATTACTTTCAAGACAGCTAAGATATTCAAGCCTCTTTCTTTCAGCTTCAGCAAAGTTAGATGATTCAACTGTAAACATTTTTATAAAATTTAACGGAATAACATTTTTTGCAAAGTTTCTGGAATCTGGAGTATCGTCAAAACCATAACTTTCTATTTCTACATAATCCTGACCTACTCGCACAATTCTTCCTACAATACCGCTGGCATCGTGGAAATATACTTTTACCCACTGCTTATTTTCTGCTGCTCTTTCTAATCTGGCTTTAATGTTCATACATGACATTTTAAAGCAATCATTTTCATAATTCAAGCAAGTGTTTATTTATCACTTATTCTTAATGTTTTATAAACAATTGGTGTTTATTTATGATTGATTTTTTTAATAATTTTCTTACGTTTTTAATTGAGTAGGATATTGGCATATTATCAGTTTTTAGCTGAATTACGGGGTGCAAATTGTACTTTTTCCAGATAATTTTTTTATCATATGTACCACAAAATACTGCAACAGGTTTTTTATACCTATAGGCCAATTTTCCTAGTTCATAAACACCCTTACCTGAAATTGTTTGTTTATCTAAAGAGCCTTCTCCTGAAATAATGAAACCTGACTTTCTTATTTTTTGTTCAAGAGATATTAAACTTTCTATAAAAGAAAAACCCGGGGTTAACTTAGCTCCTAAGAATGCTTTCATTCCAAAAGCCACCCCTCCTGCAGCTCCAGTCATTAAATGCAAATCACTCTTCTTACTAGTTAATTTTTTTGTCAAAACAGAAATGTTTTTTATTCCTTTATTTAAAATCATTAAATCACTTTTATCTGCTCCTTTTTGAGTGGCGTATTTAATAGAACCATCTTTACCGTAGAATGGGTTTTGTACATCACATAAAACAATTATTTGCACATTAAAAATACGTTTGTCAATTAAATTTAAATCTATTTGTTTTATTAAGTGAAGAGAGAAACCATTTGGCATTAGTAACTTACGATCTTTATCATAAAATTTTGCACCAAGGGCATATAAAATCCCAAAACCCGCATCAAGAGTAGCACTCCCCCCTATTGTTAAAATTATTTTTTTACATTTTTTATTTAATGCGTCTAGAATAAGTTCACCTGTCCCTATAGTATTTGTTCTTAAAGGATTTAATTCTTTTTGATTTAGAAGAGCCAACCCTGAGGCTTTAGACAATTCAATCAACGCTGTGTTTTTATTTAAATATAACCAGCTTGATTTTATTTTCCTCATCAGGGGATCATGAACTAAGCATGTAATATATCTGGATTTTTTAAAATGATACTTACAAACTTCAAGTGTTCCATCACCTCCATCAGCAATGGGCGCCTGAATTACAGACAAATTTAATTTTAATGATTTCAATCCTGCTGCGATTACACTTGCAGCTTCAATAGAACTTAAACTGTTTTTAAAAGCATTAGGAGCAACAAGGATTTGTTTTGATTTTTCCATATTTATAAATTACATGCTAACATTATCCTTACTATGGCACAAAAAATAAAAGGTTATTTTGGGGAATACGGGGGCACATTTGTGCCTGAAACCATCATCCCTGCTCTTGAAGAGCTTGAAATTGCTTTTATAAAATTTAAAAACGATAAAAACTTTAAAAGCGAACTTGATCTTTTATTAAAGACCTATGCTGGAAGACCTACTCCATTATATTTTGCTAAAAGGCTGACTGAACATTATAAAAAAGCAAAAATATATTTAAAGAGAGAGGATCTATGTCATACCGGAGCTCATAAAATAAATAACTGCATTGGACAGGCATTGCTTGCTAAAAAATTAGGAAAAAAAAGAATTATTGCTGAAACCGGAGCAGGTCAACACGGCGTGGCTACTGCCACAGTATGTGCTCTGCTTAATTTGAAATGTGAAATATACATGGGTAAAAAAGACATTCAAAGACAAGAATTAAATGTTTTTAAAATGGAGCTTCTTGGAGCAAAGGTTATTCCAGTTCAAAGTGGCTCTCAGACCTTAAAAGACGCAACCAGCGAAGCAATCCGTGATTGGATTACAAATATAAAAGACACACATTATATTATTGGTTCTACCGTAGGTCCTCATCCTTACCCCACTATAGTAAGTTATTTCCAGTCAGTAATAGGCAATGAATTAAAACATCAGTTTCCAAAAGGTAAAACTCCTGATTATATTGTTGCTTGTGTTGGCGGCGGCTCAAATTCAATGGGTATTTTTTATCCTTACATAAAAAATGCAGAAGCTTATCGAGGTAAGCCCCTACTGATTGGTGTAGAGGCAGGCGGTATATCTATTAAAAATGGAAAACATGCAGCTACTTTAACACTTGGAAAACCAGGTATTTTACATGGTTCGTACAGTTACTTGCTTCAGGATGAACATGGAAAAATTAAGGAGGCTCACAGCATTTCAGCTGGCTTAGATTATCCAGGAGTCGGGCCGCAGCATGCATATTTAAAAGATAACAAGATAGTAGCTTATAAAACTATTTCAGACAAAGAAGCCATAAGCGCCTTCTATCAGCTTTCGCGGCTGGAAGGAATAATTCCAGCCCTTGAATCCTCCCATGCAATTGCATATTTAAAATATTTAATGCCTAGAACTAAAAAGGATGAACTGGTCATTGTTAACTTATCTGGAAGAGGAGACAAAGATATTAACACTATAAAAAACCTGAATGGCTTAAGATAAAAATATTTAATAAAGTTGCGAAGATCCAGCTTTGCTGGCCTGAACAACGGTTATTGCAAAGCTGAGCCGAGGAGCTACATCACCGCAGGCTCAGCGGATTATAAAAACGCCTAGAACTAAAAAAAATGAAATAGTAGTGGTTAACCTCTCAGGAAGAGGAGATAAGGACATAAATACTGTTAAAAACGATATTAAAAATATTAAAAAAATATAATGATCCTTTCTTAGGTTAAGAAATCATAGACATAGGTGTTTTAACCTTCATAAAATCAAATTACAGGCAAATTATTAACAGCAAAATTTAAAAAGCTGTTGATGATTTGTTTGTAATTGTTATAGTAAACCTTCAAAATAATGAGACAACTTAATCTTAATTAAAGGCGAACAGACCAATTTTTTGCGCAGCCGGACACTTGGATTGGAAGGCAAGCAAAAAATTCGGGTCTGTGAGCCAATTAAAATTAATATTTAAGAAATTAATATATGTCAGTAACCCCTGTAACTATTAGACCTTACGGATACAGCGAAGTTTCACCCTTTAATGACTGTAGGGATAGAGACTTTGCCGGCTTTAATAATGAAATTAGTGATGCTGACGGCAAAAGAAGAGAAAATTGGAGAGCTGATACTGCAAAATATGCAAACAGAAGTATTCGTTCACATATTGTTGAGCTTATTCTAAAAATACCCTCTTATTTCATCTCTAAGTCAGATCTAAAAAATGAGTGGTGGGCTAAAGGCATATTCCTGGCAGAAAGATTAACCGGTACATTTGGGGATATGTTTAGAAATTGGATATACGGACATAAGGACACATCAGGCAATTACGATGATAACGTGGGAGCAGAAATAAAAGCAGGCGCAGATCCAAACTGCTCATTCGGTGTTATTAATAATCATCTACAAACCAAAGGAAAATTTTTAGTTGAAGCACTTGGACTTTTCAGTCCAGAGCTTGCAAACGATATTGAGTGGGCAGTAGTAAGAGCATTTGACGGAGTCTGGTGGAGAGACATGGGAATGCACCTGGCTTATGGACCAAATTTTGGAAGAAGAGCTCTGCAAGCAGTTACAGGAGCAAAAGGAACTGCCGAAGATGAACAAAATAAAATAACCTTTGGTTTTATTTGGGATAAAGTTAAAGAACATTTTTCCAATGCCTGGCAGGCATCCAAAAAGCTTGGAAGCAGTGAAGATTTTGGAATAAATTATTTAAGTGCTTGTCAAAATTGGGATAAATTTATTTCATCATTTTTACCGGTAGTTAACGTTTTAAATATTGTCGGTGACCTTGGCAGACCAATTGCAAGAAGACTAGGACTAACAGGTTTGCCTAGAAATACATTTAGAATTTTAAGCGTTATAGACAGACCATTTTCCTGGTTTATTAATTTGTTTAGATTTTACCTGCCAGAGAAACACACAGAAAAATCACATACTGCTAAAAACGAGCAAGGAGCATCTAATCCTTTAAGTTATTCTGATTTGCTTCTTGGATCAACTCTTGGGGATATAGTTGACTTTGGCATGATATTGTTTGAAGATAAAATTAAGGACAGAAGCGGAAACTTTAATCATATTGTAGAAATAGCTCGAAGAATAAAAGATAGCGCACAGGATATTTACTTCTCATACAGAAGAACAAGGGCTTTACATGAATCGCCAAAATCAGCTGTCGAATCTTAGTTTAAACTGGGTTGAACTGCTTGTGGAGCAAAACCTTCTGAGGTTACCTCTCCAAAATCAGGTATGCTGGCTTCATGTGCTTTTGAACGAAGATATCCTGTTCCAGCCGGGATAAGTCTTCCAATAATTACATTTTCTTTTAGTCCTCGCAGCCAATCTTTTTTACCTTTAATTGCAGCTTCAGAAAGTATTCTGGTAGTTTCCTGGAAGCTTGCAGCTGAGATAAAGCTTTCAGTATTTAAACTAGCTTTTGTAATTCCAAGCAATATTGGTTTATAAGATGGGGGTCTGGCATCTTTTGAGATAAATTGTCTGGCTTTTTGAGTTTCTTCTTCTATATCTTTTAGTTCTACAAGTTCTCCTGGAAGAAGAATAGTATCTCCAGCATCCTCAATTCTTACTTTTCTTGTCATTTGTCTGATAATTATTTCTACATGCTTATCAGCAATTTCAACTCCCTGACTTCTATAAACTTTTTGTACTTCATCCAGGAGGTATTGCTGAACAGCTTCAACGCCAAGTAAGTTTAATATGTCATGAGGATTAGCCGGACCATCTGTTAAAGGCTGTCCTAATTTTACTTCCTGCCCATGCTCAACACTTAAATTTAGTCCTAGTGGTATTGAAACTTCTTTTTCAACATCTCCTGCTACAAGAGATAATTTTTTTACATCTTCTTCTTGTACTATTTTTACCTTTGCTGCCATTTCAGCTAAAATACAGGCTTCTCTGGGTTTTCTTCCTTCAAGTAGTTCTTCCACACGCGGTAGACCCTGAACAATATCAGCAGTTTTTATTCTCTCATAAATTAATGCTGCAAGCTGATCACCTCGCTGGACTAGATGTCCCTGATCACATTGAAGTTGTGCCCCTGTATTAACCAGGTATGGTCTGCCTTTTCTTATAACAACTGCTTTTTGATCAATTGATACAACCTGTCCAGAACAAGCTGCTTCTGTTTGACCACCAATTTTATCTCCAAATTTAATAAACTCACCAACCTTAACAGTAGGTTTTGCAGTGGTTTCTTGCTTTATGAGATCATTGCTGGTAATTAAAAGTAATCGTTTTTCTAGCTGCGTGCTTAAACTTACTTCTCCATTAGCACGTGCTAAAACCTGTGTTTTAGCTACTGCAACTCCAGGTGCAATATGATCATGATCACCTACTAAAAGCTGCGTTACGTTTGTATCTTGTTCTCTTCTTAGAACAATATTTTCCTGCACAATAATTTGAAGCTCCTGTTTACTCTCATGTGTTTTACCAATTTCAACTTTTCCTTTAAGGCTTATAAGATCACCTGACATAGTAAGCACAAGGCTGGTCTTTGAAAGAGGACCACCATTAAAGTTTCTTACTCTTTCACCATCCCTAAAAAGCATTTGAGTAACTGCAATTAAAGCTATATTTGAATCTGTAGAATAACCCTGAAAGAAAACTTTTTTAGGTTCGATTGGAAAAATCTGAACCGGTCTTAAGAGAAGTTTTACAGTGCCCTTTTCTTCATTTTCAATTAAAGTAATTACTCTGGGAGAGTCAGTAACTATTCCAGGATATATTTCTGTATTTTCTTTTACAAGTTCACCATCTTCAAATTTCAAATTTGCTGGTTCTTCAATATCATAAATTTCACCAGGTCTTACAATCACTTCGTGAATAATGTCATTATCAATCTTAATTTCAACTATACCATCAAGATGAGTGAATACCTCTTGTACAATTTCCTGACCTGCCTTTACTCTGTCTCCGTTTTCTACAAGTTTTAAAGTAACATCTTTACTTAAGTAGTGAACTTCCTCTGGAATAAAGACTATTCTTCCTGGTTGTGTAATAATTCTGGATTCATCTACTTCAAGCCCGTCATATCTGATTTCACCTGCAGTAGTAACAGCCAAAACACCATCATCTACCAACTCTGCAATTACACTCTTATTTTCAAGAACTTCCTCAGGAACAACTTTTATGGTATATGATTCCTCAGGATTAGTTTTTGCAGCTTTTATTTTCCAGGAATTGCCTTGTTTTGTACTTTCAAGTTTTGCATTTTCAGCACCTACTCTGGCAATAACAATGCTTAATTCTCGTCCCTGGACCAGCCTTTTTACTTTATCTTTTCCTGACTTAAATTCTTCAATTACAAGATCATTATTAAAACGTACTTCCCCTCCACGTTCTGCAATTATCATTGTCTCAGAAAGAATTTCCGTTTTTTTAACTTGTTGTCCGTCCTGAACAGAAAGCCTGCTGCCAGGGGGAAGATTATATACATCTCCTTCCATTACCCAAATTATTCCATTTTTATTTGCAGTTCTGGATATATTACCCTGCCTGTCTCTTCGTTCATCAGCAGTAAAACCTTCAAAAAGGATCTGACCCGGATGATCAGAAATAATATCTTTTGTGGCTCTTTCAATAAGTCCTTTTTGTTTTACTTCTATATATTCACCAACGGGGGTGTCTTTTTCTACTTTTGTACCACTGGGAAATCTTATTTGTGAACCTGCTGGCATATAAAATTCTTCTTTGCCAACTTTAATTCTTCCGTCTTTTATGGTTTGTAAAACAAGATCGCCATACTTGGTTCGAATCTCCCTGGTAGGAATGTCATATTTAAGAACATCATCTGCAGGTGATTTAATTTGATTTCTTTTTGCTGCTCCAGCAACAACACCACCAGTATGGAATGTTCTCATTGTAAGCTGTGTACCAGGTTCTCCAATAGATTGTGCTGCAATAATTCCTACTGCTTCTCCAATATCTACAGGTGTATTAGTGGTTAAACTCCAGCCATAACACATCTGACATATACCATAAGGCAAATCACAGACTAATGGTGATCTGACTTTTACAGAAGGAACTTTCGACTCATCAACTTTTTTAGATTTTACTCTGTCAATAATTTCATTACGCTTAACAATGATTTCTTTTGATGATGGCACATTAATATCTTCAGCAGCAACTCTGCCAATAACCCGATCACTAATAGGCAAGGTTAATTTTTCTGCTTCATATAAGGGATGAACATAAATCCCTCTTTTACTATGGCAATCAATTTCACGAACAGCAACATCCTGAGCAACATCTACAAGTCTTCTGGTTAAATAACCTGAGTCAGCTGTTTTCAATGCAGTATCAACTAGTCCTTTTCTGGCACCGTAGCTTGAAATAATATATTCAGTAACGTTTAAACCTTCTTTAAAATTTGTCTTAATCGGCAGGTCAATGATTTGTCCTTGAGAATCTGCCATAAGACCTCGCATACCAACAAGCTGTCTTACCTGACTGATATTACCTCTCGCACCTGAAAAAGCCATCATATATACTGGGTTTAAGCGATCAAAATTTCGAACAACTTCTTCAGTAAGCACTTCAGTGGTTTCAGACCAGGTATCAATAACTTTGTTATATCTTTCTACTTCAGTAATATCTCCTCTTTCAAAACGTTTTTGAGCTTCTTCAATTTGCTTTTCTGCATCTGAGATTAGCTTCTTTTTCTTTTCAGGAACACATAAATCTTCAATACTTATTGTTACACCTGCTTTAGTAGCAAAGCGAAAACCAAGATCTTTTAAATTGTTTGCAAGCTCACTGGCAACGGATGCACCATAGTTTTCGTAAACTTCTAATACAAGCCTGGATACTCTTTTCTTGTCGAAGGTCTCATTTATAAATTCAAGTTTTTCTTTTGATTTTATTTTACCTGTCATTTTCTATCTCCATCCAGTACATCTTTTATAGTCTGATTAATAATTATCCTTCCAACAGTAGTACCAATTCTTTTGCCACTATCTTCACGAACATTAATCTTCGCATGAAGATCAACTACATCGGCTTCATAAGCAGTCATAGCGTCTCTAAAGTTAAAAAAGTTCATTCCTGCACCTTTACAAACTTTTGGATCATCTCCATTGGTTTTATCAACAGTAAGATAATAAAGACCTAAAACCATATCCTGAGTAGGCGTTACTGTAGGTTTACCGCTTGCTGGAAGAAGAATATTTTTACATGCCATCATTAACATCCTTGCTTCAGACTGAGCTTCAACTGAAAGAGGAATATGAACTGCCATTTGATCACCATCAAAGTCTGCATTAAATGCTGCACATACCAGAGGATGTAATTGAATTGCTCTACCCTCAACTAAAACCGGTTCAAATGCCTGTACTCCAAGTCTGTGAAGAGTTGGGGCACGGTTCAATAATACTGGATGTCCTTGAATAACTTCCTGTAGAATTTCCCAGACTATTGAGGTACCTTTTTCTATTTGTTTTTTTGCTGATTTAATGTTCTGGCAAATTTGGCGTTCGATAAGTTTATTAATTACAAACGGTTTAAATAATTCTATTGCCATTTCTCTTGGAAGTCCGCACTGATGAATATGCAACTGTGGTCCTACAACAATTACAGATCTTCCGGAATAGTCAACTCGTTTGCCAAGAAGGTTTTGACGGAATCTGCCTTGCTTACCTTCAATAATATTTGAAAGTGACTTTAAAGGTCTTCCATTTGATCCGGTTACAACTCTTCCGCGTCTTCCATTATCAATAAGAGCATCCACTGCTTCCTGAAGCATTCTTTTTTCATTGCGGACAATGATTTCAGGAGCACCCATGTCTAGAAGTCTGGCTAAACGATTATTTCTATTTATAACTCTTCTGTACAAATCATTTAAATCGCTGGTAGCAAACCTTCCGCCGTCCAGCTGAACCATAGGTCTTAAGTCTGGCGGTGTTACAGGTAAAATACTAAGAATCATTGCTGTAGGATCGGTTTTTGAATCAACTAAACTTTCAACAAGCCTCAGCCTCTTTATAATCTTTGCTCTTCTTTGCTGGCTTCCAGTAGCCTCGCTTAATTCCTGTCTTAATTTTTGGGCAAGTTCTTCAAGACCAGGTAAAGTCTTTAGTTCACCACGTTCTTCTCTGGTTTTTGCATCAGGAAATTCATAAACTGGCTTAGAAATTTCTTCAAGAATAAGTTCAAGTGCCTCTGCACCAATTCCAACTTCAAACTGAGCATTTTCATCTCCGCTTAATAAATCATATTCTTCTTCTGAAAGTAACTGATGTCTGGTTATGGTTTCAACATTACCTGGATTTAAAACAATATACTGATTAAAATAAATAACTTGTTCAAGATCCCTTAAAGGGATATCAGTAAGAAGACTTAAATAACTAGGAATACCTTTTAAAAACCATATATGACAAACAGGAGCTGCAAGCTTTATGTGCCCCATTCTATGTCTTCTTACTTTAGACTCAGTAACTTCTACTCCACATCTTTCACAAACAATTCCTTTGTGTCTGACTCTTTTATATTTTCCACAATAACATTCCCAGTCTTTAGTGGGTCCAAATATTCTTTCACAAAACAATCCATCTTTTTCTGGCTTTAAAGTCCTGTAGTTAATGGTTTCAGGTTTTGTAACCTCACCAAATGACCATCCCATAATTCTGGAAGGAGAGGCAATTTTAATCTGAAGATGATTAAATCTATCAAATATTGATCCACTGGACATATTACCGTTTAGTTTAATTGTACTTTCTTGAACTGCCATATTTTATTCTTTATCCTTGTTCTCTTCAAAATCTTCTTTTAATTCAACTAATTCAACCTCTTCAAGTGATATATCTTTTACATCTGGCTCTTTTTTAGCTTCACCTGAGCTTTCTTCTTGTTCTAAATCTTTATTTGGAGCACCAACCGGCACTAAATCACTTATTTCACCAACATTGGAAATTGATCCTGTTTTTAATCCTTTTAATTCTTCTTCTAAGCCAATATCACGGCTGGATAAAGAAATATTAGGCTGTGTTTTTCTTGGTTCAGTTTCATCAGTAGTCAGGTCAACTTCTTCATCTTTTCCATCATGCCATCTTCTTAAGACAGTGACATCAAGTCCTAAAGACTGCAGTTCACGAACTAAAACTTTAAATGATTCAGGAACTCCAGGTCTTGGAATATTTTCACCTTTTACAATTGCTTCATATGCTCTACTGCGTCCTGAAACATCATCTGATTTAACAGTTAACATTTCCTGTAGAGTATATGCAGCACCGTAAGCTTCAAGTGCCCAGCATTCCATTTCTCCAAGCCTTTGTCCGCCAAATTGTGCTTTTCCGCCAAGTGGCTGCTGTGTAACAAGACTATATGGACCCGTACTTCTAGCATGAATCTTATCATCTACAAGATGAACAAGCTTCATCATGTAACTCTTACCTACTAAACAAGGATTATCAAATTTTTCACCTGTTCTCCCATCGGTAAGATAAACTTTTCCATTATCTCCGATCCATTCTATGCCTTGTTGTTTTTTTGCTTTGTTTACTTCAGTAGACACAAGTACTTCACTGGATCCTGCTCCATACATTTCATCAAACGGTGGTACTTCATAATGATTTCCTGTCATAGCTGCTGCAAGTCCTAAAAGTGTTTCATACGTTTGACCAATATTCATACGGCTAGGAACACCAAGTGGATTTAAAACAATATCAATAGGCGTGCCATCTGGCAAGAAAGGCATATCTTCTACAGGTAAAATTTTTGCAATTATACCTTTA
Organism: Candidatus Melainabacteria bacterium RIFCSPHIGHO2_02_FULL_34_12; assembly: GCA_001784555.1. Lineage (GTDB taxonomy): Bacteria > Cyanobacteriota > Vampirovibrionia > 2-02-FULL-35-15 > 2-02-FULL-35-15 > 2-02-FULL-34-12. Next base: position 15,754 of record MFRM01000009.1, on the reverse strand, counting down.
TTACCGTGACGACCAGCAACTTTATCTCCAACAGATATTTTTCTTTTTTGTGCGACAAACACACGGACTACTTTATTTGCTACAGGTGGTAATTCATCGCCTTTTTCCCGGTCAAAAACCTTAACGTCAACTACTCTTCCGCCTTCTCCATGAGGAACCCGGAGAGAATTATCTCTTACGTCTCTAGCTTTTTCACCAAAGATTGCTCTTAATAGTCTTTCTTCAGGAGGATGATCAGATTCACCTTTTGGTGTAATTTTTCCAACAAGAATATCATCAGCAAATACTCTGGCACCAATTCTTACAATTCCGCTTTCATCAAGGTGTCTTAAAGATTCTTCTGAAACATTTGGAACTTCTCTTGTAATTTCTTCAGGTCCTAACTTCGTAGATCTAGCATCTATTTCAAGTTTTTCAATATGAATAGAGGTGTAGACATCCTCCTGAACAAGTCTTTCACTAATTAAAAATGCATCTTCAAAGTTATATCCTTCCCATGGCATATAAGCAACAAGAACATTTTTCCCTAATGCTAATTCACCCTTATCAGTAGCAGGTCCGTCAGCTAATATTTGTCCTGGAATTATCTTATCCCCAAGTTCTACAATTGATTTTTGATTTAAACAAGTATCCTGATTACTTCGATTAAATTTAATTAATGTATACTCTACTTCCTGTTTCATTGAATCATATTGAACTCTAATTTTTTGGGAACTTACATATGTAACTTCGCCGTAGTCATGAGCCACAATTACCATTCCTGAATCTCTTGCTGTTTGTTTTTCTATTCCGGTTCCTACAAAAGGTCTTTCAGTAGTTATTAAAGGAACAGATTGTCTTTGCATGTTTGAACCCATAAGTGCACGGTTTGCATCATCATGTTCAAGGAATGGAATTAACGCTGTACCTACTGAGACTATCTGAAGAGGACTTACACCTACAAAGTCAACTTCTTCCGGCGGCACTACAATAAACTCACTCTTATATCTGACAGGTACAAATTCGGTTTTAAATTTTCCATTTTCATCCAGAGCAACATCTCCTGGAGCTACGCGAAAATTATCTTCTTCATCAGCTGAAAGATATTGCACTTCACTTATTACAATTCCATTAACTACTTTTCTGTATGGGGTTTCAATAAAGCCGTATTGATTAACACGTGCATGTGTAGCAAGTGAACCTATTAAGCCTGCATTTGGTCCTTCAGGTGTTTCTACAGGACAAATTCTTCCATAATGGCTCGGGTGAATGTCACGGACTGCAAAACCTGCACGTTCTCTGGATAATCCACCAGGGCCAAGAGCTGAAAGTCTTCTTTTATGAGTAAGCTCAGCAAGCGCATTTGTCTGATCCATAAACTGGCTAAGCTGAGAAGATCCGAAAAATTCTCTAATGGCTGCAATTAATGGTTTTGGATTTAAAAGATTTGCCGGTGTTAAAGTATCTGCATCCTGCAAAGTCATTCTTTCTTTTATAATTCTTTCTAATCTGGAAAGTCCTACTCTAAATTGGTTTTGGAGAAGTTCTCCAACTGACCTTATTCTTCTGTTTCCAAGATGATCAATATCATCTATCTGACCTTCATCATAGTGAAGATTAATAAGATAATCTATGGATGCCACAATATCATCTCTCGTCAGAACTCTTACATCTTCAGGAACTGAAAGCCCTAGTTTTTTGTTTATCTTATATCGTCCTACTTTTCCAAGGTTATATCTTTTATCATCAAAAAATCTGGACTCAAGAATTTGTCTTCCACCTTCAACACTGGTAGGATCCCCGGGTCTTAGTTTTTTATATACTTCAATTAATGCTTGTTCTCTGTTATCAGCAGGATCTTTTTCAAGTGTTTTTTGTAATAGGTCAAAGTGATGGAAGAGTGTTTCCATCTCATTTACCGTATAGCCAAGGGCTTTTAATAAGGTAGTAGCATACAGTTTTCTGTTCTTGTCAATTTTTACATGAATTAAATCATTATTATCTGATTCAAGTTTTAACCATGCTCCTCGGTTTGGAATTAAAGTGGCATTAAAAGTTCTTTTACCATTTGGGTCCACATCACGTTTGTAATAAATGCCAGGCGATCTTACAATCTGAGAAACAACAACTCGCTCTGCACCATTAATAATGAACGTACCGCGATCTGTCATCATGGGAATTTCACCCACAAACATTTTGTTTTCTTTTATCTCACCTGTATCCCGATTAACCAAGCGCATCTGGATATAAAGTTTTTTTGTATAGCTTTGATCGTTATCTCGTGCTTCCTGAGGTGTTTTTGCTTTTTTAGGTTCAGTATGATCTTCGAATGAATAATTGTCATGTAAAAAATAAAGTTCAAGACGGCCAGTATAATCTCTGATCGGAGAAAAAGATTTTAATTCTTCTGAAAGTCCTTCTCTAAGGAACCATTCAAAAGAAGCCTTTTGAATCTCTGCTAAATCAGGAAGGACGGCAGTCCTTTGGCCAGCCTTTGCGTAAGGTTGAATACGCTCAGGCGTCTTAATCGTCATTTACTACCTCAATATCCTTTTATAAAATTAAACGAGTTACTAATTTATTTTTAAAAAAAACCAAACAGGCAAGAGTTAAATTATAGTTTCTTTTTTATTACAAAGTCAACCAGTACATGAATATGTAAAGTTGCTTTATTTTTTATTAACATTTTAATTCTACTCTATATTACCAGATTAGCAAAAATGTATTTTTAATTTTTACTCGGGCCCGATTATTACAGTGTAAAAGTGTAAACATTTATCTTAAGTTACTTTAAGCAAATACAAATAACATAATTTTTGATTCTCTATTTCTTCCCTTCTTTACTTCTCTAGAACTGCCGGTGAAGGGACTTGAACCCCCAAGGGATTGCTCCCGGCTGATTTTGAGTCAGCTACGTTTGCCATTTCGTCACACCGGCATCTAACTAAACATGCTCAACAAACATTATACAGAATTTATTTTAATAAAACGCCTCCCTTCAAATCGACTATCTCTGGAGCAAGCTCACAGAGTCTTTCGCCGATTTGAGCCATGGGCATCGGGAGGCGTTAGTAAGGAGGCGTTTTGTTGCTACTCGCTCACATCTCCGGGAGCAAGCTCCCGAGTTTTTCGCTCGGGCGCAATAAAGCTGCGAGGATCTGGCTTTGCCAGTCTGAGCAGCGATCTCTGCAAAGCCAGTTCGAGGAGCTACGTCACCGCAGAACCGGCGGCGAAAAAAGATCTTACTTAAAATTCTTATCTGCGAGAAGATCTATTACTTCATGCGTTAGCTTAGGTCTTGCTGGAGAATCTTCTACTATTCCAGAAATTTTGTTTACTGTATGTGAAATTGATAAAGATTTTTCATAAATATTTCTAAGCATATATTCTTTTTCATTTTCAGTATAAGTTCTGGCAAAAAGTAGTTCACAAAAACCTATTATTGTAGCCAATGAGCCATTGAGTTCTCTTACCAGCCAGCTTAAATCATTGCTGTTTATAAAACATGGGCTTTTTTCTCTGAATATATCACCAGTAGAGGAGCTGGATGCATTTTCTTCTTTCTTAACTCTTTCAGGATCTCTTAAGTAAAAAATAGATAATGCAAAAGCATACGAACTCATAAAGAATATTAATTCAAATCCACTTAATAAGGTAATGCTTGAAATACCATAAACCAGCAAATAAGTAAAAACTAAAATCGTACCTGCGACCTGATTAAATAATATTCCTTTTTCTGCTTTTGCTTTTCGTAACATTGGGTCTCTTGCATACATTACAGATAATGCAAATAAAAGTGAACCAATAAAAAACAAAAGTTTAAATCCTGAAAGCACATAATGTGCAGTTATTCCATATACTGCACAATATCCAAAAACAAGCCCGGCAACTATAATTTGATTTGCAAGCAGGCTTTTTTTTAATGTTTTATAACCAGTTTCGTACATCATTTGTATTAGTCTTTAAAGTTTAGTTTCCTTTCCTTAGTTTCAAGTATACCCACATTAGAACCTGGGCTTACCCCAGCAAAATAATACTTTTACAAAAAAAAGCACATTTACAGTCTTATTATTAGATTAAGCTCATAAAAAAAAGGATACCCCTGTAAGGCTTATCCGGATTGGGTTTTACCTACTGTAATGGGAATTACAAATTTTACACGTTTATTTTAGACAAGCAGTTAGATTTGATCCGCCATAAACTGCTTTTGAACCCAGAGCTTCTTCAATTCTAAGCAGTTGATTATACTTTGCCACCCGATCAGTTCTAGCTGGAGCCCCTGTTTTTATCTGACCGCATGAAACAGCTACTGAAAGATCACTGATAAAAGTATCTTCAGTTTCACCGCTTCTGTGACTGACGATAGATTTATATTTATTTTTTGAAGCAAATTCAATGGTCTCAAGAGTTTCAGTTAATGTCCCAATTTGGTTTAATTTTATAAGTATAGAATTTGCAGTGCCTTCATCAACTCCTCGTTTCAGTCTTTTTATATTTGTTACAAAAAGATCATCCCCTACAATCTGAACTTTTAAACCAAGAGCTTTTGTCATATTATTCCAGCCTGACCAGTCTTCTTCGCTTAATGGATCTTCTATTGAAAAAATGGGATATTGCCTTACCCAGTCAGAATAAAAATCAATCATTTGATCAGATGTAAGAATTTTCCCTTCTTTAGCTAAAACATATTTGCCATCTTTATACAGCTCAGTCGATGCTGCATCAATGGTTAAATAAAAATCAGGACCTGCTTTATAACCAGCTTTTTCAATTGCTTGAAGAATTAATTCAATGGCTTCTTTATTTGATTTTAAAGATGGTGCAAATCCTCCTTCATCACCTACAGATGTATTTAGTCCTTTTGAATACAATAGTGATTTTAAGGACTGATATACTTCACAGCAAGAGCGAACTGCTTCACTAAAAGATTTTGCACCCAGCGGCATAATCATAAATTCCTGAAGATCTACAGAATCAAGCGCATGTTTTCCGCCATTTAATATATTCATCATGGGAACTGGTAGAGACGGGGTAATCCTGTCTCCAAGAAATTGATATAAATGTACATGTTTTGCATTTGCCAATGCTCTAGCCATTGCCAGGCTGACACCTAGAATTGCATTTGCACCCAGTTTACTTTTATTTTCAGTCCCGTCAAGTTCAATTAAAATTCTATCTATTTCTTTTTGACCGTTTAAACTAACTTCAACATCTTTTGAAATTAATTTTTTTGAAATTATGTCATTTATATTTTGAACTGCTCTTAAAACACCTTTTCCCAGATATCTTTTTTTATCTCCATCTCTTAGCTCATGTGCTTCAAATGCACCGGTACTGGCACCTGAGGGAACTGCAGCCCTGCCAATATTACATTTTGACCGTAGAGACTTGCTGCAGTAAGTCTCTACTTCTACTTCAACAGTAGGTGTCCCGCGTGAATCTAGGATTTCCCTTGCATGAATGTTTTCGATTTTTGTTTTTTGCATTTCTGCCTTTCTAATATATTATTGGGCAAACACATTGGTTTGCCCTTACAGCCCCTACATATTAAATGCCCTGTCACCTGCATCACCAAGACCAGGAACTATATAACCTTTCTGATTTAATTCAGGATCTATACTAGCTACATAAAAATTAACTTGAGGGAATTTTTTTTCAAGTTTAATTTTTGCATGATGTGACATAAGAGCACTTATTACAGATATTTTTATTGCACCTAAAGCAAGAACTCTCTGTAAAACAGTAGTAATAGTACCTGCAGTTGCAAGCATTGGTTCAAGTATAAAAAATGCAGAATGTTTGCTTATTTTTTTTGGGAGTTTATCCAGATACCAGTATGGCTGGAGATTTTTTTCATTTCTATACAAACCTACATGTGCTACTTTTGCTTCCGGTACCATATTTTTTATTCCTGGCAACATGCTAAGTCCAGCTCTTAAAACTGGAATTATATAAATTCTTTTTTGCTCAAGACATTTTACTTTCGTTCTTTTTAGAGGGGTTTTTATATCTTTTTTTACTGTAATTCCCTGAACATCATTTATGGCATCTGAAAACAAAATTACAGCAATATTTTCAATTGCTGCTCTGAACTGCTCTGACTGGGTATACTTATCCCTGGCAACACTTAGCCAGTTCTCTACCAGTACATTTTCTGATTTAATTACAGCCATATTTATATTTAAACTTATTTAAACTTTTAGACTTTTAGACTCGGTTAAACTTGGTTAATCTTAATCTATTTTCTTAACCTTTGTTCTTAACTTTTTACAAAAATAATTTTAACGTGTAGGGGCATTCCATGCCATGCCCCTACTACGTATTGATTTTTTTATTATATTTTAAGATTTAGTATTGCTTTCTTAATTAAGCCTATGTCATAATAGAAATGTCATTCTAATTTTAGTAATTTAGTAAGATATTAAAGTAGTTTTTAAAGGAGCAAATACATGTCAACAGCACCAGTCACTGGAGCAACAGGAGCACCTACAGTACCACCTCCAAGTATCCCTTTCTCTAGCCCGAGTCAAGGTCAAGATCCAATAATTAAAGAAACACTTAGTGAATTAAAAAAACTCACAGAATTAACAACTACACCTGCTGTTTCTTTTGACAAGGCTCAAAGAACTGAAGCTCTACAAAAACTAAATACTGATGGAAATAGCACCCTTTTAGATAAGCTTGCGGCTGATGCAGAAAGAGGCGCCGCAACAAGAACTGGTAATTTTAAAGCTGCTGCTACTGCAAGGGCAAAACTAGCAAAAGATATTGGAACTGCTGAAAAATATGCAGTACAAAACACCAGAAGTTGGTATACGCTTTGGCTCATTCGGACTGGATCCCCTATGTCCATTGATGACTCAATTAGCTATGTAGGAAGTGATCTGGCAACTGTCATAAAAGAACTTGCAAATATTTCCACTGAAGAAGCTACTCTACGTGACTTAAAAGAATTAATTGACCTCTTAAGAAAAGCATCACCAAAGTTCGCATTATCACAAACAACTGTTCTTCAAGAAGCAGAAAAAATTATCGCAACGAATACAGCTCCTGTTGCTACAGCTCCAGCAAAAGCAGCTGCCTAAATAAAAAACTTAAAAGCAAAAAAGCCTCCGATTTCTCGAAGGCTTTTTTATAAAATCCCTGGCGCATGGTTATCTTCTCAAGACATTTCTATCTAAATATTGTCACTGCTAGCTGTCTTTACCGTCGTGTTCGGAATGGGAACGGGTGTGTTCCAGCCGCATACACACCAAGGAATAATTATTATATACCAAGATCCTGAAAAATGAAAATTAGAAAAATGTATATATAACGTAGGGGCATGCCGGAGCATGCCCCTACGTTAAAATTGGTTCTAATGAAAGGAAAGTAGTAAATATGAAAGTAATACTGAAAAACCAAAAACTTGAAAATGTAACCTGTGATGCATTAATTGTTAATCTTTTTGAAGGTGAAAAAACACCAGGTGGTGGAACAGGAGCAGTAGATCTGGCATTAGATGGGTTAATTAAAAAAGTAATTAAAGAAGAAGATTTTAAGGGTAAAATTGGCAGCACTTTAGTAATCAGAGCAAGTGGACTTATAAGTGCAAAAAAAATAATTGTAGTTGGTCTTGGAGAAAAAGAAAAATTTGATTTAAATGCCATAAGAAAAGCCAGTGCAGGAGCTATTCGCACTGCAAAAAGAGAAAAAGCAAAAACAGTTTGTACTATTTTACATGGAGCAGGCATTGGAAAAATTGATCCTAAAGATGCAGCACAGATAATTTCTGAAGTTTCTCAGCTGGCACTTTATGATTTTGATAAATATAAATCCAAATCAAAAGAAGAATTGAAAAATAAAATTCAAACCCTTATGATTGCAGAAATAGACAAATCAAAATTAAAAGACATTGAAGCAGGAATTAAAAGAGGAAATATTGTAGCCCGTGCACAAAAGCTTGCACGTGATCTGGTAACTGAGCCGGCTATTGTAGCTACTCCGACAAAACTTGCAAATGTTGCCAGGCAGGTCGCAAAAGAAAACAAATTAAAAATTAAAGTTCTGGATCGTGAAGCATGCAAAAAACTTGGAATGACTGCTTTTCTCGCAGTGGCTCAGGGAAGCGAAGAACCGCCAAAGTTTATTGAGATAAAATATCTCCCAAAAGGCAAACCCAGAAAGCATGTTGCTATTGTAGGAAAAGGAGTTACTTTTGATTCAGGAGGTCTTTCATTAAAACCAGCAAACTCAATGGAAACAATGAAAGATGATATGTCCGGTGCAGCTGCAGTAATTTCTACCATGAGCACCATGAAGGAATTACAGCCTGATGTTGCAATTACCATGATAGTAGCTGCTACAGAAAATATGCCAAGCGGAGCAGCATACAGACCAGGCGATGTTATCCGTGCAATGAATGGAAAAACAATAGAAATCTTAAACACTGACGCTGAAGGAAGAGTTACTCTAGCTGATGCAGTTTCATATGTAGCCAGACAAAAACCTGATGAAATTATTGATCTTGCCACGCTTACCGGGGCTTGTGTAGTAGCCCTTGGAGATACTGCAAACGGAGTAATGACAAATAATCAAAAACTTGCAGATAAAATAATTAAAGCCGGAAATGAAACTGGAGAAAGAATGTGGCAGCTTCCTTTATATGATGAAGACAGGGAAAAAATAAAAAGTGATATTGCCGACATGATAAATACAGGCTCAAAAGGTAAATCAGGGGCTCAAAATGGAGCAGTATTCATTGAAAAATATGTAGATGATATTCCATGGGTTCACATAGACATTGCTGGTCCTTCTTGGATAGATAAAGAAAATGAATACGGACCTAAAGGACCAACCGGTGTGGGAGTAAGAACATTAATTAATTATTTGACGAATCATGCCTAAAATATCTTCAAAATGGACATGCCAGGAATGCGGTTATATATCACCAAGTTACATTGGGAAATGTCCAGAATGTAATTCCTGGAATAGTTTAATTGAAGAAATCGTAAGTAAAAAGTCTTCATATCTAAGAACAAATGAAAAAGATAATTCATTTAGTTTATGTTCAGATATAAACATTTCTGAAATGAACAGAATTAAGTCCTTTGATAGCGAACTGGACAATGTTCTTGGAGGAGGGTTTGTATCTGGATCTTTAATTTTACTTAGCGGTGAGCCTGGTATTGGAAAATCAACTTTATTACTTCAGGTAGCTGATCATTTATCTAAGAATCATAAGGTTGCATATGTAACTGCAGAAGAATCACTGCATCAGGTAAAACTTAGAGGAGATAGGCTAAACTTATCCGGAAAAAATCTTTTGCTTTTATCTGAAAATAATCTTGAGCAGATAATTAGCTTAATTGAAAAAGAAAAACCTGGATTTTTAATTATTGATTCTATTCAGGCTATTTATCATCCAGAGCTTGAATCCACTGGCGGCAGTGTAAGCCAGGTACGTGAATGTGCAAATAAACTTTTAAGACTAGCAAAAGAAAATAATATTACTACTTTAATGGCAGGGCATGTAAATAAAGAAGGTATGATTGCAGGTCCAAAAGTACTTGAGCACATTGTAGACACAGTTTTATATTTTGAAGGTGAAAAATTTCATAATTTTAGAATTTTAAGGGCTACAAAAAACAGATTTGGATGTACTGATGAAATAGCAGTATTTGAAATGAAAGAACATGGTTTAAAAACCATTCCAAATCCTAGTTTTTTATTCATGTCACAGAATAAAGATAGCGTTCCAGGAAGCACATATGCAGCATTGGTAGAAGGAAGTAAAACTATAATTGCAGAAATACAGGCACTGGTTGGCGGAACATCATATACCACTCCCAGAAGAGTAGCTAACGGGCTGGACTATAACAGAGTCTTACAAATAATTGCCATTCTTGAAAGAAGAGTAGGATTTAATTTTTCAAAACACGATATGTTTGTAAATCTTGTAGGTGGTTTAAGCAGCTATGAACCTGCTCTTGATTTATCCATTGCTATGTCAATCGTCAGCTGTAAGCAGGACGTAATTCCAGTAAAGAAAACCATCTATGTAGGTGAAGTTGGTTTAACCGGTGAAATAAGACAGGTAAATCAGATTGAAAACAGGATTAAAGAAGCAGTTAAGTTAGGGTTTGAAAGAATTGTAATTCCATCAGGATGTGACATTTCAAAAAGCCTGCAAAGTAAAATTGAAATTATTGAGTCAAAAAAGATTTTGGACGCTATTAGGGCTACACTGGCACAGGCTCAAAGCATTTAATCCTATTTCACTATCCACACATAACCATCAACACCAGCATCCAACTCAAAAGCTATTCTTTGAAGTTCAGTTCCATCAGGTAAAATAATCTGAACTTTTTGTTTTGAATCAATGGTAATATTTTGCCCATCATATACTAATGGCTGAGGTTTATCTATTAAAGCTGCTTTAGGTATAACCCAGTTATCTCCTATGGGTTTTCCATCTGTTCCTTCAACAATTACAGTTATTTTAGGATAAGCAGCATTTAAAATTTTAAAAGGTTTTCCTCCTATTGCAAATGCATTAATTACTTTTGCCTGAGTATCAGTTTCTACAGCCACTCCTTGAGTATTTCCCTGTACTACAGGAGGAACATATGCTTGCTGTTGCTCTTCTTGCTCATCTCCTTTCAAAAGCTTATTTGCAATAATACCAGTAAGCGCAGCTGCACCAATTGCACCTGCTGTAATTCCTACTTTCTGCCCTGTAGATAAATTATCAATTTTATTTGAATTTGAGATCGTGTTTTTATTTAAAACAAATTTGTTTTTATTATCAATGTTTCTAGTGAGATTATCCACAAAATCACCATGTTTATTGTAAATAGTAAGCGTGTATCTTCCGGGTTTTCTTTTACCAAGAGTAATCCATTCATGTGGACCTACAGGATATTCACGGTTCGTATCTAGTTTCACTCTAATTTCATCATCAAACTCGTTTTTTACATTTACAGGGATTAACTCATTAGATCCAGGAGTAGTCTGAGCTACAGCGTTTTTAGGAGCAGGACTACTTTTTTCAATCATATTAAAATTTTTATTTTTGTTAACTTTAAAAGTTTTTTCTTTCACAGGAGCTGCAAGAACATTATTAGTAAAAAATATGACTAAAAATAATAAAACAAAATATTTTTTCATTTAAGGTTCAATTCTCATTAAAATATGTCCAAACTCTACTGTCTGATTATCATGCACAATTATTTCTTTAATGGTTCCGCTTACTTCACTGGGAAGCTCATTCATTATTTTCATTGCTTCAATAATACATAATACGTCGCCAGGTTTAACCTTTGAACCGACCTGAACAAAAGGTTCTGCGCCAGGACTCGATGATCCATAAAATGTACCTACCATAGGTGATGTGACTTCATATAAGTTTGACCTTTTAGTTTCTTTGTTAAGTGTTACTTCTTTTTTTTGTACTTTCTCGCCTTGAGAAAGTACAGAAGATGTAACTTCACCGTGAATATCTTTTTTTACAGTAATTTTTTCTTCTTTGGTCTCAATGGTAATTTCAGTTAAACCTTTTTCTTGAATGTATTTAGTTAACTGTTCAATTTCATCCCAGGGTATTTTCATGTCGTTATTTTTACCTCTATAAATTAGGTTGACACATGGGTCAACCCCTAAGCCTTTACTCTATCAATATATTGATTATTTCGTGTATCAATCCTTACAACATCACCGATATTTACAAAGAAAGGGACGGAAACCTGAGCGCCAGTTTCCAGAGTAGCCGGTTTGTTATTTCCTGCAGCAGTATCACCTTTATAACCAGGCGGTGTATCTGTGACTTTTAATTCAACATGTGCAGGAATATCAATGCCTATAATCTTTTCATTATAAAAAAGCACCATAACATTGGTTTGTTCTTTTAAATATTTAACCTGTTCTCCTACCTGCTCTTCTCCAACTTCTAGCTGTTCGTAGGTTTGGTTATCCATAAACGTAATTCTATCTCCGGACTTGTATAGATACTGCATTTCTCTTTTTTCAACATTTGCAGAAGGTATTTTTTCTCCACCTCTAAAGGTAGTCTCAATTACACTACCTTTTTCAAGATTTTTAAGTTTGGCCCTGACAAAGGCTGCACCTTTACCAGGCTTAACATGTAAAAATTCAAGCACTGTCCATATACCGTTATTCCAAACTATGGTTTGTCCTGTTCTAAAGTCATTTACTGATATCATTTTTTTATATAGTTATATGTTAATTTATAACAAAAGGATTTTAACAGATTTTTAAACTATGATGCCGGATGGAATTATAAATTCATATAAAGAAGTAGAAGAACTCCTAAATAGCTCAAATTTATCCTTTGAAAATTTAAAATATCTAGCAAAAGAGGTATCTGCAAATTCCTGGTCACCTTATAGCCATTTCCCTGTAGGTGCAGTAGCTGTAGGTATTGACCAAAGCAAGAAGCCAAAGGTATTTTCAGGCACTAATTGCGAGCCTACAGTATTTTCAGCAATTTGTGCAGAAAGAAATGCAATATTTAACGGAATATCAGCTGGATATAAAAAATTTATTGCTGTTGCAGTAAGTTGCCCAAAAGCTCTTGAAAATTCCAGTCCTGAAAATGAGATTAATAAATTTATGCCTTGCGGAGCTTGCAGGGAAGTTATTTTACAAAAAATTGATCGCAAAGGACTGATTATAATTGATGGATTTGACAGAACATTTACACCTAAAGATCTTTTACCTCAGCCACTTCTTGACCAGAATAAATTAAAAACTCTGACCATAGAAGAAATGGATACTTTGGATTTGGCAAGAGGAGCACTTAACAATGCACATGTTCCTCACTCAAAAGAAAAATACGGCGTTTCACTGCTTGTTGAAAATTCCAAAGATAAATTTTATGCCACTACCATAGACAGCGATTCTTTTGGCTGCTCAGTTGAGCCAGTAAAAAGTGTTTTTGGAGCATATGGAGCAAAACATGGAATAAGAAATCCAAGCAATAAAATAAAAGCTATTGTTTTTACTTATCCATTTGTAAAATATCCTACTGGCGATGTTTTGCAATTAATTTCAGATCATTGTGATCCTAAAACAAAAATAATAATTGACAATATGGGCACAATTACTATAGAAGAACTTTTGCCGTGGGCGTTTAAATTATAAAGTAGGGACATGCCGCGGCATGTCCCTACAAAGGGTAATTTTGTAACCTTAGGTATCATCAGTTGATTAATTTAATTTAATCTTGAGCAAATGTAACCGTGGGTTACATTTTTTTATTTCTGTTTTTGATTTAATTACTACATGGACTTAACAGCAACAAAAGAAGAAATAGAAATAATTGAAAGTGACACAAAACATTTATTTGCAAAAGTAAATTCCTGCGGATTAATTGGAGTAAATGCCTACCAGGTTGAAATTGAAGTAAATATTTCAGGAGGCTTGCCTACTTTTATTCTAGTGGGACTTCCTGACGCCGCTATAAACGAATCCAGAGAAAGAGTAAGATCAGCAATTAAATCCACCAACATTGATTTCCCGAGTAAAAAAATTGTAGTAAACCTGGCACCAGCAGATACTAAAAAAGCAGGTCCTACATATGATTTACCAATAGCCATAGGAATTCTAGCCGGGAATGGTTTATTAAATATGAATAATCTTGAGAATTTATTCGTCGTAGGAGAGCTTGGGCTTTCAGGCAAGATAAGACAAATAAATGGAGTACTCTCTTCTGTAATTTTAGCAAAGAAACTAAATGCAAAAGGAATAATTGTACCTCAGGAAAACTTAGCTGAAGCATCTTTAATTCAAGACATTAATATTTATCCAGTTTCTGATTTAAATGAAACGATAAATCTAATAAATAATTTAAATAATATAAAAGCTGCAAAACACACTGTTAATCTTAAAACAGAAGATAAAACCAATTATGATTTTAATGAAGTAAAAGGTCAGTCACTGGCAAAACGAGCTTTTGAAATCTCAGCCAGCGGTCAGCATAATTTGTTCATGATAGGATCGCCTGGCAGCGGGAAATCCATGCTGGCTCAAAGAATGACAGGCATACTACCGCCATTAAGCTATGAAGAAATGATTGAGGTTACACAAATTTATTCTGCCAGTGGCAAACTAAGCAAAGAAAATAAATTAATTTCAATAAGACCCTTTAGAACACCTCATCACAGCATAAGCACAGCAGGATTAATCGGAGGAGGATCATTTCCACAACCTGGTGAGATTTCACTCGCTCATAAGGGAATTCTATTTCTAGATGAGCTTACTGAGTTCCAAAAACAAGTTCTGGACAGCTTAAGACAAGCACTTGAAGCTAAAGAAGTTACTATTTCCCGAGCAAAAAAGAGCTGTATTTTTCCATGTGATTTTACTTTCATTTCAGCCTGCAACCCCTGTCCATGCGGCTATCTTGGTGATAGCCTAAAAAAATGCACCTGTACAGCCAATAACATAAAAAAATATTTAAACAAACTGTCAGGTCCGATTTTAGACAGGATTGATTTAATGGTAGAGGTAAAAAGATTAAATGAAAATGAATTAATAAGTCAAAAAAGAAATGAAGACTCAAGCACTATAAAAAAAAGAATTGAAAATGTAAG
>MFRM01000009.1:0-1168 GCA_001784555.1 Candidatus Melainabacteria bacterium RIFCSPHIGHO2_02_FULL_34_12 | reverse complement strand
AGATATAAAAACAAAAATATTATTTCAAATTCACATCTTAATCCAAAAGAAATAAAACAGTTTTGTAAATTTGAAAAAACCGGAGAACTAATACTAAGAGAAGCTATTAAGACCTTTGCACTGACAGGCAGAAGTTATGACAGGGTTTTAAAGATATCCAGAACCATTGCTGATCTGGCAAATTCGGATATCATTAAAGACGAGCATCTTTTGGAGGCGCTTCAATTTCGCTTTAATCTCTCAAACAAAACATGAAAATCAATATTTTTTTATTTTTAGTGATTGTTTTTCTATCGTGCAGCTGTAGTACAAATCATCAGGTGGACAGGATAAATCCTGCCTCTACAGGTGTTATAGAAATAACATACTGGCAATACTGGACAGGCTTTGAAGGAAAGGCTATTGAAAAGCTGGTTAATAAATTTAATGCAACTCACTCAAATATTAAAGTTAAAATGCTTACTATTTCTGAGCCTAGAAAAAAAACATTGCTTTCAATTATCGGCGGAACACCTCCTGATGTAATCAGTACAATTGCTGCATGGCTGCCTGAGCTATCAACAAAAGGAGCCATTATACCCCTGGATAATTATTGTAAGAACGATAAAATTACAGGTGAATTATTTATTCCAGTTTACTGGAAAATGGTAACTTCAAAAAATCATATCTGGGCACTTCCTACTACTCCTACATCAAATGCCCTCTACTGGAATAAAAATTTATTTAAAAAAGCAGGGCTTGATCCTGAGAAACCACCTAAGACTTTAAAAGAACTTGAAGAATTTTCAAAAAAACTTACTGTTAAAGATGAGAATGGAAAAATAAAACAAATCGGCTTTCTCCCCAGCTGGCCATCGTGGGCATTCGGGTTTTACGGGGTATTGTTTAATGGAAAGTGGGCAAATGAAGACGCCAGCATAGTAACTGCAAATCATAAAAATAACATTCTTGGTTGGGAATGGGCTCAAAGTTTTATAAAAAACCTAGGCACAAAAAATATTCAGACTTTCCAGGAAGAATTCGGAAATTACCAGGGACCAAATAATCCTTTTTACACAGAAAAAATTGCACTTGAAATAAACGGTGTGTGGGAAGGGAATTTTATACCGCGTTTTGCTCCAAATTTAAAATGGGGCGCAGCTCCAATTTCAACCATTGACGGAAAATT
>MFRM01000008.1 GCA_001784555.1 Candidatus Melainabacteria bacterium RIFCSPHIGHO2_02_FULL_34_12 | reverse complement strand
GTCGCCTGTCCGCCAGAGGCGGATCCGTCCTTTGGCGGACAGGTACCCTTCAGAGCTTCGTCACAGAGTTCCTCGCTCTGAACCCTTCCCTTCTGGCGCCACCCGCAGTGAAGGAAACTAAGTTGAGAAACTTAATTGATAAAGCACTATGGATTTCCAAAATCACAAATTACACGGAAGCCGGTTTCTGTTTGGGTAGTGCTTGGGGTAGTGCTTAAATCTAAATAAAGTGGCGATTGTGAATCAGTTGATGTAGTCCATGAACCGCCTTTAATTGCTCCATATTGTTGATTAGTGGAACTTGTAAAGAGTTTCCCATCATTTATTCCACCGTTTAAGTCAGTTATGCTGCTTGTTGCACCAGAACGAGGAAGTCCTAAACCTCTGAATTCTATGTCATCAGAATTTGTAGAAGTATTTGAGTTTCCTGCAACTCTCTCAAAGCTAAAAAATCTGTTATTTGTTGTAAAGGGAAGAGATATATTAGCACCTTGATAACCTGAATCTACTATAAAACCTGATGCAGATTTTGTAATTGTATAGTCAATCCATTCTCTTGTATTCCCTACAAGGTCATATACCTGTAAATCGCCGTCAAAAGAATTTGATGAATTATTTACATCATCAGCAGAAGTACTTAAAGATGAACCATCAGCATTTTTAGTGGCAGTTGAATCAAGCAAATGACCCCAGCTCTTAAATCCTGTTCCGGTTAAACATCTCCCTGTGCCTCCGCCATTTTCTATTGGATCATCTGAACATATTTTGCTTCCGTCTGCTCTGCCGTCCTGCCCTGATCTTGTGTTTCCTCTTTCATTCCAGCCGCTAGTTGCTGTGGAAGAAAATATTCCGCTTGATTTGCTGTATCTTCCAAGAAGATATATTGCATGCCACTCTCTCATTGCAATTAACTTACAACTTCCAAGTCCTGTAATTTGTCTGCCTGCAGAACTTGCATTTGTTTTTGCTGTGGTTAAACTGATTCCTGTCCATGGAACTACGTTTCTTTTACTTACCGGGGTGCTGGATGTTCCTTCTGCTGTTGCAGTTGCATCTGAATGAGCAGCTTCATATTTATCAATCCAGAAACCACCATAAACAATTCCATCATGAATGAAATAAGGAATTTTTACCATTCTGGACAGAGAGCCTGAGGCAGTTGTGTAATCTTGTTCAGCAGATAAGGTACTCCAGTTTGCAATAACTTCTTCAATAGTTCTTAGCTCTGGTCCCTGACAATCAAGAGTATTGTAACTTCCGTCCATATTTATGTCTTCGCTGGAATCATTTGTTCCATTTGCATTTAAATCCCAACAATTAGTACCATTCGTACCGTTTGTGCCATTCGTACCGTTTGTGCCATTCGTACCGTTTGTGCCATTCGTACCATTCGTACCGTTTGTGCCATTCGTACCGTTTGTACCATTCGTACCGTTTGTGCCATTCGTACCGTTTGTGCCATTCGTACCGTTTGTGCCATCCATGCCTGATGCTCCAGTAGTACCAGTATCTCCCTGAGGTATTCCATATGTTATGGTGCATGCTGCTTGGTCAAGCTCTACAGTTGCCATAGAACCTGGTGCAAGGGTTGTTGTCATTGTAGTTGGTGTTGCATTTTTATCAATGCAAAGCCCCATTCCGTCTGAGCCATTTGATCCGTTTATTCCGTTAAAGCCAACAGGGATTCCAAATGTTAAATTACAAAGAACTGGGTCAAAAAATACTGAAGCTGAATTACCTGGCGGTAAATTGTTTGTAGAGATCATTAACATATCATCAAAATTGTCACAAACATTTTTGCCGTCCATTCCTGACAAACCATCTATGCCGTTTGTACCGTTCACTCCGTCCATAATATTTAATTCATCTATATTAAGTGTCGGAGCATTTACATAAAGACCATTTGTAAGAGTAGAAGTAGTTCCAAGTACTGGGCTTGAGATAGTTATATCTCTGAATCCAGCTAGTGCATTTTCATGTGCAAATGCTTTTACACGGAGTGTGTTTTCATCCAGGCTTTCTATTCCTTTTACTTCAAGATCATTACTTCCAAGTGAAACCTGGGTTAATGAATCCAGCCCTTTTCCGATAAACGTAAGAATTAATTCTATGCCTGGTGAAATAACTGACGGACTTACTGTATCAAGCCTGAAATCAGCCTTTGTAACTACTTTTGTTCTGGCCGTTTTTCCCTCGTCAACGGTTGCTTGTAATATATATGATCCTGGCAAAAAGCCTTTCACTGCTATTTTTAAGATTTTAAAATCAGCTGCATCAATAATTAAAAATTGATTTTTTAAATTCTTTAAATTAAAAATAACAGGTTTATTGGTTTTTAACTTTAATTTATTATTTTCAAAACTTGAATTAGCTCTAAGATAAGCAGGATTTAATATTTTTATCCCTTTTTTAATAAGAGTTGAATTATCTATTCCAAGACCAACTCCTTCAGCTCCAATTATTTCCACTTTAACGACATTTGTATTTTTATTTAAGATTAAATCAATGGAAGTTTTTTGATTCAGCTCAATATTATTTCTGTCGTATCTAAACAATGGTAATGTAATTGAATTAAGATTTTCTTGCGCTCTTAAACTTTTGCTTTTTGCAGAATGAATATATAAAGCACTGGCACTTAATTGATTAAATAAAAATGCAAAAGCAAAGATAAAAACAAATATTTTTCTTAGTTGATTGTTCATTAAACATTTCATTAATTTACCCCTAAACCAATGAAATAAAAGTCTCATAATGTGATTAAGATAAAATTAAAACTGTTCATATGCTAACCTCCTGTTTTTAGGGTAAGCGCTTCTTGATTTTGAAAATTTTCTGTAAATCAGCTAAAAAATAAATTCATAGTAATACCCCTGTGCAAAAAGTCTAATAAACTCATTAAATCAAAGTGATAAAAATCACAAGATTCGTATTACCTGGAATTGGGATTTTTATTTAGGAACATTTATCGTTTTCTTTTGACATATTGATAAAATCAACTTATCATTGTTCATGTTAATGTTTATTAATAGGATGGGCAGGATGTCTCGAAAATATAAATATATACTAGGTTTGTTAGTTCTCTTTGTTTCTTTTACAAGTAATTTATCTTTTTCTTACTCACAGGAGATAAAACCAACACCAGAGAAAGTTGATTATAAAAAACTACATAACGCAGATAAATATTACTGGGTAATTTACGACAATGTTTGCCCTTATTGCAAGAATGCGACAAAGCATATAAAAACACTTGACTGGGAGAAAAAAATCAAATTTTTATCATACAGAAGTTCACTTACATATAGAATTTTTCCAGAGCTTTCCAGAGAAGAATGTGAAAAAGATGTTCACATGGTTACTCCTAAGGGAGAGATTCTGAAGGGGTATCAGGTTTTTAGAACGATAATTGATAATCTTACTGCTACAAAGATCCTGAACCCGCTTCTAAAAAATGATTATGCAGAAAAACAATTAAATGAAATATATGAAAAAATGGTTAAAGAAAGAACCTGTTACTATAACAAAGCAGGTGCTTGTGATTTAAAAACTGGCAAAAAGATAGAAAACAATAGGTGACAGGGTCCTGACAGGTTAAAATGTCGTGATTATTGGCTTTTTATGGTATAATTACTAACGTAGTCTGTATAGACAGACATGTTAAATAGCTGGTATTTGTGAGGCTTTATAGAGTGTTAAGTTCTGATACATTGTGGTCTTTTCTTTATTCTCTTGATGAACTGATAAGTACCTAATAAGAGAGGATAAAGAAAAATGGAAAAAAAGATATTTGTAGGCAATCTGCCTTTTGAAGTAACAGACTTTGAACTTGAAGATATTTTTAAGGAATATGGAGAAGTTGCTTCTGCAAAAGTAATAGTAGACAGAAGAACAGGACGTTCACGAGGTTTTGGCTTTGTTGAAATGGGCACAGAAGATGGTGCACAACAAGCTGTTGAAGCATTGAACGGACTTGAAGTTAAAGGCAGAGCTATAAACGTAAGTTTTGCAAGAAAACAAGAAAGCTCTGACAGAGGTGGTGATCGCGGCTTCGGTGGAGGCGACAGCGGTTTTCAAAGAAAAAGTAGTTATAACAATAACTACTAATAATTAACTTAGCCTGAACAGTTTGAAGCAGTAAAAACAACTCTTTTAAAGAGTTAATATAACTTTTCTGTTTACAAGGATTTATCATTAATATACAATCCAAACTGTCATTAAATTAAGAGATTTATTGCTCAACAACTGTTTCAGGCTTAAGTCATTCTATAAAATAAAAACGGAGAGAAATAAGTAAAGTGAAAACCAATCTAAAAACCAGTCAAGAAAAATTTAATACTGAAACTGACCCAAAACTAAATTTGATACCAAAAAATGAATATCGTGCAATTCTCAGGAAACATCTTCCTGATGAAATATTTCAGCTGGACAAAAAGCATGTTTATTTATATTTAATCTCATTGACAGTCTATTTGACGTCTATGATTGGCATATTAAAAATTAATTTCTTGCCATTAAGCATTTTACTTTCAGTAATTATGGGCATTGCGCTTGGTTCGCTTACTTTCTTTTTGCATGATTTATTCCATGGTTCAATTATAAAATCTAAACCAATTGAATATTTATTTGGGTTATCCGTAGGTATTTTAAATCTTTTTGCTCCTTCATTTTGGCACAAGGTTCATGATTTTCATCATGCAAGAACAGGAAATGTTGATGATCCTGACAGAAGTTATATAAAAGCTGAAAGCCCTAAAAATCTAATTGAAAAACTTGTTTACAAATTAAGAATTTCTGATGAGTCCTATCATCCACTAGCAAGTTTGATTTTTATGTCAACGGGTTTCTTCTGGTATTTCTTCAATACAATGTTTTATGGTTTAGTCGGTAAAAAAGCAAGTATTCAGGAAGATAAAAAGTATCAAAGAATTCAGGATCTCTTTAAAAAAGAATCTGATAGATTTTTTGTGTTTTTTGAATTAGCTGTGATTTTTGCATTTCAGGCAGTCTTGTTTTTTATAGTTGCAAAAAGTAACTTAATTACTTTTTCTCTGATTTCACTTCTGCCAGTAGGCATTGCTCACTGTATTGCAATGTCTTATATACACACGAATCATTTTCTTTCTCCTCTTACCGGAGAGATAGATGATCCTCTTGTTAATTCGCTCTCATTGAAAAACAGTCGGTTTGTGGATACGATATTTTCAAATTTTTCACATCATGTAGAACATCATTTATTCCCTGCAATGAGTTCATCTCACTATCCTAAAGTAAGAAAACTTCTGCTTGAACTCTATCCTGAGCGTTTTCAACTGATCCCTATGATTGATGCAATGAAAATGCTCTTTAAAACACCAAGGATTTATGGTACTTATACTGAGCTGGTAAGTTCTGACGGTACCAGATATGTTAAATGTTTATTACCAAGTAATTAGTATTCTTTTCTAAAAGTTCTATTTACATAATCAATTTCTTGCCAGATTGACTTCATGGTAAATTGGCGTTCAATTACTAGCAGAATTGAAGCGAAAGGTAGAATTAAAACCCCGATAATGCCGCTCCCCAGAGTAAGCAGGCTTAAGTCCGGGGATATTATTTGATCCAGAGACATAAATAATGTGGTCATTGCAAAACAACTTATTGCAATATAAAACATGGTTAATGTTGTTTCAAGAAGTTTAATTCTCGGACCTACTTTTTCAAGTTGTGTAAATATTTGATCCAGCTCACTTTTATCTTTTTCAATTTTTGCTCTTTCGCAAAAACTTCTGCATATGTCTACTACTCTTATTAGTCTTGTCGAAGTTGAGCTTATAAGATTACCGCAGGCAGAAATTAAAATTGCCATTGTTATAAGTGAAGTAAATAATGCAGCATCATTATTCATAGATGCATATATTTTAGCAGTAGAGACATGCTGCAGCATGTCTCTACTGCAGCATGTCTCTACTGCAGCATGTCTCTACTGCAGCATGTCTCTACTGCAGCATGTCTCTACTGCATCATCTCGGAATTTAAGGTATATCCTATACCCCTGATAGTTTGAAGCAACTTTGGCCTTCGTGGATTTTCTTCAAATTTCTTTCGCAGATAACCAATATGGATATCTACAGTTCTGGTTTGACCAAATTGAGCCCAGCCCCAGACATTATTTAATAATTCGTTTCTTGAAAAAACTTTATTTGGACATTGTGCAAGGGCATATAGAAGTTGAAATTCTTTATGAGTAAGTTCTTTTAGTTCTCCTTTATGTTTTACTTTTCTTCTTTCAAGATCTATTTCAAGGTCATTAACATTTATTTTTCTGTTTCCGTTGTTTTCATTATTCTTTTTTAGCTGAACTTCTATGCGTGCTATTAATTCTTTTATCTGAAGAGGTTTTCTTACATAGTCCTGTGCTCCTAGCTCAAGCCCTATAACAGCATCAATTTCAGATGTTTTATTTGTCAAAAAAACTATAGGATTTTTATAATCCTCAGCTCTAAGTAACTTACAGACAGAAAAACCATCTAAATCTGCCAAATTAGCTTCAAGAATTATTAATACCGGGCTTTCTTTTAAAGCTAGTTCAAGTCCTTCTTTGCCACTCTTTGCAGAAAGTATCTCATAGGTGTTTCTAAGCAGTGAATTCTGCAGCTGTAGATAGATGTTTTCGTCCTCATCGACGACAAGAATCTTTGCGGTCATATTGTTTTCCAGATTTTTACTCTTGGTAGACATTCTACTACAATTCCGAAAAACTACAAGGCCATTTGTTTATAAATGACACATGAAAATTATTTTTCATTCTTTTTAGTTCATTTATGTATCATTTTCAATCTTAAACATACAAAGATTAAATTATTTTTTTAACCTGTTTAAGTAATGTTACGGGAATTCGCAGCTTTAAGCTATGTCAAAAGATTTTTATCTGACTGGAAAACAGATCCAAACATCCGGAGCAATATTTTTAATAAAAGATAAATTCCAAGCGACTGATATAAAACAAAAAACAGCACTAAATGAATATAATATCGCTTAAAGTCTAATATCAGATAGCAACTCATAATGGCAATGATTGTAAAAAAAGAACATAGAAATATTATTGCAGCTAAGTTCTTTTTAAAAGCAAGCTTTATTGAATAAAACAGTCCTAAAATAAATAAAATAATAAGACTGATCCTGTAATTGTTTGATTGTGATAATTTGTACGATAACAGAGTGTCATTAAAATAGTGACTCTTTTCAGAAAGATAAAAATGCTCAAATATTTTTTTTACTCGTGATTTACCGTCAGGTAAAAAGTAGATTGGTTTAAGACCGGCATCTTTTAATGCCGTATGCATTCTATAATTAAACATACTTTTTATGTTTTTTATCGGATTGGGAAAAGTAAAAGGATTCAGACTTATAAAAATAATGAGACAAATTAATATGGGTACAATACCATGAAAAATGTCTAGAGACTTCTTTCCTTTAAAAATAAAAAATAACAAAAGATTGCAGATCAAGAAGATGAATATAAACATTATTCCATTGAGTTTTGTTGACATGCATAATCCTGAAAATAATGAAAACAGTAATAAATAAGAAATCTTTCTTCCTTTGAAGAAATAAAGACTCATAAAAAGAAAAGCGGCATTAAAAGTAAAAAGAAAAAGGGACTCAGTCTGAGCTTTAAGTCCAAAATGTACAACTAAATAATTAAAACCGTAGAAAAATGAAAATATTATTGCAGTTATTATGCCAAAGTATTTCAATGCAATAAAATAAGCCAGAATTACTGCTGCTGTAAGCAAAAGAATATCTAGTATCCTTGCATAGTAAATAAGTGTGAGGGGTTTTAAGCTCTTTATTCCATATTTAGCGACATAGTATTTCGGAGTACCTTCGTCATAATTATTAAATTTAACAACGTCAGAAATTTCCTTGTAGCCTGCATAAATCTTTTTATAATCTTTATCAATTTCATAAAAACCGTTCTTCATTAAAAATCGAATAAAATCAAAAGATTTTTCATTCTTATGCTTTTCATTAAGATAAAGCGGATATAACCATGCACCATAGGCATATTTTGTAAGGTTTGGTTGATCATAGGCCAATGATCCCCAGATTTTATTTTTAAAATCACCCCGTATATAAAAATCAAAAAAATAACTGCTACCAATCCAAGATATTTCATCCCAATTAGAAACAGGAATTGTTTTTATTTGAGAACTATAAGTAACAATAAGAATAACAGAGAGCAATAACGGAACAATAAATAATCTGAACTTAGCTGATTTAAGCAGTGAGAGCATTAATCAATATATTAGCTAAATAAAACACAGGAGACAAACCTCGCTTTATTAACTAGTGCTTTGTCAATTAAGTTTCTCAACTTAGTTTCCTTCACTGTGGGTGGCACCAGAAGGGAAGGGTTCAGAGCGAGGAACTCTGTGACGAAGCTCTGAAGGGTACCTGTCCGCCAAAGGACGGATCCGCCTCTGGCGGACAG
>MFRM01000007.1:167380-168901 GCA_001784555.1 Candidatus Melainabacteria bacterium RIFCSPHIGHO2_02_FULL_34_12 | reverse complement strand
AGTACCAAAGCAACAAGTAGGAATACCACTTGAACAAAGAGGCACAGTACCATCAAGTAAACAAGAATGCAGAGAGCCATCTGGACAACAACCGCCAGAGGAAGAACTGCCTGAAGAAGAAGATGAAGAACTGGAGGAAGATACACAAGTAAACATAGTATTGCAATCAGATCCCGTACCGCCAAGATCACAGCAGAGAGGGAAACCGCCCATAGAGCAAGTAGGAGATTTATTAGAATCAACACAACCAATCATTTCAGTACAACCAGTGCAGATTATATTTCCACCAGAGCAGGTGCAACCACTTGAAGAGGAAGAAGAACTGGATGAAGAGCTTGAAGAAGATGTTGATGTGCATATTACAAACCCAGGATCACATAAACCACCAGAAGTTACACAACAATTTGGAGTACCACTTGAACATATAGCTATGAGAGATGGAAGTGAACATGAATGTGCTGAGCCATCTGGGCAGCAACCTCCTGAGGAGGATGAGCTTGAAGAAGAAATGCATATAAAGGAAGTATCACAGTTAGAACCAGAACCGCCAAGATCACAGCAGAGAGGGAAGCCGCCCATAGAACATGTAGGAGTTCTGGCAGGATCAGTACAACCAATCATTTCAGTACAACCAGTGCAGATTATATTTCCACCAGAGCAGGTGCAACCACTTGAAGAGGAAGAAGATGATGAAGAAGAGCTGGATGAAGAAGGACAAACAGCAAAGGCATCATCACATAAAGTACCAAAGCAACAAGTAGGAATACCACTTGAACAAAGAGGCACAGTACCATCAAGTAAACAAGAATGCAGAGAGCCATCTGGACAACAACCACTAGAAGAAGAACCACCTGAGGAAGAGGAAGAAGAGCTTGAAGAAGAGGCACATATAAAGGAAGTATCACAGTTAGAACCAGAACCGCCAAGATCACAGCAGAGAGGGAAGCCACCCATAGAACATGTAGGAGTTCTGGCAGGATCAGTACAACCAATCATTGCAGAGCAACCAGTGCAAACTATATTTCCACCCGAACAAATACATCCACTTGATGATGAGCTAGAAGAAGATGAAGTAGATGATGTAGAGGTACATACTGCAAATCCAGGATCACAAATACCACCAGAGGTTACACAGCAAGTTGGAGTACCGCTTGAGCAGACAGGATCAAGTGAAGGTAAAGAGCAGGTATGATTAGCACCTCCTGGACAGCATCCACCGCAGATAAAATTAGAGTCACAATTAAATCCACTATCACCCATATCACAGCAAAGAGGAGTACCACCAAGCATAGAGCAGGTCGGAGATCTAGTAGGATCTGCACAGATGGTTCCATTTGTACAGCCTGTACAAATTACATTACCACCTGAACAGACACAACCGCTGGAGCTGGATGAAGACGAACTAGATGATGATGAACTAGATGATGATGAACTGGATGAAGAAGATGAAGAAGAACTAGATGTAGATGGGCAAACCACAAAAGCAGGATCGCATACAGATGTACCTGATACGCAACAAGT
>MFRM01000007.1:167141-167362 GCA_001784555.1 Candidatus Melainabacteria bacterium RIFCSPHIGHO2_02_FULL_34_12 | reverse complement strand
GTATGGTTAAATCCGCCAGGGCAACAACCAGCACAAGTAAAGCCTGAATCACAATTAGGTCCAGTGCCGCCAAGATCACAACAAAGAGGAGTACCACCAAGCATAGAGCAGGTCGGAGACCTACTTGGATCACTGCACATTATTCCAGAAGCACATCCTGTGCAGATTATATTTCCACTTGAACAGACACAACCACTGGATGAGGAAGAAGAAGATGATGA
>MFRM01000007.1:166913-167045 GCA_001784555.1 Candidatus Melainabacteria bacterium RIFCSPHIGHO2_02_FULL_34_12 | reverse complement strand
GTAAAGCCTGAATCACAATTAGGTCCAGTGCCGCCAAGATCACAACAAAGAGGACTACCACCAAGCATAGAGCAGGTCGGAGATCTGCTTGGATCAGTACACATTACAGTAGAGCATCCTGTGCATATTATA
>MFRM01000007.1:152439-166871 GCA_001784555.1 Candidatus Melainabacteria bacterium RIFCSPHIGHO2_02_FULL_34_12 | reverse complement strand
CTCCGAGAGAGCAAGTATGATTAAATCCGCCAGGACAACAACCAGCACAAGTAAAACCAGAATCACAATTAGGTCCAGTGCCGCCAAGATCACAACAAAGAGGAGTACCACCAAGCATAGAGCAGGTAGGAGATCTACTTGGATCAGTACACATTACAGTAGAACAACCAGTGCATATTATATTTCCACTTGAGCAAATACATCCGCTAGAAGAAGAACTAGATGATGATGAACTGGATGAAGAAGAAGATGATGACGAACTGGATGAAGAAGATGATACTCCGATACAAATAAAGTTTGTGTCACAATTTGAACCTGTTCCACCGGCATCACAACATAGTGCAATACCTCCCATAGAACAAGTTGGTGATCTACTGGAATCATTACAACCTATCGTTCCTCCGCTAGTACATCCAGGAATGCATGTGAGAGCTCCGCTCAAACAAACACAACCGCTGGAAGAAGAAGATGGACCACCTGAAGAAGAACTTGAAGATGATGGGCAAACTGCAAAAGAAGAATCGCATGTAGATGTGCCTGGAATACAACAATCAGGAGATCCACTTGTGCAAATTGCATCTGTGCCAGTTAGAGAACAGGTATGATTCAACCCACCAGGACAACAACCAGCACAAGTAAAACCAGAATCACAATTAGGTCCAGTGCCGCCAAGATCACAACAAAGAGGACTACCACCAAGCATAGAGCAGGTCGGAGATCTTGTTGGGTCAGAGCACATGACAGAGGAACATCCTGTGCAAAGCACATTTCCACTTGAACAGATACAACCACTAGAACTTGAAGAAGAAGATGAAGATGATGTAGTTGGAACACAGGTAAAACTGGTATCGCAGTTAGAGCCTGCTCCACCTTCATCACAACATAATGCAATACCACCCATGGAGCAAGTTGGTGATCTACTGGAATCAGTACAACCTATCATTTCTCCGCTACTGCATCCAGGAATACATGTGAGAGCTCCGCTCAAACAAACACATCCGCTGGAACTTGAAGAAGAAGATGAAGTTGGACCACCGGATGAACTTGAAGTGCTACCGGAAGAAGATGAAGTTGTACTTGTAGAAGAACAAATAACAAAACCGGGATCGCAAATACCGCCGCCAGAAGTTATACAACAATCAGGAGAGCCACTGGTACAAACAGCTTCTAATCCTGGTGTTGAACAAGTGTGTGTTTGGTTGCCTGGACAACATCCGCCGCACATAAAATCACTGTCACAATTAAATCCAGAACCACCGGCATCACAACAAAGAGGAGTGCCACCGAGCATAGAGCAAGTAGGAGATCTTGTTGAATCAGAACATATTACTGATGTACATCCTGTACAAATTATATTTCCACCGGAACATATGCAACCACTTGAGCTTGAGGAAGATGATGAGGATGAACTTGAAGAAGATGAAGTTGGACCACCGGATGAAGATGAAGTTGGACCACCGGATGAAGATGAAGTTGGACCACCGGAAGAAGATGAAGTTGGACCACCGGAAGAAGATGTGCTACTAGAACTGCAAATAAAGTTTGTGTCACAATTTGAACCTGTTCCACCGGCATCACAACATAGTGCAATACCTCCCATAGAACAAGTTGGTGATCTACTGGAATCAGTACAACCTATCGTTCCTCCGCTAGTACATCCAGGAATACATGTGAGAGCTCCGCTCAAACAAACACATCCGCTTGAAGAAGAAGATGAAGATGAAGAACTAGATGTAGATGAGCAAATCGCAAAAGAAGAATCGCATGTAGATGTACCTGGAATACAACAATCAGGAGATCCACTTGTGCAAACTGGATCTGTGCCTGGCAGAGAACAAGTATGATTAGCTCCGCCAGGGCAACAACCAGCACAAGTAAAGCTTGAATCACAATTAGAACCAGTGCCGCCAGCATCACAACAAAGAGGAGTACCACCAAGCATAGAGCAGGTCGGAGACCTACCAGGATCAGTACACATTACAGTGGAACACCCGGTACAGACGACAATGCCGCCTGAACATATGCAACCACTTGAGCTTGAGGATGAGGAAGAAGATGATGTAGTTGGAACGCAGGTAAAACTAGTGTCGCAGTTAGAGCCTGCTCCACCTTCATCACAACATAGTGCAAAACCTCCCATAGAGCAAGTTGGTGATCTACTGGAATCAGTACAACCTATCATTTCTCCGCTACCGCATCCAGGGATACATGTGAGAGCTCCGCTTAAACAAACACATCCGCTAGAACTTGAAGAAGATGATGAACTTGAAGTACCACCTGATGAACTTGAAGTGCCACCGGAAGAAGATGAACTTGTTGCTGGCGGAACGCAGGTAAAACTAGTGTCGCAGTTAGAGCCTGTTCCACCTTCATCACAGCACAATGGAATGCCTCCCATAGAACAGGTTATTGTTCTGCTGGAATCGCTACAACCTGTAGTTAGTCCGCTGGTGCATCCGGGGACACAAACAAGAGATCCACTTAAACAAACACATCCACTGGAACTACTGCTTGAAGAAGATGATGACGATGAAGAAGAAGAAGATGATGATGAACTTGAAGAGCTTGAAGAAGAAGTGCATGCTACAAAAGAATCATCACAGATGCTACCTGAACTTAAACAACAGGTAGGACTGCCGCTGGTACATTCAGGATTGGTGCCATCTAAAGTACAAGTATGAGTATTTCCTCCTGGGCAGCAGCCATTACAACTAAAATTAGAGTCGCAGTTTGAACCAGAACCACCTTCATCACAGCAAAGAGGAGTACCACCAAGCATAGAACAGGTCGGAGATCTGCCTGGATCATTGCACATTACTCCAGAACATCCTGTGCAAACTACTACTCCACCGGAACATGTGCAACCACTGGAACTACTGCTTGAAGATGAAGAAGATGATGAGCTTGAAGATGATGAAGAACTTGAAGAAGATGATGAAGTTCCGCAAGTAAAATTACTTTCACAATCAGAACCATCGCTGTCGCAACACAATGGCAAACCACCCATAGCGCAACTAAGAGTTTTAGTCGGGTCAGAACATTGTTGAGTTAGTCCACTGCTGCAGCCCAGATTACATACAGGCATTCCACTGGAACATGCACAACCGCTGGAGCTGCTGCTTGAAGAAGAGGAGGATGAACTTGAAGAAGAAGATGATGAGGATGAACTTGAAGAAGAAGATGATGAGGATGAACTTGAAGAAGATGATGAAGAGCTGGATGATGAAGAACCTCCTGATGAACTTGAAGATTCGCCTGATGAACTTGAAGATTCGCCTGAGGAACTACCTCCTGAAGTACTTCCTGAGCTGGATGTAGTGCTAGTTGGCGACACAGGGATCACTGGTGACACAGGGATCACTGGTGATACTGGAAATACTGGTGCAACGGGTATTATAGGAAATATTGGAATTATTGGAATTATTGGAATGATAGGTGCAGGTGGTGGAGCTACTGGAATTACTGGAGCTGCTGGAGGAGGAAATACTGGTACTGGTGAGCCTGAGGTACTTGTGCATGCTCCGCACATACCACTCATACAACACTGACCGCCGCCGCAATCTGAATCACCGCAGCATTCTTTGCATTGACCTATGGTATTGCCGGGGAATATACAGCACATTGATCCGGCACAATCAGCTTCTTCATCGCAGCCACATGCATAGCCACCAGTAACTGCGCCGCAAACAAATTCTGGATTTGCACAGTCACAGGCAGGACCATCACAGCCCATCCATGGTGGTGAAGGTTCATCTTTTTCGCACATTCCAGGAATGCCCATACATGATAAGCATTCATCTCCAATTACTGCTGGATCATCGCAAGGATTAACTCCACCCATTGGACATACACAAGCATCACCTGCTACAGCAAATCGTATCCAGGTTGATTTTCCGCCAGATGGATCTACATCGCTTAATGTTTTATAATTATCTTTTTCTGTTTTATTGACTCCACTGAATTCTCTAAATTTTTTCCCTTTTCGAGTTTTAATATAAGCTATATAAGCTGTTGTATCTTTTCTTGGTTTAACTTTAATAGCTTTAATTTTTTTAATATCTTTAAAAACATCAGTTCCTACCCATACTTTTATACCTTTTTTATATATATCACCTTTTATTGTAATAAATGCACCTTGTTTATTTTCTTTTTGTTTTTGGATTTTCTTATTGTTTGTTTTATCTTTTAATATTGCTTTTTTATAAGCATAAGTAAAGATCTGTCGAAGTTCTTCATAAGAGATTTTTAGATTAGATTTTTTACCTTTAGACATAGGAGTTAAATCTTCTCCACGAGGACGTTCTTTAGGTGTGTATAGTTTGCTTGATAATAAAGCGGTTGTAGATGAAACCCCACATCCAGCAGGAGGAACGAACCCATCGCTGGTGCCTCCGTCACATGGGCAACCGCAGACACTACAGGGTGGATCCGAATTTGGTACGCATGAACCTGCTCCGTCGCAAGAATGGCAATTGGGATCACAACAACTATCGGTTGAGCACATTCCATCAGCAGAACACGTTCCTGCTAAGCAGTTAGCTGTATCATCACATTCACTGTCTGATGTACATTCAGGTGTTGGCGAAGGAGAAGGAGATGGACTTGGGGAGCCTGATGGTGAGGGTGAAGGAGAAGCAGAAGGAGATGGACTTGGGGAGCCTGATGGTGATGGTGATGGTGATCCTGAAGTAGATCCGCATGAAGGACCACATGCCCATGCTCTTGCACATGGATCATCTGTACCGCATGCGCATTCTCCAGGCGGGCATGATGGAGGAGGATCTGTAAAGTCTACGCCTGATCCATTTCCAGGGTCAGAAGCAGAACATGTGTCCGTAGGATTTGAGACATTGCTGCATGGAGAAGCAGATGGCGATGGAGAAGAAGACGGAGAAGGAGATGGAGAAGGGAAAGGAGATGGAGAAGAAGATGGAGATCCAGTTGGGCAAGGCGGACATGGAGAAGCTCCGCATGTTAAGCAACCACCAAAGCCATCTGGTCCGCATGGACATGTTGGAGAAGGAGAAGCAGAAGGAGAACCAGAAGGAAATGGAGAAGGAGAGAGAAAAGGAGATGGAGATGGAAATGGAGAGATGAAAGGAGAAGGAGACAAGAAAGGAGATGGAGATGGAAATGGAGAGATGAAAGGAGAAGGAGACAAGAAAGGAGATGGAGATGGTACCACCACAGGTAGAATTGTTATAACTGCGATTATGGGGGAAGTTGTTTGACTGATGAAAAGATTTGAGGTAGTTGGGAAAGAGAAATTCGGTAAAACAGGTACCGGCAACAGACTGTTATCAGGGCTGTATGAATGAGAATGCTGCACATTTTTAACCAGGTTTCTGCTAAGTCTTTGATTCTCAGTATAATAACCTCCGTCAATTCCACTTAGATTTTTGTTTTCTGTTTTTGTAAGACTTATATTTTTACTTAATGAAATCGCACTGCATGGAATTTCAACACCGTCTATAAACTTAGGCTTTTTATCTTTATCTCCAGGATTAATAATATTTTCTTTAACCAGACTTACAAACCTGATTAAATCTTTTAAATTGTTTAACGAAATAGGCAGCTCTTCAGCAGCTGGTGCTGGATTTGTCTCTGGAGTTTTAGCAGGTTGAGGAGAATCTAAAGGTTCTGTAGTGGTATCAGCAGCTCCTGTATCTGATTCAGGATAAACTTCTTGCGGTGGAGGTGGAGGTGGAGGTGGAGAATATTCTTCCGGTGGAGGTGGAGAATATTCTTCCGGTGGAGGTGGAGAATATTCTTCCGGTGGAGATGGAGTGGTATCAGGGGCTGAATAGATAGTTGTACCTGGAAGCCCATCATAATTTCCCGGATATGCTTCAGGCGCTGTATATGTATTTGTGTCTTGATTTGTATTAGGTTGTGTTTGAGTAGTATCAGCTGGTGTAGTTTGTGGTGTAGTTTCACCAGGTTGGGTTTGTTGAATGACTTGAGTTTCTTCTTTGCCTGCTGCAGGTTGCTCTTCTTGTGCCTGAGTTTTTTCTTCTGTCTGGTCAGTAGATTGAATTAAACTTTCTTCCTGAGTGCCTGAAGAAGATTCTGATTCTGATGTAATAGATGTCATTGAAACACCTGATGAAGTACCAGGAGGTGTAAACATCAGTGTTCCAGAGCTGGTTGTTTGTCTGTAGTAAGAAACCAGGAGATAATAATCGTCAGGATTTGCAGGATCAGTTACTGTTTTTACTCCACTGATAAATTCATCACCGGTAAATGGCTGGCTGCCGCTGTTTGGATTTAAGCTAATAAATGAGGTTTTGATAAAATTTGTTGAGTTTGTTGCCTGAGTATCTGTGCCGAAGAAATGAAAAGCCATATTAAACATTGCAGTGGATTTATTAAAATCAAATACTGTAAAGCCCCTAAATGCATTTGAATCAGTTGTGGATGTGAGTTCACCCAGCTTTTGAAGATTTTCTGTTCTGTCATGTATAAAAGCTAAACTTCCAATGCCTACGTCCGGGAATTTTTCTTGTGCTTCTGTTCTGATTGTTTTTTCCGGCAGGTGAATAAAATTGTGGACGATGACCTGACCATTAGCATTAGCTGTAATGTTAAAGAGATTTTGAGTATCAAGACTGGTGGTGAAACTACCGCTTGTATTTGTAACAAAACCCAGAGCTTCAATGTTTTGTCCTGAAATGTCTTTTGCTCGAATAAGTGAAACTGCTTTATCTGTTCTGTCAGGAATATAAGCAAAACCAATAGCATTGTTTGAATTATTTAATTGTATTTGTGATGTGCCGGTTAAATTTATGTTCTGGCTTGAAATGTTGGTGCCGTTGACTGATAATACTGTGCCAATTGGTGCAGCTTGTGAATCCTGATGTTGGCTTGAGGTAAGAAGATTAAATTGTGTTCCTGATCCAGGGTTTTGAATTTTTTGTCCTGGCAATGTGCTTGCATTGATAAATGCATTTGAACCAAATAAAGTTGCATCGTTAACAGTTTGTAAATTATTTATCCCACTGTTGTTAATGTTAAACAGATTTATATTATTTGAGCCTCTGAATTTTGCAAATGCAGCGAGTGTATCTGGATTAACTGTGCCGATTTCTGTGGAATCACTGGCAGCATCTCCTCGCCCGGCATCTATGTCAATTTCATTTTCAAGAAAAGATAAAATACTGTCTCTTGAAGCAGATACAGAAGCTTCCGATAATGACTGAGTGCTTAAGTTTGTACAGAATCCTGAGTTTATTGCTGCTCCGCCAGGTCCTTGTGCAAGAGCTTTTGTAACTTTTTCAAGTTTTGGCTGTTGGAGATCTTTCGTGGCTAATTCAAAACCTTTAGCCTCTTCTATTTCAAGTTTCTTTTTTACGATTTGAGTAAATGAGCTTTTGTTTAAGTCAATTAATACTTTTAATTCGCTGTAAGAATAAACCGGACCGTCAAAAACAATTTGATTTAAAGTTTTTAATTGTTCTTCGTCAGGGTTGTCACCAAATATAGATTTAAATGCATTGATTCCAGCTTTTAATCTGAGATTATCGTTTTTTTCAATTATTGATTTTATGTAATTAACAACACTTTCAAATACAACTGCTCTTTTCTTTTTTTTCAGAGCTACGCAGAGTAAATTAACGATTTTTAAATCAGGCTCTTCCCCAAGCACTGTGTTGTAAGAGTAAACAATTGAGTATTTTTCACTGATTGAACAGGTAACGGAGGTGTCTTTGCTAGTGCCTTTGTTTGTTTGTGCTAGGGCTATTACTGGCCAAAAATACCCAATTAAAATTTCAAAGCAAAACACAAATGCTGTAAGTGCTCTTAAAATCGGAAATAATAATTTCTTGTGTTTACTGCTCAAAAATTATCCTCAGGCAATTCATGGATTTGCTTGTGAAATTAATTTGTCTAGTTTGTCGATCTGGCCGATAAAAAAGCTTTATAAACGGTTTTTCAATCTTAAAACCAGCATTTCTACCTTTCTTCTTTATTTATGTGCCCGACAGACCTGCCAACAAACGCATTTTTTATCCATCGTTTGGTTGAATGGTCTGTAAATATGTACTGGGAAAATGTTATAAATTGGCTAAATCTTAGCTTCAGGTGAGACGTAGATCACTTTAATTTTTTTTAAGTTAACAGGTTTAAAAATCAGATCTGCCCAATTCTATGGAATTTGCTACTTAGAAGTCAAAATAAAATTTTAAAAAGAAGAATTTATTGATGACTTGGAATAAATTTTTTTATCTAAATTTAATCTAAATTTTGACGAAACCTTAACTAAGAAAATCCTACAAAGATACTGTTTAAAAAGGTTTTTCATGGGTACAAAAATCCTTAAAAATATTTAAGGTTGGCAGGATTCTTACGTTTTTTATGTAGGCAAAAATCGAGTTATGGCCCATATAGGGACGTTGCATGCAATGTCCCTATATCTCATGGCAGGCCCCTACGGGTTTTCCCTATTATATTTTCGGCAGATCGATTTCAGTGAAGGTTTGCCCACTAGGTGTAGAAATAAATAATTCTTCTTTTCCGCCCGGATATTTATCAGGTAATTTTATTTCAAGAATTAATTCAGAATTCTTGTTAGTGACTTTTATTTTTGAAATTATTATGTTTGAATTTCTGAATTCAGCAATGGTAAATGCTGACAAATTCTCTTTATTTTTCTTTGGAATTATGGTTTTTTTACCGTTTATTAAAGCTCTTTTACCAATAAAATTCTTGCCCTGGATTGATATTTGTACTTTATGTTTATCAACAGGATCCTGATTTATTGCATGTTTTATTATTAATGGAGCATTTACTGTTTTTCCTTTTATGGATTTTGTCTCCTGCGGCTTAATTATATTAATTTCTGATTTTGCATAAACAATTTTTTCATCATTTGCATTTG
The DNA here is from genome assembly GCA_001784555.1 of Candidatus Melainabacteria bacterium RIFCSPHIGHO2_02_FULL_34_12. Classification (GTDB taxonomy): domain Bacteria; phylum Cyanobacteriota; class Vampirovibrionia; order 2-02-FULL-35-15; family 2-02-FULL-35-15; genus 2-02-FULL-34-12. The sequence goes on along the minus strand of MFRM01000007.1, from coordinate 157,993 downwards.
CAATAATTATCTTAGCTAAGCCGCTTGGCTCGTCATTATTTATATGAAGAATAAGTTTAATCATATTTTCAGGCAGTATCTTAGCTACTGCAGGTATAATTGTAGATTTATTATTGCTTGAAATTAAACTTATTTTCAGAAGTGCAGGATTAATATTCATCAAATCCGCATCAGAATTGAGTTCCAGCGATATCTTGGAGCCACTAAGAGATGTTCTTAAAGTCTTAAGTTCAAATGATGCCTGAGAGCTGCTAAGCACGGGTACTTTAGGTGTCCATGTTTTTGCCAGTATTTCTTTTGCTCCTTCAGGTTGACTTTCAGAATCTTTCTTAACAGCATCTTTTTCAGTGGTATTGTCATTGCCAGATGGTTTTTCTGCTATTTGTTGTGACTCAGCAGCGACTGAAATAGTAAATGAAAACATACTTTCTTTATTGCATTTATTTCTAGCTGTGGCATTTACAGTTATATTTCCAGGGGATGTAGGTCTGCCTTTTATAAGTGAATAGTTATATCCCGGATCTTTGTTTATTTCTTGGAGTTTCAGATCAGAGTTTAGTCCTGTAATGCTGAAAGAGACAATATTATTTTGATCTGATGAAGCAGTAACTGGAATCTCAAGGTCAGAATTTGCAAATGTTTTTACAGTCCCGCCGTTAATTATAGATGTGGAATTAATAAGAGGTTCAGAACAAATTGCTTTTTCTGAACTTTTATCTGAATCTGTTTCTTCCTCTGCTACTGTAGTGTCATCTTTTTGTACTTTGCCTGGGACCAGCGCTATTTTTACAACTGCACTTTTAGTTTTACCTTTTTTGTCTTTTATAGATGCTGAAAATGCTAAAGAACTTAAAAGTGGATCGCTTGGTAAAGTTAAAATAAACTTTTGTGAGAGAATGTCTTCTGCTGATTTTTGTATTTTTACAGGACCCTTTGAATCGCTTAGGGTGATTACGTTGTAGACCATTCCATTGTTTTCTTCTGTTTTTGCTTGTTTAAGCAGTTCATTTACTCTGCTTAGTTCTTTATCATACTTAAGACAGCAGCTCTTTAAATCTTCTGAGCCTGAATCTTTTTTATAACAACTCTCCAGCACACAGGTCTCGGCTTTTTTATACTGTTCACAGATTCCCCCGTTAAAATCCAGACATGATTTAACAGCTTCTTCTTCAGTATTATTAAAATCAGGACTGGTCAGCTTATCATAAATTGAACCGCAGGCTGCACAACAACCTTTCTTTTCTTCCGGGTTTTTAATATAATCACAAAAATCACTTACACACCGTCCAGCATCGAACTGGCTTGAATATGGGAGTGTAGAAACATCCTTGCAGTATGTCTCTGTACTTTCAAGGAAGGGCACACATTTTGGCTCAGCATCAGTTACTGCTCCACTGGATGATGCTGAAAGTGGCTTACAGAGTGGTTTTCTGTCAGGTGTACATTCAGGCTTAAACCTATTTTTGCAATAAGGCACATATAATATGTTTGTGGTTTTACATGTAAGAATATTTGTATTTTTATCACAAGCTGGCAGAGGGGCTTCTCCAGGTGCTCCGCTTGAAGATGCTGCAAGTTCTGAAGTGAGTATGGGTGGTAGTAAACCTTTGCAGCAGTCTTTTGCATATGGACTTCCTTTTGAATATTTCCAGCATTGATAACTGATACAGTTTGCTATGTCTGTATCTTTGGTTCCGCAAATTGCTCCTCCTTTACTTGAACAATTATTTTCCGGAGCTATAAAGTTTGGATTATCCGGGGTGTATAACCTGATTTTTCCTGTGCCTTTAGCTAGATATCTTGGGTCAGGTAATGTGAGATTAAAAATATCTCCTGCTGCTGCTGAGTAATTTCCATCAGTCTTTTCCCTGATTAAAGAAATATTTAATGGAGGAGGATTTCTAAAGAAGTTTATAACATCTGTAGATGATAAAATATCTTCTACGCTAAGTTCAAGAGGGTAAAGTTTTGCAATTGACGGATCTCCGGTTCCCTGTGGTTTTTCCATGGCAATTATAGAAATTGTATATGAGCTGATGTCCTGTGGCTTTGCTCCATCCGGACCCTGAATTGAAGCGGTAATTGTTACTGGTTCACCTGCATAATAAGAATGATATTCGGATTGTCCTAAAACATTTATATTTTCATTTTTTTTGGTCAGGGATTCAGCCTGCATCATTGAAACAATCATGATGTTAGTGTTAGCTTCCAGAACCAGTGCTTTAAGGTTTGCTTTTGTTCTGGCTTTAAGACCTGTGGCAAATATTTCTGGTGTTTCTAATACTAATATAATTGAGTAATCTTTTGGCAGACCTCCTGAGCTGGACGAACTGGATGATGAAGAACTTCCCCCGCTGGATGAGCTGCTGGACGAGCCTCCTGATGAGCTGCCGCCACTGGAACTTGAAGTGTGTCCGCCGCTGCTGGAAGATGTGTATCCGCCTGAACTTGAAGATGATATTTCACCGGAGCTGCTTGAAGAAATCTCACCGCCGGAGCTGCTGGAAGAGATTCCACCGCTTGAGCTTGAACTTAAATTTGACTCATCTGGAATTGCAATAAGCGGACAACAATAACTTCCTTCAGGTCCTTTTGCCAGCGTAATAAAACCAAATGGACAAAAAGGTTTAATAGAAGCACCCTTACAGTTAAACGGAGTGCAACCGGTTAAATTTGTTTGACTGGATATATTTGCACAAAATTCTTCTTTTTTACATTGACTTGAATTTGCACAGCCTAGTGCACCTATGTTTTGGAATTTTTCTTCGTCTTGTTTTGTGATTTTTGTAGAGCAGCAGACTTTTCTTCCAGACAGATCGGTATAATCTGATTCAAAAAGACCTTCGGGGCATGGCAATGAATCCCCTTTTTCATCCAGTCCACCAGCGACTTTTCCATTTAGACAGATATGCTTACAGGTGCCAATTTTCTTATCAAGACTGTCAATATTACCTATGCAGAAAAATCCTTCGTTATATTTGCAGTCAACAAAGTTTTTACATTCACTGGTCATTATGTCCTGGACATTGACTAGTTCGTCTTTGCTGAAAATAAAATTTTCAGCAAAAAATGCACCGTCTAAAAATATTTTATTATCTTTAACGGTATTAATACCAGAAGGATCTCTTAATATTTTGTTAAGAGATCCTCCATCGTTTACATGATTATTTTTTAAGTAAGAAATATTGTTAGGATGACCGCGTGGGTTATGTGATTTCAATAATCCATTAAGTTCTTTGTTAGCTTCAGGGAGTTGCTCGTTTGGATTATTAATTTTCTGATTAGACTTTTCTTCAATCTCTCTTTTTAATCCATGGGATTCGACAGAATTATTTGTTCTTACACAGAACACTTCAGCATCTCTTCCTTTCTTTCTTCCTTCAATTCTGATTTCCTTATCCAGGCATTGTCCTGTTCTAAGCTTTCCGTATTTGCTGATTTTTTCAAATGGGTTGCTTATGCATTTGCCTTCCTTACCGTTTATACTGTCAATTTCAATACAGAAAGGACTTATAAAACCCTGTAGTGATACATCTTTAATACACTCTTTGGATTCAATACATTCTTCTTTTCTTCCACCGCTTGAAGAACTGTAACTGCCAGATGAAGAACTATAAGATCCGCTTGAACTGCTAGATTTTTCTTCTTTTTTACTTTTATCGTCTTTCTTTTCGTTTTTATCTTTTATTTTACTTATTGCATCATCAGCTTTTTCTTTAGCTGTATTGTCTGCTTTAGTGGCATCTTCAGACATTGATTGAGGTGTATCAAAAGGATTTTGACCTGTATTAAATGCTCCACCACCAGCAGATAGAACTATTGCTTGACCTGTTGGAGTATTTGTTGTTTCAGTGACCTGACCCTTTTGTTCATCAGCAGTATTTTGGGAAATATTTGGATCTTCAATTACAGGGAAAAGAAGTAAATTATGACTGTAGTTCTTTTCATTTGGTTTAGCAAATGCCAGGTAATGGCTCTTTCCATAACTTGGGGTAATAATTGAGTCAGTTACATAGCCGTCATAAACAGAAGAAATATTTAATTTCCCTTTTTCTGTTACTTTTATATTTGAACCGTCTAAGTCAGCATTGTCAAAATTTACTTTAAATATTTTTGCTACATTTACTCCGTTTGCATCAGCTACTATTAATTCACGTGTAGTGCTGTCGTAGATTACAGGACCAGCAACAGCTGCCTGTACTGTTCGTGTACATTCCTCATCTAGTTGTATCGAAGTGTCTAATTCGGTTATAAGCTTAAGTTTAAAAGCTCCGTCTTCCTGGTTAATTTTATAGATTGATAGTTTACTGTTGCTGTATTTGTAATCAGCAGGCAGACCTGTAAATAAATCTGCTCCTTTTACTACAAACTTTCCTGCTGATTCTGTACAGGCTACTTTTTTAAGGAAGTTTGAACCCCTGCCTAAACCTGCATCTTTTTTAGGAACTATGTAACCGCTGCTTGCATATTCCTTTGGAGCGTTATCAGTGGTGCTTGCTGAGTCATCTACAGTATTTTCATTTGTTATTGCCTCAGTAGGTTGTGTTATTGATTCAACTAAAGCTTTTTTTGTACATCTAATGGACGGATCTTTTTCTGAGCATTTGTTTACATTATCTTTTGCTCTGCAGCAGGAAGGCACTCCATTTTTACAAAGTACTGTTCCACCTAAACAGGTTGCAACAATACCTTCCTGGCATTTAATGTTATTTCCTTGACAGTAACAGCATGGAGCCTGGTTGCCGCTGCTTGTTGCAGAATTAGAGATTGCAGAATTAATAATAAGGATTTTACCTTCGTACTCATCTATAACTCCGTTACGGCTTGTATCATTTACAGAACAGAGAATATTTTGTCTTTGATCAGGTACATTTGGCGGGAATTTTGGAACTCCTAATTTATATTCTTTTATATTGTAAATGTATTCTGATCCACGTCCTGAATAATTCAGGCTTGAAAAACCATCTAATGTTGCTGCCAGGGACGGCTCGCTGCTTGAGATTGATTTATATCCTTTTACAGTATTTCCGTCTGTTTCTTCAAACTTCCACCAGCCTTCAATACCGTAATCGCTTATAGGTTCAGCACGATAACGACTGTTTCTAAACACTTCTTCAGGACTTATTGCTCTGTTGTAAATTCTTACTTGTGCAATCTGCCCGGTAAACTTCTGACTTCTGCTGTTATTTCCAATTAATGAACCTGTAAAATCAAACGGACCTGCATTTCCATATGAATCCAGATATCCATTAAGATAAAGTTTTGTGCTATTTCCATCACTGGTAGCAGTAATGTGGTACCACTGGTTATATTGCAATGTTGTATATCCATTTATGAATGGTTTCTCAAGACTTACTCTATTGTTAGTAATATACAAACCATTTACGCCTTTTATAAGAGTTTGTACATTTTCAATTTTATTGCCTTGAGGTTCGCTGGATTGACCTTGTGTGTTAGTAATTCCCCCAAAAGGATTATCAGAATCAGAATTTCCACCGCCACCTTCGTCGCCGCCGCCGCCTTGATTTCCGCCGCCGCCTTGATTTCCGCCGCC
>MFRM01000007.1:137163-152425 GCA_001784555.1 Candidatus Melainabacteria bacterium RIFCSPHIGHO2_02_FULL_34_12 | reverse complement strand
CCTTGATTTCCGCAGCCGCCTTGATTTCCGCCGCCGCCTTGATTTCCGCCGCCGCCTTGATTTCCGCCGCCGCCTTGATTTCCGCCGCCGCTACCACCTTGATTAACAGATCCTCCTCCATTATCAAAGCCATCTCCTCCAGATAAATCAAAGCCTCCTTCATCATTTCCAAAATTATTACCAGCATTACCGCCTAATCCAAATGCTCCAAGAGCATTACCTCCAAAACCTCCACCAAATGCAGCAGAACCACCACCGTTAAATTCAGTTCCTCCCGGTTTTTTGCCTGTACGTCCACTGGTTCCGCCGGTTCCTCCACCTGCAACTACCTGGGCTTTTAATATTTTATCTTTGTTGTAAATTCTTTTTGCAATTAATGGCAGAGTTAATTTTATTGTTGCTTCAATAGTCCATTGATTCAGGTTGCTTCTTATTGGTAAAAATATTCTTTCATTAGGATTAGATTCTGTAAATGTAATTCCTGATCTTACTGGGGGAAGTTCCTTTGTTGATGTAATATATGAATTAGTTCCGCCTATAGTGCAATTTAAACGACCTATAGTATCTGTAGGATTACTTCCCTCAGTATAACCTTTTCCTTCATCAGCAACATAGGCACTAAATTGTTCACCAACAAAGAGGCGATCTTTATTTCCAAAATTGATTTTTATACCTGGTGGTAAATAATCTGTAATAGTAGATGATTTGATTGGTTTTGCTTGTTGTGTGCTGCTTGAGCCGGAAGAAGAAACTTGCTTAGTAGATCCTCCAGTAAAACGTTTTTGTTCAAGACTAAATAAATTAGATATTTCTGCACTGTCATTTAATGAGGCTTTGTATAGTTTTAAATACACAATTCTGCCCCTAAAAAATTCTGTTTTGCTTGAGCTTGACCCAATTGCACTTTCAGCAAGGCTTTCACTTACATAGTTAATTTTGCCTGACCATTCTTCTGCACCATTAACATATAATTTTACTGAATTGTTTTCTTTTTTAGCAAGAACGATGTGATACCATTTAGTCGGCTCGACTTTTATTTTTGTATCCTGATCCTGAACAAAAATATTGTCTGAGGAGCCAATTGAAAGTTTAATGTCTTTTCCTCTTGAAAAGATAGTGGTTTTCCCTGAGTTATTAGTAATAGGACTTATTAATGTTTCAATGGTATAAGCATTAGTTTCTAAAATTGATGAAGTTGTATCACTTGGTATGCTTACATAATCATTTAAGCCGTCAAACAAAAGTGCAAATATTCTGCCATCTCCAGTCCAGTTGCTGTTTGTATTAAAGTCAAAATTATTTAATGTAGCGTAGTCAATGCCAGCTAAATTTGCCCATGCAGTAATTTTATTTAATGCAGCATTTGCAGCTGTGTTACCCTTATCGACATTTGCTCCATCTACATATAGAATTAATCTATTTTCAGCCGAGAGCTTTAAGTCAGGACAGCATGCATTACAATCTTGCATTTTACATTCTGTAGTGCATGCACTGCATTTTATACAGTCTGATTTATCTGAATACTTATCAATGCAGGTTTTACATGGATTTTGTTCTCCAGCTACTTGTGCTTTGTTATTATCTATTTCTCTGAAATAAAAAGAAGGACCACCGGTAGGAGAAGACGGAGCACCAAATGTTGAAGGATCACTGGCAGGAAAAGACGGAGCACCAAATGTTGACGGACCACCGGCAGGAAAAGACGGAGCACCAAATGTTGATGGACCACTGGCAGGATAAGATGGAGCGCTGTTTTCGCACATACAAGTCGTGGTATTGCAACTTGTGCACATGCCTGTATCATAACCATCGCATTCTTCTTGTCCGTTTGTTGTACCATCTCCACAATAAGCAGATGAATTAGATGGCAGTGGTGCTGGTTGATTTGATGAAGTGCCCATACCAAAACCAGCTGAGGGTACTGATGGAACTCCACCAAATGGAATGGATGGTCCTCCTCCGCCAGCGGGTTGTGATGAGCCTCCGCCGTCAGTGGGTGATGATGTATTTGAATTTTCATTTCCATAGTAATCACTATTGCTGGTTGGGAATTTACATTGAGCCTGAGTTTCTGTATTGGACATTGAAGAGCTGCCACCGGTAGTTGAAGTTGAAGTACCTGCCATTGTATTATTTTCTGCAGGAGCAGAATCTTCTGTTGAAGATGAATCTGAAGAACCGGATGAAGTGCTGGAAGAAGCAGAATCTTCTGTTGAAGATGAATCTGCAGAACCGGATGAAGTGCTGGAAGAAGCAGGAGTTGAAGATGGATTACTGCTAGGTGTAGGGGTTACTGTACCTGATGTAGTTGAGCTTGTAGTAGTGGAAGAAGTAGTTCCAGATGTAGTTGAGCTTGTTGTAGTTGAGCTTGTAGAAGTTGGTGGCATACATATGCATGTGCTTGTACATCCAAAAGCACATGTACTGTCCGTTCCGTCACACTCGTCAGCTCCATTCTTTACTCCGTCTCCACAGCTTGGTGAGGGGGCAGGAGTAGGAGTAGGAGTACTGCATGTAGTGCAATCTATGGAACAGGTATTAGGAGAAGAACACATGTCAGTGCTGTCACATATCTCAGCTCCATTTGTTATGCCGTCTCCGCAGCTTGGTGTTGGGGTAGGAGTAGGAGTAGGAGTACTGCATGTAGTGCAATCTATGGAACAGGTATCAGGCGAACTACACATGTCAGTGCCGTCACATATCTCAGCTCCATTTGTTATGCCGTCTCCACAGCTTGGTGTTGGGGTAGGAGTAGCCTGGACTAAGACTATGTTTTCTTTAAGTAAATGACTTGTTTCATTTGCACTATTTGTGAAGTAACCTCCATCAATATAAATGTTTTCTTGACTTTTAGTTTTTGATGTTAAGTTGGCAGTTAATATATTTTTATTTATTTTTCCTGAAAACAAATCAATAGGAATACCATCCAGATAAATCAGATTTGGATTATTACCTGATGAATTAAATACGGTAGGTTCTATATAATTCTTAAATCGGGTAACTATTTTATTTCTGTTAATTTTTGGGGTATCAAAAGAGATATTTGCTTTTTTCAAAGTAATTATAAATCCTTTTAATTGGGAATAACCGCCTTTATTATCTGCTGCATAAACTTTAATGGTGTATTTTGCTAAATCAATGTTACCTTCATTGTTAATTGTAAAAGAAAGATTTCCAGTAAACTTCCCTGTGGACATATCAAATTTTAATCCGCTTGGTACACAGGTTGTGTAGTAAGTGATTGGGTCGTTATCTGCATCCATGGCTTGTAATGAAATATCAATTGCTTGATTTCCTGTTACAGTGAGGCTTGGAATACTGTTTAAGATAGGTGCACTATTTTTGCCCTTGATTGTAATATTAAAAAATGCTGAATTTGAATCTGATTTTTTATCTGTGCAATAAGCTTGTACGATAAAATTATTTTCTGTCTTTTTGAAGTGTTCGGTAATATTTATAGGTGTGCCTGATAATTCACCAGTGTCCTTATTAAAGTTAATCCCGAAGTCTTTAGTGTCAGATCTTGGTAAACCATTGAATCTATATGTTAATTTGTCTCCATCTAAATCTGAACATGAAAGCTTTATACTGAAAGGAGTATTTTCATTTATTGTTTTATCTCCAGAATTATTAATTGTTGGCTGGTGATTTGTATCCTGAACTTTTATATTGAAAGTTCTGACTGGTGAATCGCCATTAAAATCGCCGTCACTTACATATACACTAATAGGAATAGAGACAAGAGGTTCTCTGTATTTTAAGTTAAAGTTTGTTGTTTTACCGCTGAAGTTACCTGTCTTATTATCAAAATTTATTCCTATAGATTGAAGGTTTTTAATAAGTTCATTGCTCTTTTGAGAATCATCATTAGTATCTCCTGCGGCATACTGAGAACGTATGGTAACGGATTTGTTTTTATTTTTAAGTTGTGGTTTGTTTTTTGAGTAGTAAGGACCTTTTAAAGGTTTAGTAATTTTGTTTAATCTTGCATAACCATTATATTCAAGCTCTTCTTCGCATGCACCGCCAATTCCGCTTGGAATATAATCAGAAATAAAATAATCAGCAGGATCATCTGGATTTATATTATATGCAGCACCTGCAGAATCAAATGCAGGATTTCCACTGTCTGTGTCAGTAACATATTCTTTTTCTTCATAGCTATATTGAAATGGACCTGGAATGTCATCATCTGCAAATGCTACAGTAGGAATATCAACACTTTTAAATATATAAACAAGAGGGTTACCATCAGAATCTACTCCTTGAGTTAGATTAAGTGAAAAACTTTTACCGTCATCAATATACTCATCAGGAACCAAACTTAAGGTAGGAGCTTTATTCTTATTTACGAAAGTCAGGTTAAATTTAACTTTTTCTGATTCGGCAGAACCACCGTTAGTAGTTACCCATGCAGTAATTTGGAACGTATTTACTGCCATTCCATAAGCTTTTGCAATTCGTTGAGGTGTGCCTGACACTATGCCTGTTTTATCGTTAATGGTAATTCCATAATCTCCACCACCACCTGGGACACCTGTAATTGACCAGGTCAGACTTCCTGCTTTAACAGAAGCTGGAATATTAAATGAGAATGCCTGTCCTTCAATTAAATTTTTATCACCAGGGTTAGTAATAGTAGGCGGTTCGCCTCCAGAACCTTCGGCTTCTCCAGGAGGATCTACAACGTTTATGGTAATTGTTTTAGGATCTGATTTTAATTTTTTGTTGTCAGTTGCAGTAAATGTAATAGAATATGTGCCTGCTTTTTCTGGCTTACCTGTTAAATTTCCTATTAAAGAAGAAGAATCAAAATTAAATGAAACCCAGCTTGGTCCACTGGCAGTAACATTTATGCCACCATTTGGTCCACTGGCTGTTACAGGAATTGAAATGGGTTGGTTTGTTGTATAAGAACTTGCAACTGAAATGTCTTTTATTTGCAGCTTATCTGTTCCTGATATGGATGCAGTAGTGGAACTTACCTGTGTTGTAGATTGTGAGCCAGTTGTTGTGTTTTGTGAAGATGAAGAACCTGATTTTGAGCTGCTGTAACAATCTGAAAAAGTATTTCCCCAATAAAATGCTTCTAAAGATATGTTTTGGAAGAAATTGCCTGATTTGTTTAATATATAACCGTAGATAAGGTTCTTAGTAGCTTCTCCAAATCTCCACCAGGCAAGCAGACTGGTTTGAGCAGAAGTTGGAACTGAGTTTAAATTTAATCCTTCTTCGATGACTTCTTCTTTAGATAGGGCTTTGTAATAAATCTTAAGTTGACTTATTGCAAAATCACCCAGATCATTTCCCCAGCTGCCATGTTTTCCTATCCAATAAGTTGATTTATCTGAATAATTGAAGGCTGCTGTTCCAAAGTCGCCTGTTTCCTTATAGTTATTTACCCCTTCTAATTTTCCATCTACATAAACTCTGTATAATGACCCTGCTCTTTCACCTACTATGTGGTGATATTTACCATCAGCTATATTAATACTTCCTTTTGCTCCATAAGCAGCCTCAGGACCGTCATGAATAAATGCTGCATTTTGTCCTATGGTAAGTAATGTTGGCGAGTATTTTGAATCGTCACTTCTGTTAGTAAATATTACTATTGATGAACCTAAATCTGACGTTCCTTCAGAATTAATTTTCACATAAGCACTAACTGAAAAATCTGCAGTTCCAAAATTAAATGTGTTTAAAGTATCCGGGGCTTGAAGTGTAACTGGAGCTGTATTTGAGCTGGTGTTAGTGCCGCTTGTAGTTGAAGAAGTTGATGAGGTAGAAGAAGTAGAAGACGTGGAAGATGTGGAAGATGTGGAAGATGTGGAAGATGTGGAAGAAGTAGTGGAAGAAGGGCATGTGCAATTGCTTTGGCATTGACCCCCATTGGTACAAGTACCACCATCACATTCTTCACCGGATTCTTTTATTAAATTACCGCACTTGTTGCTGCTACCAAGAAGAGGAGCATCACTGTCTCCATAACCAACTATACACATGCAACCTCCACAATAGCTACCATCACTACAAGCACTGCCATCACATTCTTCTCCTGCATCTTTTTTTCCATTACCGCACACAGCAACCCCAGTATTTGCATTTGGATTTGGATTAAAAGATGCATATAAGCACATACAATTAATACAAAACCTAACATTGTCAAAACACATACCATTACCTTCACACTCTTCGCCGGCTTCTACTGAACTGTTTCCACATACACTGGAAGACTGTACAAACTGAACTAAAGATTTTTCAAATTTAGCTGACTTACTAAAGTAACCACCATCAATTATAAAATTGATATTATATTCTGGAATTCTAAATGGAGAATCTGAAGGCAGATTATAAGCTACTGGTGTACCTGAAGGTTCAGATGAGGGAGATTCTGATGGACAGGTGCAGTTCTTTTGACAGTTTCCGTAAGCACATGTGCTGTCAGAACCATCGCATTCTTCATTTTTTTCTTTCGTGTTGTTTCCGCAAACAGGTTCAGAAGTAGATGTGGGTGCAGCAGTAGGCGTGGGAGTAGCAGAAGATGGACCTACCTGAGTGTTGCTTGATGGTGCTGAACCTGACTGTCCGGATACAGGTGTAGGAGTTATTTTAGGAGCTGCAAGTACAGTATTCAGTGCTTCATTTGTAGTAAATTTCAACGTAATATAATTTCCTGATTTAGTATTTAATGGAATACCGCAATTAATATTGGTCGCACCTTGAGTTAAGCCAAGAATAGCTTTAATTTTTTCTTTGTCGGTGTATCTGAAAAGTTCTGAAAGGCTGTTATTAAATATTTCTTTGTTTGATAAAGTAATACTGTAAACTCTTATTGCAGCAATTTTTCCTTTGAATAAATTTACATTAGGATTTTCTCCGGCACCTATTGAAGCAGATTGTGAACGATTCAGTATATTTGATTTTTGACCGACCCAGACTAATTTACCGTTTAAATATAATTTAGCAATGTTATCTGGTCCTTTTAAAAATATAATGTGTTGCCATCTGTTTGGAGCAATTTTTATGTTTGTGTTTGTGAAGTCATTATTGAACGCAGCAAGTATTATATTGTTATTAGTGTCAATTAATATTTTTTGATCATTTCCTCGTGAGAATATTCCTACACTTTCAGTACGTACAGAATCCAGATTAAATATTGCTTCAATAGTATATGCATTGGTTTCCCTGATTTTGTCAAAAGCTGGAGCTGGTACTGATACGCTGCCCATTCCGTCAAATCTTAGAGCATAGGGACTAGTAATTGAGCCGTTTCCAGTCCATGAATCCTGGGCATTTATATTGCTTAGAGTTCCTTTGTATCCTGAGTCTGAAAGATCAACCCAGTCAGTTAAATTTTGGCTTGATGCTTCTTTTGCGTTTTTGTTTCCACCGTCAACATTGGTTGCATCAAAAACAAGCAAAAGATTGTTTCTTGTAATACCGGGTGATGAAAGACCATCGTTGCTTGTTGAAGAACCGGACATTGTTGCATCACTGTCAGAATCACCCTGAGCTTGTATTTCACTTGCAAGCTCAGAATCAAAAGATGAAACCGCAAGATATAAATCATTTGTCTTAGGATTTTGAAAGAATGTTGCACCAGCAATAAATCTTTGAGCTTGTCCTGAAGGTGAACTTAGTTGCGGAGCTTCTTTTTCAAGAGCGTTTAAATAAAAGTTTTTATAAGTTCTTATTGATGATTGAGTTCCTCCTGTAATTGCTGTTTCGTTTGGAACAGAAAACAATGTAAAGCCTTGAAATGTTCTGACAAAACTATTTAAATTATTCTCAGAATCATCCAGGAATGTGGGGATTGAGGCCAGTACATTATTTAAATAACTTTTTATTGCTTTTGACATAAGATTGTGACTGTAATATGCCACAGCGATATTTTCAGATGGATTACTTATGTTTGTTGCATTTGAAATTTGCAGTGAGTTGGTTTTGTATTTTATGTTAAAAGGAACATTAAATACTCCCTGAGTATTTAAACTTTGCTCATCTGTCATACCGTGTATGTTTTTAATGGTTATAGGACTTTGTCTTTGATCAGCAAAGAAATATGTAAGATTATCAGAATCAGCCTGCAATCCATCTGGTGCTGAATTTAAAACTATAAAAACATTGTCGGAATTTGGAAGTGAGCTGATAACTTTCGGATAAAAATTTTCTTGCATATATTCATAAGGGGTAAGATTGTCTTTATCCAAACCACCTGCTTTCAGGCTGTTAGTGCTTGATATTGAAGCAAGTTTTTTACCAAGTACTGCAATGGCTTTTCCATACGTACCTATTCCATCTCTGTCAATGTAGTCAAAAGTATCTTTAAAGAATCCAGTTTTTGTTTTATAAAGCGGATAATATAAATCTCCTGGATCTATTGGTTTTAGTTCAACATCTGAAACAAAATTAACACCTCTTGAACCTATGCTTATTCTTATATCATCAGCAGATTTTGTGCTTGTTGTGACATCTAAATCTGTAAATTTAAATCCTCTGTCAAATTGAGGTTGATTAAATTTAGTCGGATCTACAGGTATGTTTATTGAGATTGTAGGTGTTACAACTCCGCCAGCAACAGAAAGATTTTTAAAAGTTTTTTCTATGTCGCCTTGTTCATTATCTTTTTTGTTTTTTAATTTATCACTATCTATGTTTTGTGCGATATTGTCTTCGCATTTGTCAGAACTGTTTAAGCGTGAACATTTTTCTGTGTTGTTTGAAAGATACAATGAAGTAAGAATACCGTTTATATGAATGTTGTCTGGTCTTTCTGTATTTGTTTCAAGATATGGAAAAGAAACAAATAAGATTTTTGATTCTGAATCAACTGCTATGTCAGATATCGAAGTGGCAAACGGAAAATTATTTCCAATTGGTTTATACTTTACATCGTTTATAATTTTATCGATTCTGGGATTTGAAAGATTTACTACATAAGGAATATTTGCAGGTATGATTCCCAGTGCACTATCAGAGGCAAATTTAAAAATCCTGATAGTATTGCTATAAGTTTTATCGGCAATGAAAATATTGCCATTTGCTACTTCAATGGGTCCGCTTACCCCGTATGAATTCCCGCTGCAGTTTGGGCTGTCAAATACTGTAGAAATATCAGAAGTTTTTTCAAGCTGAATATTGTTATTGTTTAAGATTATTCTAAAAACTGCAAGTCTGGTGTCATAAAGATTCTCTTTATAACTAAATGCGCTGGGCGGCAATCCTGTCAGCGGATCAATCCAATTTCTACCCTCCTGAGTATATTTAGCATAATTTTCTTCATAGAATTTTTTTAAATCAACCCCGTTATTTACTATGTATGAAATAAAGAGATAATTATTTTCAATTTTATATCCGCCTACCTGTGTATTTTGTATACCCAGTAGTGAATCAAGATCTTTACCCCAGAAATCTAATCTAGAAATCACATTCAGGCTGCTGGTATTAGCTGCATTTTGATTTACAGCAAATAACGTTAAACCATATTCCTGAGGTAAGGTATTATTTTTTTGTAAAATCGTTAAAACATCTGTGTACTTATAAGTATCAGGCAGTGCATAGCCGGCAACAGCTAATGTTGTTCCGGTATTTGTAGTAATACTATTATCCACTTCAAAATGGTTAATGTTCTTTTTTGTAAAATCCCTGAGCTGTGTAACATTTTTAATTTGCAGTGGTGGTTTATTTTGTGATTTCCATGCACCTGTAAGATGACCATCTTCAACTCCAAGAAGCAGTTGTCCGTTAGGTGTGATATCTAAGCCATTCGAGAATCCGGTATAGTGGTTTGCAAATGTGTCTTTTGATCTTGAGAATGATCCTTGATTAGCTGAAATGTCAAAGCTGTATAGGTATGGCTTATTTTCATTTCCCCTTGGATCAGCTCCGACAGTGTAATATTCTTCTCCTGTAGGATTAAATTTGCTTTCCGGGAGAAAACCACCAAGTATAATTCCGTTATTAACTTTAATGCCATCAGATGCAATTCCAATTAAATTTTGTACAGAGGCTTTAGAGGTAGTTACATTAATAAATTTACCGTCACTGTTATAAGTTAGACCAAATGAGGTGGGATATCCAAGTAAGTTCCAGGCAAGCTTGTGATTTTGCAAACTATGATCGAGGGCAGAAAGTTTTGTCTGACTTCCGCTTAAAAGTGAAAGTGTAACTGAATTAAACGGATCATTGGTAATGGCTTTTGTCTGAGGAGATGCCATATAAAAATCCAGAATATCCAGATTTACTATATTACAATCAGAACCCTGAGAGTTTTCATTGTCTGAATCTTCGTTTTCTTGTTCTGATATTGGTTCGGTGTTTATTTCAGTAAGTTCGTGAGGTGGTGAATCAGCTTGAGCTTTTAGAGTTACAGGACTGGATTCTGGATTTACTGCTTCAAGAGCTTTATAAATACTGGAATAAGAGTTGTTATTTGCAAGCAAGGTGCCTGATAAAGTAAGTGCAGTCCCTTTTGGAAGATCTTTCTGATATTTATTTTCGTAAGCTTTTTCTATCAAATCAGATTTTATATTAATGTTGTTTTTGACTTTTTCCTGAAGAAATTTTTCGCTTGTTTCAATATTAATATCTTCTTTGTTTGAGTTTATTGTATTTGCCACCTCAAAAATCTCAGTATTAGATGGTATGTCCTCATCCAGTACGGATTTGTATGCATAAGCTATGTAAGAAAGATCTTTAAAATCTAATTTATTATTTTGAATAAAACTGTTTCTGGTATAAGAAAAAGCTGGCAGAAAAGAATTTGTTAAAAATGCCAAAGCTAGAATAAAAGCACTACATGATCTCCATGCTTTCCATATAAGCGTTTTTTGCTTTAGTTTTTTATTCATCAATAAGTCAAGCCCAATTGGCCGTATTTTACTTCTTGTTTGAAATAGATATTATCTCCTCAAACCAGAGAATAAAATGAAACCATCCTTTGGATGGCTTTCATTAGCTTTTTACCCTTATGGTTAACAATAATTTTAGGATATATAGACTGTTGAAAAAGTTATCCCTAATACATATCTTTAATAGTAGGCATGGTACCTATGGTTAGCCCTTTTAAGTGTTTTTAGATAAGATTATATAGAAAAATTACCTTTACAAAATGCAAAAAATACGTTTAAAATCTAAAAAAAAGAAAATTGTAATTGCCCATAGTCCTGATGCTGATGATGCTTTTATGTTTTATGCATTAGCTAATGGTGTTTTTAAAAATGATAATTTTGAAGTTAATCATGTTCTGAAAGATATTCAAACTTTAAATAAGGAGTCTGAATCACTGCTTTATGATGTGCAGGCAATATCTTTTTTTGCATATCCTGATGTAGTGGATAAGTATCAGTTATTGTCATGTGGAGGATCTGTTGGTTATGGTTACGGGCCTTTACTTGTCGGAAATGAAAAAGTAGAAAGAGACCTCTTAAGTAAACTTAAAGGTGCTACTATCGCTGTTCCTGGAGAAAAGACCACTGCTTATTTACTGCTCAAACTTTTAATAAAAGATTTTAAATCTGTAGTTCTTCCATTTGATCAGATTTTAGATGCAGTTTCTAAAGGAGAATATCCTTTTGGACTTATTATTCATGAAGGACAGCTTTCTTATTTAAAACACGGATTAAATAAAATTGTTGATTTAGGCCAGTGGTGGTTGGGGCTTACTAATTTACCTGTTCCGCTGGGTGGCAATGTAATTAAAAGGGCATATGCTGAATCAGATAAAAAAGATATTAATTTGCTCATTAAAAATAGTATTTTATATGCTCTTGAGAATAAAGAAAAAGTTGCACGAGCAGTTTCAGGATATGCCCGTGAAATTGAGCATGATGAAAATCTTATAAGTAAATTTGTAAGTATGTATGTAAATGATTTTACTGTTGATTATGGTATATCAGGCAAATTAGCAATTAAAAAACTTTACCAAATGGCTTATGAAAATGATTTAATTAAAAACATACCGGTGCTAGATTTTGTTGAATAAGAAAAACATTCATCAAATAAAACAATTATTTATTGAAGAATTTTCCTCGGTAAAACTAGCAATAACATTGTTTATCTTTCTTGCTATAACTACTTTAATCGGTACAATTCTTCCCGAAGAACCTATGGTAGGTTCTCTTGAGCTTATAAAAAGATATGGTCGGCAAAAATATTTAATCTTAAAAAGCCTAGGGCTTACAGATGTTTTTCATTCATGGTGGTATCTTGCGTTATTAACGACACTTGGAATTAATCTTATAGTTGCCAGCTTTAAGAGAGTATTTCCCAGAGCTTATATAGCCTTTCAATGGCCTATGGAACTTAGAGAAGAAAGCATTAAAAAACTTCCTATAAATTGTGAACTTGATTTAAATGATAAAAATAATTTAAATTTAAATAAGATTGAGTCAAGTCTAAGAAAAAAAAGATATAAAGCAAAAATAAACAATAAAAGCCTTATTGCTGTTAAAGGTGGCTGGCACAGGCTTGGTGCTTCTGTTACTCATGTGGGGATTTTAACTTTATTGATTGGATGTGCAGTATCAACGCTTACTGGTTTTAACGGTATGGCTCAGATATCTGAAAACGAGGGATTTTATCTGGCTGATCTTGGACAAAGCACTACTCAAATTAAATCTACTGAAGAGCGAAATTGGCTGGCACCCATAAGTAAAATGCCTATTTGGTTAGGGAAGATACCGCCATATCTTGTAAATGTAAATAAAACTTGGAGAGAAGACTATGAAACCGGACAACCTAAACAATGGTATACAGATCTATCAATCTTAGATCAAAATAAAAATGTTTTAGCCAGAAAAACTATACATGTAAATGATCCTCTTGAGTTTATGGGATTGGATATTTATCAAAGTAACTGGGGAAAATTTGCACAGATAAGTTTTAATTCAGAAAATGCTTCTGTTCCGGTAGAAACGTTTATGGGGGAAGAAGTTATATTTCTTCCTTTAAGTGATGATATAGGTATAAAACTAAAACTAGTTCAGACTCAGGATCAAAACACAAATCAAGGAGATGTATTGGAGCTTTACTCAATATTTAAAGATAGTCCGATTCAAAAATTCCTTGGTAAAGTAAATGTAAATCAAAAAACACAAATTGGTCCTATGAATATAGGTTATTTTGGTACAAATATACTTACTGGTCTTCAGTTTAAATCAAATCCAGGAGGTTTTTTAATTTATCCAGGCTTATTTTTTATAATTTGTGGTGTATTTATAGCTTTTGGTTCAAAAAAACAAATATGGGCTTCAATAAATGCAGAAAATAATAAAATAATTATTGGTGGCAATTCAGATCGTGCAAAAGGAAAGTTCTTTGAAGAATTTGAAAAATTAATTTCAGAGCTTATACAAAACAAATAAAATTATGGAAATAAAATGGAAATAAAAATAGCCCAGGAAGAAATTCTCTTTTTTAATATTTCAGGAATTGCTGTTTTTATATCATTTTGGCTGTATGCAGTTTCATGGATGAACTTAAAATTAAATATTTTAAAAAAAACAGGTTCTGCCTTTCTTTTTCTTTCACTTTTATCCCTAACAATTGCTCTTGTATTTAGAGGAATAGCGCTTAAGTTCTTTCCGCTTACAAATTTATATGAATCTCTGGTTATATTTGCCTGGGCAATAATTGCTGCTTATCTTTTTCTGGAATGGAAATTTAAGATTGATTATTTTGGATGGATGGTATCTGGTTTTCTGCTTATGGTTTTTTTGTATGCTACATGGTTGCCTGAGAGCCAAAAACAAATAGCTCCTCTTGTGCCGGCTTTACAGAGCTATTGGAGGGTAATTCATGTGCCACCTCTTTTAATGTCTTATGCTTTGTTTTTAATAGGAGCCTTTTCAGGTGCAGCATATTTAATAGAAACAAATTTTATTAGTAAATCTGGCGAAAAGAAAAAAAATATAACTAAAGAAATTAAAGAAGGCATAAAAATCAATTCTTATGTTACAGAAGTAAGTGAAAGAGCACATTTTTTTGATGAAACGACATATCGTTGTGTAACTTTTGGGTTTCCACTTTTAACTATAGGAATTATCAATGGTGCATTATGGGCAAATCATGCATGGGGAGCACTCTGGCAGTGGGATCCAAAAGAAACTATGGCACTTGTTACCTGGTTTATCTATGCTGCATATCTTCACTTCAGGTTAAACACACAAGTTTCAGGAAAAGTTCTGGCATCAATTGCACTGGTTGGAGTTGTTATGGTTTATCTAACCTACCTCGGTGTAAACCAATTCAACTTCGGTGGGTTGCACACTTATGGAAAGATCGAATGATTTTTTTAATGATATTCTTCTAATCCGACGAATTTTTTCAACACTGGAAACTGACATATTGTTTTTAACCCATGCCATCTAAGGTCCAGTAAGAAACGCGGATAAAAATTCAAGGCTTTATTTATTTTTTCTTTTGCTTTTTCTGGCTGGTTTGCAAGAAGATACCAATAGCAAAATCTTAAATTAGCAAGACCTAGAGATTTGTTTTTTATTTCTTCAGGAATTGCTTTTAACTTGAATGAATCATTTAAAAGCGCTAAGGTTACTTCCTCAATCTTCTCTGCTCCTGCAAGTTTTACTGATTGTTCAGGATGAATTCTGTATTTGGCTAATGGCTCAGGGATAAAATGAAACTTCCCAAGTAAAGAAAACCTAAGCCAGAATTCCCAGTCTTCATAAGGAATATATTGAGTTTGAAAACCTGCAGTTGTTTCAAATCCCTCTCTTCTTAAAAGTGGTGTAGCAGAAACAATAAAATTTCTTAATAGTAGTTTTTCAAATACATTTCCTGACTCACCTTTGATTTGTCTTTTGGCAGTTTTAATTTGTTCATCTTCAGCGTTTATTCTTTGTGATTGACCAAATACAAGCACCGTATCAGGACTTTCATCGAGTATTTCTACTTGTTTTTCAAGCTTATCTTCAAGCCAGAGATCATCTGAATCTAAAAATGCAATATATTTTCCTGTTGAATTTGCAACTCCGGTATTTCTTGAAAGTGCACGTTCTGAATTTTTTTGATGTATAACCTTAATTCTTGAATTATATTTTTTAAGCTTGTCTCTAGTATCATCTGTTGAGCCATCATCTACAACAACAACCTCAAGATCATCAAATGTTTGTCTTAAGACGCTATCAACTGTAGAAGATATATATCTTCCT
This sequence comes from Candidatus Melainabacteria bacterium RIFCSPHIGHO2_02_FULL_34_12, assembly GCA_001784555.1. Taxonomy (GTDB): domain Bacteria; phylum Cyanobacteriota; class Vampirovibrionia; order 2-02-FULL-35-15; family 2-02-FULL-35-15; genus 2-02-FULL-34-12. The sequence goes on along the minus strand of MFRM01000007.1, from coordinate 137,255 downwards.
CTGTTATAGGTAGGAATAATTACGCTGACTTTTGGCATTCTTTTACTCCTTAATTACTTCTTTTACTGCTTCTTTCATTGCATTTAATACTT
>MFRM01000007.1:90485-137156 GCA_001784555.1 Candidatus Melainabacteria bacterium RIFCSPHIGHO2_02_FULL_34_12 | reverse complement strand
AGTAGCTTCGAAATACACTCTGGCCATTGGTTCTGTTCCGCTTGCTCTGGCTAAGAACCAACTGCCGTCCTCAAAAAGATATTTAGCACCTTCAGTTGTATTAATTGAACTTACTTTTAAGCCATTAACTTCTTTTATTTTCCCGGATTTTAAATTTGAAATTAATTGCTCTTTTGGCTTTCCATCTATATGCAGATCAAATTTATCATTAAAACAGATCCATTCAGCGTCTTTTAACGTATCTGAATAAATTTCACTCAGTGGTTTTTTTTCATAAGCTAGCATTTCTACTAGCAAGAGTCCCCCTAAAATTGCATCTTTGTCTGGTATATGATTTAAAATACTTATTCCGCCGGACTCTTCAGCACCTATTAAAACATTTCCTTTTCTCATTTCTTCACAAATCCATTTAAATCCTACTTTTGTCTCAATGACTTTAAGTCCATATTTTTTAGCCAAATGATCCATTAAGTGTGTGGTGGATAAAGTTCTTACTACACTACCTTTTAATTTTTTATTTTTATATAAATGTCTAAGTAACATTGATACTATCTGATTTGGAGAGAAAAATATTCCTTTTTCATCTACGGCTGCCAGTCTATCTGCATCTCCGTCTGTGCTAAGACCTAGGTTTGCCCCAGTTTTAATTACAGTTTCTTTTAATTCGTTTAAATTTTCTTCTCTTGGTTCTGGAAGTAACCCGCCAAAAAGAGGATCAAATTTATTATGAATGGTTATTACCTCACAGCCTGCTTCCTTAAGAATAAAATCCAGATAATTATTTCCTGCTCCAAAAATAGGATCATAAACAGATTTTAAATCTGAGGATTTTATTTTATTGAAGTCTATTAATTCTTTTATATGTTTTATATAATCCTGCTTAGGATCAAAATATTCTATTTTTTTATTTTTATGGAGGTTTTCTTTTTCTGATTCAGATTTAAACGTTTTTAGATATTCTGAAATATTATTTGTTATTTCCTCTGAGGCAGGACCGCCATATTCTGTAATATATTTAATCCCGCAATATTTAGGAGGATTGTGACTGGCAGTAAATTGAATAGCACCGTTGGTTTTGCCATTTGAGCTGGCTGCAGCAAATGCCACAACAGGTGTAGGAAGGACACTATTTGAAAGCTTTGCATTTAAACCCATTTCAAGCAGTTCATTTGTACAGCATATGGCAAAATCTTTAGCAAGAAAACGAGGATCATAGCTAACTAAAACAGGCAGACTCTTATTGCCATTTTTTAAGATGTAAGTACCAATAGCTCTGGTGGTAATCCTGACATTTTCAAAAGTAAAGCTATCGGCTATTACAGCCCGCCATCCGTCAGTTCCAAATTTTATGTCTTCATTTAGCATATTCATTTATTTGAGCGAAGCGTAAAACTCGGAAGCTTGCTTCCGGGATATAAGCGAGTGAAATCAAAGCGCCTTCCTTGACAGTGCCGACTGGTGCCGAAGGCATAAAATTAGCGTAACACACGGTAGCTTGCTGCCGTGATAGCCAATTTGAAGGAAGGCACTTTATATATTTATAACAGATTAGAAGGTCTGTAAAACATTCGAGGATGTTGTTTTACAGCGCGGGTCCTGTCGCCTTCAGGTGCCCTTCAGAGCTTCGTCACACAGTTCCTCGCTCTGAACCCTTCCCTTCCGGCGCCACCCGCTTGTATCCATCCTCGAAAACTTTACACACCCCAGATTAGAAGGAGTGCGTTAAGCGATTCGGTTTGTACATTCTGTATCTGAGTGCTAAGGGTTAGTTCTAAAATAACTCAAACAAGTAGAATCCTAAAGAGCCAGACCTAGGTACTAACCATATAAAATCTTTCAAAAAAAAACATATAAAATAAAATTAAACATGGTGAATTAACTGTAAATTTAGACAAATAACCAAAGTTAACTAATATTTGAATGTCTTTTAAATCAATAAGCTGAAGGGTGAGAAATTCTCATCTATGAGGTAAGTATCCCTTTAGAGTTTAATGTTTCTAATCATGAATATTAAATTTAGTTAATAATAGAGAAGGTAAATATATAAAACATTAAATAATTTAATGTTGATATAGGTAATACAAATAAATGCCATCAAAAGCAAATACTAAAACTAAAAATTTTGAACTGGGCGACATAGTAGGCAGGCCGTTAAAAGTACTAATTGTTGAAGATGAAGCTCAGGTTGCCAGATTAATTGAGCTTGAACTTAGTTATGAAGGTTATCAGGTAGATATTGCAGGTGCAGGAAAAGAAGCTCTGGAAAAAATAGAAAAATTTAAACCAGATTTAATTATTCTGGACTGGATTTTACCTGAAATTGACGGACTTGAAATTACAAGAAGAATTAGATCTGAAGGTAATGATGTGCCTGTAATTGTTCTGACAGGAAAAGATACTTTGTCCGATAAAGTTATAAGTCTGGACAGCGGTGCAGATGATTATATTACAAAGCCTTTTGCTACTGAAGAGTTGCTAGCAAGGATCAGGGCAATAGTACGGAGAAAACCCCAGGCAGTTGAAGGTGTCTTGGAATATAAAGATCTGTGGCTGGATCAGTTCGGACGAATAGCTAAAAGATCAGGTACTGAATTAGATTTAAGAGCTAAAGAATTTGCACTTCTTAGATTATTTATGCTTTATCCTGAGCAAGCCCTAACCAGAGAATTTATTTTCGATAAAGTATGGGGATATAATTTTCTGGGTGAGTCAAATGTAATTGAAGTTTATGTCAGATATTTAAGAACCAAGCTTGAAGCGTTAGGTCCTGGAAGGCTTATTCATACAGTGCGCGGAGTAGGTTATATTTTAAAAGCTGATCACAAAAACGCAGGCGATGATGAGCTAATGGATTAAGGCTAGATTTCAATATAAAAAGCAGAAGAATCCCCAAAATAGTTTGAAAATTTATTAATTACATCAGAAAAATAGTTTAAAAAATATTTATCTTTAATATCATTTTTTGAAATCTGCTTAAAAGCCGTTTTTTGCCAAAAATAAAATGATGTAAAAGGGTCTTTATTTCCTGCTGCTAAATACAATTTTGTTAGACCTAATCCTTTCGCTAGTCCGGGAAGGATTTCATTAGCAAGGTATTTCCCAACTCCCTTGGATTGTATTTTAGGATTTACAGCAAAATATTTAAGTATGCCAATATTGTTTTCAATATATATTGCAAAGCAGGCAATTATTTTTTGATTTATATCTATTACTATATAAAAATCCTTATAATTCTCTTTTCCTGTGAAACCAATTATTAATTCTGTTTCTTTTAATATTTCAAGGATTAATTTCCAATCTCTTTCTAGTGCCTTATTTACTTTTAACTGATTAAAAGTCAATTCATCGATCATATACTGATATTATATTAGATGCTGAAAATCCAGATTAATCGGGGAGTGGCTCAACTTGGTAGAGCGTCCGTTTCGGGTGCGGAAGATTGCGGGTTCAAATCCCGTCTCTCCGATATTTCAAACATCAATATCTAAATGTAAAGTAATTGCCCTGGTTATGGTTTCTATTTCTTGCTGATTTAGCGTACCTATTTTTTTAATAAAATTATTTTTGCTTATTGTATACAAATGAGAACAAATTGCTGCACTTGGTTTATTTAGTCCATTTTGTTTTGTAGGCTTAAGATAAATATAAATTTCATCATATTGCTCAATCTTTGTAGATGTAGGAATGACTGTGATTGTATCTAATAAAACACACCCTTCATTATTTTGAACTACTATCGAAGGTCTTGCAGTTTTACCAAGCTCACCTTTCCGAGATGGTTCATAATTAACTAACCAAATCTCATTTTGTCTTATTTCTTTACTAACCAAGACTTTTTGCTACCTCAAATTGTGCTTTTTCAAAAGTAGATAATTCTTTTGCTACTTTTGACTTAGCAAATCTAGTATATGCTTGAATTCGCTTTAATTTCCTATAAGCTTTAATGGCATCTGCTATTAATTCACTAACACTTCGGCCAGTTTTTTCTGCCTCTGCTTTAATTAACTTAGCAAGCTCATTGTCTAGTGATATCGAGATTTTTACAGACATTTTATTACCCCTTTATCCTACTTTGTATCCTACTTTGTATCCTACTAATAGTAGTATAAATTATACCCTTAAGTCAAGAGTTTTAACTAACAATTCCTCATAATACTAATAACTTAGCTTGGTAGAGCGCTCGTTTCGGGTGCGGAAGATTGTGGGTTCCCGCCCCTAAAAGGGGCAAATCCTGTCTTCCCGATTTGTAGTAAAATTACCTAATGACCTGGCAATGGAAAACAATTATAGAGCCATTTAAGATTAAATCGGTTGAGCCACTTGGTTTTACTGTAAGAGATGAACGTTTAAAAGTTCTTGAGCAGGCTAGTTATAATCTTTTTAAAATTCCAGCCAGTAAAGTTTTAATAGATCTTTTAACAGATTCAGGTACTTCAGCTATGTCAGCTGAGCAGTGGGCTGGAATTATGCGCGGGGATGAGTCTTATGCAGGTGCCAGAAGTTTTTTTGTTTTTGAAAAGGCTGTTCAGGACGTGACTGGTTATAAAGAAGTTATACCAACGCATCAAGGACGTGCTGCTGAAAGAATTTTATTTTCAATAGTTGGTGGAAAAGGTAAATGTATCATTGCAAACAGCCATTTTGATACAACACGTGCTAATGCTGAAGCCACAGGAGCCCAAGCACTGGATTTACCGATAAAAGAAGCTCTGGATTTTGAAAAACCTGGACTGTTTAAGGGTGATATGGATGTTCTAGCCCTTGAAAGAAATTTAAAAGAAAAAGGTCAGTCTGTTTCAATGGTCATTATGACAGTGACAAATAATTCACTGGGTGGGCAGCCTGTTTCAATGAAAAACATGAAAGAAGTCAGTAATATCTGTAAAAAATATAAAATACCGTTTTTTATAGATGCAGCACGATTTGCTGAAAATGCTTATTTTATAAAATTATATGAAAAAGGATTTGAAAATAAAACCCCAAAAGAAATTGCAAAAGAAATGTTTTCACATGCTGATGGTTGTTTAATGAGTGCTAAAAAAGATGCTCTTGTAAATATTGGTGGATTTTTAGCCATGAATAATACTGAGTGGGCTAAGCGTGCAAGGGAAATTGAAATCTTGGGTGAAGGATTTCCTACTTATGGAGGACTTGCTGGCAGGGATCTGGAAGCCATAGCACAGGGTTTAAAAGAAGTTCTTGATGAAGAATATTTAAATTACAGACTAAAATCAGTGGCTTATCTTGGTGAAGGTTTAAGAAAACATGGTGTTCCTATCGTTGAACCTCCAGGTGGACATGCAGTTTATGTAAATGCTAAAAAGTTCTTACCATCAATACCGGTTGAAAAATTGCCTGCTCAGGCTTTAGCTTGTGCATTATATCTGGAAGGTGGCATAAGAGCCTCTGAAATTGGCAGCTTAATGTTTGGTAAGCATGATGAAAAAGGAAAGTTTATACCAGCGTCCATGGAACTGGTCAGATTAGCAATTCCACGAAGGGTTTATACTCAGAGTCATATTGATTTTGTAATTGAAGTATTTGGAGAAGTTGCAAAAAAGAAAGATCTTATACAAGGACTTAGGATTTTAGAGGCACCTGAGTATCTTGGGCATTTCACGGCTAAACTTGCACCAGTAAGTTAAATCAGATATAAGTCTTAAGGATTTTTACAATAAACATATTGATGTCAGAAACTGTAAATAAAAAAGCAAACAAACTAATCAATGAAAAGAGCCCGTATCTTCTTCAACATGCTTATAATCCTGTGAACTGGTATTCATGGTGTGAAGAAGCATTTGAAAAAGCAAAAAAAGAAAATAAACCAATATTTTTATCAATCGGATATTCTACCTGTCACTGGTGCCATGTTATGGAAAAAGAATCTTTTGAGGATGATGAAGTTGCAGAATTAATGAATAAATATTTTATTTCAATAAAAGTAGACAGGGAAGAAAGACCGGATATTGACGGTATTTATATGACTGTTTGCCAAATCATGACTGGAAGCGGGGGATGGCCTCTTACTGTTTTTTTAACACCTGAGAAAAAACCGTTTTTTGCAGGTACTTATTTCCCGAAAGAAAACAGGTACGGTCGGATTGGAATGAAGGGTTTATTACCTAGTATTACTGATGTATGGCAGAATAAAAAAGAAGATGTAAATGAATCAACTAATCAAATGATAAATATTTTAAATCAAGTTTCAAGCTTTCCTAGTGGGAGTGTTATTGAAGAAAACATTTTTGAAAATGCCTATGCTTACTTAAAAAGGCAATTTGATCCTGAAAGTGGAGGTTTTGGTACAGCACCGAAATTTCCTACAGCACATAATTTACTTTTTCTTCTTCGCTATTGGAAACATAAAGGTGACGACGAGGTATTGCATATGGTTGAGAAAACTCTTCAGTCTATGCGTAATGGCGGTATTTATGATCATATTGGCTTTGGTTTCCATAGATATTCCACTGATTCGAAATGGTTAGTCCCGCATTTTGAAAAAATGCTTTATGACCAGGCAATGATTGCAATGTCTTATATTGAAGCCTTTCAGGCTACACATAATCCAGTATATAAAAAAATAACTGAAGAAATATTTGAATATATTTCACGGGACATGACTTCTGATGAAGGTGGATTTTACTGTGCTCTTGATGCTGACAGTGAAGGTGAAGAAGGTAAATTTTATGTCTGGTCTTATGAAGAGATTGTTTCAGTATTAGAAAAGGATGAGCTTGAATTAGCTGTAAAAATATTTAATGTTGAGAAAAAAGGCAATTACCTGGAGGAAGCTACCAGAGAAAAAACTAGAATGAATATTCTGCATTTAAAAAATACTATCAGTGAAGATGAAGAGGAATTATATGAAAAGATTGAAAAAATCAGGCAGAAATTATTTACAGCTCGTAAAAAACGCATTCATCCTTTAAAGGACGATAAAATTTTAGTTAGCTGGAATGGGCTTATGATTGCTGCCTTGTCAAAAGCAGCCAGTGTTTTTGAAAATAGTAAATATTTATCTCTGGCTGAGAATGCAGTTAAATTTATATTTAAAGATTTAGTGAATGAAAAGGGTAATCTCTTTCATTCTTTTAGGAATGGTAAATCACAAGTACTTGCAAACACTGATGATTATTCATGTCTGGTATGGGGGTTGCTTGAACTTTATGAGGCTACATTTAATGTTAATTATTTAAAATCTGCCATAGAACTAAATGAATATCTTATAAAACATTTTTGGGATGAACATACTGGTGGTTTTTATTTTACATCGGACATTCAGGAAAAACTTATAGTACGACATAAGGAAATTTATGATGGTGCTATGCCATCTGGTAATTCTGTAGCATTAATGAATCTGATAAGATTAGCAAAAATCACCGGGAATAAAAGATACGATGAATATATAGCTAATTTAGAAAAAGCTATCTCTGAAAATGTAAAACAATCACCAATCTCTCATACATGGTTTTTAAGTGCAATTGCTTTTGTCAGATGGAAGCCGCTTGAAATAATAGTTACGGGAGACTTAAATTCACAAGAAACAAAAAATATTTTAAATGAAATTAAAAAACATTATTTGCCAAATAGTGTGCTTTTGTTTAAATCTATTAATGACGAGTCAAAAAACATTGATTCAGTATCAGATTTTACGGCTAAATGTCAGTCTCTTGATGGGAAAACTACTGTCTATGTCTGTGAAAACTTTGCATGTAAATCTCCGATTACGGAAGTTGAAAATTTATTATTTTAATTTTCCAAGTCTAATTCTCTCAAAACCTTTTGGCCACCATGGATCTATAGTTAATTCTTTTCTAAAATTAGTAAGCTCATCAATTTGTTCTTTTAATTTATCCCAGCGTTGAACCCATTTGTCTGGAATTGGTACTTTATAAAGCATTGGAAAAGTATCCTCTAGAAAAAATCTGCCTTTTGCATGATGTTCAAGTTTAAAATCCAGATCTATATTTGCATCACTTAAAACCTGACCATGAATAACCCAGGATTCATAAAATAAAGCACGCCCTGGATCAAAAGAATCATCTATTTTCTCACCCCATATATAAGCACCAGAAGGATCAAAACCTTTAAAATAAAAAGCACCGCTTAAAAGATGACTTAATTCATGACCAAAAGGTGTATGTGGATTTAATTCAGCTTTTATTTCTTTATGTGAATAAGGAGGAGGATCATATATATATACTGTTAAAAGTCCGTTCTCAAGAGTGAAGTTATGTTCACCTTTGAACCCAGTCCACCATCGTTTGTTGTTTGATATGTTTTGCTCTTGCATATTTCTCTTATAATGTTACATTATAAATGAAATGATTCCAAGATTTTTTATACCATTAAAAGAAATAAACTGGCAGGAAAAAAAGGCTAGTTTATCAAGTCCTGACCAGCTTCATAAGATTTCACGTGTTTTGCGCCTGAGAACAGATGATCAGATTGTTCTTTTGGATGGAAGTGGTATAGCTTATAATGCACAGATTATCTCACTTCTTCCAAGGGCAGTTCAATGCAGGCTTTTAAGTCGTCGCGCATTAAATACTGAACCAGATTTAAAAATTACTATTGCACAAGCACTTTTAAAAGGACCAAAGTTTGATTATTCTCTTCAGAAAAACACTGAGATTGGAATTTGTGAATTTATTCCTTTAATTACAGAAAGGACAGTTGTAAAATTTGAAGAAAATGAAGTTGGAAAAGATGATGATAATAGAATTGTCCGTTATCAGAGAATTGTTAGAGATGCAGCAGAACAGTCGGAGAGAGGAATTGTACCGATAGTTCGAAACAGTCTTTCAATAGAAGAACTGTGTAAACAAAATCTTTCATCTTATAGTTTAAAACTTGTGTGTCTTGAGAGATCTCAGATAAATGGAATAAAAGAAGTTTTAAATAGTGTCCAGGATAAGATTCAGAAGGTATTAATTGTTATAGGACCGGAAGGTGGTTTAAGTGAAAGTGAATCAAAGCTACTTACAGTAAATGGATTTATCCCTGTGTCTTTAGGTAAAAGAATATTTCGAGCTGAAACAGTTGGAATGGTTATTTCCAGTATTTTATTTTTTTATTTTAATGAGTTAAAGTGAATAACTAATATTATTCTTTTGGTTGTTCTTGAGGGTTAGGGTTAAGGTTAAGTTGTGGATTTGGATTTAACCGGTTATAGAGTCTTTGCGAAGCATGTGCTGGATTTATAAATGTATGAGTTTGTACTGCTGCTTGTTGTACTTGTTGTAGTTGTTGTCTGTGGGAATTGTCTCTGTGTTTTGGAGCTTCTTCTACTAATTTTGCTGCTAATTGTAGGGCTAATTCCCTTAATTCCTGTGAATTATTAACTACTTGATCCAGATCTACATTATTTGTCTTTTGCCATAGAAGATCAAATACTTCCTGGGTAATGTTTTGTCTTCCATTTGCAATGGCAATTAATCTTAATCTTGGATTTATTACTTTATTTGCTTTTGCATTAATTCCAAATTGAAGAAATAAATTATTTAATCTGCTTTCAACAGTCTTTTCCGATATGCCTAGGATTTTCCCTATGGTTTTATTTGAAAGTCCGACTGATACGAGTAACATCGTAGCTGTTTGATTTTCTGATAATAATTCATTTGGAGGTTCCTGAGATGGGAAATATCTTAATTTTCTTGCATGATAACATTTGCCGACTAGTCTTGCCCTTGGATTTAAATGACCATTTGTGTCATGAATCTTTGCAAGGCGAATTAACATAGTAGTAATTGATTCAATATTCTTTGTAGAAAAATTCAAATCTTCTGCTATGGATGCATTTGACCATCCGCTAGCGATAAGTTGTAATGCTCTTTTTCTGCTTGGATTGTACTTAATTAAAAAATCTGGTGCAATTGAAACTTGTACAATATCTTTAGAGGGGTTATAATTTGTTTGATTTTCGTTTGAAAACACAAGTTGCTCCTTACTTTTAAAGTGTTAACTGTAAGGTTTATTCCCAGGATTAATCCCTATCAATCTAAGATAGATAATTTGATTTAGAGAAAGAAACTTAGCTTCCTACTTTAGGTTATATAGAAATCAATGAATACGCAGGCATTTCCAGATAATTATCCAAATATTAGATTGTTAAGGGTTGGCTTTACTGGTTAGCTTTATTGCTTTTTAGGTTAAGAATATGTAAAAGTTTTGTTTTTTTTGCCTAATAAAATTGAGTTTTAAAACAATAGAAAACGTCAAAATTTCAGATGTTTTATAATAGATGCTTGCACAGATGTCATAAGTTAAAGCAAGGAAGCTTTCTATATATAGAGGAATAAAGAAAATGAGTGTAGGAAATTCAAGTTTAACAGGAATACCAAAGGCACAAACTCCACCGCCAGTAACTAAAGTTGCACCTCAGGGCCAGCAAAATCAGTCTGCTGCAACAGCAAGAAGTGCAGCCCTTGCAAATACAAATGCTTCTACTGTTGCTCCTGCTGTAGCTACTGCAGTAGCTGTATCAGGTACAGGAGTTGCAGCACCTACAGGTGGAACTACTGCACCTGCAGGCAGAGGACCAGCAGTTGCTGCTGGTGGAAATCAGATTGTACAGACTGCTACTGCAATGGCTCAAGCAGCAATGGCAAATCCTGCTGTTCTTGCAGCAATGTTTGGTGCTGCAGTTAACACAACTAGAACCAGAGCAGTTAAATCATCCGGTGATGTAAAAGAAGATTCCGGTGATGTTGAACTAGAGACAGAATCAGAAATGCAACCAGATGCACTACAGGATTCAGATCAAGAACAAGGAGCCGGTGAAATTACACAGGCAGGTTCTACAAGCGGTCCGTCTACTTAGAAATAATAAGTTTTTAAAAAGATTAAAAATAATTAATATAATTTTTAAGTTAAGCTATTGACTTTATCTTTGAATGGCTGATAACCTCAGGATGAGAGGTATATAAATATGATTGCTCCTGTTCCCTCTTCAGATGCTCCAAGAAGAAGTACTCCTATTACTTTAGCTCCTGTAACTGAACCTACACCAGAAGAGCTTTTAAAAAAAGCGTTAACTACTACTGATGAGCAAGAAAGAAGCGATGCAATTATTAAATTAAAGCACTTAGACTATTCTAGTTTTCGTACAAGACTTCTTGAAGCCCTTTATCATAAGAATTCAAAGCATCGCCAAAATGCAGCCTTTATTATAGGAGAGTTGGGAGATCCAAGTAGAGATATTCAATTAATAAATGAAAGACTGTATCTATCACTTATGCTAGAAAAAGATTCTGGTGTCAGAGGCTCTTTAGATGATGCATTAGATAAACTAGTTAGAAAAAAATGTAAAAATTTACCAGGATGTCTTTCATGGGTAGTTCCTCCATGGCTTTATAAAATTTTTACGCATTAGTAATCACAGCAAAGATACCATTTGGCATCTTTTATTTAGTCATGTAATAAAATGAACATGTGAATGACAAAACAAAACAAGTCCTTTCTCTATTAAAGAAGCAATATCCAAAACCAGAATGTGCGCTTAAGCATAAAAATCCACTTGAGCTGCTTATAGCTACTATACTCTCTGCACAATGCACTGATGAGAGAGTGAATAAAGTAACAGCGAAGCTTTTTGAAAAATATAAAAAACTAAAAGATTATACAAATGCAGATATAAGAGAGTTTGAAAAAGATGTCTATTCGACAGGGTTTTATAGAAATAAAGCTAAGAATATAATTGCAGCCTGTAAAATTATTTATGAAAGATATAAAGGTAGAGTGCCTGATGATTTTAATAAATTGCTGGAATTGCCTGGTGTAGCCAGAAAAACTGCCAACTGTGTAATGGGAAATGCTTTTAATGTTCCTTCAGGTGTTGTGGTGGATACGCATGTTTCAAGAATCTCCCAGAGACTAGGACTAACTAAAAATACTGAACCGGTAAAAATAGAGCAGGATTTAATAAAGCTGCTTCCAAAAAACGAATGGATTATGTTTAGCCACAGGTTAATATGGCATGGACGAAAAGTTTGTGATGCACGAAGACCTAAATGTGAGATTTGTACTTTAAACAAACTTTGCAAATCAGCGTTTAAATTCAGCAGGGGTTATCCAACATAGGGCTTTTAAATAAAACGAGGTATGTCATTGCTGGAGAGCGAGCAATATCACATCCATTTTGTCATTGCGAACACCGAAGGTGTGAAGCAATCTTACAATGCAAATAACGATAATAATGAATCTCATCAAACGTAATTACTGTGTAAGATTGCTTCGCTTACGCTCGCAATGACAATTTTGGTAATGAATTGCTCGGGCTTTAGCCCTCGCAATGACAATTACTCGAAAAAATTAATATGTCCACTAGGGTTAAACATTAAATTTCTCTAACAACCTCGGAGCGAATTCTTCCAGTGAAAGTTTAGATAATTCATCTGCAGTAAATGATTCTATTCGCTTAGTTCTTTTTGGGATTTTAAGCATTTCTGAATAAAGATCAAAAAAATAAGTTTTTTTACCGATAATTTTTTCTTTTAAACAATATAATACCTGGGCAAGCATGTGAATTTGTTCAGACTTCAAATTTTTAATTTGATATTTTTTCATCCATTTATCACGATAAGAAATTTCAAGTTTTTCATATTTTAAATGATTTTCAAAATCAGGGGTATTAAGGAACGTTTTTAGATATTGGATCTCTGGGTTTGCTTCCTTACGAAATCCAAAGCAAACATTTTCTCTTACTACATATTTAGGATATATGGAATCATCTCTGTCGTTAATAAAAAACTTTGCTTCAAGAGGAAATAGTCTGCATGCAAAAGGTCTATTTTCATAAATACTGCATGTACCGTCTTCATTTAGTTTTGGGCATGTCTTATCTTCTCTCCATTTAATAAAGGCTCTTGGTAAATTAGTTTCTTCGTCAATTTTTACCTGAATCAAATCAAGTGCAGGTACCTCAGGCTCGGTATTTAAAAAAGTATAAACATCATAAACAGATAGCTGTAATAAGCCTGCATTATCTTCTCTGCAACAGGTTCCCCAGCATTGTTTTGCACAGGTGAATTTAAAAGTGCCGTTTTCATCTATTGGAATACTTTTGGAATTCTTATTTATAAACTGATGTAGATTATGCGACATTGCAGTTAAATTAGTCCTAGTTCCTCTAATTTTTCTAAAACTTCTTCAGAGTGATTTTCACAATCTATTTTGTTAAATGTATAAGCTATTTTTTGCTCCGTACCTATTATAAAAGTAGTCCTTACTGTACCCATGGCTTTTCTGCCGTACATTACTTTTTCCTGCCAGACACCATAGCTCTCTTGAACTTTTTTATCGGTATCTGAAATTAAAGTAAAAGGTAAATCATATTTTTCAATAAAATTATGATGTGCTTTCTGACTATCTTTACTTACACCTAAGATCACTATGTTTTTCTTTTTAAAAGTCGAATACCGATTTTTTAAACTACAAGCTTCTTTTGTGCAACCGGGAGTACTGTCTTTCGGATAAAAATATAAAACAACAATTTTCCCTTTAAATTGTTTAAGTGAAACTTTTTTACCGTCCTGATCCAAGGCTTCAAAGTCAGGGGCTTTTTCACCAATCTCAGGCATTGAGCTTTTTGTGACAGTTTTAGGCATTATATTCTCCTTTGTAGATTACTTTTTCTTTTTGATTTAAATTTTCTTTTATAAAACCTATTTTATAGCTCCTAAGATTTTGTTTTTCTATTTCATTTGTAATTTCTTTTTCTTTGTCTTTATTAATAATTAATATCATACCTATTCCATTATTGAATGTTCTAAGCATTTCAGAGCTGTCAACATGTCCTTTCTCTTGAATAATATTAAAAATCCTTGGTCTTTTCCATGAATTTAAATCTATTTCACAGGTGATATTTTCTGGGAATATCCTTGGAATATTTCCTGTAAGACCTCCACCTGTTATATTTGCAATTCCTTTTATTTCAAACTTATTTGTAAGGAGTTTAATTAACCTTGTGTAAATAATTGTAGGGGTGAGTAAAACCTCGCCTAAAGTTTTTTCTAAATCAGGGTGTTTATAATTAACATCCAAATTTGCACTATCAAATAATACTTTTTGTGCCAGACTATATCCGTTACTGTGCAGTCCTGAACTTTCAATTCCAATTAATACATCTCCGTCTTTAATATTTTTTCCGTCAATTATTTTTTTTCTTTCAACAATACCTACTGAAAACCCGGCAAGATCATATTCTCCTGCTTTATAAAATCCAGGGAGCTCAGCAGTTTCACCGCCAAGTAAAGTGCAGTTTGATTGCAGGCAGCCCTCAACAATTCCTTCTATAACTTCTTTTACTTGTTCTGGTGATAGTTTACCGGTTGCAAAATAATCCAGGAAAAAAACTGGTTCTGCTCCACAGCAAATTAAGTCATTAACACACATTGCAACCAGATCAATTCCTATAGTTTTATGGTTATTTAATTTAAATGCAAGTTTTAGTTTTGTTCCTACTCCATCAGTACTGGCTACAAGAACTGGTTCTTTGTATCCTTCAGGAATCTTAAAAAGACCATTAAAACCACCTACTCCTGAAATAAGTTCGGGTCTTTGGGTTTTTTTCGCAAGAGTTTTGATATATTCTACAGTTTTATTTCCTGCTTCTATATCAACTCCTGAGTCTTTATATGTAATTTTTCCTGTCATCTTTTAAAATGATACATTATGGAAGCTAATAATTTTTTGTACTTCTTAATTTGGATAATCTTAGGCTATTTATTTGGTTCAATTCCTACTGGTTATTGGATTGGAAAGTTAAAAGGTATAGACCTCACCGAAATAGGTAGTGGAAGCACTGGTGCTACTAATGTGCTTAGAAATCTCGGTAAATGGCCGGCATTTTTTACTTTAGTTATTGATGCTTCAAAAGGATTTCTTCCTGTATTTCTTTCTTTGAAATTTACATCCTCACATCTTTTGCCGATATTAGTAGCACTTGCTTGTGTTATCGGGCACAGCAAATCAGTATTTTTAAATTTTAAAGGTGGGAAGTCTTCGGCTGTTGGGCTTGGGGTTTTAATGGCATTAAATTTCAATGCAGCTATTATTACATTTATTATCTGGTTTATTA
Organism: Candidatus Melainabacteria bacterium RIFCSPHIGHO2_02_FULL_34_12; assembly: GCA_001784555.1. Taxonomy (GTDB): domain Bacteria; phylum Cyanobacteriota; class Vampirovibrionia; order 2-02-FULL-35-15; family 2-02-FULL-35-15; genus 2-02-FULL-34-12. The sequence goes on along the minus strand of MFRM01000007.1, from coordinate 122,077 downwards.
TAGTTTCAATTAGTCGGTATTCGTCTCTGGGTTCAATTATTGCTGTTCCACTTGTACCCTTGTGGTTTTATATATTTCATAAACCACCTTTATATATTATTTTTGGAATATTAATTGCAATTTATATAGTTCTAATCAGACATAGAGAAAACATAAAAAGGTTGTTAAATGGAACTGAACCGAAGATAGGGTAAAAATAAATTTTTACAAATCAAATCTCCCATCTCTTTAGTTCCAAGAAGAGACGGGGTCACCCCGTCTTTACCTTCCTCGTAGATATCTTTTGTTCTATAACCTGCATTTAAAACTTTTTTTACTGAATTAAATATGGCATCGTGAACTTTCTCATCATTAAAGCTGTATTTAAACATCATTGCAATGGATAAGGTCATGGCTATAGGGTTTGCCAGGTTTTTTCCTGCAATGTCAGGTGCACTGCCGTGAACTGGTTCATATATTGCAGGATATTTTCCGTCGCCTAGTGATGCGCTGGGCAGCATCCCAATGCTTCCTGTTAACATAGCTGCTTCGTCAGATAAAATATCGCCGAATAAATTTTCTGCAAGCATGACGTCAAATTGTCTTGGGTTTCTAATTAACTGCATGGCAGCATTATCAATATATAGATGTTCTAAGGTAACATCAGAATAATTTTTTGATGTTTCAATTACTACGTCTCTCCAGAGCTGTGAAACATCCAGAACATTTGCTTTATCTATGGAGGTGACTTTCTTTTTCCTTTTCCTTGCGATTTCAAATGCAACTTTTGCTATTCTTTTTATTTCTGATTCGGTGTAGATCATGTTATTAAAGCCAACTCTTTCATTGTTTCTGACTTCAATGCCTTTAGGTTTTCCAAAATAGACTCCTCCTGTAAGCTCACGTACTACAAGAAGATCCGTACCCTGTAACATTTCTTTTTTAATAGTTGAGCTGTCAAGTAAAGAATCAAAAACCATTACAGGACGCAGATTTGCAAATGCATTTAATCCTGCCCTAAGTCCCAAAAGACCGCTTTCAGGACGTTTTTCCCTGGGTAAGTTGTCGTATTTAGGTCCTCCAATGGCAGCTAAAAGTACAGCATCTGATTTTTGACATGTTTTTAATGTATCCTCCGGTAATGGTACTCCATGATTATCTATGGCAATGCCGCCAAAATCTTTTTTTTCAATATCGATTTTATAGTTAAACTGATCTTCAATTACCGTAAGTAATTTTTCTGCCTCTTTTGAAACTTCAGGACCGATGCCGTCTCCGCTCAACAAAGTTATTTTTTTGTTTGTTTTCATTTCTATATCTGTTTTTAATTTGTTTTTTCTACTTTTATGTTTTGTCTTAGCCTGGTGCTGGATTCTAATTCATGTATTTGCTCTTTATTAAGTAAAGGTACATCTTTTTCTCTGATTTTTTTGCTGTTTAATGTATTCTTGGATGAAAAAAATGGAAATCTTATTTTTTTCTTAGAATATTTTTTTTCAAATTCTTTCATATCAAAATCACTATCCCGAATAACAGGTATATTATTTCTTAAAATTGCATTTGTGTTTTCTTCAAGCTTTTCTATTTCTTCTGCTTTTGATCGTGTAATTGTAGGATATAAGTCGTTTCTTAACGAAATATCAATGTTTTTAAGATTATTTGTTTTGTTTTCTTCTGATATTATTTGCTCTTCTTTATTTACTGCTGGATTTATTTCTGGGGCTTGTTTTTTGGATAGTTTATTCGTATAAACTACAATATTTGCCTTAGATTTTTTGTCAGCGAGTAAATCTTTTAAAGAGAGTTGATTAGTGTTATCTTTTGATAATTCTTTATTTAAGAGCTCAATTATAATTTGATTTTTAATTTCATCTTCAGCATCTTGAATCGTAGCATTGTTCTCTTTTAGAAAATCCACGAAAGAAAGGACTCCGCCTTGTTTCTCAATAATCAAATCCAATTTTTTTCTTGTCTCTTCATCAGGTGCGTTAATGCTCCTTGACTTTGCTTCCTGAAGAATCAGAGCTTCATTTATAAGCTTATCGATTATTTTTTTCGAAATATTTTTTGTTTGAATATTATAAAGTCTTTTGAATTCTTTAAGAAGGATTTCTTCTCCGTTAACAATGGCTATGATTTCATTGTTAGAATCTTTTGATTTTGATTCAAGGGCTGTCTGAAAAAATAAAAATATAAATGAAATAATTATAAACAATGTTAGTTTTTTCATAGCTCTATTTTAGAGTATTTTAAATAATTAGGCGATCTTTTCGTTCTTTTCTAGAGATCTGATGTTGTTTAAAAGTTGAAATAATAAATCTAATTGTTCTTTTGGAGCTAATCCTGTTGTCTTAACTAATATAAATGAGCTTGAGTCATTTGAACTTCGTGCATTGGATTTAAATGAAGTCCTTTGTATTAAGAATCTTGGCAATAGTCCCTGAATGGAAAGCCATTTTTGTAACCTAAAGCTAGTATCAATTTTCATGTTTCCACTGCCCTCTGACTTAATACTTTTTATTCCAAGCTGGTTTGCCAGAACCCTTAATTCTACAATTCTTGTGAGGTTTTCAACTTCTTGCGGAAAATTACCAAAACGATCTTTCCATTCACTGCTTAAGTATTCAAGCTCTTTATTGCTTTTAACTCCTGCAAGTCTTTTATACTCGATTACTTTCTGATTTTCATCTTCAATATATTTGTTTGGAATAAAGGCACTTATTGTTATATCGATTACTGTTTCAAGTTCAATATCATGTATTTCAATTCCTCTTAATTTGTCTACAGCCTCATTTAGAAGTTGACAATAAAAATCAAAACCTACTGAGATCATATGACCATGTTGCTCAGATCCTAAAATATTTCCAACTCCACGTATTTCCATATCTCTAAGTGCTATTTGATAACCGGAACCCAGGTTTGAGAATTCTTTTATTGCTTGTAATCTGTTTTTTGCTGTATCAGATAAAACTTTATCTGCTTCATGCAGGCAGTATGCATATGCCTGGACCTCAGATCTTCCGACCCTTCCTCGAAGTTGATATAACTGAGCTAAGCCCATATGATCTGCATTATCAATAACAATTGTGTTTACGTTTGGAATATCAATTCCTGATTCTATTATGGTAGTACAAAGAAGGATATTATGTTTTTTAAGTAAAAATTCGAGCATTACATTTTCAAGTTCTTTATCTCCCATTTGCCCGTGTGCTACAGCAAGTTTTGCTTCTGGTACAAGTTCTCTTAGATACGAAGCCGTTCTTTCAATAGAATCTATTCTGTTATGCACAAAATATACCTGACCGCCTCTTTCTAGCTCATGAAGTATGGCAGTTTTAATTACTGTTGACTTAAATTCTCCTACAAAGGTTTTAATTGGAAGTCTGTTTGCAGGCGGAGTGGTAATTAAAGACATGTCTCTTGCTCCTGAAAGAGCCATATGTAATGTACGTGGAATAGGAGTAGCGCTTAAAGTAATAACATCTACAGTTACTCTTAGTTGTTTTAATTTTTCTTTATGTACTACTCCAAATCTTTGTTCTTCATCTATTATTACGAGCCCAAGGTCTTTAAAATTAATATCTTTTTGAAGCAATCTGTGAGTTCCGATTACAACATCTACCTCACCCAGAGTAAGTTTCACAATTGTTTTCTTTTGTTCGTTAGAACTGACAAATCTGCTTAAGAGTCCTATTCTTGCTGGATATGGTGCAAGTCTTTCTGAAATTACATTGTAGTGTTGTTGTGCAAGTATGGTAGTAGGAACAAGAATTGCTACTTGTTTTCCGGACAAAACAGCTTTAAAAATTGCTCTTAATGCTACTTCTGTTTTTCCAAATCCTACATCTCCACAAATCAATCTGTCAGTGGGTTTTGTTGATTCCATATCTGCTTTTACATCACATATTGCCTGCCATTGATCCGGGGTTTCAGTATATGGAAAGGCTTCCTCCATTTCAATCTGCCAGTGGGAATCAGGATTAAATGTAAAACCTTCTTGTTTTGAACGTACTGTATAAAGGTTTAAGAGATCCTCGGCAATTTTCTTTACTGCCTTTTTAACTTTTTTCTTAGTTAACTCCCAGTCTGATCCACCAAGCCTTGAAAGTTTTGGAACAACTTCTGCTGAGCCTCGATATCTATACAGGACATTTATCTGTTCAACCGGAAGATACAATTTTCCATCTGTTGCATATTCAATCATTAAATATTCACGTTCTGCATTGTCAATGGACATTTTTGCAAGTCCGCGATAACGTCCTATTCCGTGTTTTACATGCACAACATAATCATTGGGTTTTAAATCTTCAATATTTGTATAGTAATCCTGTCTGGATTGCTTTGTACTTTTCTTAAGTAAGTTTGGTTTTCGTTTTGTACCGAATATTTCCTGATCAGTAAGAATAATAATGTTTTGATAGCTGATTTTAAAACCGTTTAATGTACCTTCTTTGCTGATAAAAATCTGATTTTTATCATAGTCATCTTCGTTTAATCCTTCAGTATAAACAGCAGGAATATTCCATTCCCTCATAATTCCTTTTATTCTTTGAGGTTGATCACTGAATATAATTAATTTATTGTTTAGAGAAATCCATTCTCTGATTCTTTCAATAAACTTATCAATTTGATTGTGGAATCTTTCTTGTGGGTCAAAGCCAAGATTTATTGAATGTAAATTTGATTTGTCAAACTGTTCAAATCTTTCTATAAACGCTCTGGAATAGTTTTTTATTATATTTAATACATAATCAGTCTTATGCAGCAATAAATCCGGCAGAGGTATTATTTTATTATTTTTTTCAAGTTCATTTTTTATTTCTAGATTTCTTTGATACCAGTTATGAATGTTTATAGTGTTATCTTCCCAGTCATCGATAAGAATTAAGGAATTTTGCGGCAGATAATCAAAAAGAGAAGCATTCTTTTGATCTATAAGCTGTGAATAGTATTCCAGTGATTCAAAATAACCACTTGTTCTAATTTGTTCGACTTCTTTGTCTAAAGTCTCTTTTAAATCTTTATTTTTTAATGAAAGGTTATTTATTTTTTCAATGAGAATATTTTGATCAAGGGAAATTATATAATATCTGGGAGTAATAATTAATCTTTCTATATTTTGCTGTGATCTTTGAGTGGTAGGTGAATAGATCCTGATTGACTCTATTTCATCACCAAAGAATTCGATTCTGGCGGGCTCCCCTATAATTGGATAAATATCAAATATATCTCCTCTTATACTAAGTTCACCTCTGTTTGATGCCAGGGATGTTTTTTTATAACCCAGGTCAATTAACTTTCTTGCCAGGTCTTTTGGTTCTGTTTTTGTCGAGCTGGTTATTTCAAAGCAATTATTTATAAGTTCGTTTTTATTCCAAATCTTTTCTAGTAAACATTTCCCTGTGCTTATAATTAAGCAAGGTCCTTTTTTATTCATTAAATGTATAAGTATGCTTGTCTGATGAGAAATAACTTCTACATCACTTGAAATTTGATCATATGGAGAAACCTCCTGTGAGCAAAAATAAAAAACCGGTAAATTAGTTAAACTTTTTGTTTCGTGATAAATATCCAGAGCTGAATTAATGTCATTTGCCAGATATAAAATCGGTTTATTAATAGAGGACGTTAAAGAAACTAAAAAAAATCCTTTTGCTGATTCTGTAAGTCCGTGAAAGTATAATTCTTGAGACCTTTCTGCTTTAAGTCGTGGGATAACATTTCCCCCGGTTGGACTGTTCATGAATTCTGAGATTAATTTTTTTAAGATCATTTATTTTATATACCCGTGGTGACTGGAGCTCTAATCCTTTGGCGCTGCCTTGCAAATACCTTTTCTCTGTAATTCAAGAAGTGCAGTATAAGTAGGCAGAATATAAAGAATTTCACTAGAGTCAAGCGATTTTAATGATTTATTCATTCCGGCTACAATATTTTCCTGAATGTGAATTTTGTCCTGGTGTATATTTGCATATTTTAATCTTAGCGCCATATCTTCTGCTCTTTTTCCTGAAACATAAATATCTTTTTTATGGTTTGAAAGTATATCAAACCTTGCATCCCAGAGCCATGAGACATCTCTGCCATCAGCAAAATCATCATTAATGGCAATTAAAAAACGAGCATTTGGAACAGTACTTAAAGTCTTTAGAATTTCTGTTGTGCCTGTAGGATTTTTAATTAAAAAAAGCCAGGCTGTTTTATCTTTTATGATTATTTTTTCACCCCTGCCAAAAATTGTAGAGTATGACTGGAAGCCTTTTTGAATTTGTACTGATGTAACATTTAAAATTGTTTTTGCAATAGCTATAGAACAAAGAGCATTGTAAAGATTAAATAACCCAATCATGGGAAGAAAGAAATTGTTTTTGCTCTGAGAAAAAGAATTGCTGCTTATATCAAAATTAATTATCAGATCGTCAGCTTTGAAACCACTGACAGCAAAATCAGGCTCTGGTCTTTTAAAATTACATTGTTTGCATTTGTAATTACCTAAATGTGCCATGAGTTTGGTTGTAAAAACTAACTCTGATTTGCATTCCGGACAAACGGTGTTTTCCTGAGGATCATTTAGCCATATTTTGTCATTTAAGGGACTTCCCTCCGGGATAACCCTATTTATCCCATAATAAATCTTTTTATTGTTAGCCTTTAAAAAGGCCACTCTTGAGTCGTCGGCATTTAATATTACAGTTGCATTGCTACAGTTATTTATCCCTTTTTCTATTAATTTTGCAGTGGTATCTAGTTCACCAAAACGATCTAGCTGATCTCTGAAAAGATTTGTTACTGCAATAAAATTAACTTTTATAAATTTTGTAATTAACGGAAGTGTAGCTTCATCAACTTCGAGGACAAGATATTTTTCTTCTATATTTCCGAATATGTCAGAATGGAAAGATAAAGTACTTGAGATTCCGGAAAGAAGATTTGCCCCGGCTTTATTAGTGATCACTTTGCAGCCTGCACTTTTTAAAATATTACATAACAAGCCGCAGGTGGTACTTTTACCGTTTGTACCAGTAATTAAAATAATTTTAATTTCTTTATTAAATTTAAAATGGGTTAGAAAGTCATTGGTTATTAATAAAGCAACTTTTCCTGGGAAATTAGATGCTTGACCTAGCTTGCAAGCTGAAATTATTATACTTAATAGCTTTGACAGCCATAATGACAACAAAAAAATCATTTTATTAGCCACTTTATTTGATTTGCCGATACTTTTCTATCCCGGTGGCCATTTATGAAATCTTCCACCCAAGACATGTGCATGGATATGATGAACAGTTTGACCGCCATTGTCGCCGGTATTAATTACGGTTCTAAAACCTTCACCGAGTCCTTTTTCTGTTGCAACTTCTTTTACTGCAAGCAATAGTTTACCAAGCATATCTTTATCGTTAGCTTCAAAAAGATTTTTATAGTGTTTTTTTGGTATTACAAGTATATGAGTAGGACTTACAGGTTTTATGTCATTAAAAGCAATAAAGTCATCATTTTCATAAATAATTTTTGTTTGCATTTCTTTTTTTACGATTTTACAGAATATGCAATTTGAATCTGAGTCTAAGTCTAAGCCTGAATTAGATGGTGAGTCGTTCATAAGTAAAGTATAATCTAATAATGAGTTTTATGTTAAGTAACAGAAGCACATAATTGTAATGAAATGGAGAGACGCCCTGCTGGGGTGTCTGTACTAGGCAGAGCAATCTGCTTTTGAAAAAAACAATGACGGGAAATAATACAATAAGCAGTATTCTTAAAAAGATTAAAAGTTCCAAGAGGAGTCTTGTGCTTTCACATCAAAATCCTGATGGTGATACTTTAGGTTCCATGTTGGCAATGGGTGCAATTCTTAAAAAATCCGGTCATATAGTAGATCATGTAATTTCTGACCCGGTACCAGTTATATATAAGTTTCTTCCCTATACAGACCTTGTGAAAATACCTGAGGACAGTACTTTACAGAAAAATTATGATCTGGCTTTCAGTCTTGATTGTGGTTCTTTAAAAAGACTAGGCAAGGCAAAAGATCTCTGGCATAAAGCAAATACGACCATTAACATTGATCATCATATTTCAAATGAAATGTTTGGAAAAATAAACTGTATTGATCCTGAAGCAGTTAGTACAGGGCAGGTGGTTTATACAGTAGCTAAACAATTAAAAATTAAAATCACTAAAGAAGTAGCCACTCTTTTATATACCACTTTACTTACAGACACAGGATGTTTCTCAAATTCAAAAACAAATGAAACTGCTCTTTCATGGGGGGCTGAGCTGATAAAATTTGGAGCTGAGCATGAATCTATTTACAGAAAAGCTTTTCTGGAAAGGCCTTTTAAAGCCATTAAAATTTTTGGCTCTGCTTTAAAGGATTGTATTTTAATTAAAAAAGGTCAGGTTATGTGGACCTGTGTAAATAAAGACAGTATGAAAAAATTAAATGCAACTAGTGAAGATACTGAAGATATTGTTGATTACATGGCAAGAACGAAAGATGTCAGGATATGTGTTTTTTTTAGAGAGGATAAAAATGGAACAAAAGTAAGTTTACGTGCAAACGACGATACAGATGTTAGTAAAATCGCTTCTTTGTTTGGCGGCGGCGGACATAAAAAAGCAGCAGGAATAAACATGAGTTATCCGCTGGAGAAAGCAAAAGATATGATATTAAAAAAAATACAGGAAGAACTTAAATAATTAAATGAATGAAAGAAATATAAAAATTTCAGTAATTATTGCAGCTGCAGGAGCATCTGTCAGATTGGGATTTGGTGATTCCATGTCCAAGCAATTTATTTTACTTAATGGCAAACCTCTTTTACTTTATTCGCTTGAGAAATTTTCTTTGCTTGAGAATTTGTCCGAGATCATCGTTGTAACTAATGATATTAAAAACACGAATGAACTGATTGATAAATTTGCACCTAAAAAAAATATAAGTATAAAAGCAGTATTAGGTGGTGAATTAAGACAGGACTCTGTTTACAATGGTTTTTGTAATGTAGATGAGACTACAGATATTGTCATAATTCATGATGTAGCAAGGCCTTTATTTGAATTACATGATATTAAAAAGTGTATAGAGATTACTCTTCATGAAGGCAATGCTATTCTGGCATTACCAATAGTAGATACTTTAAAAAAAGTATGTAAGAAAAAATCTAATAATGACAGATTGGTGGTGGAAGTGGAAAAAACTGTTGATAGGGACGGATTATATGCCATACAGACTCCACAGGTATTTAATTATCAGTTATTAAAAGATGTCTATAAAACATTTAAAGCTAAGGATTATAAAACTATTATTACTGATGAGTCTATGATGCTTGAACTATCAGGAAAGCCTGTCAATCTTGTTCCTGGGAGCAGAAAAAATATTAAAATTACATATCAGGAAGACCTTGAATTAGCAAAAGTATTGTTAATAGGAGCACAAAATACTGAAATTAAAGGATTAAAATATGAAACAGAAATCTGTAGTTTATAAGGAATGTTAATAATAAGATGAGTGAAACAATAAAAATTAAAGTCCCAGCTTCAACTTCAAATTTAGGACCAGGTTTTGATACTTTATCACTGGCACTGGATTGGTACAATGAGTTTACTTTTAAAATTACAAAAGAAGGATTGAAAATCAATCAACAGAATTCGAGTAATTTACCTGTAGATAAAACAAATCTTGTATACAGAGCTTTTTGTGAAGTATTTAAAAAATTAAATAAAACACCGCCAGGTATTGAGCTGTATATTAACTGCCAGCTTCCTTTGGCTGCAGGACTTGGTTCAAGCGCAAGTGCAGTAGTAAGCGGTTTGCTTGCTGCAGATCACTTGCTGGGAAATCCCTTAAAAAAATATGAGATTATGAGTCTTGCTACAAAACTTGAAGGACATCCGGATAATGCTGCTGCTGCAATTTATGGTGGACTTACTATTTCAGTTTCATTTGATGAAAAAGTTTATGTTAATCAGTTTCCATGGCCTAAAGAATTACTTATCATAGTTTTAATCCCTAATTTTGAATTGCCGACCAGTATTTCCAGAGAACTTCTGCCGCCAAAAATACCTTTTGGCGATGCAACTTTTAACATAAGCCGTGTTGCATATCTTTTATCCAGTTTATTAAATAAAAACTGGGAAGGACTTAAGATTGGATTTCAGGACAGATTGCATCAACCTTTCAGAAAAGATTTAGTGCCGGGGATGGAAGAAGTCCTGAATGAAGCAGTTTCTTCAGGTGCTTACGGAGCTACATTATCCGGTGCCGGACCTACACTAGTGGCATTTGTAACAGATAAAAATAAAGCAGAGTCTATCGCTAAGAAAATGATTTCAAAGTGGGAAGAATTTAAAGTAAAAAGTTCTTATAAAATTTTAAATGTTTCTTCTTGTGGTGCAATGGTTGAGTCTTTGGTTGCGAAGTAGAAATAATGTTAAATCCCATGAATCCAGATAGCTACTGCAGTGCCTAATAAAGCTCCTATAAACACTTCTACAGGAGTATGTCCAAGAAGTTCTCTGAATCTATGAGAACTAAGATGAGGATGCTCAGAAAAAATTTCAGTGACAATCTGATTTAAAACGGTAGCTTGCCTTCCTACAGCTCTTCTAAGACCTGCTGCATCATACATCACCACCAGTGAAACTATAAGTGCAATAGCAAATGGTATTGAATTAAACCCTGCAATTAAACCAACACTAGTAGTCATTCCCATCATAAATGAACTGTGGCTTGAAGGCATGCCGCCAGTTTGGAATAGTCTTTTAAAATCCAGCTGCTTATTTACCACAAGTGCAACTACAAGTTTGTAAAATTGTGCAAGACAATTTGCACTAAAGGCAGATAAAATAATTTCCATACTATTTGTAAGATGCATGATTTTAATAAATCCTTTTAATTATAAAATCAGCTATAGAAGATAATACACAGGTATCTGTATTTGCTTTATGCAATTCAAATTTTGCATTTTCTATGAGATCTTCTGCTGTTTTTTTTGCTGCTTCAAGACCTATGACTGATGGATATGTTGGTTTGTTTCTTTTCCTATCCTTACCTGAAGTTTTTCCAAGTGTTTTTGTGTCAGAAATTACATCCAGAATGTCATCGATTACCTGAAAAGCCTTTCCTATATTAATTCCAAATATATCAAGGCTTTTTAATATAGAATCTGGAATTGGTATTGTGGAATTTTTCTTTGCAATTAATGCCCCACAAATAACAGCTGCTTTTATGAGCTCAGCAGTTTTTAATTTTGCTATTCTGTCTATGGTATTAAGATCAGCACTTTTATTTACTGTTTCTAAATCAAGCATTTGACCTGGTACCAAACCAAAAGTAAATGCTTTAGCAAGTATATTTATTACTTCTAATTTTTCTTTGTCGTTGATTTTATTTGTATTTTCAATAATTAACTGAAATGCGAGTGTAAGCATTCCATCACCTGTAAGAATTGCATTTGCTTCTCCAAATACTTTGTGACATGAAGGCTTCCCGCGTCTTATATCATCATTATCCATGCTTGGAAGATCATCATGTATGAGACTCATTGCATGGATAATTTCTATTGAACATGCTGTAGTTAGGCAGTCTTCAAATAATTCTTTATCTGCATTTTTTGCATAGGTTTCAAAAGTTGCCAGGCATAATGCACCGCGAATTCGTTTTCCGCCATTTAGTAATGAATAACTTATTGCATCATATAGTTCTTTCAAATCTATGTTTTTTTTTGCCTTATCCAGCAAGAAATTTAACTTACTATCAATAAGCTTCTTTTGTTTTTTAAGATATTCTTCAATGTCAATATTAAGTTCAGTAGTAGTCTGCATAAGATCATTCTAATTTATTTACTGTTTCTCAGACAAGCAAAGATGTCCTATTTTGTTAGTACATTTCCAGAATATGCTATTATAAGCTCCATAAAATATGAATCAAGGAACTACTTTAGAAAATATTGATGTAAATAAGATAAGAGAAATTATCCCTCATAGATATCCATTTCTTCTTATCGACAGGGTAACCAGTATAGAACCTGGCATTAGAGCAATTGGTTATAAAAACATCACAGCAAATGAACCTTTCTTTCAGGGACATTTTCCTGGCAATCCAATTATGCCTGGAGTTTTGATTATAGAAGCTCTGGCACAGCTTGGTTGTGTTGCAATGCTTGTAAAAGAAGAATATAAAGATATGATAGGTTTGTTTGCAGGTATTGATGCAGCGAGATTTAAAAAGCCAGTTATTCCTGGAGATAAACTAGACTTAAGTGTTGAATTAATAAAGCTAAAAGGACCGATTGGAAAATTTAAATGTGAAGCAAAAGTAGACGGTCAGTTAGCTGCTGAAGCTGAAATCCTTTTTGCTGTTATTCCAAAGCCAGAAAATAGAAAAATTTAAGCCTTAACATCTTTCTTCTCGCTGGAAACAATATTAAAAAGAATCCCGCACATAGCAAGGGTTACTATTAATGAAGTTCCTCCACAACTAAAAAATGGCAAAGTTACTCCTGTAACCGGAAACAAGCCTACTGAGACAGCCAGATTAATTATGGTTTGCGTGATAATTAAAAATACGATTCCGCTTCCAAGAATTCTTCCGTATTTATTTTCAATTTTATTTATTAAATATAGACCACGTAATGTCCATGCTGCAAATAAAATAAGAATAGCTGTTACTCCTATAAAGCCAATCTCTTCAGCAATAATGGCAAAAATAAAATCCGCATGTGGTACAGGCAGATGACCATATTTTTTTTGAACTGAGTTGCCAATTCCTGCTCCCCACAATCCCCCAAGACCAAAGGCATATTTTGCCTGTATGAGGTTATAGCCTTTGCCTTGTGGATCTTTATAAGGATTTAACCAGAATTCTATACGTGCAAGCTGGTAAGAAGTTTTAAAAATTTCAAATAAACCAAACAAACCGATTGCGGTAGTGCTTAAAAGTAAAATATGAGCAGGGAATCCAAAAACAAAAAACAACTGGAGCAAAAGTAAAACCAAAATAGCTGCAGAGCCAAGATCCGGTTGTTTAAAAACCAGACCAATTAAAATCATTGAAAAAAGAATATAGATAAGTGTTCGTTTCTCAAAGGGTTTAAAATTTATCAGATATCTTGCAGCCAGTAAAAGAATGGACAGTTTTGCTACTTCTGCAGGCTGAAACTGTATAAAACCAAGATCAATCCATCTGGTAGAGCCGCCGCTGGTTTTTCCAATTACCAGTGTAACTGTCATTAACAAAACCATAGAAATATATAAAAACCAGGTTAATTTATACCAGAATTTATATTTGATTCTTGAAAACCAGACAAGAAGTATAAAACCAATTATGAAAGCTATAAATTGTTTAAACCAAAGAAACCAGAAATGCCCTGTATATTTTTGAGAAAGCCAGGTACTGCTGGTAAAAGCAAATATTAATCCCAGAGCTGCTAATGCAATGGTTAATTCAACAAAAAATCTGTCTGAATTTTTAATATTTGTAAACAAATTCTTTGAAAAGTTTTCCTCTTTCTTCATAATTTTTAAACATATCAAAACTTGCACATGCAGGAGAAAACAAAACAATTTCAGTCTTTGAATCCAGTGAAGTTTTTACTACTTCTTTTAAATCAGTCACTATTTTTACTTTATTGTAACTATTTTTATTTAACTCTGACAAAAATCTGTCTTTAGCTTCGCCAAATAATATTACTTCATCCACGTTTTCTTTTATTGTTTTTATCATTTGCTCCAGGCTGGTATTTTTATCTTTTCCGCCTAGAATCAAAGTAATTTTTTTTCCTTTAAATGCTTCTATGGCTTTAATAGTTGCTTCAGGATTAGTTGCTTTGGAATCATTATAATATGCTTTATTGTTTGCCTTCTTTATAAATTCAAGCCGGTGTTCAACCCCCTGAAATGTTTTTAATCCGTCTTTTATGGCATCATTATTGACATCTATTATTTTTGCGCAGGCAATGGCAGCAAGTGCATTTTCAATATTGTGTAAGCCTAGAATTCTTAAATCGTTTTTGTTTATTAACTCCTGAATATTATCGTTTTGTTTTATTTTCAGGTAATTATTTTCAAAAAAAGCAAAATAAGAGTGCTTTTTTAATACATCTGAATCTTTTATCTCCGATGAAAAATACAATATTTTGTTTTTAAGATTAAAATCCTTAAGTACATTGTCTGAAAAATTAAGTATTGCCCAGCTGTTTTTGTTTTGCTGTAAAAACAATTTCTTTTTAGCTGCAATGTAATTTTCCATATTTCCATGCCAGTCCAAATGATCAGGAGTTATGTTTAGGCATATCGCAATCTCGGGGGATAAGGTAGGACTATAAAATATCTGAAATGAACTAATTTCAAGTACAAAATAATCGATGTCTTTATCCTCGTTATTTTTAATTATTTCTATTAGTGGATTGCCAATATTGCCGCAAGCAATAGCTTTTTTCCCGGAATTGTTTATTAAATGGGTAATAAGGGAAGTAGTTGTAGTCTTTCCATTTGTACCTGTTACTGCAATTATTGGCGTATTTGAAAAATATTGTGCTAATTCAATATCTGAAATTATAGATAGGTGTTTAGCTGTAATTTTTTTTACTATTTCAGAATATGGGCTTATTCCAGGACTTATTACTACTAAATCAGCCTGACTTATAAAATTTTCTGAATTTTGTTCAAACTCAACTTTTACACCTGCATTTTTCAGTGCGGCTATTTGATTCTTAATGTTTTCTTTCTCGTATCCACGTTCACTTAGTAATATATTTTTTACCTTACCAATTAAAAAAAAAGCAGTAGCTAACCCTGTTTTACCTGCTCCTAGAATTAAAACATTTTTCTTCTTTAAATCTTTAATAAAACTCACGTATTAAATTTAACATATGTGGCTGAAGCAAAAATTACCATTTCATAGTAAGTCCGACGGCATTGCCGGAAGGATTCCATACCACTTTGTTGAAGATTTCAAATAAAAGCGGCAAACCTCTTCCGCCCTCAGATAAAACATCCACATCTTTTATGTTTTTATTTTTAGAAAGTACTTGCCAGTTAAAACCAGGTCCTGGGTCTTTTATGGTAATTGAAAAAGTCCCTTCATTTATCCACCATGAAACAGTAATGTAATTTTTATCTTTGTCTTTTGCATTTGGAAGACCATGTCTGAATGAATTATATAAGGCTTCTACCAGCCCTAATTTAAGACTTGGCTCTAGTGCAAGCGGTAAACTTTTATTTATTGCATCTTCAATTATTAATTTGACTTTTTCGTTTATTTCATTCTGATTAGTTAATTTCAAAGTATTGCATTCAGGCATTTCAATTGCAATTATAAGCCTGTCGTCATCAGCAGGAGCACCCTGGCTTTCGATTTTTAGTCTTCTGATTAATTCTTCAGGGAGATCTTTCAGTGTATATTTTTTATGAGTTAACAGTGCATCTTTAAACCATGATTCTGGCACAAATGTACCGTTGAGTTGTCTTTGTTCTGTGAATCCGTCAGTAAATACAACCATCCTGTCAGAGGGATTCAAGTAAAATTCTTTTTGTACATATCCGCCGACTGCGTCATCTGCTGACAGAAGACCCATAGGTACTCCAGGTTCGTCATTTAATCTTTCTACAACCTCACCTTTCATCAGGTATGGAGAAGGATGACCTGCATTTGAACAAATGATTTTTCCTTCAACAATATCGTAGATTCCATACCAGGCTGTTGCATAAAAGTCTGAATACTGATTTTGTTCATATATGGAGTCACTTAGTGAGGTAAGAAAAGCCGCAGGATCCCAGGAAGTCCTTTGATTCTCGAGCAGCCCTTTCATTTCTCCAATTATATATCCGGTAAGCAATGAAGCAGCTGGTCCTTTACCGGAAACATCGCCTATTAAAATTCCAATTATATGTGGAGCTAATTCGCATATCCAATAAAAATCTCCTGATACGTTATGGTGTGGTTGGTATGAAACAGCAATGTGCAGATTTTTCTTTATGTCTGCACCTCCGCTCAGCAGTACTGACTGGAGTTGGGCAGCTTGTTTTAATTCTCTTGAGAGCTTTGTCTGATATTCAGTTAATTGTTCCACCATTTCAGCCTGATTTATTGTAACACTGACCTGACTTGCAATTGATTGTATGAAATTTATTTCTTCGCTTGTCCAGCTCCTGGGTGTATCACATTGATGAAAACAAAGCCAACCGTATAATTTTCTCTGAAATGTCAGAGGTACAGCAAGAAATGCCCTAGCGCCGGTTTTATAAAGCTGTTCAATTTCCTTTTCGTTTAATTTTACTATTCTAGGATCTTTATAGATATCTGAGATTGCTATATAATCTACATTTTTTTCAGCCATCTTATTGATTATTAATGGAAATTCTTTTTTTACTCCTAGAGGTTCAACTTTTGTGGCTGAGTATTCGTGTGAAATTTGTTCTCTGGAAGTTTTTGGATCAATAATATTAATAAAACATCTGCTTGCCACCAATGCCTGCCCCAGCTCTGCAACTGTTCTTTCAAGAATTACATTTATATTTAACGTTCCTCGGATTCTTGATGTTAATCTGTTCAATAGTTTTTCTCTGGAAGCCCAGGATTTAGCCTTACTAAAAAGTTTGGATTTTTCAACTGCAGTTGCAATTGGTCCTGCCGCTGCTTGTAAAAGAGATAATTCATGTTCGGACCAGTTTCGTTGTTTTCTGCATTGATGCAGATAAACTACTCCTACAAGTTCATTATTGTGTTGCAGAAGAGGGACCATTAAAATTGATCTTAAATCTTCACTTAAATGCCCGGATGTTAATTCATGAGTAAGGGTGTCGTTAATTATTAAAGGTTCAAGAGTTTTAGTAACTGTTCGGTATAGAACAGATAAACTTACCTGTGAATAAGTTTCTTTTGGTCTTTTCCATTCTCCTATTGCAAATTCCCTGACAAGGTCTTTATTGGTTTTATAATTTGGAATTATTATCCCACATCGGTTTACTTTAAAATGGTGACCTAATTCATCAACTGTGGATTGTAATATATGCTCAAGATCAAAGCTTGAATTAATTCTTTCAATCAACTTCCATAATAAGCGTTCTCTTTCTGACTTTTCAAGAACTGCTTTTCTTTCTTTTGCAAGTGCTTCAGTTATTTGCTGAAGGTGTAATGCCATTTGCTTACTTTCCTGTAAGCTTTGCATCATTACCTGTTCTTTTTTTGTTGCAGTTTTTCTTTCTGCCTCTAGCTGTTTTTGCAGCTTCATTACTTCTTTAAGGCAAGAATCAATATCTCTTAGAGTACTAAAGTCAAAAGATAATGTTTTACTTTCCTCTGTAGCCATTTATATAATTTTTTATGTTTACTCTTTATCACCTTATTAATATTTTTTTCCTAAGAAATGATTAAGCAACTTCATCAATGCCAGAAACTTTTGCTAGTTGATGTAATCTGGTCATGTGTAATAGTTTTTGAACTTCAGGTATAACCCTTATTAGCTCCAGCTCAGCACCTACCATGCGACATTCTTTCCAGAGTCTTACAATTGCTCCTGTGCCGGCACTGTCTATAAATTCAAGTTTTTCACAATCTACGGTTACAATAGAATGCTGTCCGATTTTGGGCAGTACTTCTTCTTTAAATTGATCAGCCTCACTATATAAAAGCTGTCCTCCAATTCTTATAAATAACCTGTCTTCTTTATCTTGAACATCTAAATTCATGGTTTTTATCGATCCTTTCTTCTAGGGATTAATTTGATTGTTAATATCTAGCCTTCCCACAAGGTCTTAATTCCACAGGAAGGGTAGGTTCCTAACATAAACTTTTGGCTTTTTTAGCTAATGTTAATGGTTTATTACATAATCTTCTTAAGGAACTGGAACCAATTTTTGAGTTAAGAAGACAAAAGCAGCTTATACATTCTCTTTTGTTAAGTAACTTTGCGTTTTTATGCAAAATTTTAACCAGTTATTAAACAGGCATACGTCATAAAAATTACCCTTTTTGAATTAATTTTGCACGTTTATGAATTAGATTGTCGGCCTACTTTGGGCCGGCCTAAGATTTTTTAGGCCGATTCCTAAAGGTTTGTAAATCTAATTAATAATTTACTTCATATAATAAAAAAACGATGTTAATATTCTGCATACTAAGTTGTTAAACTTATTCAGTTTCAGTCAAAATCAAGTTAAGGTAAAAATTTTAGGAGAAATAAATGGGCAAAGTAAGTAGCCACTTCGATGATGAGACCCTCGTCATAGCATGTCAAACCGGTGACAGAGAAGCAATGGAAACTTTAGTGAAAAAACATCAACGATCAGTTTATTCATTGCTGTATCAATTAGCACCAGACTGGTCAGATACATCTGATCTGGCTCAAGAAGTTTTTATCAGAGTATATAAAGGAATACACTCGCTTAGAAATCCTAAAACTTTCAGATCCTGGTTAAATCAAATAGTAGTAAATCTTTTTTATGATGAACTCAGAAAAAGACCCAGGAGACTTCCTACAATATCAATAGATGCACCTATAGAAAGTGAAAATGGAGAATCAGATCTTGTAAGAGAGATACCTGATCCTTCCTTAAAACCAGATGAAAGATCACTGGTACAAGAACTTGATCAGCTTGTGAAAAAAGCTATGGCTCAATTGCCGGAACAGTTCAGAACTGCTATCGTCCTGCGAGAATTGCAGGGTTTGAGTTATGAGGAGATAGCTGTTGCTATAAACTGTGAACTTGGTACTGTCAAAAGTAGAATTGCAAGAGCACGCGGCAGATTGCAGGAAGTTTTAAGCCCTTATTTAGACAGAAAAAGCACAGAGAAAAAAGCAGTAAATGATTCAAATGGTAACTGATGATGAAAATAAGAATAAGCCTTATGATGAGATAAGTGAACTGCTGAAAAAATATTACAAACCCGAAAAAGAATTAGATGCTGATTTATTTGTAGAACAAGTTACCAGAAAAATTGATTCTTTGTTCCATAAAGAAATATTTTCTGATAAAGGCATGAGTATTGAAGGAAGAATTCTTTCTGATGAAGAAAGATACTGGCTTGGACTAGAAGAATATATAAACAACGAAGTATCCTCTTTAAAACATAAATCTATAACGGATCATCTTTTAAAATGCTCTGAATGTAGGCAAAATTACGACAACTTGTTAAATAAAAAAAAACCAATTAAATACAAAATAGCTGTTACGGTGTAATAATCTAGATTTTGTTTGATGTACAGTGTCAGTGTTGTAAGGACCATTAGCGACTCGCAAAGTGAAGCGAGCAAGTAACATCAAATCAATTTTGTCATTGCGAGCGTAAGCGAAGCAATCTTACACCTAATCTAGCGTAAACAAGACCACGCATAATACATATAATTTTGATTTCAGATATAAATTCTTAAGGTATTGGCTTCATGCTTTAGATGCAGTGTGAGATTGCTTCG
Source organism: Candidatus Melainabacteria bacterium RIFCSPHIGHO2_02_FULL_34_12 (assembly GCA_001784555.1). GTDB lineage: Bacteria > Cyanobacteriota > Vampirovibrionia > 2-02-FULL-35-15 > 2-02-FULL-35-15 > 2-02-FULL-34-12. The sequence goes on along the minus strand of MFRM01000007.1, from coordinate 102,680 downwards.
TCGTCGCTAGCGCTCCTCCTCGCAATGACAATTTTGCTTGAGGCTTAAGGTAATTTCTTAATATACTTTTTATTTAGACTTTGATTTCCAAAGACCACTTCGTTTTTATTTATTTCAAAGATTCTAAGATTTAAATATTCGTCACCTGTTTTTAATGTCTCAGTCTTGTTTGTCAAATTATTTTTTATTAAAGCAGAAGTGCTTCCGTCAGAAGTGCTGATAATCGCTTTTACTTCAAGCTGATTAACAATTTGATCCAGATTATTGCCCGCATGCTCAATCTTTTTAATTATTTCTTTTTTTTCAGAAAGATATTTCGGAAGCCAATCTTCTCTTAGATTCTCTTTGCTTAAATCATTTTTACTGTCTTGCGGGGCTTGGCTGTTTTCTATTTCTGCTGCTTTAAGTAAAACTTCTTTTCTAAGAGCAATCTTTTCTGCTTTTTCAATAAATGGTGTAGGACTTAATGAAGCATTGATTTTAAGCAGTTCTTTTTTTGTAGTAAGTGCAACATTGGATAGATTTACTATTGATGATGGTTTTGGAGTGGGGTTATTGTTAGCAAGAATTGGCTTCTTCTCTTCTGTCATTATAGTTACAATCTTTTCTTGTTTATTTTCAGTTTTACTTTTAGTTTTAGATATAGTTTCTTCTGTAGGTTTCTTTTTATTGTCTTGCTCTTCTGTTTTTGCTGATTGTACTGATTTTTCTTTCTGTATGATTTTTTCCTTTAAATTCTTGTTTACCTGTACTTCAGGAAGGGTTATCAACCATATTGCCCAGATTGAAATCAAGAAAATACAAAAACTTATTCTTAGGAAATAAGACATTATTTTTTGTGGTTCAACTTTCACTTGCTCTTCTTTTTTATAGACGTGTATATCTAAATCCAGGATTTCTATGTGTTATTTAATTAGTTAAGACTGCATGTTACTATTATTGTAATTTAGAATTGTAGGAAAAATGATTCAATTTGTTAATGTAACTAAAACATATGGAGAGCTTAAAGCCCTGGATAATGTAAGTTTTGAGATAGTTGCTGGCGAAATGGTTTTTCTTGTAGGTCTAAGCGGGGCAGGTAAATCTACTATCCTGAGATTGTTATATAGAGAAGAAAAACCTACTTCTGGTCAGGTATTTGTATCAAATGTTGATGTCTCAAGGCTTCCTAATAATCAAACCCCATTATTAAGAAGAAGAATGGGTGTAGTATTTCAGGATTTTAAACTTTTACCATCTAAAACATGTTTTGAAAACATTGCATATCCTTTATTTGCCATTGGTATGGATCATATGGATATTAAGAAAAAAGTAAATGTAGCTTTAAAAGTTGTTGGTTTAACAAATAAAACAAATGACTTCCCTAAAGCTTTATCTGGAGGAGAACAACAAAGAATTGGTATTGCCCGTGCAATAGTACAAGGACCTGCTCTTTTGGTTGCAGATGAACCTACAGGAAATCTAGATCCAGCAACTTCAATGGAAATATTTCAGTTGCTTGAGAGAATAAATCAAAGAGGTACGACTGTTCTTGTAGCTACCCATAACCAACAAATGGTAGATCAAATGAGAAAACGAGTTATTGGAATTAATCAGGGAAGAATAACAAGTGATGTAAAAATTGGTACTTATATCCCACAGCTTTAAAAATGTTCTAAATTAACGGAGGCATAAATTTAAATAAAAATATGGACTTACCCACACGAAAAATTAGAATGGCATATAGAATGTTTTACGAAACATTTCAGGATATCTGGCGTGGCGGTTGGTCTAATGCTGTAGCAATAAGTATTCTTACTTCTGTACTTGCGATTTTTGGTTTTGTTCTTCAGGTCTCGTTTGGATTAAATTTAATAGGTCAGAAATTGTCTGATCAAATGGAATTCTCGGTTTATTTGTCTAATGATACCGATCCTAAAAATATAGCATTTAAAATTGGTAAAATCCCTTATGTAAAAAGAGTAGAAGTAATTGATAGAGATGTTGCATGGTATGAATTTAAGAAGAATTTTACGGTTTCTGAAGATTTTCAAAATCCTTTACCAAACACAGTACATGTAAGAGTTTCTAAGCCAGAATACCTAAAACCGGCAATTCATCTTGTTAAAAAGACAGAAGGAGTAATTGACATAAACTATGCGCCAGGCGTTTTAGGTTTTATAAACAAATTTAAGACATTGTTGCAAATAGTAGGCACCATTATTACTTTACTACTTGCTTTTGTGACAATTGTAATAACATCAAATACCATTCAGCTTGTAATTCACTCACGCCAGAATGAAATTGAAGTTTTAAGACTGATGGGTGTTGAAGACTGGTACATTAAAGGTCCGTTAATTCTTCAAGGAATATTTTATGCAGTTATTTCAGCGACTCTTGCAATAGTACCCCTTCATATTCTTCAGTCATTTTTATGGGAGACAGCTCAAAACCTTATAGGAAGTGTCTTGCCGACCGGACTGCCTAAATACTATTCGGAGAATATTTTCCAAATTTATTTCATACTTCTTATGGTTGGTATCATAGTAAGCGGTACCGGTTGCTTCTGGTCTGCAAAAAAATATTTAAAAATATAATTCATTCTAATGAAAAATCCATCTATACTCAGTGCAAATCCAAAGTTACCCGCAATAGAAAAATTTAAATCAACCAGCAAAATAAATCTAGGATTGTGGATTAAAGAAAAAAGACCAGATGGCTTTCATGAGCTTGAAACTATATTTTTTGAAAACGAATCATTTTTTGATGAAATTGAGATAGAGCTGTTTGATGACAACTCACAAATTAATGTAGACTTCATTCAGGAAGATTTCAAAAAGGTAATTCCTCTGAAAAGCAACGTTGCTTACCAAGCTGCCTCGTTATTTTTTAAGGCATTAGGTGTAGATGCTGGATGTAATATAAAAATAAACAAAAGAATCCCACTGCAGGCAGGACTTGGAGGCGGGAGCTCTAATGCAGCATGCGTATTAAAAGGTTTAAATAAACTCTTTAGCTATCAACTACATGAAACTGAATTATTGATTCTGGCTTCAAAGATAGGTTCTGACGTGCCATTCTTCATTAAAGGTAAAACATGTTTTGGAAGAGGTAGGGGAGAAATTGTTAATGAGATTGAAAATAATCTTAAATTAGAAGTTAAAATAATACGAATTGAAAATATCTCCATTTCTACTAAATGGGCTTATGAGCAAATTGATGGCAGAGAGTTTATTGCAGATCGAAAAACAGAGATTAATAATCTTAAGCTTGCAATGAAAAACAATGATTATGATTTGTTTTATAAGAACATTTTTAACGATTTTGAAAAAGCAATTTTTTCATATTTTCCAGCTCTGATAAAGGAAAGAAATAAATTATTTGAAGAAGGATATAAGGCATGTGGATTATGTGGTTCAGGCTCGGCATTATTTGGTCTTAGGAAATCAAATTAAGTTTCCTGTAAAATCTTAATGAGCTCTTAACCAGAATCTTCAAAACTTTTAAAAATACATGTATAGCACGTCACAAATTAATATATTATATAAAGGAATATAATTTGCTCTTAAGATGAAATTGTCAAAATCATTTTACCTAAAGCTTTTTCTAATTAGAAGAAGCTGAGTTGAGTATAAGATTATGTTTATTCTTTTTGCAATAAGTGGAGCGCAGGCCGGTGATTCCTCAAAATCAACGGGGAATGATCTTTTAATTACAGGGCCAAAAAAGAAAGAAAAACCTCCTCAACCTAAAGAGAGAGAACCTGTTTTTGATAGTTTTGAAAGTTATCAAGGATCATCTCCTGAGGTTAAAAATAATAGCCTGGCACATGCCGGATCTTTTGATTTCAATCCTGTTCTTGGCGATAAACAAATTGAAAAACTTATACCCGATATACACGGTGAACATGCTGCAAGACTCTCTGAATACGTTGAAGCAAATAAATCAAACCCAGGCAGGTATAAATTTATACAACTTGGTGAAGAAAAATCAGATGTAACGCGTGCACAGTTCTTAAAAACTTTTAGTGAAGAACAAGCTCAGTACGAGAAAGCACTTGAAAGAATTTTAGGCTCGGATAATGAGACCAGAGAATTAATGCGGGTATATGCTGCATTAACTTTTTCTGTATCAAATCCAAGAGCTGCAATTGCTGCATTAGGCAATTTGCTTGGAGTTCTAGAAACTGCCAGTGCAAAACAACTTGCATCCGGTTCAATTGCTGATATAGCATCATATGCTGTAAAACAAGCACTTATTAAAGCTAAATATGATCCAAAATCAGATGAAGCCAGGCAACTCTCCTCAGTTTTAAACACTATTGCATACAGCTGTCTGTCATCAGGCTGTCTTAATCCTAATTCTGAAGTTGCTTATGCAGGTGGTGGAGTTGGAGTTGGAAATGGAAATGTTGATGATTTCAGTAATGTATCTTCATCTGGAGTAAGTACTAGTGGTCAGGAAGGAGCAAAAGTAAGCAGCGAGTCCCGTGCGGACAGAATTGTTGTAGTAGATACAGAATCTGGGGAAGTAGTTGATGATATTGATGTGGTTTATATTGAGCCGCCTGAAGGTGATAATTGTGGGCAGGTATGCCAAACAGTAGGCTCTGATATTGAAGCTGCACAGGCAGCAGCTCAAGAAGGAGTTGGCAGCGAACGAAGAATAACAGGAAAATTAGAGTTACAAAATAAAGAAGTTTCAAATGCCAGAGAGGGATTAATAGGATTAAATGGTGAAAAAGCAAATATCCTTTCAAGTGAGACACTTGATACAGGAAAACTTTCTGTAGTAGAAAATCAAATTGGTGCAGCAAACAGGACTATAGCGATTGGGTAAAAGGGTAAAAGTTAAATCATTTTATTTTCTTTTTCCATGTTCGGATTTATTATAAGGTCTAATTTTGGTTTTCTATTTCTTATGTTTTCATCCACTACTTTTGCCGGATTTCCCTGAACCTTGGTTCGAGGAGGCACACTTTCAATAACTACGCTGCCCATTGCTACTTCTGCTTCTTCTCCTATAGTTAAAAAAGGCATGATGAATGCACCTGCTCCTATTTTTGCATGATCTCCTATAGTAACTCCAGGAGCAATCTTTACTTCAGCTCCTATATTAGCTTTTTTACCTATAGTTACTCCGGGACTTACGGCAACAAAACCACCAAGTGAAGCTTCTTCTCCCACTTCTATATAACCGATAACTATTCTTCCGTTATCTTCAAAGAGATGATTAAAAAATTTTGCTCCCCATCCGATAGAGCATCCTTTATGAAATCTAGTCCATCCTCTAAGTACAGGATCTATGATAACGTCAGGTGCAATAAAAACATTTTCTTCTATGACTACACCAGCAAGCTTATGAAGCCTTTCCTTTATCATACTCATAGGCAAAAAGCTTGCTAATTTGTTTAAATAACCCCTGGTTATCATATGTTCTTTAATTCCAAATTCAAAAGTAGAAAAAGTAGCATTTCTTTTTGCATCTTCTTCATCCAGGGTAAAAACAAAATATGTTCTGGGTTTATTTCTTTTTTTATTATTTTTATCTAAGTTCCTGATTTTTTGATAATATTTACCCTGTTTGTAAAAACTATCTATAAAGTCTCTTGGATCAGACAATAATCTCTCTAACCAGTAATTTTGATTCATATAATTAATTTACCCTTGTGCTTGTTTTTATTATAAGTTATTTGAATGAAAGTGAAAAAACATTAAGAGCTTAAAGATAATGATTGCTCGTTAGCCTTTTTTACCGGGTATTTCTGCCATCTTTTATGCCACATTAATACTGCTCTGGCAAGTAAATGAGAGTCATGGCGGACCAGATTTTCTTCTTTGATAAGATTTCTGGCTACAAGTCTTATTCCTAGTTTTTGTACAATATCAGCGTCAATATATACTGGTTCCTGTCCTTTCTCTTTGTATTTTTCAAGCAGTTTTTCAGGATGTCTGTCATTTACAATAACCCCATCAAGTAAGTCAAGGCAGTTTGAATGTTTAAGCAATGCAGAAATATGATCGCTAACTGAATAAGAGGTAGTTTCTCCTGGTTGAGTCATGATATTACATACGTAAATTTTGTGTGCACTTGAATTTTTAATTGCATTAATTATCTCTGGTATCAGTAAATTAGGAATAATTGATGTATAAAGACTCCCTGGTCCAAAAACTATGAGTTCAGCATTAGCAATTGCTTCAATGGCTTCTGGTTGAACTTTAGGTTTTTCAGGCTCACAATAAATTCTTTGTATCTTTCCATCTGCTTCTGGAATCTTTGATTCTCCTTCAATTATTCTTCCGTCAGAAAGTTCTGCAATTATTTTCATTGGTTCAGGAGATGAAGGGAGAACAGTCCCCCTGCATCTTAAAATTAGGCTTGCAGCTTTAACTGCTTTTATAAAATCATCTCCTACTACTTCTTTTAGAGCCGTAAGAAATAAATTGCCAAAACTATGTCCTTCTAAGTTATGACCACTTTTAAACCTGTACTTAAAAAGATCAATTATAATTTTATCTTCATCAGCAAGTGCGGCTATGCAGTTTCGTATGTCGCCTGGAGGAATAATCCCTAGCTCTTCTCGCAGTCTTCCTGAACTTCCTCCGTCATCTGCAACTGTTACTATAGCGGTGATATTAGTAGTGTAGTGTTTTAGACCTGATAACAGGGTACTTAAACCAGTACCTCCTCCAATTGCAACAACTTTTACTCCACGGCTTAGGGAGTGAACTTTGTCTAATGCATCCAGTACCGATCTGTCTGCAAGTTCAGGAGCCATTGCTCTCATTATTTCCCTGTTTGCATTAATTAAGGCATAGGCAATTAAACTAATGCAAAAAATAATTGCAATGGTTGCTGAGACATAGGTCGGCATTATTTTTGCAATTTCCTTCATGAGGAACCAAGTAAAATCTCTGAATCTGGTTACCGGTCTTAATTCCAAAAATAATGTAGCACCAAGAATGCCAAATAAAAATCCGATAAATCCTAAAAAAATCCATTTTTTTAAACCAGGTAAAAAATATCTTCTTAAATTAATTTCAGGTTTGTTAATCATGTTGTTACTGCTACATTATATTTCTTTAGTAGAGTATGGTAAATAGTAAGCTCGCTTACCAGCTTTTTTTTGACTATATGGTTTCCAAGACACTCTGCTATATAAGGAGATCTGTGCTGCCCGCCTGTACAACCTATTGCAATAATTATTTTCTCTTTCTTTGCTTTTTTATTTGCCTCTATAATATAAGTAATCCATTTGTACAGCTCTTTTAGAAATTGTTGAGCATCTCTGTTATCTTTGAAAAAACCAATTACGTCTTTATCAAGTCCACATAATGGTTTTAATTCCTGGACATAGTATGGATTATTTAGAAAGCGTACATCAATTAGATAGTTGCAATTTGGTGAATCTCCGTTTTTAAAGGCAAATGAGACAAGCTCTATAATCATTTTTTCCTTTTTGTTCAATTAAACGTTTTCTATCTTATAATAAAACAGCATGGAAAATTCTGTAAAAATAAGGAACTTTTGTATTATTGCACACATTGATCATGGTAAATCTACCCTGGCTGACCGTCTTTTGGAATTAACCGGAACCATTTCAAAAAGGGAAATGAAGGAACAGATCCTGGACAATATGGATATAGAACGTGAAAGAGGTATTACCATTAAGCTTCAAACTGTAAGAATGAAATATAAATCAAAAAACAATGAAGAGTATATATTAAATATTATTGATACACCTGGGCATGTGGATTTTAATTATGAAGTCTCACGAAGTCTTGCAGCTTGCGAAGGTGCTTTACTGGTGGTAGATGCTAGTCAGGGAGTGGAAGCACAGACACTTGCAAATGTTTATCTTGCACTTGAACATAATCTTGAAATTATTCCGGTGATTAATAAAATTGATTTACCTGGAGCAGAGCCTGAAAAAGTTAAAAAAGAAATCGAAGAATCAATAGGCATTGATACTTCATCGGCTGTTTTTATCAGTGCAAAAACCGGTCTGAATGTGGAGCAGGTGCTTGAAGCAGTTGTAAAAAATATCTCACCTCCTAAAGTTGCAGTTAATAAGCCATTGAGAGGATTAGTCTTTGACAGTTATTTTGAAAGCTATCGGGGAATAATTGTTTATTTAAGAATAGTTGATGGCTCAGTAAAAGTAAATGATGAAATATTATTTATGGCAAACAATCAAAAATTTATTGTTTCTGAAGTTGGCTATTTGACACCTAAGCAAGTATCAGTGAATGAATTAAAATCTGGTGAAGTAGGTTATCTAGCAGCCTTTATAAGGGATGTAAGTTCCCTCGTTGGAGATACACTTACAAATGCACAAAGACCGGCAACTGAACCATTGATTGGCTACAGACCTGCAATGCCTATGGTTTTTTGTGGTTTATATCCGACTGATGCAGATCAATACCTGGCTTTAAAAGATGCTCTTGAAAAATTAAAATTAAATGACAGTTCTATAAGTTACAGCCCAGAAACTTCAGGTGCTCTTGGATTTGGTTTTCGGTGTGGTTTTTTAGGATTGTTACATATGGAAGTAGCACAAGAAAGACTCGAAAGAGAATATAAACTCTCATTAATTGCAACTGCCCCGAGTGTTATTTATCGTGTAACTGATTCTTCTGGAAAAATAACTGAAATTGATAACCCGGCATTGTTGCCGGATCCCAATCACAGAGAGAAAATAGAAGAACCTTATGTTTTGCTTCATATTTTTGTACCAAATGATTTTGTCGGACAGCTAATGGAATTATCTCAGGGCAGAAGAGGAATTTTTAAAGACATGAAATATCTTGATACAAAAAGAGTTCAGTTAACATATGAAATTCCTCTTGCTGAAATAATCACTGACTTTTTTGATAATCTAAAATCTAGATCAAAAGGATATGCAAGCATGGACTATGATTTAATTGGTTACCGTGAGTCAAAACTGGTTAAATTAGATATTCTTATAGCTGGTGAAAAAGTAGATGCTTTATCTACAATAGTCCATAATGATAAGTCTTTTTATTATGGAAGACAGCTGGCTCAGAAATTAAAAGAATTAATTCCAAAACAATTATTTGAGGTGCCTATTCAGGCTGCAATTGGAGGAAAAATTGTAGCTCGTGAATCAGTAAGTGCAATTAGAAAAAATGTGCTTGCCAAATGTTATGGTGGAGATATCACTAGAAAAAAGAAATTGCTTGAGAAGCAAAAAGAAGGTAAAAAAAGAATGAAAACTGTAGGGAAAGTAGAAATCCCTCAGGAAGCTTTTATGGCAGTACTGAAGCTTGACAGTGAATAGAAATATGAAATTAAAAAACAAAGAAAATACTTTTAGTGAAGACTCTCCTTTTTTTAAAATATTGCTTGTAATTTTTGTTTTATATGTAATTTTATATTTTTTTAGATTAGGCAGTGTGGGATTAATTGATGTAGATGAACCTCGATATGCTGAAGCTGGCAGAGAGATGCTTAAATCAGGAAACTGGATAGTACCCTATTTTAACTATGTAGTTCGTTTTGATAAGCCAATATTTTTTTACTGGTTAGAAGCTATATCTATGAAAATATTTGGAATTAATGAGTTTAGCGCTAGATTTCCCTCTATGCTTTCGGCGTTTATTTCTCTGGGATTTTTGTTTTACTTTGTAAAAAGATTTTATGGAGAAATGATTGCTTTAATATCAGTGCTGATTTTAATGTCTTCATTTGAATTTGTGGCTTTGTCGAGATTTTCAGTGACCGATATGACGCTTGCTACTTTTATTTCCAGCTCAATTATTTGTTTTTTCCTTGGCTATGAGGCTTTAAGTGCCTCACATAGGTTTTTTAAAATTCAAATTCTTCAGCTTAGCTATTTTTATATTCTTGCATTTATTTTTCTTGCCCTGGCAGTTCTTACGAAGGGACCTGTTGCAGTTATTTTAGTAGGACTTGTAATGATTCCGTTTTTTTGCTGGATTGGAAAATCAGAATACTTTTATAAAAGTTATTCGTTTTGGATTGGTTTTGTTATTTTTTGGATACTTGTTCTTCCCTGGTATATTGCAGTACATACAGCTACTGGCGGAGAATTTACAAAATTATTTTTTGGAATGCATAATTTCAGTAGGTATACATCTGTAGTCTCGGGTCATAGAGGATCCATATTTTACTTTATCCCTGTTATTTTAATTGGCTTTCTTCCGTGGACATTTTTTTTATTTCAGGCAATTAAGAGTGTTCTTAATAAAGGACTTAGAAGTTTGCTTGATTCACCAAAGGAGCAAATTCCTTGGTTTTGTCTATGGTGGTTTGTCATTATATTTATTTTTTACAGTATCAGTAAAACCAAATTATTAACTTATGTCTTACCTTTATTCTTACCGCTTAGTGTAATTGTAGCTGCTTGGTTTGACAACATGTTTAAAAATAAAACTGACAATAAGGGATTGCTCATAGGTCTTGGAATATTTTTTCTTGCCTGTATTGTTTTAATGATTCTTTGTGTTTTTAATCTTGAATTGCTTTTACCCAGAGAAGTTAAAAGTCTGAAGTTGGATTTTCAAATTATTTCATTCTCATTTTTAATGCTCGTAGGAGTTGGAATGGCTTGGGCAAGCAGCCGCAGGGATGAAAAAACGACATTATTAATTATAATTTCTACATTTTTTATTTTATATTTAAGCGTAGTTAGTTTCTTAATGCCAAAAGTTGATCGCCATTCACAATTTATGCTTAGAAAGTTTGCAAAAAGTTTTCCAAGTTATGTTGAAATTGCTACTTATCAGATAGTCAAACCCAGCTTAACTTTTTATTCAAAAAGACAAATTATAAAATATGATTCTCTGACTGCCTTGCAGAACCGATTAAATAGTCCTCTTAAAGTTGCATTTGTCACTAAGAAAAAATTACTGGAAGAAGTTTCTCTGAATAATTCTTATCTATGGGGCTCAGACAACAGGTATGTATTTTATACAAATTATCCAAATAGAGATTAATTAATGAAGTGTGATCATTTCGTTGTAACAATGTAGTGGCTTGCCATGGCAAGCCACTACTGCAGGCGACAGGACCTGCAGTGAATGAAGGTTGAGTAATTAACCCATAAGTATTTAAGTTATAATAACCATATGCTTTTCAGTGATTACCACAATCATCCTCAAGGACACAGAGATCTTCCATATACACAGGATGTGCTTGAGCCATGGGCTGAATATGCACGTAAAACAAATTTAAAAGATGTGGCACTTACTGATCATGGACGATATCATCCGGGAATTAATCTGAATGAATTTTTTAAATTTCGTGACAGGACAAAAGATGTTCGGTTTAAAATTGGCATAGAAATTGACAATGATCCAGAAACCTCAGTAAATGATTATAAATGGATTGAAAAAAACTATGACAAGCTTGATTTTGTGTTGGGATCAGTTCATTTTATTGATGATTGGCCTTTTGATCATCCTCAGCATAAGGAAAGATACAGTGAATGGGATATAGATGATTTATATGCTAAGTATTTTGATAACATGAAAGCACTTATAAATAAAGGCTTTTTAGATGGACTTGCTCATCTTGATCTCATTAAAATCTTTGGACATAGACCAAAAAAAGAAATTTCATCTTTTGTAAAGGATGTTCTTAAATTAGTTAAAGAAAAAGGTCTTACGATAGAGATGAGTACTGCTGGCTGGCGAAAACCAGTGAATGAGCTCTATCCTCAGGATGAAATTGTAAAAATGATAAAAGATATGAATATTCCGATTACCACAGCTTCAGATGCACATGCAGCAAAAGATCTTGCTCATTCTTATAACAGATTAGATGAAGTACTTAAGAAATTTGGTTTTACTCAGGTTGCAGTATTTGGTAATCATAAAATGAAGCTTTTCCCCATATAAATCATGACTGAAGTAAAATCAGCACAGCAATTGGACTGCAGTAATTTAACGGCTGGTCAAATAAATAATGAAATAAAAAGACTGGCATCCGAGAGTGCTAAAAGTATTCTTTTAAAAAATACTAAAAATATAAATGAGCTTCTTTGTAATTTAAGTTTAAATATTAAAATTGAAATATTAGACAGTGTAAACAATGATTTCGCTAATACAATACAAAATCTAAAACTAATTATAAATGGTAATGTCGGCGATAATTCTGCAGCAGCCACTTTAAATTCTAAAATTACTGTTTTTGGATCATGTGGAAATCATTTCGCTCATAAAATAAAATCAA
>MFRM01000007.1:0-90468 GCA_001784555.1 Candidatus Melainabacteria bacterium RIFCSPHIGHO2_02_FULL_34_12 | reverse complement strand
GCTGGTTCTGGGAGGATTACCAGGTAAATTTTTTGCTGATAACAATCTAGGCGGAAAAATTATTATTCTAAACTTAAAAGGAGGAAATATATTTATTGAAGAAAACTGGTTTAATAATTCAGTGAATGAGTGTATTTATTTGCGTGGTGGTATAAAGAATCTAAATAATAAATTTAATCTGGTTGAGACAAATGATACAGATGAAGATGTTTATTTGCCTTTAATAAGTGAGTTCTCCAGGCTTTTTAAAGTATCTCTTAGTGAGATAAAATCAAAGCAATTTTATAGACTGATAAGGGTTACATGACTTACTCAAAAATGAAATTTTTAATAGTAAGACTCAGCAGCCTCGGAGATATAATCCACTCTTTGCCTTTAATAAATGAAATAAAGAACAATTTTCCTGACTCTCAGATTGACTGGTTAGTTGGAAAAGACGGATACGGATTGCTCTCCTTAATAAAAGAAATTAATAAGATTTATTTACCCCAGGATATTTTACTTATTCAAAAACAAAATTATGATTATGTTATTGATGTCCAGGGATTATTTAAAAGTGCATTTCTCAGTAAACTGTCTTTTGGTAAAAAAATAGTCGGTTTTAAAAACTCAAGGGAATTATCTCCACTTTTTTATGATTTAAAAATCGATGTTGGAAATCTTTTTATAACTAAAAAACATATCATTCATATGAATCTGGAGCTGATTTCATCAATTACTAAAAAACATCTTTCGAAGGTAAAATTTCTCATTCCGCAAATATCAAATATTGAGAATAAAAATATTAAAGAAATCATCGTTAAAAAAAACAAGAAATCATTACTTTTTTCCCCTGGGACTACATGGAAAAGTAAAATGTGGCCTATGGATTACTGGTTTAATTTAGTTTCAAAGTTATCAAAAGATTTTCAAGTTATTCTTTGTGGAGCTGAAGGTGACTTAAAATATATTAGTGAATTAATCATAAATTTAGATTCTTCTTCTATTGACTATAAGAACTTAATTGGTAAATCATCCTTCTCTGAGTTAATTTATCTGATTCAAAATGTAGATCTCGTTTTAGGAATGGATTCATTTGCTCTGCATATGGCAAGTGCCATAAAAAATGATTTTGGATTTCCTGGGGTTGTAGGGATTTATGGACCTACTTCGCCTCTGAGAACAGGTCCATATAATTGCATTAATAACTGTTTGTTTCTTTCAGAAATGGAATGTATTGCTTGTAGAAAAAAAGAATGTCCTTTAATGCATAATAACTGCATGAAAAATATAACTCCTGATGAAGTAGCAGAGATGATTCACTCAACGCTTAAAAATAATCCCTATGCTAACAAGATTTAGGATTTTCAACCTGAATATTCTGTATTTAAAATATATATTTATATGCTAAACTCAATATCATGATAGTTTTAAATTTAATTGTTGTTTTAGGTCTTATTAGTTTAATGATTATTGTCCATGAATTTGGTCACTGGATAGTTGCCAGGAGGCTTGGATTTCAAACCCCTATCTTTGGTTTTGGTCTGCCGTTTGGAAGTCATATAAAAATAGGTAACTGGAAAAATACAGAGTTTAGATTTCATTGGTTTGTTCTAGGAGGTTACGTTGCTATACCAGAGTTAGGTGATGAATCAAGCGAAGAGCTTTTAAAAGAAATGCCGAATTTAAAATCGCTTAAGACCTTTCCCGTTTGGAAGCGTGCATGTGTAGCTAGTGCAGGGGTGATATTTAATATTCTTTTTGCTTATTTAATGTGCCTAATAATGGTAGCCACCATTGGTCCGCCCAGTTCAAAAGGTAATGTAGTGATTACCGGTCTTCTGGATTCAACATCTATTGCTAAAGAACATGGAATTGTTCCGAATCCCATTGCAAAACAAGCTGGATTAAGAGCTGGCGATGTAGTTCTAAAAGTTAATCACCTGAAAATTAAAGATCCTACTCGAGTTGTTCAAATCGTAAAATCCCATCCTTTAAAAGAAGTTCTATTTAAAATACAACGAAAAACTTTTAAAAACGGAAAGCCAGTCATTAAAACATTTAATGTAAAAGTAATCCCAAATAAAGAAGGTGCTATTGGTATAGGACTAGGGTTGATTAAAAATGGCGAATATGAAAAACCTTCCAGAAATCCTTTTGTCTGGCTTGGTCAGTCAGGAGTAATTTTAATTGAATGGACTGTGTCCATGTTAATTGGTTTGTGGTTAATGATAACTAATATGTTTGGTCTTTCTCCAGCAGGTGCTCCAAAAATTGGTACTGATGATTTACATGGCATTATTGCAATAGTCTCGATTTTTGCTCAGGCAATTACTGTAGACTTCAGAGAAATTTACAGATGGTCTGCATTAATCAGTGTAAATCTTGCCATTATTAATCTTCTTCCTATACCAGCTTTAGACGGCGGACATCTCTTGTTTATGGTCATTGAAAAAATAAGGGGTAAAAGGCTGGCTGAATCAATTCAACAACGAGCCATTCAAACCGGCTTTTTCCTTTTGCTCTTGCTGATGTTTTTTGTTTTATTTAATGACATCAAAGGTTTAATTAGTGGAAAATTTAATTTAATGCCGGAGGAAAAAAGCAGTGGTAAGAAAGATTGATATTCAGATTATTATAGGCAGTAAATCAGATGAATCGAAAATTAAACCAGCTTTGGAAACTTTAGCTGAGTTTAATGTACTTTATGATTTTAAGGTTGCAAGTGCACATAGATCGCCTGAATTTGTTCAGGAAGTTATTGATAATGCTATAAATAATGGCGTAAAAGTTTTTATTACAGGAGCTGGAATGGCAAATCATTTGTCAGGTACGGTTGCAGCTAGAACCACACTTCCGGTAATAGGTATACCTTTTAGCGGTGGGGTTTCCGGAGGAATAGATTCTCTTCTTGCTACGGTTCAGATGCCGCCTGGAGTTCCTGTAGCCACTGTTGCTGTGGACGGAGCTAAAAATGCAGCTATTTTAGCTCTTGAAATAATTTCTATTGAAAATAAAGAACTTCAAAAAAAACTTATGGAATACAGACATAAAGAAGCTGAAAGAATTAAAGCTGAGAGATGAGAGATAAGAGATAGAAAATGGGAAATAATTTTTCTCATACTTATTGGATGTCTAAATGCATTGAGCTTGCAAAAAAAACTGTAGGGGCAGACCCTGACCCTGTGTCTGCCCAATATAACGAAGTCCCTATTGCTGCTTTAGTTATAAAAGAGAATAAATTGCTTTCAAGTGCTGTAAATAAAACAGAAACGAATTTAGATCCTACTGCTCATGCAGAAATCATTGTAATTAGAGAAGCTTCTAAAGTTTTGTCTAATTGGCGTTTAAATGGCTGTACTTTATATACGACGCTTGAACCATGTGCTATGTGTTGCGGGGCGATAATAAACTCTAGAATATCCACTGTGGTTTTTGGTGCTTATGATTCTGTCTCAGGTGCATGTGGATCAGCTTTTCATTTGATAAATGAGTTAAATAAAAATAATCAAATTGAAGTTATTGGTGGAATAATGGAGCTGGAAGCCTCCAGGTTAATTAAAAGTTTTTTTAGCACAAAACGTTAAATTTTAAAATCACCCAGGATATCTACCTGGTGTTTTTGTGGTGTATACCAGGGGTACAAACTAACTCCGCCATTAATTCCATGATCACTTGCAGCTTTTAAAAATCCTAAGATTTCTTGTTTTGAAGTTTTTTGTCCGTCGCCAATTAAATGTATTGTAATGTCATCTCTTTGTGTGTATTGTTTTATTTTTGCAATGGTTTGCGTGGTGTAGTCGTATGCACCTTTTTCTGAGCGATATTTAACCAAGCCGTGCCAGTAAGTCATAGGGGCTATTATGTCAAAATTACTTGCAATGGTTTTCCATGGATAGAATTGAGGTTGTGCTCTTTTTAAGACCGGTGAAAATGTTATAGCTATCAGAGGGTATTTACTTCCAACAGTTTTTCTTACTGCTTTTGCAAATGTTTCTATGACATAGGGGTTTGTAGTTTCTTCAATATCTGCTGCCATGCCGTCCAGTGAATCGCCATCTGGTGTTTTATAAAAGACTGCCTGTAAAAATTTTTTAGCATCTGCAAGGGGATTTTTTAGAAAAACATAAGTCCAGCCAATTACTTTCATATTCCTCTGGTGAGCGGATGAGATGATTCTGTTTAATTTTTCCGGATGTTGTATGGCAGGAGTATTAGATCTGGAAATTTGCAGATAAATTGTATCTATTCCTTTTGATTTTAATTGTTCACAATACATGTCTGGATTTGCCGGGTAGTTCCAGATATTTATCCATATCCCTTTTCCACCTGTAATTAATTCTTTTGAACTTGAAAATGATGGTATAGAAAATATAAAGAGTATGATACAGCTTATGCAAATTGTTAAAAACAAATCAGGCCCAAGATTTTTAAATTTTTTCATAATATTTATACTTATGCAGTTATTTATTTACATATACCCTATTAAAATCATTATCAGTCTAAATTTAGTTAAAACGACGAAAATATACAAATATTGTTTTAGTTTATTTTAAAAAACTTACTTAGAACAAGTAAGTTTATCCTAATTTCTGTTATCCTAATTCTCTGAATGTACCTGCCCTCGTAGCTCAATGGATAGAGCAAAGCACTCCTAACGCTTAGGTTGTAGGTTCAATTCCTATCGAGGGTGGGCATTCTTCAAAAGGTACTTGCATGGATAGGATTTGACCAATTTATTTGGCAAATCCGTTCAGACTAATAGAATCTACCAAGAGATGCTCCAGCTTGTCTGGAGCGATATAAAAAACCAAGGCACTCCTAACGCCTAGGTCGGAGGTTCAATTCCTCTCGTGGACGATATTAGAAATTAGAAATCCGATCATACGTGATAGAAGTCCTGATGAAAGCTAGAGCTTTTTCTGTTAACCTATTGTGTCGTGGTGGATTCAGAACGTAAAAAAACTGTTTATGCACTTGTTGGACCAAGTTGCACATACAAATCAAAAATTGCAATTGAGCTTGCTGAAAAATTACCTTTTGAAATAATTTCAGCAGATTCAAGACTTGTTTATAAAGGCATGAACATAGGGACATCGAAACCTACATATGATGAGATGAAAGATGTCCCGCATTATTTAATTGATCTGGTTGAACCAGGTTCGGATTTCACGGTTGGTTTGTATAAAAGAGAATCCGAAAAACTAATAAAGGATATTTTTGCAAAAGGACAGATGCCTTTATTCGTAGGTGGTACAGGATTATATTTAAATTCGGTCCTTCTTGGACTTTCAATCCCAGAAGTTAAACCTGATATGAGTTTCCGCAGACAGCTAAAACAATATACTCAGGAAGAATTATATAAAAATCTTAAAGACTTAGATCCTAAAGCTACAGAGATCATTCATCCAAATGATAATTTCAGGACCATTCGTGCACTTGAAGTGATCTACAAAACAAATAAGCTTTTTTCAAAATTAAAAACAATGAGAGAGCTGCCTTATGATGTTCTCTGGGTAGGACTTACATTTAAAAACAGAGAACTTCATACAAAATTAATTGAAAAACGTGCTTTCGCTTTTTGTGCAAATGGTCTTATTGATGAAGTGAAAGAGTTACAGAATAAATATGGAATGCTGGATTTATTTAAGCGGACCATTGGATATGCTGAGGTTATTGATTTTTTAAATAATAATATAAAGCTTGAAGATATGATTGAAAAGATTACTTTACATACCAGGCAGTTGGTTAAAAGACAAATGACCTGGTTCCGTGCAAATAAAAAAATACACTGGGTTTACTTAGATGAGTTAGGCTATGAAGAAGCTTTTAAAAGAGTTTTTAATTTAATGCAGGAAGGATCTTTAGCAAAAACATCCATAGCATCAGTATCCTGAGGAATATCTTTCAGAAGATATCCTGCGCTGGCTACCATTGCTGCATTATCAGTACAGTATTTTAAATCAGGCATATAAACAGGAATGTCAGATACTTCAAGAAGTTTTTTTCTGAGTGTTTTGTTTGCTGATACTCCGCCTGCAATTACTATTTTTTTTGTGTTTGTCTTTTTAGCTGCCCAGACAATTTTTTTTACCAGAGTATTTGTAACATTTTCCTGAAAGCTTGCAGCAAGGTCTGCACGATTATAATTTTCAGGAAGTTTTTGAACCAGCCTTAAAACAGCAGTTTTTAATCCACTGAAACTAAAATCATATGGATTTACTTTTGCTTCAGGTAATATAAATGCTTCTGGATTTCCACTAGTTGCAAGTATTTCAAGATTTGGTCCTCCGGGATATGACAGACCAAGTAATCTTCCGATTTTATCAAATGCTTCCCCGCAGGCATCATCTAAGGTACTGCCTAAGATTTCATAGTCAGTAAAGGTTTTTACATTAATTATCTGAGTGTGACCGCCGCTTGCCAGGAGGCATATAAATGGCGGTTCCAGGTCTGACTCAAGAAAATTTGAACAAATATGAGCGTATAAGTGATTTACTCCGATTAATTTTTTAGTGTACTTTTTAGAAAGCTCTTTTGCTTTTTTAAAACCTACCAGAAGTGAAATAACCAAGCCAGGTCCTATGGTTACTGCAATTGCATCTAAACTTTCAAAATTTAATTTTGCATCTCTTAGTGTTTTATTTATAAGATCATCAATTACTTCTTCATGTGCAAACTTTGCAACACTTGGTTTTACTCCGCCAAACTCTTTATGAAGTTCAATTTGTGAAATCACATTATTAACAATGACTCTTCTGCCATCCTCTACAATGGCGCAGCATGTTTCGTCACAGCTTGTTTCTATTCCGAGAATTAGCATTTAATATCCTTTTTAGATTATAATTATAGTTGAAAAAAAAGGAAACACAGGCTTGTCTGGAGCGATATAAAAAAGAAATGCAATTTGACATCATCACATTATTTCCAGACATTATAAATACTTACTGTCAGCTTGGAATTATAGGAAGAGCTTGCAGGGAAGAGAAAATTAAGGTAAACACTGTAGACCTTAGACCTTTTGGACTGGGAAGGCATAAACAGGTAGATGATTTACCTTATGGAGGCGGTGTAGGGCTTATTTTCATGGTTGAGCCTATTTTTAATGCTCTTAATAACATTAAGCGTAAAGATAGGTCAAAAGTTCTCATTACTTCTGCAAGTGGAAGAAAATGGGATCAAAAATTTGCCCAGTCTTTAAAAAATGAAGAACAAATCATTATAATTTGCGGTCGTTATGAAGGATATGATGAAAGAATTACAAATATTGTAGATTATGAAGTTTGTATGGGTGATTTTATTCTTACTGGTGGAGAACTTTGTGCACTTTCAGTAATTGATTCTACTTCTAGATTGATTGAAGGTGTACTGAAAAAAGAAGAAACATTTGACGAGGAGTCTTTTTCTTTTCAAAACGGGCTTTTAGAATATCCTCAGTATACGAGGCCGCAGGAATTTAATAGCTGGAAAGTTCCTGATGTTCTGCTCAGTGGCCATCATGCCCAGATAAAAAAATGGCGTGAGGAACAATCTCTGGCAAAAACTAAAAAAAACAGGCCTGATATGATAGACAATGTTAAATAAATGAATTTATTTCAATCAATAATCCTGGGAATTGTTCAAGGATTTACAGAATTTTTACCTATTAGCAGTACTGCACATCTAAGAATTGTGCCTGCGCTTTTTCACTGGAAAGATCCAGGAACTGCTTTTTCAGCAGTACTACAGCTTGGCACAATGTTTTCTGTAATTATTTATTTCTGGAAAGATTTAATTAAGATTTATGGAGCTTTTATAAATGATTTACTTACAAATAAAAAACTTACTTCTTATGATTCAAAACTAGGTTTTTGGATTATACTTGGCACTATTCCTATTTGTATTTTTGGATTTTTATTTAAAGAACCAATTGAAGCTGGTCTTGCGAGGAGTTTAAATACTGTTTCTTTTTATCTTATATTTTTTGGGCTTCTTCTCTATATAAGTGAAATCTTTTCAAAAGAAACCAGAACTATAGGAAACATTAACCCTTTAGATGTTTTGCTTATTGGAATTGCGCAGTCTTTTGCACTTATTCCAGGCGTTTCCAGATCAGGAGTTACAATATTTGCAGGTTTATTATTGGGATTTAAAAGATCGCATGCAGCAAAGTTTTCATTTTTACTAAGTGTGCCTGCAATTCTTGCAAGTGGAGTACTTGAATTATCCACATTAATTTCTGTCTTAAATACTGGTGCTAGTGAAATTATATGGCAGGAACTTGTAATAGGAGTAATTTTTGCATGTCTGTCTGGATTTATGGCAATTGATTTTTTGCTTAAATATTTACAATCTCATAAGACACATATATTTGTAATTTACAGGGTGATACTTGGAATATTGGTTTTATATCTTAATTTCAGAGGTTTGATACATTAAAAAAAGGATTTACACAAATATAAGCCACATGTGCCTAGCGCAGGGGCTGAACAGCCCGAGGTAACTTCTTGACCAAGATTACTTAAAGTTTATGATATTGTGATGCTTAATAATTGTCGAAATATATAGCAGAGAACACCGATGGCTTTGGAAGCCCCGGAGCAGGCACATGTAGCTAAATAAAATTTGTGTAAATCTAGAATATATTAAAAGGATTTATTTGTTGTATTATATTACTTATTCGGAGGACATATAAATGCAAGCCACAGATGTAATGAAAAATGCTGAAGAGCAGATGAAGAAAGCAATTTTACTTACCCAAAAAGAACTACAAAGCGTTCGTAGCGGAAGAGCAAATCCAGCTTTATTAGATAGAGTAATGGTTAATTATTATGGGGCCCCAACACCATTAAAACAAGTTGCTAATATTTCAACCCCTGATGGAAAGTGTCTGGTTATACAGCCGTACGATAAGAGTTCTCTAAAAGATATTGAGATAGCAATAAACAAATCAGATATTGGCATGACTCTAAATAATGATGGAAATGTATTAAGGATAGTAGTTCCTACTTTAACTGAAGAGAGAAGAAAGGAACTTGTAAAAATTATAAAAAAATATGCAGAAGACGGGAAAGTGGCTATAAGAAATGCTCGTCGTGACGGACTTGAAGCCATTAAAAAACTTGAAAAAGAAAAACAAGTTTCAGAAGATGAATCCAGAAAACAACAGGAGCATCTTCAAAAAATTACTGATAAACATACAAAAGAAATTGATGATTTAACGGCTTCTAAAGAAAAAGAAATATTGAGTGTTTAATTGTCATTGACATTTAGCGTTGTTTATAAAACGGTCTTTGTACAATCGTTGCAGAAACAAGTTTCCCCCTGATATTTACAAATAACTCTTTGCCGATTTCTGTATTTTCAGGTGTAACATAAGCTGTAGCAATGGGATATCTAAGTGTAATTCCCTGTGATCCGCTACATACAATTCCAATTTCAGAGCCATCTTTCTTACATACTTTGTAGCCTTGTCTTGCTATTGCCTTGTCATTTATTTTAAGACAAACCAATTCCTTTTTTAAACCTTCCTTTTTTTGTTTTATAAGAATCTCTTTTCCTATAAAATCTGAATCTTTTTCAAGCTTTACACTCCATCCTAAACCTGCTTCAAGAGGTGATGTTTCATCATCTAATTCATGTCCATAAAGTGGATAAGCAGCCTCAAGCCTAAGAGTGTCTCTGGCTCCAAGTCCGCATGGAATTACACCATAATTAATAAGTTTTCTCCATTGTTCAACCGCAAGCCTTGGATTATCAATAAAAATTTCAAATCCATCTTCACCTGTATAACCGGTTTTGGCAAACCAAAAAGGTCCATATTTTCTGATTTCAAAATATTTTTGTAGATTTAAAGCATCTTCACTGATATTAAAAGCCTGACTTAGTGAAGTTATTGATTTTGGTCCCTGTACTGCAAGAAGTGAAATATGCTCTGAAACGTTTGACAATTCTACATCAAAGCCTGATTTGTATTTATTAAACCAAGCCCAGTCTTTTTCTATATTAGAGGCATTAACTACACATAAAAAATCTAAATCTTTTCTGTAAATAATTAAGTCATCCACTGTGCCGCCGTTTTCATTACAAAGCTGTGTATAAAGGCCTTTGCCTGGTTGTTCGATTTTTTTTATGTCATTAGGAACAAGATAATTTAAAAATTTAAGTGCATCTTTCCCTGAAACCACAAATTCTCCCATGTGTGAAACATCAAATATTCCACAGTTTGTTCTGACTGCATTATGTTCTGCAATAATGCCCTGATATTGAACAGGCATTTCATAGCCTGCAAAATTTACAAGTCTTGCACCTGCACTTTTATGTTCTTCAAATAAAGTTGTTTTTTTAAGGGTTAGCACTGAGGGATTACCATTTATACTACGTTATTAAGCTTATATTATCTCTTAACTTCACTCCGAAATTATATCCTATATGGGCTATGAAGTTATAAATACTGAATATGATTCAGAAGATGAAAGTATAAACAATGCTTTTGATCGTATATTTAACAGAGCATCTTGTAAATCAAATAATTTTACAAAACAAAAATTAAATAATATTGAAGAAGATTATTTCAATATAAAAATCATGAAAAAAGAATATCCAAGTTGCTATCAATACAATGTTTTAATTATGCTTGCAAAAAGACTTCTGGAAGAAGAGAATAAACTTGCTTACAGTGCACTTAATGATTAGTTATAAGATGTTGGTTGGTTTTATTTTCAGAAGTTGGTTTAAGCAATCTTTCTAACTTAAATAATCCAAGATCATATTCAGATTGACCACTCATAATTAATTCAGTTATTAATTTACCTGTATAAGGACCCATTAATATTCCATTTCTATAATGACCTAGTGCCAAAATAAGGTTTTCAAACTGTTCTGTCTGTCCTATTACAGGTAGGCTGTCTTTGGTCTTTGGTCTAAGTCCTGACCACATCTTTGATATAGAAAACTCACTATATGCCGGAAGAATTCTCTGGAATAAATTCAATAAAGAATTAACTCCATGAACAGAATTGTAAAATGGATTTAGACATTTCTCTGTGTTTATTTCTTCATAAGTGCTTCCGACTAATATAGAAGAAGTTTCATATTGGTTTGTAGCAGGTCTTGGCAAGAGATAGCCTTCTTTGCAAAAAATTATTTTTTCTAAAGATTCTAAATCTTTATTTGATTCTATTTGGATAACTTCGCCTTTAACAGCTTTAATAAGATCTTCACTTGTACCAAATAATTTTTTCAGTAAATCATTGGCCCATATGCCATTACACAGAACAAAGTTTTTTGCATATATACATTCGTTATTTTTTAGCAGGAGGCTTTCAACTCTTGATTTTGAAACATTTATTTCTTTTACTTCGGAATTAATATAATCTACTTTTCTTTCAATACAATATTCCATAATTGCTTTAAGAAATTTTGGATTATTTATAAATGCTTCTTCGTGATAATAATATGCATTTAATGCTTCTTTGGTAATTTGGGGTTCCAGTTTCGAAATATCCTGTTTATTTATAAATGAAATTTTTGAAGAGGTTATGCTCCTTAATTTTTTGATCTCATTTTCTTTTTGTGCAAATTCAAGATTTGAAAAAATAAGATAGAGAGAGCCAGACTGTGAAAAACCAAGATTTACCTTGCATTCTTCACTTATTTGTTTTTGGAAGTTTAAAAAATATTCAAAGGATTTCAGGCAAAATTCTTTTAGGGAATGGTTTTCCATTTCACCAAGCTGAAATGGTGTTAAAAGACCGGCAGCAGCTTGTGATGCAGGTATGCCAAGATCAGATGAATTTATAACAGCAATTTTTAGTTTTTCATTTTCACTTTCATTGGCCAGATGTGCTGCAATTGAATTACCAATTATCCCCCCGCCAATAATGACTATGTCGTAGTTTTGAGCCATGTCGTAATTATTACGCAAACAGTCTTTAACAACAAGTATGGATGTAGTGACATTGTGATGTCTCTACCTGTTGTAAGGTATAATATAAGCCATTATTAGGAAACAACTATGTTATGCCCATTTTGTAATTCAGAAAACAGCAGAGTTCTTGAATCAAGAACTACTGAAGAAGGAAGCAGTATTAGAAGGCGCAGAGAATGCGAAAATTCAAGCTGCAATAAAAGATTTACTACTTATGAAAGAATTGAAGTTATGCCGGTTCTTGTTGTAAAAAGATCCGGTGAACGTGAACCGTATTCCAGAGAAAAACTTAGATCAGGAATAGTTCGAGCATGTGAAAAAACCCTTATAAATGCTGAACAAATCGATAACAGCATTGAAAATATTGAAAACGAACTGGCTAAACAAGGGAAACGTGAAGTAAGCAGTGCAATTCTTGGAAAACTAGTTTTAAATGAGCTTAAAGATCTGGATCAGGTTGCATATGTAAGATTTGCCTCGGTATACAGGCAGTTCAGAAGCATTGATGACTTTATTAAAGAATTACAGGATCTTCAGTCTGATAATGCAGGTTTTAAACTAAACAGCGGTGATTTTGTTTTAAGTGCAGATAGAGAGTAGAGACGACCCGACAGGGCGTCTCTACTTATACATTATTTTTGGCTGATTAATTCTGATTTGTAGTTCTTTGCCTTGTTTTGTTTTCATTTCTTCAAGAATTCTAAATGCTCCGAAACTGCCCTGTCCCTGCATTTTTGCAGCACCATAAGCCATGCAAGCCTGAAAAAGCATGGTTCTGGTGAGGGTTTTTAATTTTACTTTTTTCCTCTGTAACATTCCAAAGCCAAACAACATCCCGCTGATAAACATGCCGATTGCATAATAAATAACAAATGGATTTGTGAAATTTAACGGTCTTGCAAAACTAAATAAAAGTGAAAATGTAATTAATAAAATAAAACCCAGAATCATTGGAACTGCCATGATTAAAACATCTTTTTTTATATTTTGAACTTCAGGTGTAAGTGTTTCTACTACCTGCATAGCTACCTGTGATGTTAATCTGTCTTTTTCCATACGTTTTATCATTTCTTTTGTATAGTCAAAAGCCGGATCAATCTTATCTTTTTTTATAAACCTGTGATAAATACTTCCCCAGGAAGAAAAATCTTTCTTATGATCCAGAATATATCGCTTAGCATGATTTATATAATTATTTATTATTTGATTTATTTTTTCGTCAGCCAAAATATTATCCTTTCTATTATTTACTGCTTATAAGCGAAATGCCTGTCATTTCTTTTGGTTTATCTATATTCATAATATCTAAAATAGTAGGTGCAATATCTGCAAGACTTCCGCTTTCTTTAAGTTTACACTTTTTAAGTGTTTCATTAATAAGTATAAATGGGACTGGTTTTAAACTATGTGCAGTTCTTATAGAACCGTCATCGTTTAACATTTGTTCAGCATTTCCATGATCTGCAGTTATAAGTAAGGTACCACCGGTTTCCTTTATAGCTTTATAAATCTTTCCTAGAGCCTTGTCTATAGCCTCTATAGCAGAAACAGTGGCACTAATAATACCTGTATGACCCACCATGTCAGCATTTGCAAAGTTCACCACTAGTAAAGAATAATTTTTTGAAAGAATTGCATTTATAGTTTTTTCAGCTACTCCTTCTGCACTCATCTCTGGTTTAAGGTCATATGTAGTTACTCTTGGTGAAGGTATAAGTATTCTTTCTTCACCTTCAAATTCTTTTTCTCTTCCCATATTAAAAAAACTAGTCACATGACGATATTTTTCTGTCTCTGCAATCCTAATCTGTTTTTTACTTAAAAGTGCAATTATTTCACCCAGTGATTTTTCTTTGTTTACTTCTGGCAGCTCGTTTTTAGTAAATGCTGTTGGAACCACAGGATCTGCGAATTCTTTATTATGCAGTTTTGTGTCATATTCAGTTAAACAAACATAATATAAATTTTTTGGGAAGCAGTTTCTTGTAAACTCAGGAAATTTATTTTGTGTAATTATCGTAGATATTTCTCTTGCTCTGTCAGGTCTAAAATTAAAAAATATTACTGCATCATTGTCCTGAATTAAATCTTCTTTAGTACCAATTAATGTAGGCATGATAAATTCGTCAGAATTTTCAAGCGGGCATTCGTTTCCATCCTGTGTTTCTTTTTTTTTACCTCTTTCATATGCTTCTTCTACTGCAAGAGTTACATTTTTTGCATTTAAGCCAATTCCCTGAGTTACAAGATCATAATATCGTTTAATTCTCTGCCATCTGTTATCTCTGTCCATTGCATAATATCTGCCGCAGACAGTAACTATTTTCCCATTGCAAACTTTTATTTTTTCTTCTACTTTTTTTAATAGTGGAATTGCGTTTTTAGGAGGATCATCTCTACCATCAGTAATTGCATGAAGTAAAACCTTTTCTATTTTATTTTCTCCTGCCAGTTCAAACAATGCATATAAGTGTCCAAGATGGCTATGTACATCACCTTCGCTTATTAACCCCATCAGATGAAGCTTTGATGAGTTTTTCTTTACATGCTCAATTGTA
Source organism: Candidatus Melainabacteria bacterium RIFCSPHIGHO2_02_FULL_34_12 (assembly GCA_001784555.1). Lineage (GTDB taxonomy): Bacteria > Cyanobacteriota > Vampirovibrionia > 2-02-FULL-35-15 > 2-02-FULL-35-15 > 2-02-FULL-34-12. Next base: position 76,023 of record MFRM01000007.1, on the reverse strand, counting down.
TTCAGTAAAATTTTATTCTTAAAAAAAGATCCATTTTGTATAGTCTGACTTATAAGGGTTAATTTTTGAGTTACAATTCTTCCGCCTCCAATGTTTTCATGACCAACTTCTGAGTTACCCATTACTCCTTCAGGCAGTCCAACTGCTTTACCGCTTGTATTCAGTATGGTATTTGGATAATTATTTAAAAAAAAGTTGAAGTTAGGCAAATTGGCTTGAGAAATTGCATTGCCTCTTTTTTCTGGGGATGCTCCCCAGCCGTCAAGTATTAGTAAGCAGACAGGTGTATCTTTCATAGGAACGTGTCAAGGCACGCTTCTACATTATAATGTACCCATGACAATTCTTGAAAATGATTTACTGAATATAAATACAGAAGATATTAGATCTGAAATACCATCTTTAAAGGATATTGTATTTTTTAACAGCGGCTGGACAGGTCCTACACCATTGCCTGTATGGAATGCTATTCAGGCTTCTTTTCAAAATCAAATTAAATCAGGTCCTTCATCTAGAGACGCTGTTAAAGCTCAGATTAAAGAAGTAGCAGAAGCTAGAAATAAAATTTCGAATCATTTTTTTACACAGCCTGAAAATATTTGTCTTACGACATGTACTACTCTTGGAATAAATATTGCCTTGAATGCATATAACTGGAGTCCAGATGATGAAATTATTACCACTAAAAGTGATCATGCCAGTGTAATTATCCCCTTATATAATCTAAAAGAAAGATTTAACGTAAAAATTAAATTAATTGATCTTGATCACAATGATCCGCTAACGTCTTTTAAGAAAAACATTTCAAAAAATACAAAAGTTGCTATATTCTGTCATGTATTTTGGAATGATGGACTCGCTTTACCGCTAAAAGAAATAATCTCAGAACTTAAAAATAAAAATATAATTTCAATTATTGACGGTGCTCAATCAGCTGGTGCTATGCACATAAACCTGGACGAATTAAATCCTGATTATTACAGTGTGCCTGGACAGAAATGGTTACTGGGTCCTGTAGGAACTGGATTTTTATATGTTAATAAGGATTTGTTAGGGAAAAGACCGCCATGGCCATCTGTTTTAGGCTATGAATCTGCCGGAGATCTTGATGATGACGGTCAGTATGATTTTAATTACAAGTGGAAAGCAAAAAAAGATGCAGGTGTTTTTGAATTTGGCGGAATGAATAATTCTTTGTTTGCTGGTCTAAGTTCTGCAATTGACTTTGCTTTAAAAAACAGACAGCAGGTTGATATTTATAAGCGAATATATTCTATGTCTGAATATTTTATAGAACGATTAAAGGAAAATCCTAAAATAAATGTTATAACTGGTAAAAACCATGCAGGGTTGGTCTCATGGCAGCATAAAGATATTCTTTCCTTGGACATAGTTTCAAGACTATGGAAAGAAAATAAAATATTAACCAGGGAAGTGCCAAATTTTAATTTTTGTCGTGCAAGTATTCATTATTTTAATACCGTAAAAGAAATAGATTATTTAATTGAATGTTTAGATAAATTAAGCTAATTGTTTTTTTTATTTCACTATACCAGTGGCACTGACTTTAAAACCAGCTGCACTAGCTAAAATAGCTCTTGGCACTAGATTAAAACAATAAGCTTGGATGCCTGCCTTTTTTAGTATCTTTATTTCATTTTTATTTGGATGAATGCCATTTTTTAAGCCGCATACAACAATCCCTTTTTTTGTATTGTAATTGTAAATATTAGTCATAGGAATAAATAAAGCACCTTTTAAAGGATTGAATCCAGATAAATTCACATGATCTTTTATTTTATATTTTTTAGCTCTAAGTTTAGAAATCGGATAAATAAAATCTGTTATTTCCAAAATCTTTTTCTTATGATGCTTTTTTCCACTGCTTCTGGTCAATTGTTCTTGCATTGCTCCAAAACCTTTCAAGCTTATAATAGTTTCTTTCTTTCTCAGTCATAATATGAACTACCAGATCTCCAAAATCAAGCACTACCCAGTTACTGTCTACAAACCCTTCCTTTGAAATTAATTTATAGTTTAATTTGGAGAGTTCTTCTTCAATATTAGAAGCAATAGCTTGTATTTGCGGCTGGCTTTTGGCGGTAATTATTAAAAAACAACTTGAAACTACAGTTAATCTGCTTACATCTAAGAGAAGTATATTCTCACCTTTTTTTTCTTCAGCAGCATTTGCTGCTATAAACGAAAATCTTAAATCATTATTCTGGCTGTTTAAACTCTTTTTTTTCTGTTCAGTTCTTTTTTTTCTGTTTATGTTTAAACTCAAATTAAGTTTAATCCTTTCAAATCAAAATCAGCTTTTTATCTGCTTATCTACTTTCAAGTTTACCAATACTTGCTAATAAAAGCCAGAAGGGAATAAAAATCTGTGGACGGAAAAATACAGTATCTACCATGCCATGGGTGATAATGCCAATAAGTGAGAGGAAAATACCAAGTGCTATAAAGCTGTTTTTTGTCCAAAATAGATAATGTAATTTTAAGAATAAGACTAAAAGCAAAAGACAGAATATTAAAAGTCCCATTATTCCTGCTTCAATTCCAAATTCAAGGAAAATATTATATGCCCCAAGGGACTCAAACCCACTTTTCATATACAATCCATAAGTTAGCCTAAACGTTTCATTGCCAGGTCCAACTCCAATTAACCAGTTTTCTTTAAACATTTGCAGGCATGAAATCCAGACATTTAATCTATAGCTGTTACTGCTGTGTTCTCTAAGTGTAAAGATTGTTGAAAGCCTTTCTGTGAACATTGGGAACACAAAAGTTAAAACCAGATAAAGGGCTAAAAGTACTATGCCTATAAGAGTAAAAATGTATAAGAGATTTTTAAGTGATTTAAATACATGTTTTTTATAATTTAAATAATATATTGAGATAAAAAATCCAAATAAAAATAATGAAATAAGCCCCAGGTAGCCACCTCTTGAACCTGTAAAAATAATACAGAGCAGCATAGTTAAGCTACTTATTAAAAACAAGATTTTATAGAATCTGTTCATTTTTATTTCGAGTGGAATAGTTATGCTAAGCGGTAAAACTAAAAGTAGAAATCCAGCAAGCAAATTAGGATTTCCAAGTGTTGAATAAACTCTGGTATGAATATTTTCAATTAAAGGATCTTCCCATGTAGCAAGTGGTTCAACACCGCAGATATATTGATAAATGCCAATTACTGAAACAACAGTGGCACAAAAAATAAGAAATATCCATAAGTATTTATATGCAAAATCAGAAGAGCTGTTAATCGTAGTTTTAAACATAAAATATGCAAGAAACATAAGAATATATTTAGCAAAACCAATAACGCTTTCTTTGAAAAAATAAGAGCTGAAAGTGCTTATGCAAAGTATGAGAATAAAAGTAAGAATAATTAAGTCAATGAAATCAAATCTTCCTGATTTAAAATTCTTGTTAAATATAATATTTGCTAAAAAAAACACAAAACAAATCAGAATAATATATCCAATACCAAATCTGGCGCTTGAAAACTGAGGTAAATAAAGGCTGCCAAGCAATATGCTTAAAGAGGAAAGTAATACATAAAATAATATTTTATTTTTACTTAGTTTACTTAACATCTAATTTATTTTCTTCATTCATTTAGCGGATAAATATTAGTTACTTTTCCGTTTAATCTGTAATTAAAACCTTCAAGCTCTATAGGATTGCCTGTTTTAATTTTATTTCCGCCAATGACATATCCGTCACTTGTTTTTAAGGCAATATCAGTAAGTGTTATGAAGTAATCTTTTATGTTTGTTTTTGTGGGATCCTCAATTACTTTATGAGAACCAGAAAGACCTGGAATGACAGTCATCTTTGGTTTAGATTCAGATTTAATTATTGTTAATTTTGTATAAGGTCGGTTTCTTATTGTAATGCCTGTTTTTTTACCAACTTTAAAAAAATCACTCAATGATTTTTGGTCAGTCGAATATATGTCAGGCAAAATAACCTCTATTGCGATTTCCCCCTTGCCTTCTATAATTTTGGTTATTGAACTTTTTTCTGCTTTTGCAAATATATAGCTTGTAATACTGAAAACCAGGGTTAAAAGTAACAATAGATCCAATAAATTTAATTTTAATTTTGCTTTCACGGTTTATATTATATTATTTTATCTAATATTATGTTGCAAGAAGGATATTTCGATAAAGTTTATTACAGATTATGGCAAAGTTCAAAAGACAATAAGCCTCTTGCAAATATATTTGCAATACATGGGCTTGGCGGACATTCTACATGGTTTGATAAAGCAGCTCAGAAATTTAATGAACAAAATATAAATTTTTTTTCTTTGGACTTACCTGGCTTTGGACAAAGTAAATATCCAAGAGGTAAGGTTGAATCTTATAAAGTCTGGCTGGATGTTACTAGAGATGCTCTTGAAAAATATTTAAAAACCTTTAATGTAAATGCTCCTGTATTTATTTTGGGGCATAGTATGGGGGCGTTAATTGCAATTCTTTTAAGCAAGAGTGTAAGAGCCCATGGCTGGATATTAGCAGTTCCTGCATTTGAAGGTTATCCTGATACATTTCCATTGTCTAAATTTATTTTGCCTGTTTTATGTAAGTCTCTGGTTAATCCAGAGGAAGAAATAATGGTTCCATTTGGTCCTGAGTTATTGACAAAAAATAAAGAAACACAACTTGAAGTTAAAAAAGATCCATTCAGATTTATTAAGCTAAGCGCGGAGATTTATAAACATGTTTTTTTTCTGACCAGATGTGCAAAAACCCCACCAATCATAATCAATGGTCCGGTTCTTATGCTGATTGCTGGTAAAGATAAGGTTTGTTCAAATGAGCATATGGAAATCTATTTTGAAAAAACGCAGTGTGAAAATAAAGTTAAAAAAATATATCCAGATTCATTTCATGATTTGTTTCTTGAGGATGAAATGCCTGAAGTTGTAAGTGATATTACAGACTGGATTAAAGAGCATTGTAAGTAAAATATTACAGATTCTATTTAAAAATTTAAACTAAACAATTGATTAATCATCTTAATAGAGTTACCCCTATTTAAGCTAGTCAAAATGGGGGTTTTATATACATTAGATATTTGGGTGGGATTATATGAGTAAAAGTGAAGAGCATGGTAAGGCACGCCTTATACGGGAATTGTTGTTAAAAACAATAGGCAGAAATCCTGATTTATTTACTTATTATGTCTCAATTTTAGAAGCAAAAAATTTACTTCCTGATAGAGAAGATTCTTGTTTAAATCAGATTACTAAGAAATCAAGACCACATAGAAAATTATGTGATGGGTAGGAATATCTCAATTTTCCAATAACTGTGGGTCCTGTCGCCTTCAGGTACCCTCCAGATTTTCGTCACATAATTCCTCAATCTGGACGCCTCCCTTCCGGCGCCACCCGCAGTTATTGGAAGTTTCAATATGAGGTTATTAATTTAAATAATCTAGAACCTCGTTAACCCGATCATTTAATTTTTCACCTTGAACTATATATGTTCTTTTTGTTAATTCCCATTCTAAAAGTACTTCACGAAAAAGTCTGTCAATCTGATTTTGATATTCTTCATCGTTCCACCTGAAGCCATCTTCTTTTGGTTTTATTAAGCGTGGAATGTAAATTATATGAGAATATTTAAGAGCCTGATTATAGGCAAGTTTGTAATATTTCTCAGATTCAAATGTTTTTGCACTTTCCCAGCTCCATCTGACCCAATGAACCCAGCAGTCAATGGTAGAACGATCAGATAAAAATTGATTAAGTTTATTTTCTGCTTTAATTTGTTCTTTAAGAACTTCAAGTCGAAAGTGATGCGGATCTTTTATTTCGTAAATGTTTTTATATCCAAGTTTTTTACAAATAACCCTTGCCTGCTCATCTAATAATTTTAACCCTAATTTTTTTTTAAGATTTTCAGCAAGAGTAGTTTTACCTACTCCTGCTGAGCCAATAATTACAATTCTTTTTGGAGATTTACTAAGCATTCTGAGTAATATTATGATACTTAATGTTAGACTAAAAGGTATACAAAGGTAAAAGGTAAAAAACATGAAAAAGTTGATTGTATTGTTGAATGTTTTAATTATGTTTTCTATGCTGCCTTCAAAAGCCGCTAATATCAAATATTTGGTTCATACCTCAGCAAAAGACATTGAATTTAAAAAGAAAAAAGCACTTACTTGGCATGCAAATAATATTGAAACTCAAAAATATTTTTGGTACGACACAAAAAAAGATGCTCTGTGGTTAAGAAATAGAGCATTAAGATGGTATGACGATAATATAACCAAAGGAAAATTTTATTTTGTTCACGCTGATCATGAACTGGCTTTTACGAAGAAAAAAGCATTAAGATGGTATGACAGAAACAGTGATTAAGTGATTTAAATATTTAAATGGTTTCTTTAGATAAAAACAGACTTCAAGTTGCTGATGAAATTCTAGAAATTGAAAATCCCGGGGAATTTCGGTGGATTAATATTATTGAAAAAGCTGAGAAGAAGTTAAAATTATCAAGCAATGATTCTGTTATTAAAATAAATCTTGTAAAAACCACGAAAGAAAATTTATATTTTAATATAGTTTTTATTAAAGAATTAAAGTCATATTTAAACAATCCCTTTAAGCCAGGCAATAAACTACCTATGTCAGGCTCAAATAAAATTACATGCTTAATTATTCCTACAGGCATAGGCGCAAAGTTCGGTGGATATGCGGGTGATGCAAATCCAATTGCAAAAATACTTTCTATGGAATCTAAGCATTTACTCACACATCCAAATGTAGTTAATGGTGCGGTTTTAAGCGACCTGCCTAGTAATTTAATATACCTTGAGGGTTACTTGCTTGATCAATTTTTGCTTGGCCAAATTAATATAGTTCCAAGAAAAGAAAATAAAATAGGAATTATTTTTGATAGAGCTATAAGTGAAGAAAGGCTTAGATATGAATTAAACGTCTTAAATGCACTAAGAGCATTTTACGGATGTGAAATCATAGGGTGGACAGTACTTAAAAAGCCTTTAAACTGCATGCCACAGGTAAATGATTTTGGTTTTTCTTCAGGGAAAATCGAAAATGTAGAAGTACTTATTGAATGTGCGTTACATTTAAAAAATAAAGGTGCTACTGCTATAGCTATTTGTGCTTCAATACCTGATTTAGATTTAAATAAAAACTATATTTCAGGAAGTGGAATTGATCCTATTGGCGGAATTGAATCAATGATTTCTCGTATAGTTTCTGCGACGACCGGCCTTCCTTCGGCACATGCACCAGCTCTTCTGTCTGATGAAAGGATTAATTATGCTGCAATATCGCCACTTTCTGCCAGTGAATATATTGCTCAAACTTTTCTTCCCTCTGTAATAAGCGGACTAAGATATGCTCCGCAAGTTGTGCCATATGATCTAGAATCTGCTTCATTTTCAAAATCAAATGCCGACATAAAAAAAGTTTTGGTGCCTTATAATGCCTTTGGTTCTCCGGGAGTATTTCATTTATGTGAGAATTTATCAAAAGTAATCTTAGTTAAAGAAAATGTAACAGCTTTAGATGTTAATCCGACTCATTTAAACTTACAATTTGATTTTATAAACAGCTATTTAGATTTAGTAAGCATAGAGAAAATTAAAGAATCAGGTATGGATCCTAGTGTTTTTAAGAGACCGATAGAAAGTATTAATGAAATCAACTAACCAGTGTACTTTTCTTCCCTAGAATTAGTTCTTTTGCTGATTTGTTTAAGTTTCTTTCTGATAAACTTTTTGCAAATAATCTTCTTAAAATTGTAGGAGATAATCTAGATTTAAATTTTAAATCTTTTGAAATATTGTCTACTACTAGATTTATGGTTCGTGTAGAAAGCGGTATTTTACTGTTTTTTAAATGGTTTGCAATTAAATAATCTTCAAGGGAAAGGGTGGTTCTGGCATTAATATATGAGAAATATTTATCAGTTAATTTTGAAAGTTTGTCATCTAAAAAAGAAATTTGATTTCTAGATATAATGATTTGATTTGCAGCTAGATTTATATCTTTTACTTTTAAGGATAATAACTGTTTTATAGTAAGTCCGCATTTTGCAATTAATGTAAAAATTAATTTGTCTCTTATTTGTAAGAATTCATCCTCAGGTATATTTTTAATTAATTCAAGTATTTCTTCGTACTTGACCGGGAGATTGTAATTTACTTCAGGCATTGGAAGTGATATTGAAATAAATGGATCAGGTACATTTATGCCTGATTCTATTAGATATTTCGTAAAGTTTCTAAGCACAGTAATTTTTCTTCTGTATGAAGCGTAGTTATATTTATTTTTTATATTTCCAAGATATTCTTCAACGTCATTTTTACCAGGCAAGTTATTTATATCGATTCTTAGGAAATATTTTAAAAACTGCAGTAAATCTATCTGATATGCTCTGTATGTATGATACGGTGCACATTTAATATTTTTTAGCCAGGCAAGATAATTTTGTACTAGTTCATCTAATGGTGGTATTGTCATAGTCATAGTAAGTTAATTGAATCAATGTCAATTATTACTTCTACTTTATCATTTTTAGTGCTTAATTCAAAATATTTATGAAATATCTGATTCTTAATCTCTTTATTACTGATTTTGCAAAGTATATGCTGGCGATACTTACCATGTAATTTTGTAAAAAAGCACGGAGCAGGTCCTAGAAAGGAACATTCTTTCTCTGGAATTAGTTTTTCTTCTTTTGCTATGTTTGAAAGTAAAGTTAGTGTATGGTTCGCATAATTAATACAATCTTTTTCTGAATATGATTGAAAAACCAATCTTATAAGCATTGTAAATGGGGGATATTTAAAATCCTGTCTGTGTTTTATCTCGCTTTGATAAAAAGCTTTAAAGTTATGTGCTGTAACATAACTGAACAAAGGATTCTCAGCCTGATATGTTTGAATGAATACATTTCCAGGTTTATCTCCTCGTCCGGCACGTCCGCTAATCTGAGTTAAGAGTTGAAATGCTTTTTCACCTGAGACATAGTCAGGGAAATTAAGCATACTGTCTGCAGATATTACTCCGACTACAGTTACATTTGGCAGGTCTATTCCTTTTGCTACTATTTGAGTGCCAATTAAAATATCAGCTTTGCCGCTTGAAAACTCTTCCCACAGTTTTAAGTATTCATCTTTTTTTCTGAGCTGATCACTGTCAACTCTTATAGCTTTTGCGTTCTGAAATGTCATTTTAATTTCTTCTTCAAGTTGTTGTGTACCCAAACCTGTAAACTTAAAATGCGGACTTTTACATTCAGGACATACAAGTGAATGCAAATTTACTGCTTTCTCAAAACCGCAATGATGACAAGTCATTGAACCTCTGTTTTTATGATAAACAAGTGGCACAGAGCAGTTTTTGCAATACTGTATATAACCACATGCTCTGCAAAAGGCAGTACTGGAATAGCCTCTTCTGTTTAAAAGTAAAATTATTTGTTCTTTCTTTTTTAATGCTTCTGTTATGCTGCTTTTTAATACATTTGAAATTATATTTTTTTCTGATTTAGGATATTCTTCTCTTAAGTCCACGATATGAACAGTGGGCATAGGGATATCTTCAATTCTTTTTGGAAGATTGAGAATGGTTTCTTTGGTGGTACATTCAAAATATTCATCGACATTTGGTGTAGCTGTGCCTAATACCACCGGGCATTTTTCTATTTCGCCTCTTTTTTGTGCAACTTTTATGGCATTATATCTGGGCATAGGTGAGGCTTGTTTATATGAGGATTCATGTGCTTCGTCAATTACTATAAGCCCGAGATTTTTAATGGGGGCAAGTATTGCAGAGCGTGCTCCCAGAACAATCTTTACTTCGTTTTTTTGTAATTTATCCCAGTAAGTTAAACGTTCACCTTTTCCCAATGAACTGTGCCAGATGATTATTTCTTCAGATTTAAATCTGTTGCTTAGCCTTTCATATATTTGCGGCACAAGATATATCTCAGGGACTAAATAAATCACAGTCTTATTTTTCTTCAATGTTTCGTTAATCAGATTTAAATATATTTCTGTTTTACCTGAACCCGTTACGCCATGTAAAAGAAATGTTTTGTATTCGTTTTTTTGTATTGAGTCATAAATATTATTAAAAGCATTTTCTTGCTCTTTGTTCATAATTATATTTTTTGTTTTTACTGAAGCTGGTTTTAATTTAAATAATATTTCGTGATCTTTTTTTGTCTTTTTGTAAATCGTCTTTTTAATTTGTTTTTTTAAAATATCTTTGTTCTGGAGTTGGTTAATAAGCTGATAAAACCTGGCTTTGCTGAATCTGGATTTTTGCATTAAAAACTTATAACTTAAGCATTTCTTCTTGCTTTGAAGTAATTTATTTATGATAAATAACTGATCATTGTTTAAATCATCAAGTAAGTCCTTTTCTTTTATTAATTTAACCTCATGGCTGTAATGATTTAATACTTCGGTGTTTGCTGAAAAAGATAAAACTGTTCCTATATTTGTAAAATAATATTTGCTTATCCACCGGGCAAGTTCCAGGTATTTTTCATCCCAAACCGGATTTTTACAAATTATGTCGTATACAGGTTTTATATGGATGTCTTTGTCTATGAGTTCAGAAATTTTTGAAGTAAGGACCTCTATTACGTATCCATTTACCTCTTGTTTTCCAAATGGAATATGTACAATAGTTCCTGATTTTATTTCATTTTTTATTTCGTTAGGTACTGAATAATAATAAATGTCTTCGTCTTTTGTGCTGGGTAATAAAGGAAGATCTACCGCGACTTTTGCATATTTAATTTCATCTACAATTATCATAGTCATACATTAAATCCACCTGCATATTCAATATGAGCACCGGTAATGTAATCACTTTTTATTACATACAAGACAAGATCTGCAAAACCTTTTAAAGATCCTACTTTGCCAAGGGGGATTTCTTTTTTAGGATGAGGAATGCTGTTTTCCATTACGCCTGGAGATATCATATTAACTAATATTTTATTTTTAGCTTCATCAAGTGCATAAGATTTTGTCATAAGCAATACCCCGGTTTTAGCTATTTGATACGGTAGAATTCTTGGCTTTGCAAGTATTTGCCCGCTTGAAGCATATCCAATATTAATTATTCTTCCGAGATTACTTTTTCTAATTAAGGGCAGAGCATAATGAGTGCAGTAATAGGTCGAATTTAAATTACTGTTTATAATTTCATGCCATTCTTTTGTTTTAAGAGTGTTCAGATCTTTTATTAAATAATTACCCACGTTGTTTACCAGAATATCTAACTTTTTAGCATGTCTTTTAATTTTCTGAAACATTCCGGATACTTGCTTTTCATCCTTTAAATCTGCAGAATATAAAAAAGTTTTAATCTTTTTTAGCCTTAAATTTTTAATAATAGATTTAGTTTCAATACTACTTTTGTAATAATGAAGAATAATATTACAGCCTTCATCTGCAAGCTTAAGAAGAATAGCTCTGCCTATGCCTTTTGCTGCGCCGGTAATTAATGCAGTTTTTCCTTTGAGTAAATTGTTAGTCACATGAATATGATATCAAGTAGGACTTGCGCAATTAAAAGCCACAGGTGACTAGCGCAGGGGCTGAACAGCCCGAGGGAACTTCTTGTCCAATATTATTTAAAGTCTACGATAATGTAGTATCTTATTAATCTCGGATCATATAGCACAGAACCCCGATGGCTTTGGAAGCCCTGAAGCAGGCACATGTGGCTGAATAAAAATTGCACAAGTCCTGTTAGGTATAAATTAAACTTCAAGAAACTTGCCGATTGTTCTAATTTTTTCCTGTCTGTCTTTTTTTATTTCTTCCGGAGTTAATTTGCTTAATTCTTGTAAATGATGCTTAAGTGATATGAGTAAATCTTGGCTGGTTTCTTTTGGATTATAGTGGGCTCCGCCTTCAACTTCAGGAATTATCTCATCTATAATTCCAAGTTCAAAAAGATCCTGGGCAGTAATTTTCAATGCATTTGCTGCATCAGCTGCTTTATCTTTAGTTCTCCATAAAATTGCAGAACAACCTTCTGGTGAAATTACTGAATACACAGAATTCTCCAGCATTAATATTCTGTTTGCTACTCCTACAGCAAGCGCTCCACCTGAGCCACCTTCTCCTATTATTACTGAAATAACAGGAACAGTAAGACCTGCAAGTTCACGCAGATTCATAGCAATTGCCTGGCTTTGATTGTGGGCTTCAGCTTCAAGACCAGGATAAGCACCAGGTGTATCAATAAAAGTTATTACCGGAAAATTAAACTTTTCAGCATGATAAAAAAGTCTTAGAGCTTTTCTGTAACCTTCAGGCGAAGGCATTCCAAAGTTTCTTTTTTGATTTTCTTTAATATTTCGTCCTTTTTGTGTACCAATTGCCATAATGGTTTGACCATCTATTTCAATCAGTCCCCCGACAATAGCATAGTCATCTTTTCCAGTTCTGTCGCCGTGTAATTCATACCATGTAGGACTTATTAAATTAATATAATCAAGTGGATAAGGGCGTTGCGGATGTCTGGCGATTTTAACTTTATCAATCGGGGATAAATTTTTATAAATCTCACTTTTTACATTTTCATATTGAATCTTTAAATTCTCAACAGTTTTTTTGTTTCCGTTATGAATGGTCTTACTTTCAAGTTCTATTATTTGTTTTGACAGAGCAAATAACGGTTTTTCAAAGTCTAAAGGTACTATGTTGTTTTGTTTCATGTTTGTTAAACCCAGGCTAATAATTTTTCAAATGTGGTCTTATTCGTTCCGTTTTTTTCTGAAGCCTTACTTTTATTCTGAGAGTGTAATTTTATTTGATTAGACAAATACTGTTTTAATTCAGAACGTGAAACTATGGCATCAATCTGTCCGTTTTCAAGCAGATATTCAGCTGTCTGAAAGTCCTTTGGAAGCTTTTGTCGGATAGTTTCTTCAATAACTCTTCTGCCTGCAAAACCAATTCTTGCTTTAGGTTCAGAAATAATTATGTCGCCAAGCATTGAAAAGCTGGCAGTTACCCCGCCAAAAGTAGGTTCAGTTAATAATGAGATATAAAGCAGTTTTTCTTCATGTAATTTTCTAAGTGCGCTAGATGTTTTTGCCATTTGCATGAGACTTAAAATACCTTCATGCATTCTTGCACCGCCGGAACTTGAGACAATAATTACTGGAAGTCTTTGTTCTATTGCTTTTTCAATAAGTCGGGTAATTTTTTCTCCTACTACTGATCCCATGCTGCCGCCAATATACTGAAACTCCATTACAGCCAGTGCTACACCTTGATTATTAATAGTCCCGATTCCGGTAGTAATTGCTTCTTTTGAACCTGAACTTTTTTCTGCTTCTTTTAAACGATCTTTATAGGGTTTTAAATCTGTAAAGTTTAAAGGATCGGTGGGATAGATATTTTCATTTATTTCAATAAAGTTTCCAAAATCAGTAAGCTGCTCTATCCTTTCATTTGCAGTAACTCTGTGGTGATATGAACAGTGCTTACATAGTCCAAGGTTCTTTTTTAGCTCACTGGTATATAAGAGTTCATTACATCCAGTGCATTTAGCCCATAAAGTACATAAAACCTCATCACATACAGGTGGCTGGGTTTTTAACTCATGCACGCTGCCTGCTGTAGATGTACCATTTCTTAGTTTGGCGGCTTTTTTAAGTTGCCTGTTTTTGAAAAAATCTTTTAATCCCATTTATGTATTTCCTTTAATGCTGATTTCCAATCGTTATATTCTAATGCCTTGGAGTCTTCTTTTTAGTAAATCAATAATTTTTGTTATTTGTTATGATTTTTTATCACCTAAATCTATATAGGGATTATACAATTTGACAATTAAAGAATAAAATAAAAAAAATTTAATTAATGAACGGAGATTGATGTCAATGTCAGAAGTTAAAAAAAATAACAAATTACAAACAAGCAAGAAAGATGTAAATATTGCATTTATTGCAAATGGGGTTAAAAACCTCTCTGAATCTGGTATTTCTCATGATTCTACATTTGCATTAATGCTTGCTGCACAAGATTTGAAGATAAAAAATATAAATATTTTATATACAGAATCCAATTATTTAAAAATTATTAATAATAAAGTTTTTGCTAAGTTTGATAAAGTTACCGTAAAGCAAAAGGCCGGAGAGCATCTTAATGTAGTAAGTACCTCTGAATATTTGCTGGATTCAATAGATATAGTTTTTGCCAGAAAAGATCCTCCTATAAATCAGGATTTTCTTTCTTATCTGTTAATGCTTTCAATGATTGATTCTTCTAAAGCACTTATAATAAACAGCCCCTTAGGCATGTTAAAGGCAAATGAAAAACTATATGCTTTAAATTTCCCTGACTTAATTCCTGAAACACTTGTTAGTTCTCAGCCGGAAGAGATAAAAGATTTTTTAAATGATAATAATGAAGCGGTTTTAAAATCTTTATATTATATGGGCGGGCGTGAGGTTTTTTATTTGAATAAAAATGTGAAAGAAAGTTTTTCTACCATTGAATCCAGTCTTCGCAATGAGAGTCCACTAATAGTTCAGAAATTTATTCCTGAAGTTAAAGCTGGCGATAAAAGAATTATTCTTTTAAACGGTAATCCTATTGGTGCTCTTGCACGGATTCCAAAAGCCGGTGAGTTCCGTGCAAATATGAATCAGGGTGCCAATATTAAGCCTGCTGTTCTTTCAAAAAGAGATTTAGAAATATGTGAAGAGTTAAAACCATATCTTCAAAAAGACGGATTGTATTTTACAGGCATTGATGTTATTGGTGATTATTTAATTGAAGTAAATGTTACAAGTCCTACCTGCCTGCAGGAAATTGAGAGATTTACAGGAAGACAGCTTGCAAAAGAAATAGTTCTCTGGGCAATTGAGGAAGTAGGGGCTTGCTGCAGCAAGCCCAATACTTGTTATCTATAGTAGTTTTGAAGGTATTTTGTGACAGTCTCCTTTAGCTAAAACTGTGAGTAGCTATCAATATATGGGTATATGTTTTATAAAATAGAATAATGACTTTATGGAAACATTAGCAACAGATTTACAAATAGCTCAGATCATAATCATAAGAATTATGGTTTCATTTGTGCTTGGTATGCTTATAGGAATTGAAAGAGGAATAAGTCACAAAGCAGTTGGTTTTAGAACATTGTCTTTGGTTTGTGTTGGTTCTACGGGATTTACTTTAGTTTCAATTTATGGGTTTCAGGATGTGGACACTTCACGCATTGCTGCACAGATTGTTTCTGGTATTGGTTTTCTGGGTGCAGGTGCAATATTACATACAGGATATGTAACTAAAGGACTTACCACGGCTACTGCACTTTGGGTTGCTGCAGCAGTAGGTATGGCATGCGGTACAGGAATGTTTCTCCTGGCATTTATTATTACTTTAATGTCATTGGTTTTACTGTGGGTATTAAAGCCGTTTAAAATTCACCTGGATAAAATGGTGGATAACGATAATGAGAAGTAAAAGCTAAACTTACTCTTCTCTACTTTTTAATAAAGCTTGTAAAGTTTCATATCCACCATGCTTTGCAAGGATTCTTTCTGCTTCAGCCTCAATATTATTTGCTACTTCTAAAATAGCAGCTTCTAAAGCAACTACCTGGCTGGGCTTTTTATCGCTTGTTTGAGGCTCATTGCGAAGCTGATAAGCTCTGTCTAATATCCTGTCTCGTTCAGTCTCAACTTCTTCTCTTTGAGCATTAGCTTCCTTTGATTTTTTTAATGCTTCAATACTTTCAATATATCTATCAAAACCTCCATGCTTTTCAACAAGTTCCTTCAGTGCTGTTTCTGTGTCAGCAACAGGAGGGCTTTGAGAAGCAATATATTGTTTGGTTGCATCTATAATGCCTGTTGTTTCAAAGTTCTGTATAAGAGGAAATATTCTTTCCAGCTCAGCTGTATTTTCATCTTTTCTCTGATCTACAAATTGTTTAACTAGTCCTAAAAGATCATCTACGGTAACACCTAATTCAGCAGCTAAATTATTTAAAGGGTTATTTGGCTGTGCTTTTGCTGTTGCTTTAAAAAAATCAAAAATATTTGTAGGTCCTGAGAAACCACTAATAGGTTCACCGGTTTCGCCGTCAATTGTTGCAGAGTGTCTTCTGGTCAAACTTACAGCTGCTGTAATTAACTCTACATATCCCTGTGCTCCTTCAGCTATTCTTGCAAGTGTAGCTTGAGATGTTAAAGCTTCTGCTGCTTTTTTAGGATCATGTTCTTCTACAATAATAGTGGTAGTAGTTCTAACTCTAGTCTCTCTATCAGTAGTCGTTTCAACTTTTTTGCTTAGTTGAATGTCTCCGGCATTACTTAATTCACTAATAGCTCTAAAAAGACCAAATAGCTTTGTTACTGCTCCTGTGAGTTGCTGAATATTACCATCTCCACCTACTGGACTAACATTTGCCATAATTTTTCTCCTAAAATAGTTTTCTCTATTTTGAGACTAGCAAATTTTTTAATCCTTAATCTAGAGTGAAATATTAAATTATTTTTAATCTATCAGCTGTAGTTAACTAATATTTTTTAATGAAAACCACTGAAAAAATATAAATTTGTATAATTAGTTAAGAAAAATTCCTAAGCGTGATAAAAAATGCGCCAGGCGCGAATCGAACGCGCGACCAATCGGTTAAAAGCCGAGTGCTCTACCCCTGAGCTACTAGCGCATGGATGATAAGATCGTAAGAACCTAAATAGATTAGCATATGAATCTATATGCAGCATGCTATACGTTTTCAGCTTTTTTACTTTTTTACTTCTTACTTCTTACTTCTTACTTAGCTGTTCAAGAGAGTATTTAAATATTACATTTATAACGCCAAATATTGGAAGTGCAAAAAGGACACCAACTAAACCTGCTGCTTTAAGTCCTACCAGAATTGCTATTAAAACAAGGACTGGATTTATTCCTATAGCATCGCTCATTATGCGAGGTGTAATGAAATTATCTTTGATTAATCTGGTAAATCCTTCATATACTACAAGAGGTATCCAGATTTTAAAAGGATCAACAAATCCTACTACTAATATTGCTGGAATAAGTCCAATCCATCCGCCAACTACGGGTATTATGCATGACAAAAAATGCCAAAGTGCAAGAAGCAGTGCATAAGGCAATTTCATAATGAGATATGTCATAAACATTACGGTGGCATTTATTGCTGCCAGCTTTACCATTCCTCCATAAAATCCCCTGAGACATTTATCAAGTTCAATGACTATTTTATGAATATGATGTTGATATTTTGAGGGTATGTGTTTTGTGAACTCATTAACAATTTTATGACCGTCCAGAAGAAAGTAATATGAAATCACCGTGGTAATTAGTACATAAAAAATAATATGAAATGTATTAAGTGCTGCACCGAGTATGTTTGTAAGTGAATCTGTGCTTAGGTTACTTAACTTGCTTGATATTCCTTCTGTAACCGGAGGCAGACTTACAGGTATGCCGGTACGATTCAGCCGGATTTCAACCTTCTGGAGAATGTTGTTTAAAGAACAAATAATTTCTGGTATTTGAGTAGTGAATTCTCCAAATTCTTTTATTACTTTGGGGACGAGGAATATAAATAAAGACACTATCAAACTAATTAAAAATAAATATACGAGCATTACTGAGAAGGCTCTTATCTTTACAATTTTTGTTAAGAGATCAACAGGACCAATTAAAAGATATGCGATTAAAATAGAAATTCCAAGAATAATCAATATGTCAGAGAAATACTTAGCAAACTGTAAAAAAGCAAAAAGTAAAAGTAAAATACCTGAAATTACTAAAAATTGTTTTGCTCTTCTATCCCAAAATTCTGTCATTTTTATTTCCTTATAAACATTAGACGGAGCTAAGCATCTTTAGTGGCGAAGGTTTGTGTTTTTATACCTTTTGTTTCACTTCCGGTCCTGTTAATAAGTGTACCTATTTCTTCAATTTCAACAGCAATTTTATAATTACTTTTTAATGGACCTACACCACTGGGTGTGCCAGTTAGAATAATATCACCGGGATATAAAGTCATGATTCTTGAGACAAAACTAACAATATACGGAATGCTGAAGATCATAGAGCTGGCTTTAGTGCTTTGAACAGGTTTATCGTTAACATATGTTTTTAAAGTAAGGTTTTGGTATTTAGGATAAATATCTGCTGGAAGAATCCACGGACCGACAGGGCAAAAAGTTCTGAAGCTTTTCGATCTGGTCCATTGACCATCTTTTTTTTGCAGATCTCTAGCAGTAATGTCATTTGCACATGTATATCCCAGAACATAATCTAGAGCTTTTTCTTCACTTATTTTCTCCACCTCTTTTTTTATAACAACAGCTATTTCACCTTCATAGTCTATTTGCCCGACATCGTTTGGCAAAATAATTTTTTCTTCAGGACCAATTATGGTGTTAGATGCTTTTAAAAAAATAACGGGTTCTGAAGGTATCTCCGCATTAAATTCTTTTACATGACTTTTATAATTTTTACCAATTCCAATAATTTTTGTGGGCTCGACACATAAAACCGGGTGCAGATGGTTAAAATTATAGGGATTACCAGTTTTATTTGGGTAAAAAATTGATTCTATAGGATAAACCAGGTTATCATCCTGGTCATATAAACCAAAGAATTCAATTTTTTTTCTTGGATGAAAGAATCTCCCTAAAAAATGCATTTATATTTTGCCTGTATGCCCTTTCGTTGTTATGTGTTCTCTTGTTCTTTCGCCGATACGCCGTTACTCCCCAACGCCGATACGTTCTTTAAGTGCCTTCCTGCCACGAGTTCATGTAATGAATTTGTTCAGGCGTAAGCTTATCGATATTTATACCAAGAGTTTTAAGTTTTAAGCTGGCAATTTCCTTATCGATTTCGGAAGGAAGAATTTGGACGCCTGCTTTTAATTTCCCTTTGTTTTTTACCAGATATTCAACTGCCAGAGCCTGATTTGCAAAACTCATATCCATAACCAGTGCAGGATGTCCTTCAGCTGCACCCAGATTAACCAGTCTTCCTTCAGCCAGAATGAAAATATTTTTACCTGAAACTTTATACTCTTCAAGAAACGGCCTTATGGTTCTTTTTCCTTGGGACATCTTTGAAAGTACATCAAGATTTATCTCAAGATCAAAGTGTCCAGAATTACATACTATGGCACCATCTTTCATTTGTTCAAAGTGTTGTTTATCAATTACAGATTTATTACCGGTAACAGTTATAAAAATATCACCAATTTTACATGCTTCTGACATTGGGAGAACTTGAAAACCATCCATAGTAGCTTCAATAGCTTTAATAGGATCAATTTCAGTAACTACTACTCGGGCACCCAGTCCCTGTGCTCTTTTTGCAGCTCCTTTTCCACACCATCCGTATCCTGCCACAACTAGAACTTTTCCTGCAATTAAAACATTAGTTGCTCTGATAATACCGTCTAGGGTGGATTGACCTGTGCCGTAACGATTATCAAACATGTGTTTTGTCTGTGAGTCATTTACTGCTATTGAAGGGAATGTTAGAACTCCGTCTTTTTGCATGGCACGCAGCCTTACAAGACCCGTCGTCGTTTCTTCAGTAGTACCGATAATATTTTTTAGAAGATCTTTTTTGTCTTTAAGTAGAGTAGCCACAACATCTGAACCATCGTCAATAATTACATTTGGTTCATGGTTTAATGCAATGCTTACATGTTTTCTGTAGGTATCAGTACTTTCTCCTTTAATTGCAAATACAGATACATTGTGGTTTTTTACAAGTGCTGCTGCAACATCATCCTGGGTGCTTAAAGGATTACTGGCAATGAGCAAACAATCTGCACCTCCTGCCTGTAAAGTAAGTGCCAGCACTGCTGTTTCAGTAGTGACATGGCAGCAAGCAGAAATTTTAATTTTATTTAAAGGTTTTTCTTTGGAAAATCTATTCATTATGCTATTTAATACCAGCATCTGGCTTTTAGCCCAGTTAATTCTGTTTTCGCCGGTGCCTGCAAGTGAAATGTCTTTAATTTCGTTTTTTGAAGCTGTCATTTGAGTCATCTTATCTCCTTCATTCATTATTTATCCAAATCATTTTAACAAATTCCAATATAATTGAGTTGTTATGAAATATACACAAGAAGTTGACACAGACTTAAAAAAGCAATTAAAGAATATTCCTTCATTGTCTGGTGTTTACATGATGTTTGATAAGAAAGGAAGTGTTATATACATTGGAAAGGCTTTGAACTTAAAGAATCGCATTAGGTCATATTTTAATGTTACTTCATGGAAAGATAGACCAAAGCTCTCCTTTCTAGTGCCTAAAATCATTGAAATTAAGACTGTAGTGACCAGATCTGAAAAAGAAGCATTAATACTTGAGGCAAATTTAGTAAACAAATATCAGCCTAAATATAATGTAACTCTAAAAGACGACAAAAAA
This sequence comes from Candidatus Melainabacteria bacterium RIFCSPHIGHO2_02_FULL_34_12, assembly GCA_001784555.1. Taxonomy (GTDB): domain Bacteria; phylum Cyanobacteriota; class Vampirovibrionia; order 2-02-FULL-35-15; family 2-02-FULL-35-15; genus 2-02-FULL-34-12. The sequence continues at coordinate 55,566 of MFRM01000007.1, read as the reverse complement.
TTTCCATGGCTGATGATTACTTATGATGAAAAATATCCAAGAGTTGTACCCATAAGAGATGTCATAGGATTTAAAAGAAAATTCCCAAAGACAAAAAATAAATTTTTTGGTCCGTACAGCGATTCTAGTGCAATGTGGGAAACATATAAAATTCTCAAAGAAGGATTCCAGCTTAGGCTTCGCAGAAAACCACTTTTTAAAGACAGACCATGCATGAATTATCATCTTGGACTTTGTTCTGGTCCATGCCAAAGCTTAATTATCGATGAAAATTATTACAAAATCGTGAGGCAAGTTGAAGATTTTTTGCTCGGCAAATACGATGTAGTTTTAAAAGATTTAAAAAGTCAAATGAAAGAAGCCAGTAAAAATCTGGAGTATGAAAAAGCAGCAAGGTTAAGAGATACAATTAAAAAAATTGAGAAAGTATTGGAAAAACAAGTCATAGTAAGCGATGACTATAAATTAAACCAGGATATCTTTGGATGTTACTGGGATGAAAAGTTTATGGTGCTTGAGCTTTTGCTGGTAAGAGAAGGAAAAGTAATTGCTGTCGAGTCTTTTACAATTGAGCTTCCTAAAGGTACAGAGCCTGCTGATGCATTTAATGATGGGGTAAAGCAATATTACACGAGGATAGATGATGATAATTTGCCTAATGAAATAGTTGTCCAGTTTGATTTAAAGGAAAAAAAATATGTAGAAGAATGGCTTAGCGGGAGATTAAATAAAAATGCAACTGTAATATATCCTAAAAAGGGTAAAAAATTAGAACTTGTAAAGATGGCAGAGCGAAACGCAAAATTATCCCTACAGAGGGTTTTATTGTCAAACCATTCAATGGAAGAGACGTTGCATGCAACGTCTCTGGTGGAATTAAAGCAGGAATTAAATTTAAAAAATTATCCGCATCGCATTGAATGTTTTGATATTTCACATCTAGGTGGCACTGGTACTGTGGCAAGTATGGTGACTTTTATAGATGGAAAACCTGAAAAATCAGAATATAGAAAATTTAAAATTAAATCTCTGCCTATCGGAAAGATTGATGATTTTGCATCGATGAGGGAGATTGTTTCAAGACGGTATCGTAGAGACGGGGTTACCCCGTCTCTACCGGATTTAATAATCATCGATGGCGGCAAAGGCCAATTAAATGCTGCAAAAGAAGCACTGGAAAATCTACAAATTGATTTTACAAAGATTGATTTAATATCTCTAGCCAAAAAACGTGAAGAAGTCTTTAAGGTAGATAAAAGAAGTAAGGGCGAGGTTACCTCGCCCTTACTTCTTGACCGAAAATCACAAGCATTATTTGCACTTCAAAGAATTAGAGATGAAGCTCATAGATTTGCTATAACCTTTCAGAGAGACACCAGAGCAAAAGATACGTTTGAATCCAAATTGGAGAAAATCCCCGGTTTAACAAAAGCAAAGATTAAAAAGCTGATGAATTATTTTGGATCTATTAAAAATATTCAGGAGTCAGACTTAAAAATATTTACAACTGTTTTTAACCATAGTCCATGTATTTCAAAAGCAATTTGGGAGAAGATTAGGCAAATTTAAACGAGTGCACAGAAAAGATCATACTCATCACTTCTGTTTTGTCATTGCGAGGAGTCCGCCTGAGGCGGACGACGAAGCAATCTCACAATGCAAATAACATTAATAATGAAACTTCATGAAACGTAATTGCAGGTGTAAGATTGCTTTGCTTCGCTCGCAATGACAATTTTGATAATTTCTGCAAAGTTGGATCTGGATTTTACAGTTAAGCAGTCGTACAGAAAAGATCATACTCATCACAGTCAATAACTTTTACTTTAATAAATTCTCCTGGTTGTATTGTCATTCCCGGCTTGACCGGGAATCCAGATAAATCGGTTTTCTGGATTCCCACTTTCGTGGGAATGACATCTAGATCTATATATAATTGACCATCAATTTCTGGTGCATCGCGGAATGAGCGTCCCACGATTCGTTGGGGAGACGCCCTGCGGGGCGTCTCCTGTTGGGGCGAGGTTGCCTCGCCCTTACCATGATGTTCGAGATATTCTACTAGCATTTCCATCTCTTTACCAATAAATTCTTTATTTTTCTCTAAAGATATTTTTTGCTGCAGCAGCATTATTTTTTCTCTACGCTCTTCTTTTATATCTTCAGTTACCTGATTCTTGAAATCGTTTGCAGGCGTGCCTTTTTCTTTTGAGTATGTAAAAACTCCTACTCTGTCAAAACGAGTTTCTTTTACGAAATTATATAGCTCATTAAAATCTTCTTCAGTTTCACCTGGAAATCCTACGATAAGAGTGGTTCTGATTGCTCCATTTGGAAGTTTTTTTCTTATTAAATTAACAGTGTCTCTTACTGTAGAAGGCCGTCTCATGGATTTAAGCACTTTACTGCTGGCATGTTGTAGTGGAATATCGATATATTTAACTATATTTTTCTTAGAGGCAATTACATCCAGCATTTCTTCGTCCATTTCAGTAGGATAAGCGTACATAAGCCTAATCCACTGTGCTCCTGATTCATCAGCTAGTGCTCTAAGTAAATCTGCCAGTGCTCTTCTTTTATATATATCTGTTCCATAAGCAGTGCTATCCTGTGAAACTAGAACTAATTCTTTAGCACCATTTGTAACCTGGATTTTAGCTTCTTTTACTATGTCTTCAATTGTTCGTGATTTCATATCTCCTCTTAAATAAGGAATGATACAAAAAGCACACCTATGATCACAGCCTTCTGCAATTTTTATGTAAACACTTGGACCTATTTGTGTATTTAAACGTGGTGTAGATGCATTTGCAACAGCCATTGGGATTTCATCAACTTTTATAATCCTTGAATCTTTACCCTTGTTTAAATTTGCAGTAACTTTTTTTACTACCTCTAAAATATCGGATATATTTCCTGTTCCTACTACTGCCTGTGCGTTTGAGTATTCAGAAAACAAATCACCTTTAAATCTTTGTGCCATACAGCCGGTAATGATAAGTTTTTTCCCCTGGCTAGAAAGATCTTTTAATACTTCCTTGCTTTCATTTGTACTTCCTTCTATAAAGGTACAGGTGTTTACCAAGGATAAATCAGCTTTGGTTTGATCTGTTGTAATAGGGTATCCTGCTGCGTGCAGTATGCCTACAATGTTTTCAGTATCTACAAGGTTTTTAGGGCAGCCTAGGGTAGATATGCCGATCACAGGAAGTTTTTTATGCTTGTTTTGCATTGGATATTTCATTATAACAAGTAGGGGCGTACCATGGTACGCCCCTACAAAGGTATCATTATTACATGTCTGATATTAAAAGGTTAATTACAGATATTGCATTTGATCTGGGTTTTGATGCAGTTGGTATTACGCTTGCAGATGACATTAGTTCATCAAATGAACATTTTCTTAAGTGGAGAGAAAAAGGTTTTGCTGCGGATATGAGTTATTTATTAAGAGAAGATCCGATAAATGCAAAGCCAAAGCAAATTCTTTCTGAAGCAAAATCAGTCATAAGTTTACTTGTTAATTACTATACTGAAGCACCTTCTGACCCGGGGACTAATTATGGAAGAATAGCTGCTTATGCAGTCGGAATTGATTACCATAAAGTACTTAGAAAAAAGATAAAATTGTTTCAGGAAAAAATAAAAGAAGAAGTTGGTGATCGTTTTATTTCAAAAGGATTTTCAGACTCTGTTCCGCTCTTGGAAAAGTCATTTGCCAGGAATTCAGGGCTGGGATTTTTTGGAAAAAATACATTAATTATTAATAAACCATTCGGATCTTATTTTTTTGTTTGTGAAATAATTTCAAATCTTGAAATTGAACCTGATCATGATATAAACGGTACATGTGGAAAATGTACTCGGTGTATAGATGTGTGCCCTACGGATGCGTTAGGTGTAGGGGCGTTGCCTGCAACGCCCCTACTTGACGCGCGTTTATGTATTTCTTACCAAACAATAGAAAATCGGGGAAATATTCCAATTGATTTGCGCAAAAAATTTGGCTCCTGGATGTTTGGTTGTGATTTATGTCAGCTGGTTTGTCCATATAATAAAAAAATAAAAGAAACGTCTTGGCAAGAATTTAAGCCCGAATCAGGCTTTGGTCACTGGATTAAATTGGCGGATGTCTTAAAAATTAGAACTGAAGATGAATTTCATGCAAGGTTTTGTCATACAGCACTTACACGGCCAAAACGTTCTGGCTTTTTAAGAAATGCAGCTATTGTTGCAGGAAACAGATTGTCAGAAGAAGCATTGCCAGAGTTAATATGGCTGGCTGAGAATGAAGCAGATCCAGTAATTCGTGAACATGTGCTTTGGGCGTTATCAAAATATGATGATAGAAAAGTTAAACAATGTATTTCTAATTACCTAATTAACAAATAATAGAGGATTTCTCCAGTTTAAACTTTTCATTAATTCTGTTTAATGAATGTATTAGATTGTAATGTTAGTATGAAAATACAATGTTAGAACCGGTAAATGTAATAGTGCCAAGACCAAGAGTTAATCCTCAAAAGTTTTGGGATAGTGTTGCTAATGAACCATGTATTTATCCAACGCAGGATCCAGATTCTTCTGGTGTTTCTAATAGTGTTGTCCGTAATGATGCTGGTGATCTTGTAAGTATTAATGGAGTAAGTATGGAAGTATTTGACCAGGCTGTTAAGCATAAAGATGTAGCAACTCAAATGAGAGGAATGGGCTACTTAACATCTAATCAAGCTGAAAATATTCAATACAGCGTTCGTGGCTATCATGGTGTACAAGCAAGTGTTGATGTAATACCTCAAAATATAGTGACAGTTTTAAATATTACTCCCAGTGAATCTGAGAGCTCTAGTTTCGTGTTTAGATATAATTTATCTCCTGAGGAAAAAGCCCTAAGTTTTTTCTGTCAAAGAGTATTTAATATGCCTAGACCTAAATTAATGAAATTTGCTCCTGTTGTAGGACTTCAAAGATTTTCAGGAAGAGCACTGGCTGATTTAGAACTCTTAGAAACTTATTACAGTACTGCTGATAATGTGGTTGCTGCTTTTGAAGAGTCAAAGGCTGATCGTGAAAATCGCTCTTTAAATTTTTCTGTACCTGGTCTTATTGATCTTTCAGATGAGCAAGAATACGTTGATTTTGCACACAATTTACTAAATGCTTATTTTCATGTAATGAGACAAGTTGGTTATGATGGGATCGAAGTAGTTGAAAATTAGTATTAGGATAAATATTTTAATAATTCATCATGAATCTTCCCGTTAGATGCAACTATTTCTTTACTGTAGATGTTATATTTTTTATTTTTAAATGCAGTTATTTTTCCTCCTGCCTCTTTTAAAATTAATACTCCGGCAGCTACATCCCATGGACTTAATTTTATTTCCCAAAAACCATCAAACTTACCTGAGGCAACATAACATAGATCCATTGCAGCTGAACCGTCTCTTCTGACGCCCTGAGTAGTTAAAGTTAAATTGCAAAAGTTTTTAAAATTATTAATTTTTGATGTTCTTCTATCATATGGAAAACCTGTTACAAGTAGAGAATCTTTGAGCTTTCTTGTCTTTGAAACTGAAATATTTTTACCATTTAACTTTGCGCCTTTATTTTTTCTGGCACTATATAATTCGTCAGTTACAGGATTTTTTATAAATCCAAATTCAATAACATTATCTTTTGCAAAAGCAATTGAAATACAAAAACAAGGATATCCATGAGCAAAATTAGTAGTCCCGTCTATAGGATCAATAAACCATTTATAAATTGAATTATTTGTTTTAATGCCTGATTCTTCTGCAATAACAGAATGATCTGGAAATTTTGAATAGATTTCTTTTAAAAGAAGTTCCTCTACCTCATGATCTACATTGGTAACCAAATTAAAATCTCCTTTTTTAAAGGAGATTTTTCTAATCTTGTTTAGGTTTTTATTTATAAAAAGACTTGCTCTCTCAATTATTTTTTCAGTCAACTTATAAGCTTCTTTTATTGTTTTCAACTTCCAGTCTCCTTCCTTTATTTTCTTAACCTAGTTAAGATAACCGAGCAAAATGAAATTTGTTAGGAAATTTCATGAAATTTTTAATTGAATTTAAGTATTTTTTAAGTTTTCTGTATTCAGTCAAGCCCAATTATAAAATATTTATGTATTTTTTAATACATTAGTCAATACTACGATAAATTATTACTTCGGACGGTTAATAAAAAAATAAGAGGAGAGACATGGATACATTAACAAATCAATCACAACAAAGCAGAAAGAAAACTGGTCCAAAGCCACTCTATGGAGAAGCAAAAAAGATGGTTTCATTCCGTCTTTCACCAAGAGCTTTGGAAATAATCAGACATGTTGCTACACAAAAAGGTGTTAGCCAAGCTGAAGTTATTGAACAATGGGCACGTTTAATTGGTAGTAATGCTGATAGTCTTTTTACACAAAAGACAGATGCATCTAATGAATTAGTATCTTCATTGAACTAGTTCAAGCTTTGTTTAGTAAAAAATTTAAAAGCCCCTTTTTAAAGGGGCTTTTTTTTTGCTTAAAAAAGTCAACTTGCTTTTGCAGTTGGATAAACAATTTTGTTTGTTACGAGTGGAGCTGGTTGATTAATAGCCTCTGCTTTTTCTGTTTGTACTGAATGTTGTAACAAATATCTCCTGAGTGCTTCTCTAATTAATGAACTTCTTGTTCTGTGTTCAAGTTCTGCAACTCGATCTATCTCTTGTAAAAAATCATCCTGAAAATTAACTAAAACTTTTGCCATAAATTGTTTCCCCTTTACCTTGAATAATTCTAGCAATTATATTTTTTAATTCAATGTGGATGTATGAGTTGTAAAAAATATTTATAAAAGAACACGCAGGTTTTAATTTGTAAACCTGCTTGCAGAACTTATAATTTCATGTATGTTGTTATATCTAGGCTTCCAGTTCAAATCATGCTGAATTTTTCTCGTATCAGCAATTAAAACAGGCGGATCGCCTTCTCTTCTTTCCGATATGACGTAATTTATTTCTTTTTTTAAAACTTCTTTGGCTGCATTGACAATTTCAAGAACTGAATAACCTTGACCATATCCTACGTTATAAGTGCTTTGATGTTTTTCGCCTTTAATTAATGTATTAATTGCACAAATATGAGCATTTGCCAGATCAATTATATGTATATAATCCCTTATTACAGTACCGTCTTTTGTAGGGTAGTCATTTCCAAATACATTAAGTTTGTAACCCGGATCTTTTGCTGCTTTTACAACAAGAGGAATTAAATGAGTTTCTGGAGAATGATTTTCTCCTCTAGTATCGCTGCTTCCGGCTACGTTGAAATATCTTAGTGAAATATAATCAAGATCATTAGATTTTTTATGCCACTCTAGGGCTTTTTCAAATAAAAGCTTTGATTCTCCATAAGGGTTTACAGGTTTAGTCTGAACATCTTCATTTATTGGTATGTCCGATTCTTTTGGTATTCCATAAACTGCACATGAAGAAGAAAATACAATTTTTTTTACTCCAAAAAGATTCATTACGTCTAACAGATTTTCACCTTGACAAAAATTTATATCAAAGTACTTCTGTGGATTAAGCATTGATTCTTTTACAAGTGCAGCACCTGCCATATGAATAACCAAATCAATTTTATTTTCCGAGAATATTTTTTTTAGAATATCTACATCACCAATTTTGCCATTGTAGAAAGGAAAGTCTTTAAATAAATTTTCTTTATGCCCTGTAGATAAATCATCAAGTACTACAAGATTAAAGCCTTCCTTATGAAGGGTCTCGGTGGTTATACCTCCAATATATCCTGCGCCTCCAGTTATTAATATGGTATGAGCCAAGGTTTTTATTTAGATTTTTTCTTATTCAGATTCATTTTATTTCCAAGTAAAATTCTTTGTAATTCAGCAGTTGCTGCTCTTAGCCTTCTTGAGACCTGCATTTGTGATATCCCAAGTCTTCTTGCTACTTCTGTCTGGCTTAAATCCTGGTAATAGGTCATTTCTACAACTTCTCTGAGATTGTCTTTTAATTGTTTAATTGCAGTTTGAAGCATTATGTTGTCTTCTTCTGAACTGAACTTTATCTGATGTGAACTATCTTCAAGAGTATCTAAAAGTAATTGTTCGCTTGTACCGTCAGTGGTTAATGTTTGATCAAGCGAAATTAAAGTTCTTCTACGGTCTACCTCAAATGCTTCGGATATTTTGTCGGGATGAATTTGAAGAACTTCTGAAACTTCAGCATCAGTAGGTTCACGACCTAATTCATGAATTAAATCCTGAACTAATCTTGAAATTCTAAAGCTAAGTTCCTGTAATTCTCTTGGAGCTCTTATCATAGAGGTTTTATCTCTTAAATAATGGCGGATTTCACCGGTAATTAAATGCGTGGCATAAGTAAAGAATTTAGCTCCGGCATTCGGATCAAATTGTTCTATTGCTTTTACAAGGCCAATACTTCCTACCTGAATTAAATCATCTACAGGGTCAGTACTTCTTCGGGCTAATCCATAAGCTATTCTTTTAACCAGAGATATTGAAATCTGAACTATTTTATCTCTAATGACTTTATCTTTAGATTTATGATATTGAGATAAAAGTTTATGAATATCTTTACTGTCTAGCTCATTATTATCTAATGAAGTGAAATCTATTGGACTTTGTGCCATGTTTTTTGTGATTTTCTTTGATTTACTTTTTTAAAAGTATATTCATTTAAATGTTACCATAATCAGTAAAGAACTCAAGCATGAAAGTTTTAGAAGTTCAAAATTTGACTATATCATTTGACGGCAAAAATGCTGTTGACGGTGTTTCTATTGATCTTGAAGATTCTGAAATAGTAGGTTTGGTTGGTGAATCAGGATGCGGAAAATCATTAACAGCATTTTCAGTTTTAGGTATTTATCCTCCAAATTCTAAATTAACCGGAAAAATACTTTATAAAGGAAAGGATTTGCTTACTCTTGATGAGGAATCAAAACGTAAAATCAGAGGAAACCAAATTTCTTTAATACCTCAAGATCCCTTGTCTGCATTAAATCCTGTTTTTACAGTAGGTAATCAGATTGCAGAGGTGCTGGAAGTACATAAACAAGTTTCATATAAGGATGCTTTGCTTTCAGCTAAATCTTCACTTGAAATGATGAATATTCCGAATCCTTCCAGCAGAATTAATGATTATCCACATCAATTTTCAGGAGGAATGAAACAAAGAGCATTAATTGCAATGGCACTTGTAGGTCAGCCAGATGTACTAATTGCAGATGAACCTACCACTGCTCTTGATGTAACCATACAATTACAAATCCTTGAAATTATGAAAAATTTAAAAAAGCAAAAGAAAGCAATTTTATTAATTACTCATGATCTTGCTCAGGTTTCTGAAATTTGCGATCGGGTTTATGTAATGTATCTTGGAAAAATTGTTGAGCATGGATTAACGAAAGATATTTTTACAAATCCTAAGCATCCCTATACAATAGGGCTATTAAATTCTCTTCCTGATGAAAATAAAAAACTGCTTAATCCTATATTTGGACAACCACCAAGTATAAATTCAATTCCCTTGGGATGTGCATTTCATCCCCGCTGTCCGTTTGTATTTGAAAAGTGTAAAAAAGAGATACCAGAACTATATGACATCACAGACAATAAGCATCATAGAAGCAGATGTTTTTTAGAAATAGGAAAAAAGTAATTTTAATGTTCTTCTGCATGCTCTGAATGAGCAACAGCAGTACCAATGTATACCGTAGTTAATAATGAGAATACAAGTGCTTGTATTAAACCTATAAATAGTTCAAATGCAACTGCAAAGACTGGTAAAATAACTGCAACTAATCCTAAAATAGACATAACTAAGATTTCACCTGCTATTGTGTTTGCAAAGAGCCGGAGAGCAAGAGTTAGTGGTCTGACAAGCAAATCAAGCCATTCTACAAAACCCAGGGGTTTAAAATAATTTAAAACATATCCAATACCACCACTTTTTATTCCAGCAATTATATAAGTAATTAATGAAATTAATGCCATTCCTGCAGTTACATTTAGGTCTGCTGCTGGAGATGAACCTTCCCAATGATTACCGTTGTCAAGCTGTGGCCACCAGGTGAATGCTTCTCCTACTTTCCATGGCATTAGTCCTAGCCAATAAGCAAAAAGAGTAAAAATAAATATTCCACCTATTAAAGGAATAAAATTCTTTCCTTTATTTCCAGGTATTTGTGTAGAGGTAAGTCCATTAATTAATCCCCATATTGTTTCCAGGATGGATTGTTTAACTGAATACCCTTCAATTTTTAAATTTCTTGTAAGTAAAAAGCTGATTAAAAGGATAGAGCCCATAATTGCCCATGAATAAACAAGCGTATCCATATGTACCTTCTGACCTAGTATTTGGCTTGTAACATGAACTCCAAGTGATGATGACATTTATCCCTCAACTTTAATTTTTTTTGTATGTTGCCAAACGAGTAAAATATAAATAAGCTGGCATAATACAAAACCGATAAACAATGCTATCAGATTTGAATGAAATTTGTGAACCAGTATTGCAGCAGGAGGTATAAGAATAATTAATCTGATAGGGAAACCAAAGAATAAAAGTAATGTATTTGTTGAGCTAACTTTTAATAATTGGGAGTAAAGCACTGATATGATTCCGCTTATTATAAAACCTGAAAGAATGCTGGAATTTGGACTAAAAAATAAGTATATAAAACATAAAGCTGTAACTGTCACAAGTTGAATAAAAGAAACTTTATTCAGTAGCGATTTAAGACTATTAATATCTTTCATTATTTTTTCGATGTATTTTTATATATTTCATTTGATTTAATAACCAAGCGTGCCAGTCCAAAAATTATTGCAAGTATCCCAAGTGTTATTGCTAATAAAGGACTTGTATGAAATCTTCTGTCTAAATAGTTCCCTAGGGTTGCAGCCAGAGCAGTTAAAACAAAAACACCAAAAATCAAATCATATAGAAGTCCCATAACATGATTATATTAGCTATATGCTTTAAAATAGTAAATGATGATATGTAAAAAAACATTTTTATTTTCTCTGGTAAGTTTTATCTTTGCTTCTCTGTCTCTCTGCTTCTCTGCTTCTTTTGCTCAAAATGAAGGCTATATCCCAAATCAGGAAGTTGTAAAGTTGGTAAACCAAGGAATAGAGCTGCATAAGAAAAAAGATTATGAAGGTGCAATTCAGCTATTTAATGAGGCATTGTCTATTGAGCCAAATAATACCGTAGTAAAACAAAATATTAGTATTGCTCATAATAATTACGGCAAATTTCTTGCAGAAAGAACTGATCATGAAAATGCTTTAAAAGAATTCCGAACAGCGATTTATCTTGACCCTGAAAATGAAACTGCTGATGCAAATCTGGATGCACTTTTAAGACAAAAAGGAGTAAAGGCAAGCGACTCATTAGCCAGGATGCAGCTTGGAGATAAATTAAGAGCAGACGCAAAATTTGAATTTGCTCTGATTGAATATAAAAAAGCACTAAAACTTTCTAAAGAACCAGATCCAAATATATTAATTAATCTGGGAGATATTTATTACATACTTTACTTAAGAGATGGACAAAGAACAAATGACATAAATAATGCAATTGATACTTATAAGAAAGCACTTTCTATTAAAGATTCAGCTAAAGCACATATAAAAGTTGCAGATGGTTTGTTAGCTCTAAAAGATATTGTAAGTGCAATTGAACATTATAGAAAAGCAGTTGAGCTTGAGCCTTCTTCCCAGGATGCACTTACTGCTAATGTTAGAGGCTGGAATGAAGCTGTAAGGCTTGCTCCGCTTGTAACTGAAAATCATATAGGCCTTGCACAAGCACTTCAGTTAAAAAAAGATTTTGTAAATGCAGAAGAAGAGTTTAATCAGGCACTAAAGCTGGATCCTGAGAATGAAATTGCACTTAAAGGACTAAAATCCCTTGAGCAGGACAAAATAAAAGCTAGGGCCTCTCAGTTCTCAGAGCAGGCGCTAAAGTTTCAAAACGATGGTAAATATGATGAAGCCATAGATCAATACGTAAAAGCTCTTGAAATAAATTTTAATGATGTAACTCTTCATTACAATATTGGTACTGCCTTTCAGGCAAAAGGAGATTTTCCACATGCTGAGAAAGCTTATAATAAAGCCTTAGCAATAGATTCTTCTAATCAAAAAGTAAAATCAGCTCTTGAAATTTTAAGTAAACAAGTCACCAGTAAAAAATTCCAGGATCTTTCAGCACGTGCAATAGAACTACAAAATTCAACTAATTATCAAGAAGCTATTACCACATATCTTGCAGCTATTTCAATTAATCCAGATGATTCAGCTGTTTATTATAATCTTGGTACAGCATATCAGGCAGCCAAAGATTTAAATAATGCTCAGCTTCAGTATAAAAAAGCACTTGAGCTGGATAAAGGAAATGCAACTTACGAAAATGTATTAAAGCTGGTCAATGTTGAAATTGCAGAGCCTCTAATACAATCAGCAATTAACAAACAAACTTCAAATGACATTGCTGGTGCAATAGTTGATTATTCTATGGCTTTAGAGCTGGTTCCAAATGATGCTCAGACTTATTTTAATCTTGGCACAGCATATCAAGCAAATAAACAATTAGACGAAGCAATAAAATCATATATGAAAGCTGTTCAGCTGGATCCAAAAGGACAAGCAGACGCATCCTTTTTTCTTGGTGTAATTTATGAGGAAATGAAAAATAATAAATCTGCCATTGAAAATTATCAGAAATATTTACAAAATGCTCCTACAGGTTCCTATGTTAAAGATGCAAAAGACAGAATTGCTTACCTGAAAACGTTAAAACCATAATTGTAGGGTCATGCCGCGGCATGACCCTACACGATATAATGAACATCATGTCATACCTTGTATCAAACCCTACATATAAAAGAAGAAAATCAAAAAAATTGTATGTTGGTTCAGTGCTTATTGGTGGCGGAGCTCCTGTTGTAATTCAGTCAATGACTACTACTGATACCCGGGATGTAGAATCTACAGTTAGACAAATAAATGAACTTAAAGAAGCCGGTTGTGAAATTGTACGGGTAGCAGTACCTGACAAGGAAGCAGCATCAAAGCTCAGTGAAATAAAAAAACGCTCTCCTATTCCTTTAATTTCAGATATTCATTTTGACTGGCGGCTTGCACTTGAGGCAATAAAACAAGGCGTTGATGCTCTTAGATTAAATCCTGGAAATATTGGAGAACGAAGCAGGGTAATTGAAGTAGTAAATGCAGCAAAAGAAAGAAAAATCCCGATACGAATAGGAGTAAATGCTGGTTCTCTGGATGCGAAATGGGGAGCAATTTATGGAGCTGACAGGGTTCATGAAGCTATGGTAGCCAGTGCACTTGAACATGTAAAAATTCTTGAAGATTTAGATTTTGATTTAATTAAAATATCTTTAAAAGCATCTGATGTGCCGGTTATGCTTGAAGCATATCGCTTAATGTCTACTAAGGTTGAGTACCCATTACATCTGGGTGTTACAGAAGCTGGGACACCAAAAGGAGGAACCATTAAATCTTCAGTTGGCATAGGTACACTTTTAGCTGAAGGCATTGGGGACACAATTAGGGTTTCTTTAACAGGTGATCCATGTAATGAAATTGAAGTTGCAAAAGGAATCTTAAAATCTCTTGGACTAAAGCTGGAAGGTTTAAATCTTGTAAGCTGTCCAAGTTGTGGAAGAATGGAATTAAATGGTTTTGAAGAGATGGCTAAAACCATTGAAGAAAAATTAAAAAATATTAAAAAACCAATAACAGTTGCAGTTATGGGCTGTGTAGTAAATGGACCTGGTGAATCAAAAGCAGCAGACATAGGTATTGCCGGTGGAAATGGTAAGGGAGTTATCTATAAAAAAGGTAAAGTATTTAAAGTATTACCTGAAGAAAAATTGTTAGATACATTACTGGAAGAAATAGATAGAATGATAAATGAGCCTGAAGTAGTGCAGTGTTAAAGTGTTAAATTGTTAAATTGAGTATTTTGTAGAGGCGTATTGTATCACTTGAAGTATTTCAAACAATTAGATATTATGTTCTTCTAAACCCAAAGAAAGTTATGAAAAAAGAAATACATCCTGAATATCATAAAGTAATTGCTACCTGCATATGTGGAAATGAAATAGAGATTGGTTCCACAAAACCTGCTATTAGGGTAGAAATTTGCAGTAGCTGCCATCCGTATTACACAGGCACACAAAAGATATTAGATTCTGAAGGAAGAGTAGATAGATTTCAGAAAAGATACGGAAAGAAAAAATAAAACCAACAGTTGAAATCTACACATGGGATCATTGTCCATATTGTCAAAGGGCAATTCAGTTATTAGATAAAAAAGGAATTAAATATAACCGTTACAGGATAGACGGCGATGAGATAGCCAGAGAAAAAATGGCAGTGAGAGCTAATGCTAGAAGAACAGTGCCTCAAATTTTTATTAATGACAAACACATAGGCGGATGCGATGATATCCATGCTCTTGAAGAAAAAGGTGAATTGGACAGATTATTGCAATGAAAAAATCGTTTGGGCAGCATCTTTTAACTAACAGTTTTTATTTAAATAAAATAATAGATAGTATTAATTTAACTCCGGATGATGTTGTTCTTGAAATTGGTGCAGGTACAGGAATTCTTACATGTGAACTTGCTAAAAGAGTAAAAAAAATATTTGCTGTTGAACTTGAAAATAACATAGCTCTTAAATTAAGGAATAATCTAACTCAAAATAAAATTAAAAATGTTCAAATCATTAAGGCAAGCATTTTAAAGATAGATATTGATGAGTTGATTGATAAGCCGTTCAGGGTTATTGGAAATATACCCTATAATATTACATCTGATATTTTGCTCAAGCTTTTTGGGGAGATTGATAAACCTAGAGAGCATCTGAAAAAAATTAAAAGCATACACCTTATGATTCAGAAAGAAGTTGCTCTTAGGCTTGTGGCTGAGACTGGTACGAAAAACTACAGTCCACTTTCAATTCTTGTTCAATATTTTTCCAAGCCTTCAATTCTTTTCCATGTACCTTCTAAAGCATTTTTGCCTTCTCCAAAAGTCGACTCAGCATTTATCGAGCTGAAAGTAAGGGAAAATCTGAAAAAAATCGAAAATCCTAAACTTGTAAAAAATATAATCAGAACTGCTTTTCAACAAAGAAGAAAAAAGATAAGTAATTCTTTATGCAAGTTTCTCGACAGTAAAGAACAAGTAAATAAAATCATCAGTAAACTTAATATCAATGAAAATCTGCGCCCTGAAAATCTTACTTTAGATCAGTATATTTTAATTTCTAATGAACTTAAGCAGTAGTTATATGACTAATATTTTTTACTCCAAGACTTTGAGTATAAAGCATCTGAGCTCTAATTCTGTTTTCTGCTTGAAGTACTGCTTTAGCTATATCTAATGCTGCTTGTGCATTTGCCTGATCTTTTTTAAGCGGGCTGCTAAGCAGCTTGCTGGTTTCATCCATAAAATGATCAGTTGCATACTGAAGCAATAGAGCAAGTTGTTTTGATTTTTCTTCATCTTTAAATACATCAAAAGCTTCTCTGCTGCCTTCTGCATTAGCATCAATATAATCAAGCTTAAAATCCCCTTTTTCCTTAATCACGCCGATAACTAATTTAGCAGCATTAAATACATCCTGTCCGAATTTAAACTTTGATTTAAATTTTGGATCATCATATAATTTATAAACCTCACTAGCTGCAAAATTAGTTAGTCCTTGATTAAATTGTGCTTTATCAGCTCTTTGAATATCAGCTACTGTTTGTTGAGGAATTAAATTTGCTTTTATAGCTTCCTGAAGTAACTCATTTAAGGGTTTATAACTTCTTTCAAGTTCTTCATGAGCTTGTTGATTGAATTTAATTGCTGTCAATCTGTTTTTTTGAGCAACAATTTGTGCCTGTGTAAGAGAAGGAGCTGGTTTTTTTGCTACTTGTTGTTTATCCTGAGAACTTTCGTCTGTGCTTTCTTCTCTTTTTTCTTCAGCTTTTCTTGCTTCTTCATTTTTAGTCTCATCAGACTTCCTAAGCTGGGCCAACATCGCTGGATCGGCCAAGCCAAAACGTGCATTTGGATTTATTATGTTTAAAACAAAAGCCATTTGTAAATAAGTAATGTCCGCTAAGGACCCTCTCCTTATAAGGACACAGTTTATGGATTACAACTAAGACTGGGTTAAGTCAGATGTAAAATAGGAATACCCCTGAGTAATTATCAATAAATGGGTAGAATTTTATTAGATAAGCTTTTTTCAGTAAATCATTAAGAGCTTATTAAAACAGAAACGTACTTTTCATAAAAGCAGTCGTAATTAATTAATAAGAGCATAACATTCTGTGATGATACTAACTAATATAACGTTTGGCAATTATAGGATTCATCCGATTCATTCGGCAAGTCCGATCAAACGGAAAAATTGATTGAGAGAAGCTCCAGCTTGTCTGGAGCTATATAAAAGGAACTTATGGCTGAACAAGACTCCGGTGATAAGCAGTTTGATGCTACGCCGCATAAATTAAAAGAAGCACATAAAAAAGGTCAAGTATTTAAAAGCAAAGATTTAAGCCAGCTTTTGACCTTTATTGTTGGTTTTTTTATGATTTATTATTCCTCCGGATTTATCTGGCAGAATTTTGTACAGTTATTTAATTCACTCTGGAGTCAGATTCCACAAAAATCATTTTCTGCAATTGGCGGTGGATATATTTATTTTCACAGCTGGTATTGTTTGGTGGTTATAATTTTGCCGTTGCTTTTAGCATTGTTGGTTACTGCAATAGTCGTTGAGTTTTTTCAGGTCGGTCCAATATTTACCACTGAAACAATGAAGTTCTCCCTTGAGAAATTAAATCCTTTTGAAGGATTCAAAAAAATAATTTTTAATGTACGTTCTTTATTTGAACTTATTAAATCTGTGTTTAAGGTATCTGTACTTGGATATATTGCATATATCAGTTTACAGAAAAACATGTCTGATTTACTAGGTCTTATAGAAGCAAATAACAGATTTGGAAGCATTGCAATTCTTGGAAAAGTTTTTTATGATTTTACTGTAAAAAGTATTATTTTCCTTCTGGTAATAGCGATTCTTGACTATCTCTTTCAGCGCTGGAAATTTATGAATGATCAAAAAATGACATTTAAAGAACTTAAAGATGAATTTAAACAAACTGAAGGAGATCCTCTTATAAAATCCATGAGGCGCCAGAGGCAACAACAAGTTGCTTATGGGCAGATGATGACACAGGTAAAAGAAGCAGATTTTGTGGTTAAAAATCCTGATCATATTGCCATGGCACTAAAATATGATCCGCAAATGAGTACTGCACCAAAAGTACTTGCTAAAGGAACAGAGCTTATTGCACAGCAGATAATAGAAATTGCTCAGGAATATGGAATCCCGATCATTGAAAATATTCCTCTTGCCAGAGCATTATTCAGATTAGTCAGGGTTAACCAGGATATACCACCTGAACTTTATAGAGCAGTTGCAGAAGTGCTTATTTTTGTTTATCAGTTACGTGGGAAAGAACAATTCAGGTAATATTTATACTTAACCAATTCTTATCATAAATTAGCTAAGAATTTTAGATATATTAGTCAGGAGTGGAATAAAGTATTATTAGTGATTAAAGAATAACTAAGGAAGTTAAATAAAAAATTGAACATTTAACTATTTAACTACATACCAGTGGAACAAAAAAGGCCAAAAATGAAAGCAAGCGAACAGCAAAGTAAAAAGAAGATAAGCGAAGAATTAAGTGCGATTCCGCTGGAAAAAGAAAAGCCGCCTACTTCTAATAAAGATCTTTTTATTGGTCCTGATACAGGTACCAGTGAAGCCACCTTGAAAACATTTATGCCGATTATTGAAATGGTGGTAAAAAAAGAATATAAATCTATTCCCTCATATCTTGCAGAATACAGCGAATTAATAAACATTGGTTTGATTACAGTAAATAAGCTGCTTTATGAAGTAGCAAAAAATAAAAAAAATTATAATTCCAGCTATATTGCACAAGCCGTTAAGTGGGCTATTAAAGATGAGCTTCGTTCAAAATATAACTGGTATGGAGTAAAACAAACACAAAATAAGGATAAATCACTTGATGAAGGTCAGGAATCTTATCCCCGTGAAATTAAAAGTGAAGATGATGACCAGAATATGAATGAAGAAGATGCAAAAGAAAGAGTTTTTGAAACTATTCTATATCTGGAAGACTTTAGCAGGGAAACTGCTACTGCTGAACAAATGACAACTGATGAGCTGGCAAAACTTGAGTTAATGGAGTTAAAAGCAGCAGTAAAACGTGCTATTGATAAACTTCCCCCAAAACATAAGAGGGTAATTGAATTAAGATTTTATGAGGGAAAAAAAGGAAATGATATTGCAAGTTGGCTTGGTGTAACACCTTCACGTGTTTCACATATGATTCAGGATGCTATTGAAAAAGTACGCCAGATGCTTTCAGCTGAAGGTTTTAGTTAATAATATGACTGGATTTGGTAACAATTTATCGTTTAATATCTTCTCAGCAATTAAAAATCTGGGCAAACAGGTAAAAGAGCAATTAAATAAAGTAAGTGTTGAAAAAAGTACTGAGCAATCTGTTAATAATTTACAACAAAACAAACCTGTTCAAAGCCTTGTTAACACCAATTCAAACATTCCCTTAAATGCATCTGTTTTAAATAATCCTGCGGTAAATCAAGCTGCCTTAAATTCTACGAATATTCCTCAGACAAATTTAAATCAGGAAGTTAAAAATACTATAAATACTCAGGTCCCATCCACACCATCACAAGCAGCTTTTAAAGGACCATCAGATTTGCCGGCATATGCAGGCATCTCTAATATGTCATTAAAATCCTGGATAGCAGAACATAACAATAAAAGTTTTACTGACCTTGAATCAGGTGAAAAGCAATTGGCAACTACTTTAGAAGGCATAAAAGGTTTTCAAAGACAGAACTATGAAGGATTTGATGGAGATAGCCGGGGAAAAGACAATCAAAACCTAAAACAGTTAGCCAGAAAAAAATACTTGTTAATTTTATCTCATATTTTTTCTGCTATAGAGCAGTCCGGGATACAGCAAACCGAATTGCTTGTTAATCTTGCAAACTTTAAAAAATTAGGATCTTCTAGTGAAGAGGGTTCAAATGATGATGGTCAGACAGAAAATAAAATTGCACCACCTATTCCAGAGGAATTAAATAATCTTATAAATTTAGAACCTTCTAAAATTAAATATTTACATCAAATTCTTGCTCTGCCTAATGAGTTCCCTGAATGTCTGAGACTTTTTGCAAAAGATAATATTGAAATGAATCCAAAATTATTAAATAATTTTCTAATGCAGAGACTTAAATATGTCCAGGAACAGATTTTTGGAGACAGTAATTTACTAAGTAAGACTATAGCTGGATTTGTCCCGCTCTTGAATTATAATGATTACCCTTTGGTTTTGCCATTACTTTTACTTTATTATCCGCTTCCTCTTCCACAAATAAAAGATAATTATGATTTTTTAAGCGAGTGGAAAAAGAAAAAAGGAGAAGGAGCTGATGAAGGTATTATTGCTTCATGTGAAGTTTATTATTTGTCCAGAATAAGAGGCAGATTTCTTCTTAAATTCTTGCTTAAGTCAAATAATGAGTTTACCTTTGATATTCAAACCAGAAATGAAAACAATGGAATTGTAAATGATCTTGAATGTGCCATTGGCGAGATAATGTTTTTACTTGAACATCAGCCTAAACTTGCTGATTTAAACGTATTATTAACTGATGAAATTTATAAGGCTACTGATATTGATGAAGAACTTGCTATAGTTTCTTCCGGACCGTTGAGACTTGAAATAATTCTGGCAGTATATGCTTCACTCTTGGTTTTAAATAAATTAAATGAAGAGCCTGATCCTGCCGGGCTTATAGAAATGAGTTGATTTCTAGTATTTTAAAAAGTAAAGCTAATCTATGGAAATTTAATAATACTTTTACTACAACATATGAATTCTAAATAGGTTTTCCTGTAACATTTCTATTATCAAAATAATAACTTCACCAATGTTGTTCAAGCTGTGAGTATTCTAAATTTTCCTCAAGTCTAGCTGCCCATGCTGCTCTTCCGTGTTTAGTAACTCCTTTTTGATCGAGAGAATTTAGTTGTCCAGGCTTGATTTCCTGATCCGATTTTAATAACTGTATAACTAAAACCATATCAGCATCAACTTGAGCTCTTAGTGATGTAGCTTGAACTGCTTTATCTCTTGGAATAATCATTTTTTTATTAAAGTCTCTTAATCAGATCACAGGTAATTACTGTATTTACTTTAACGATGCATGCCCCCAAAAGCAATATAAATACCTGGTTTTGTGAATATTTTTTTACATTGAAGATTATTTTCTTAACTTTTTCACCTACAAAACCTTGGTTTGTATAAATTAGCTTTTGGGAATGGCTAACTTATGAATAGAGTTAGCCCTGCAACTTATAAATGGGGCGATAATCCACAATGGGCAAAAGCAAATAAAACTACAGGCGCATTTAGTATAGCCTCTGGACTAATCGGTACTACCTGTGGATGTATAAAAGCCTGTACAGATGAAGCATCATTTTTAAATAAGTTCTTTGGATTTATACAGTCAATATCATATGGTTTTAGAAATTTCTTTCAGTATAGTATTTATTCCAGAAAAGAAGATGATGATTTAGGAGAAGATATTCATAAAAGACCACTTGCAGCAAAATTTGGCGAAGTTGCATGCTTTATAGAAAAGAAAATAAATCTCAAAACGGTAAATTCTTATTCGGTTTAGGCGCATGTGCCAACACCCTAAACATTGCTCTTCCACTAATAGAATTCCTCCCATCTGATAACAGCTTTCTAGGTAAATCTCAGAAACTCTATCATGAACTAGCTACCGGATTTACAGCTGCATTCTTTTCGACCAGAAGACATTTTATGGGAAAAGAATGGCTGGAGAAAAATACAAAAAGTGTTGAACGGGTTACAGAAGAGATAAATAAAATGCGAGAACCAGTATTTGTTTAATAACTTAATTCAACTTAAGCGGTTTAAATCTGTCTGATGGCTCTACTGGCATCTTCTTTTTATAATCCTGCCATTCGTCAAAATTATTAAATGCTTCTTTAGCAACGTCATCACTGACTTTTGCATATCTTAAGGTAGTTCGTATGTCATTATGTCCGGCTAATCTTTGTAGTACAAAAGAATCTATATGTCCTGCACGTTCTGTACAGAAGGTATGTCTTAATTGGTGAATTGTTATCATTGTGCCGTCAGTATTTATTATATTTCGGGCTGCATCCATAAATAGTTGTCGGGCTCTTGCATAAGATAGTCTTTGACCGTGGGTTGTTACAAATAATGGACCGCTTGTAGGGTTTCCTCTTTCCTCAAGGCATTGGATTAAAAGTTTTTCAGTTTGCTTACTTAAATATGCCTGTCTGGGTTGATTGCCTTTACCGTGATTAATATGAATGGTCCCATCATGAATGTCCTGAATATTTAAATCCAGTGCTTCACTTATCCTGATTCCACTTGTATACAGAAGTGTAAATAATAATTTCTCTCTGGTTGTCTGTGCATTTCTTAAGAGTTTTTCAACTTGTTCTTTTTTTAAGGATCTTATTACTGTGCCTGGCATTACTTCTCCGTTGTCTTTGTTTGGTCTTCTTCTTGGAAGGTTTTCCATTGGATTGTCATTTATAAGCTTTTCCTGTAGGCACCATTCAAAAAATCTGTGCAGAGATGCATAATGTCTGTTTTGAGTTGCTAAAGAAACTCTTTGTCCGTGTTTTGATTTTAAATTATCAAGATAGTCTTTTAAATGTTCTTTTGTTATGGTTTCTACGGCAATATTTCCCAGTGTTCTTTCAAATCTGTGAAGATCTATTGTGTAAGCTCTTAAAGTATCACCGTCAAGACTTAAACTTGTGAGATATTTTGTAATTGATTCAAAAAGTTCTGTGCTCATTTGATGAAAATTATCTTTTGTATAAAACATTATTCATAGACGGAAGAAGTAGTTAACTAAGTTCCTAAATAATTACATCTTGCCTACTTGCCTATCTCAGTCCTATTTGTTATCTGAAATTTGCTTATAGGCTTCTAATGTCTTTTTTATGTCATCTTCCTTATGTGCTGTAGATAAAAAATTAGCTTCAAACTGACTTGGTGCCAGATATATGCCTTTAGAAAGCATTTTTTGGAAAAAATCTGCATATCTCTTTGTATTTGAATTTTTTGCTGAATTATAATCATATACTTCATTTTCAGTAAAAAAGACAGTGAACATGGAGCCAATTGAATTAATTTGAAGTTTAATGTTTTTCTCAGAGTTGATTTTTTTTATACCTTCACAAAGCATGGATGTTATTTCTTCCAAATATTTATAGGTCTCTTCATTTAACAGTTTTAAAGTGGCAATGCCGCATGAGACTGAAATTGGATTTCCGGACGAAGTACCAGCCTGATAAACAGGACCAATTGGTGCAAGCAGGTCCATAATTTCTTTTTTACCGCCTATAGCACCTATTGGCATTCCTCCGCCAATTATTTTTCCAAGTACAGTTAAGTCTGGAGTAATATTAAATAAAAACTGTGCACCGCCCTGAGAAAGCCTGAATCCAGTTATTACCTCATCAAAAATGAGCAAGCATTTATGTTTTTTAGATACTTCTCTTACAAGCTTTAAAAAATTATTTTTTGGTAATAAAACACCTGCATTGCCTACTATAGGTTCAATTATGATCCCGGCAATTTCTTTAGGATATTTACTTAAAGTGATTTCCAGGGAATTGAAATCATTATAGGGTAATGTTATTGTTTCACTGGCTGTGTTTTTTGTAACTCCAGGAGAAGTAGAAAGACCTAGAGCTGCAAGTCCTGAACCGCTCATGCTTAAAACAGAATCTGAATGACCGTGATAACAGCCTGCAAATTTTATTATTTTATTTCTTTTGGTATAAGCTCTGGTTAATCTGATGGCAGTCATTACAGCTTCAGTACCTGAATTTACAAAACGAACTTTTTCTATGCTCGGGAAATTCTTTGTAACTATTTCTGCTAGTTCTATCTCATTTTCATGGCAAGCACCAAAGCTTATTCCTTTTAATAATGCTTTTTCAATTGCATCTACTACTTCAGGCGGCAAATGTCCGTGTATTAAAGCACCCCAGGAATTAACAAAATCAATATATTTGTTTTGATCTGCATCCCATATATATGATCCTTTTGCTTTTGAAATAAAAAGAGGGTCAAGACCTACTGATTTAAAAGCTCTTACCGGGGAATTTACTCCGCCTGGAATTAATTCACATGCTCTTTTAAAGAGTTCCTGAGATTTTTTTGTATTTGGGAGTGTTTCAAGCAATTTATTTACCGCCTTCCTTGCTCATTCTTCGCTTGTCAGGCTTTGCAAAATGCATTTAGAATGGCTTCTTTTCATGTTCTTCAGATTTTACCGAATGAATCGGATAAAATCTACCTTATAAGTTGTTTATTTGAAAGTGTTACATTAGCTAGGTAATAACAATTTATTATTCAAGTTATTCAAGTGTGACTAATTGCATTTTAACAGGATTTGCTGGTCTGTCACTTCCTGGATATGCAGGTTTAGAATCATTTACTATCTTTTTAACTGTTTCAAGTGTATCATCACTAACCTGACCAAAAATTGCGTAACCATATGGATCAACTCCACCGGGGTCTAGAGATGGTAATGCTTGTAAAGCTATAAAAAACTGACAGCTTGCACTGTTTGGATTAGCTGTTCTTGCCATTCCTACCCTTCCTGCACGGTCAAATTTTAAATCTGGAGTTCTCTCAAGCTTTATAAATCTGGGCTCGCCTTTTTCCTGATCTATATAATTTCCTGTTCCATCTCCAAGAGGATCTCCTCCTTGGATTACAAAATTTGGCACTACTCTATGATAAACAGTACCGTTATAAAATCCTTTTTTTACAAGATCGATAAAATTATCAGTAGTAATAGGTGTTTCTTTTCTGAAAAGTTTAATTTTTATTGGACCTTTATCAGTTTGGATTAAAATGGTATCAGAGGTTTTTTTATCATCTTTTGCCAGTGATTCATTTTCAATTTCAATTTTTGGTTTCATCACTTCTTTTTTAATAATTTTTGTTTCCTCTGTTTTTATATGGGTTTCTTTTGTTTGTGAAATAGATTTTAGTGAATGTATCGGTAATAATAATATAAGCAAAAGACTGAAGATTATATTAGTTTTTATTTTACTTTTCAGCCTCATTTTTTGATTAGGTAATTTCAACAAGCTTGCCTTCTTCAGGAATAACTTCTTTAGGGAAGGAGCCAACTCCCTGAGATGATGATATTATTTCTTTAAGTTTAGTAGATTTTCCGACTCGTTCTCTTAGATAGTATAGTTTAGCTCTTCTTGATTTGCCTGACCTAAGGACAGTTATTTTTTCTATTTTCGGTGAATGTAAGAAGAAAACTCTTTCAACTCCTATACCCTGGAAAATTCTTCTTACCGTAAAAGTTTTATTTATGCTAGAACCTTTGATTTTTATTATGACGCCTTCGTAGTTTTGGCTTCTTTCCTTGGCGCCTTCTTTAATTCTTACAGTAACTTTTACTGTGTCACCTACACGAACATTTGGAATGTCTTTTTTTAAATTATTTGAAATAATCTCTTTAATTTTTAGATGCATTTGTGAATCCCTGAAACGGTTAAAAGCAGTATTTGATTTTAACATAGAAACAGAATAAGTATCTTTTAATCTCTGAATCTCTAATTTGTCTAGGCGTTTTAGATGATTTTTGTCGTGACTATTGTAAAACAAATAAAATCTAGAACTTTAAAACTTTTAGAAGTACTTTAACAAAAAATCCAAAGGCTGAATAAACCAACAGTCTGTAGATTAGTTTAAAAATACTATCTACTTTTTGAAGGTTTAATTCTTGTGCAATTGGCTTAATCTCAGATTTCAATGAATCGAAAAAAGCTATTCTGTTTCCATTTGATTGGAAGAATTTAAATAAATCTGCTGGATTTAAACTACTCAATAATGCACCTTTAATTTACTAATTTACTATACTTTTTCACTGCCTCACTGTCTTGATGATAATAACACATGAATTACTTTGATATTTCCTGAATGTAAAGAATTTCACTTTACAAGTAGTTGTATTTCCAGTATTTTTCTTCATTAATTGTTTGAAGCAGTGTTTCTTTATAGTAATTTGATTTCCATGAAAAAAAACAAACTAATTGAATTTGATGTATCTCTTGCAAATGAGTATAAAAATTATTGTTTAATCGGCATTGATGAGGTTGGCAGGGGATCGCTAGCAGGGCCTGTAATTGCTTGTGCTTTTACGTGGAAAAAAGAAACAAATAAAATCAACAAAAAATCTGATAAAAAGCTACTCCTTGAAATTGATGATTCAAAAAAATTAACAAAAGAAGCACGGGAAGAAATCTATAAGTTTCTAATAAGATTTGGTGAGTTTGCGCTTGGTTATGCCAGTGTTTTAGAAATTGAAAAACTAAATATTTTAAATGCTACTTTTCTTGCAATGAAAAGAGCATATGAGAATCTACTCTTAAACCTAAGTAGGGAAAATCTCAAGACATTCTTGCTGATCGATGGTAATAAATTTAATCCTTTTATTAATTCTAAACAGGTATCTATTATTGATGGTGATGCTAAATCTGCCTTAATTGCAAGTGCATCAATTATTGCCAAAGTGTACAGGGATCTTTTAATGGAGAAAATATCTAAAAGCGAAACCTATAATAAATTTGACTGGTTGACAAACTCTGGCTATGGTACTTTATCCCATAGAAACGCTATAAAAAAACATGGGATAACACCACTGCACAGAAAATTATTTGTAAGAAAAACGTTAAGCAGCATAAATCAAATTACTGTAAAAGACTAACTGCATTTAATAATGCAGCACCTTTTCTAAGTGTTTCCTGAAACTCATTTTCAGGATCTGAGTCAGCTACAATACCACCACCTGCTTGTATTTCAATGTGATCTTTATAAATAACAAAGGTTCTTATTGTCATGCAGGTATTAATCGTGTCATTTAAACCAAAAAAACCAGTACAGCCCCCATAAGGACCTCTTTGTTCATTTTCTAATTCTCTGATAATTTCCAGTGCTCTGACTTTTGGCGCACCGCTTAATGTGCCGGCAGGAAATGATGCACATAAAAGATCTATAGCAGTCTTATCTTTTTTTAAAGTTCCTTTTACAAGACTAACCATATGTAAAACATGTGAGTATTTTTCAATAACCATAAGTTCCGGGACTTGAATAGTTCCGCTTTCACATACTCTGCCCAAATCATTCCTGGCAAGATCAACTAACATTAAATGTTCAGCTCTTTCTTTAGGATCGTTTGATAATTTTGAAATGTATTCTAAATCTTCTTTTTCGTTTTTTCCGCGAGGATAAGTTCCGGCTATAGGTCTAAGATATGCAAACTTTTCATCTCCAACTTTTTCTGATTTCACCATTACTTCAGGTGAAGAACCTGCTAATTGAAAGTCTTTAAGATTTAAATAAAACATATAAGGAGAAGGATTAATGCTTCTTAAAGCTCTGTATAGTAAAAGACCATCATAGTTTCCTTTAAGGGTAAGTTTTTGGGAAGGAACCACTTGGAAAATGTCACCTTTTTTTATGTACTCCTTTGCTTTTTTAATAATATTTAAATATTCATCTTTTTTATAATTACTTGAATATGAAATATGTATGTTGTTATTGTAATTTAATGAAAGGGTTTTGATGTTTTTTGTCTTATTAAATTCATTCAGGAGTTCTTTTAGCTTATCCTTTGTTTCTGCGAGTTTTTTTTCAGTTATTTTTTTATCATTTGTAAGATTTACTGCAATAAGATTTACTTTATGAAGAATATGATCAAAAATTATTAATTTCCCGGGCAAAATTAATAAAACATCGGGTATGTTTTTTGCCGGTAAAAACTTTGTTTTTGGTTCTATCCATCTTATATTTTCATAACCTATATAACCCACAAAACCGATAGAACTGGAATCCTTATCGCCAGACACCTTGATCTTTTTAAGAATGGATTTAAGAGCATTAAAGGGATTGTCTTCCAGATCAATAGTTTTATTTTCAACTAAATCTTGAAGCTGGGTTTTATTGTTTTGATTTTTAAAAATGAGAATAGGTTCAGTTCCAATTATTGAGTAACGTCCTATCTTTTCATTTGCTTCTACAGATTCGAGCAAAAATGAATATGGTTTATTTTCACAAAGTTTATAAAATGCGCTAACAGGCGTTTCCAGATCAGCAAGAAGTTCTTTATTTGTAGAAACAATAAAAGGCCCGTCAGTAATTTGAGCAGTTTGTTTATTAATCTCTTCTATTTGTTTTGTATTCATTCCTCCTATTGTACAATTAGTGCATATGAATGATTTTTTACGATTAAATCGTCTAATGGTTTTTTTTATTTCAATAGGCTTTCTTGTGCTTGGGTTTGAGGTCTATTTGCAACATTATGAACTTTTAAGTGAAAAGAAGATAATGTGGTTACCCATAATATTTGGAACAGCAGGAGGTTTAATCGGGATATTGATTTTTTTAACTTTTAATAAAATCAGTTATTATTTTTTTTGGATTTTAATGTTGTTTTCAATTTTTGTAGGTATGTCAGGATTATACTTGCATAATAAATGGCGATACCCTATATTCATTGATTTTTTATTTCATGGAAAACCATTTAATTTTGAAATACTAACTGAATTTACTCCTCTACTTGCACCTTCTGCATTTATAGCAATGGGAGGATTAGGTATTTTAATTGCAATATTTAATCCATGGAATAAAGAGTAGAGACGATCTGCCCGAATGTGGCTGAACAAAATTTGTGTAAGTCCTGGTAATATTGCGATAGAATTTTAACAATTGGAGGTAAAAGTCATGTCAAAAAATCAAAAAGTTGCAATTATCATTGATCAATTATTTCAGGATTCAGAAGTAACTGATCCAAAAGATAAGCTTGAAAATAAAAATTTTATCGTGGATGTTATTGGTCCAAATAAATCTGAAGAATTTATTGGAAAAAAAGGTACAAAAATTAAAGCAAATAAATCAATTGATGAAGTCTCAGCAGCAGATTATGTAGGTCTTGTAATTCCTGGTGGCTGGGCTCCGGATAAAATGAGGATGAATCAAAAAATGGTGAAATTTGTTGAGGATATAAATGCAAAAAGCAAGCCAATAGCATGTATTTGTCATGGAGGGTCAATGCTTGTTGAAGCAGATATAGTAAAAGGTAAAAGACTTACAAGCTACGCAAGTATCAGAACTGATCTGATTAATGCTGGTGCAAAATGGGTGGATAAGGAAGTAGTTGTTGACGGTAATTTAATTACATCCAGAACGCCTGCTGATTTGCCTGCTTTTTGTGCTGAGCTTCTTAAAGCTTTGTCACTGGTAGAAGTATGAAGTAGAGGTTACTTTTTCAGAAAGTCTTTATCCTCCGCCTACAAAAGTAACTATTTCAAGCTCATCATTTTCACTTAATCTGATTTCCTCCAGATTATTTTTATTTAATATTGATTTGTTTAACTCTATAACAACTCTATCTTTGTTAATTTTATAAATTTCTAATAGCTTTAAAATAGAAATGCCAAGAGGTAAAGATTTGATTTCACCATTAACTTTAATTAATGCATTAGAATTTCTTGAATCGGTTTTCATTTGTCTCTTGCCTGTTGCGCTGGTTACATCTATTACTTTAACAGGGATTTTAATTTTTTCAGGTGCTTCGATTTTTGCAATACTTTATCTTTCAGGTCGAAAGAAGTTAAATCTGGATAATGAGGTTTTTCAGACATTAAACTCTGCTTTTATGCTTTATATATTTGTTTTTACTTTTACTAAGTTTGTTAATTCAGGATTAAGCGAAGGAATTAATGCATTATTTCGATATTGTCAGGATTATTTTGTTTTTGCTTGGGTGATGTTTTATGTTTTAAAGAAAGATCAAAATACAAACCATATAAAAAATGCGATATTAGTTGCAGGGATAATTTCAGTAATATACGGATTATTACAGTTTTTTCACTTGGATATTTTTGACAGGCAGGCTATTCACCATCGAATTTCAGGATTTCATAAAAACCCGTATTCATATGCAGGGCAGTTAATTATTTTTGTATTCTTTTTCCTTTCTTTGCTTAGTGAATCAAAAAATAAACTATTCTATTTACTTTTATTAACTTGTACTATTTTTTGTGTTTTAAATTCTTCAGAACGTGCGGTTATTTTTGGAATTGCTATTGCTATAGTTATTTATTTTTGTTTAAATAAGGTTAGTACAAAAAATATTTTTCTTATCTCTGGATTGACATTAATATCATTAATATTAACGGCAATTTTTAACCATACGGTTTTAAACAGAATCAGGAATGTGTTTTTTCCTGGTAAAAACATTAAGCCAAATTCGAGATTAAAGTTGTGGGGTATTGCAATTGCTTTATGGAAAAAAAATATGCTGTTTGGTGCAGGCACGTTTCCTAAGATCTATCATGAAACTTCAGATCTTTTTACGTTCAAAATCTGGACCCATGCCCATAATGTTTATTTGCAGATATTAGTTACAAATGGCATTTTAGGTCTTATTTCCTATCTTTATTTGTTTTATTCTTTTATAAGGGTACTTTTATGGAATTTAAGCAAAAGTAAATATTCATCGTGTTTAATTTCAATTATCATTGCTTTTTTTATAGAGGGTATATTTGAGTATTTCTGGGGAGACAGTGAAGTAAAATACTTACTTCTTTATTTTTCAGGATTTGTATTTGGTTATCTGGCAATGTTAAGTTTAAAAGAAGGGGAAAAAGTGTAAAATTGGAAATAGAAAAGATGCCCAACAATAAAATAAAAAACAAATTAATTTTCTTATTTGCCTTCATATTAATAACAAATAATCTTTGTTTTGCTCAAAATATTGAAAGTCAAGTTGAAAATCCAGATGAGTCAGTTATAGAAAAAGAAAAAGATTTTAATGAAATTGACACTGACACTAATGACCCGGAGATAAAAGAGATAAAAACTGATAAACCTACCTTACTTAAAGGATATGTCAGTAAGATTCCTGGAGGCACAAAACTAAAAATTATATTTGAAACTCCTGTAGATGAATTAACAAGCATGGTTGGGGACGAAATTACAGCTAAAATCTCTGAAAATATAATTATAAATGGTGATAATGTAGTTCCTGCAGGAAGTACTGTAAATGGAACCATCTCTGAAATAAATCTTGCCAGAAGACTTCATCGAGCAGGAAGTATAAGAATTGAGTTTAAGAATGTTTCAATTCCGGACGGCAGGCAAATCCCGATAGTAGCTAATGTGCTTACCAGAAGCGGACTTTTAAAAGGTAAGCTAACTAAGAAAAACGCATTAATCTCAGGATCGACTATTATTGCTCCTATTGCTGCAGGTTTTGGTGCTGGCTTAGCTGCTGAAGGCAGTGCTGCAGGAGGTACTATAGGGGCTGTAGTAGGTGCAATTGCAGGGCTTTCTCTTTTTGCCTATCAGAGAGGGAATATGGTTGATATTAGAGCTGGGGATGAAATAAATATTGAATTAACTGAAGAAGCTTTAATACCATCTGCAGATGAAGAGTTTTCAAAGTCAAAGTCAGATAAAAATACACATGGTTTTTGTGAAATAAAATAGATTTTCCGTCTTTTATGTTATTACTTTGTATTACAATACAATATTGTGAGTGAAGTAAAAAATAAAAATATATTCGAATCAAAAAATAAAGAAGCTGTAGAAACATCTTCAGAATCAGTAACTGTAAATGAGAAGATTGAAATTGAAATTGAAAATCCTATTGAGAAGCTGAGATTTAAAAAGAATCAAATTAAAAAGAAAACAAATCTTCAGTTAATTTCTTCTTTGGCAGTTTTTATTTTAATTTCTTCAAGCATTATATTAAATTCTTTTTTTCTTAAAACATTGGATCCTAAATTATTTGAACTATTCAGTACAATAAGCGAATTCCTGCATGTCCCTATGTCTAAGCCTTATGTTGTAACTGTTGGTGAATATGGGAATCTGTCTGTAGCTAAAGATGAAGCAATTAAACTCTTACCTAAGTTTAAACAAATAGATATAAAAAAACTTGATAATGGAATTTATACATTTGAGATGGAAAGACTTGGTTCAAAATCAAAAGCATATTCTTTTGCAAAAGAACTTACACAGGATGGCTTTGATGCAGTGCATGTACGTTACTTGCCGATGCCAAATCTATAACTTTTGAAAACTCTTCAAATATAAGACTCGTTCCACCTACTAAACCCCCGTCAATATCCGGGTATTTAATGTGTTCCTGGAAGTTGCTTGCTTTAATGCTTCCTCCATACAAAATTCGGACTTTTTGAGCTATTGAATCGTTACTTTTTAATTTAATCGTTTCCCTAATCATTTTTATTATTTTATTAGCATCTTCGCCGCTGCATATTTTTCCTGTTCCAATTGCCCATATAGGTTCATAAGCAATAATTAACTTTTCGATTTCTTCTGCTTTTAAATCTTTAATTCCCTCAAGAATCTGATTCTTTACCCAATCTTCTGCTTTGCCTTTTTCTCTAGTATTAAAATCTTCACCCACGCAAAATACAGGCATAAACCCAAATTTTAATGCACACTTAATTTTTAAGTTTACATCCTGGTCCGTTTCATGAAAAATTTGTCTTCTTTCACTGTGACCTAAAATAACCATAATTACATTCAGGTCTTTTAACATTACGGGAGAAATCTCACCAGTAAAGGCTCCTTCTTCTTTATGAAACATGTTTTGCGCACCAATAAGTATATTGCTGTCTTTTAGGATATTTGAAAGGGTTAAGAGATAAGTGTATGGCGGACAAACAGCCACATCTGTAGAATTCTTACCTTTCATGAAGTTTTTTAATTTAAAAACCAGATCCTGAGCCTCACCTAAAGTTAAGTTCATTTTCCAGTTTCCAATAATAAATTTCTTTCTCATAAATATCTTTCAGTAAATCATTATATAATAAAAATTAATGAGATATGACAAAGAAAATAAGCTAGACAAAATAATTAATGAACTTTCTCTGTTCCTTGAAAAAGATTTTTCATCAAGATTTAGATATTTATCAGAGAAGGAAGACAGGCAATTGTTCTTTCTGGCAAAAATACTTACTCGGCTAAAGCAACTTTCAGGTGAACCTAAAAAAGATAATCTTAATAAGAGCGTAAAACCATCCCAAGGAGAAAAAACAGAAAATAAAATATTAATTTTCCCTTCTTATAAAACTTAATTAAACAGTTTTCAAAGAACCAAGTTGAATATTTATTGTATTTAACATCATTTCTGGAGTTACGTTTAGGCATTCTGGTCTTGAACATGATTCACTTCTATTATCAAAAAGACATGGTCTACACTCCAGATTTTTTACGTGAACCGGAATGAATTTTGGATTATTTGGGAGCAGTTTTTTAGGATTAGTTGGTCCAAAGAAAGCTACAAGTCTCTTTCCTAGCGCTACAGCAATATGCATGGGTGCAGAATCTACACAAACAAGCAAATCAGATGAGCTAATAAGTGCTCCCAATTTTTCAATTGTTAGATCAAGAGAACTCAAATCAAAAAAGTTTTTTGGTCTTGCAAAAAACGATAACTTTTTATGGATGTCATCAATGGTGTCATGATCGTCTTTTCCCCCGATAAGAATAACCATATTGTCCTGG
The DNA here is from genome assembly GCA_001784555.1 of Candidatus Melainabacteria bacterium RIFCSPHIGHO2_02_FULL_34_12. Lineage (GTDB taxonomy): Bacteria > Cyanobacteriota > Vampirovibrionia > 2-02-FULL-35-15 > 2-02-FULL-35-15 > 2-02-FULL-34-12. The sequence goes on along the minus strand of MFRM01000007.1, from coordinate 22,710 downwards.
TTTTCAATAAGCTTTTCTATCAGTGTTGCCCAGTTTTTGCTTGACCAGCTTTTTAAAATATTTTTTTGAATACTGAGTTTACTAACACCGGGATGTATGAAGATTTTCTTAGCATAATATCTTTCTTTAATTCTGGGATTTAGTGTTTCTCGTGCCCATTCAACAGCACTCATTTTTAATTTTATTTCTGGGATTAAATTTTTTCCTGCTACTTTTTTGGAAAGATCTGAAACAATTGGCTCTAGAAGATCACTGAACATATTAGATGTGTATTGGTTTTTATTAAGAATTACTGGATATGTCAAAAGAAATTTGCTAAAAAATCCTTTTTTAAAACCTATTTTAATTTCAGCATCAGCAAGTGCAGTTACAAAATTTGCTTTGTAAGAAGAGCCGGTTGAAATTACATACTTATATCTTCTTCTGCGGATTATTTCTCTGAGACTAAATATCTCAGGATTTTTATCTTTAAAATCAAATTCTTTAATTTTTCTATATAAATTTGTCAGCTCACCAATGCATGAGCTTCTTGGCTCGCACAAAAGATCTATATGATAGTCAGGATAATTCTCTTTTAATAATTTAACAGCAGGTAATAATAATATTTGATCTCCAATGCCACCGGGATTAATAAATAATGCATGCATCCTTTTTACTTTTACTCCATAGTTCTTTAAAAGCAATTGAAACTAATTTTTTATAATTTCTTTAAATTGTTCAAGTTTAATTATTGATGTAGAGACGCTATTCATAGCGTCTCTACCTATTTAAAATATCATAGCAGTTGTAAGCAAATGTATTTCCATACACAATAAAAATTAGTTGTTGACCAAAATATCATAGACCGTTAGAATTAACCTCTGCGTCTTTAAATATGATCGCAAAAACAAAAAACATTTATAACCCATTAAAAAAATGTCTAAAGCAAGCATACAACAACTTCCTGATTTATTTTCGAATTTAACGCCTAATGTTCATTTATTGCATTTATCAGTTTTAAGACAACAATCAAATCAACGAGCCGGCACAGCTTCTACTAAAACAAAAGGAGAAGTTCGTGGAGGTGGTAAAAAACCCTGGAAACAAAAAGGAACAGGAAGAGCCAGAGCAGGTTCTATTAGATCTCCTTTATGGGTTGGTGGAGGAATTACCTTTGGTCCTAAACCCCGTTCTTTTAAATTTAAGATTCCTCAAAAAGCAAGAAATCTTGCTTTAGCTCAGGCAATAGCATCTAAATCAGAAAATATAGTAATTTTAAACAAGCTTCCTGAGATTAAGGATGGAAAAACAAAAACTTTCCTGGCACAAGCAAAATCAGCAGGCATTATGAAAACCCCACTACTATTTATTTGTAAAGAGGGTGAGCCTAACTGTGCTGAGGTCAAAAGAACATCAAGAAATGTCCCCGAAGTAGAATTAAAAGATCAAAAATTTGTTGGTGTTTATGATGTATTAAAAGCAAACACCATAGTAATTACTGAAAGTGCTATTTCAGAATTAGAAAAGAGGTTTTCAAAATTAGCGAAAGGAAAAGCCAAGAAAGCATAAAAAAATGGCTAAGAACATCTCAGATATTATAATTAAGCCTCTTATTACTGAAAAAAGTACTGCACTTAGCCAGTTTAATAAATATACTTTTGAAGTAGCTAAGGATGCATCAAAATCAGCTATTAAAAATGCATTTGAAGTAATTTTTCCTGATAGAAAAATAAAAGGTATACAAACAATAAAAATCAAAGGTCATAGACGTAGGACCAAAGCCGGATATAAATTACCAATTGATTCAAAAAAAGCAGTTTTAACCATAGAAGGTCCAAGAATTGAATATTTCCCAGAGGTTTCATAGATTAACACTATATAAGATTTAGGATGAAGGAATAAGAAATGCCAATTAGAGAATTAAAACCACAAACTCCCGGACAAAGAGGCATGAGCTTTATAGACTTTGGTGAGATTACTAAGTCAAAACCTGAAAAAAAATTATTAATGCCTTACAGGAAAAAATCAGGCAGGAATAATCTTGGAAGAATAACAACTAGGCACAAAGGCGGCGGTCATAAAAAACATTACAGATTAATTGATTTCAAAAGAGACAAAGACAATGTTCCAGCTAAAGTAGTAGCAATTGAATATGATCCAAACAGAAATTGCAGAATAGCTCTTCTTCACTATAATGACGGAGAAAAAAGATATATACTCAGCCCAAACGGTTTAAAAACAAATGACCTTGTAATGTCTGGCACAAATGTCGAACAAAAAATTGGGAATACGCTTCCACTTCGTAATATTACTGTTGGGGAATTTATCCATAATGTTGAATTGAAACCAGGTGCAGGTGGTCAAATGGCAAGAACTGCAGGTGGAGCAGCACAACTTCTTGCAAAAGAAGGAGATTATGCTACTGTCAGACTTCCTTCAGGTGAGATGCGAAGAGTAGCCATTGGTTGTAAGGCTACGTTAGGACAGCTTGGTAATTTAGATCATTTAAATGTAAATTTAGGAAAAGCTGGTCGTAAACGTCATTTAGGTATCAGACCTACAGTTAGAGGCTCTGCTATGAATCCTGTAGATCATGGACATGGTGGCGGAGAAGGCAGGAGTCCTATTGGTGGACAGCCAAAAACTCCATGGGGCAAACCAGCAATGGGTAAGAAAACCAGAAAGCCAAAACTTTCTGATAAGTATATAGTCGCAAGGAGAAAGAAATAAGATGGGAAGGTCATTAAAAAAAGGTCCATATGTTCATCCATCATTATTGAATAAAATTAATGAGATGAACAAAAACGGGAAAAAACAGGTAGTTAAAACCTGGAAACGTGCATCAATGATTATTCCTGAGATGATTGGGCATACCATTGCAGTTCACAATGGCAGGAAATTTGTACCAGTTTATGTTACAGAACAAATGATTGGTCATAGGCTTGGAGAATTTTCAATCACAAGATTTTTTAGAGCACATTCTGGCGTAGCTAAAAAAGATGCTGTAGCGGCCACAGCAGCACCAGCGGCAGCACCAGGAAAAGGTGGAGAGGCTAAAAAATAAATGTAAGGGCAGACCTATGTGTCTGCCCAAAGTAGGAGCAAACCAAAAACAAACATGGCAAAAGCAATAGCAAAATATATTAGAATGTCACCGCGAAAACTCAGAAGAGTAATAGATGTAATTCGTGGAAAAGATGCTAATAGTGCACAAACAGTTTTAAAGTTTATGTCATATGCTGCAGCACGTGTTATTGAAAAAGTATTAAAATCTGCAGTTTCAAATGCTAAAGAAAATAATTCCTTAAATCCAAATGAGCTGAAAGTCACAAAAGCATATGTAGATCAGTCAACTACGCTTAAAAGATGGAGAGCCGTGTCACGAGGAAGAGGATTTCCTATCTTAAAAAGGACTAGTCATGTAACCATTGAAGTTAATCATGATGAAAAAACAGCACAAAAATATGCTGACAATGACAATGCTCATAAGACTGAACATAAGCGTGCTCCAAAAACTACCCAGGTTCATGACCATAAGCACGATCACAAACACGATCATGACCATGAACATCCTGAAGAAGGAAAACATACTGAAAAAGCAGCTGTAAAAGATGTAAAAAAAGAAGAAAAGAAGACTAAAGCAAAACCGTTAAAGCAAGCTAAAAAAGACGAAACTGCTAAGACTAAAGAAATTAAAAAGAAAAAAGATAAGAAGGAAGATAAGGAGTAGTATTAAAAAATGGGTCAAAAAACACATCCAAAAGGTTTTAGATTAGGAGTCATTCTGACATGGGACTCTCAATGGTATGCTCCGCCCAAATATTATGCTGATCTTGTGCTTGAAGACAGGCTTATTCGTGAGTACATAAAAAGAAAACTTTTTAATGCAGGTATTAGTAAAATTGAAATTTGGAGAAAAGCCCAATTAATCCAAGTAAACATTCATTCAGTAAGACCTGGAATAGTTGTTGGTAAGGGTGGACAAGGACTTGAAACTTTAAAAAATCAAGTTGTTGAAATGATTAACCGAAAAGACGTTATTGTTCAGATTAATGTAATTGAAGTATCAAAGGCAGATCTTGATGCACAACTTACCAGTGAAGCTGTTGCTCAGCAGTTAGAACGCAGAGTTACATTTAGAAAAGCAATGAAACAAGCAATGCAAAGAGCAATGAGAGCCGGTGCTAAAGGAGTTAAGGTTATGGTATCTGGTCGACTTGGCGGAAATGATATTGCTAGAACTGAGTGGCTAAGGGATGGAGCTATTCCTTTGCATACTTTACGAGCTGATATTGATTATGGTTTTGCTACAGCAAAAACTGTCTTTGGAATTATTGGGGTAAAAGTCTGGATTTATCGTGGTAATGTTGCTCCTGGAGAATTCGTCCAAAGGAATATTAAACCTGTTTCAGCTGAAGATCTAACTGAAGAAGAATTAGCAGGTAAAAGAAGAAGAAAAAGAAAAGAGAGAGAGTACGACTAATGCTACAGCCAAGACAATCAAAATTTAGAAAACAAATGCGTGGCAGAATGACTGGTAAAGAGTCACGTGGTGTAAGACTTCATTACGGTGAATATGGTTTACAGGCACTTCAACCAGCATGGGTTTCTTCCAAGCAGCTTGAAGCAGCAAGAAAAGCAATGGTAAGAAGTATTAAGCGTGGTGGAAAAATCTGGATAATGGTATTTCCTGATAAACCTGTAACTAAAAAACCTGCTGAAGTAAGAATGGGTTCAGGTAAAGGAAATCCGGAATTTTGGGTATCAGTAGTAAGACCTGGTCGGATCTTATTTGAAATGACGGGAGTTCCAAGGGAAATTGCTATAGAATCTCTCCAATTGGCATCTCATAAGCTTCCTATTAAATGCAGAATAATAGAAAAAGAAGATCATATTAAAGGATAAAAATGTTAAATCTAACTGAAATAAAAGAATTAACCCCGCCTGAAATAGATGAACAGGTTAAAAAATCACAAGTAGAACTGGTCAATCTGCGAATGAAATTTGCTGCCAGACAGCTCGAGGACACATCTCTTATAAAGAAAAAGAGAAAAGAAATCGCAAAAATGCTTACAGTGAAATCTTTAAAGCTAAAAGAAAATCCTAATGCTGCTAAATCTACTGTAAAAGTAAAAAAAGAAAGAAAAAAGAAAACTGAGCCTAAAGCAGTAAAAAAGAAGGAAGGTAAATAATATGCCTAAAAAAATATTAAGAGGGAATGTCGTCAGCAATAAAATGGAAAAAACCATTGTTGTAGCTGTTGAGAACAGAGCACCTCATCCTAAATATCAAAAAACAGTTGTAAGAACTAAAAACTTTAAAGCACATGATGAAAAAAATGAGTGCAAAATTGGTGACAAGGTTGCAATAGAAGAGCACAGACCAATAAGTAAAACTAAAAAATGGATTTTAAAAGAAATCGTGAGAAGGGCTGACTAAAAAATGATACAACAAGAATCTAACGTGGAAGTTGCAGACAATACTGGTGCTAAGTCAGTCAGATGCATACGTGTGTTAAAAGGTGGGAATTCTCGCTATGCAGGTATTGGTGATCTCTTGATTGGTGTTGTCAAAGATGCAATTCCAAATATGCCGGTAAAAAAACATGAAGTTGTTACCTGTGTTGTAGTAAGAACTAAGAAAACATTGAGCAGAAATGACGGAAGTAAAATCAGATTTGATGAAAATGCAGTGGTAATAATTGACAAACAAAACAATCCCAGAGGGACACGTGTATTTGGTCCTGTTGCCAGAGAATTGCGTGAAAAACAATTTATGAAAATAATTTCATTAGCCCCGGAGGTTTTATAAAATGAGTGAAAATTACATAAAAATACCTAATAAAAATAAACCCCGAAGAATTATTTTTACTAATGCTCCGATTAAAGGACATCCAAAGAAAAATGGTTTTTATATTGTCTCGCGTGCATTTGTAAAAGAAGGTGCTACAAATCCTAAATCAAAATTAAAAATTAAACGAGGCGATACTGTAATGGTAATTTCAGGTGCAGAAAAAGGCAAATCAGGAAAAATAATAGCAGCATTTCCAAAAGAAGGAAAAGTTATTGTTGAAGGGATAAATATTATTAAAAAACACCAAAAAGCCAAAGGTATGGGAAGACCTGGTGAAATTATTGAAAAAGAAGCTCCAATATTTGCTTCAAAGGTTATGTATTTTGACTCAGGAAAGAAAAAACCAACAAGAATCGGATATAAATTTTTGAAAGACGGAAAGAAAGTAAGGATTTCAAAAGTAAGCGGAGAACAGATTGATTAAGGTAAAAAGGTAAAAGTGTAAAGGGATAAATCATGGCATTTAATTTAAGAAATAAATATAAAGATGAAATAAGACCAGCTCTGATGAAGAAGCTTAGTTATGAAAATATCCTTCAAGTCCCGGCACTTGAAAAAGTTGTAGTTAATATGGGTATGGGTGAAGCAATGAATGACTCTAAGTTTCTTGATGGAGGGCTTAATGATCTAAAAATGATTACCGGACAAAAACCACTTATTACCAGAGCTAAGAAATCAATTGCTACCTATAAAATCCGACAAGGTGGTCCTGTAGGATGTATGGTTACTTTACGGGGACAAAGAATGTATGACTTTTTCAGTAAGCTTGTAAATTTCATTCTGCCAAGACTTAGAGATTTTCGCGGTGTATCCAAGAAAAGTTTTGATGGAAAAGGGAATTACAATTTAGGATTAAAAGAACAAATTGTATTTCCTGAAATACATTATGAGAAGGTGGATAATGTTAGAGGTATGGATATTGCATTTGTAACCACTGCAAAAACCAATGAAGAAGCACTGGCTTTGCTTTCTGAGTTAGGAATGCCGTTTAAAAAGTAGGATGTATGAAAAACAAAATTAAATTACACTCGATGAAAGCAAGTAAGGAATTAGGTATTCTGATTTCTGATCCTCTGGAATGCGGGTGTAATTCAGTGGTAGAATGCAAGCTTCCCAAGCTTGACGTCGCGGGTTCGAATCCCGTCGCCCGCTTGTTATAAGATGTAGGGGCAGGTTTTATACCTGCCCAAAAAACAAAAGGAAATATAAAAAACAAAATCATAAAAACATCAGGAGAAATAAAATAAAATGGCAAAACTTTGCATGATTGAAAGAGAAAGAAAGAAAAGGATTTTAGCTGCTAAGGGTAAATATCCTAAAATTGGACTGCATAATAGATGTAGAAAGTGCGGAAGATCGAGGGCATATTATAGGGATTTTGGTTTGTGCAGGATTTGTCTAAGACAAATGGCACACAATGGATTATTGCCTGGTGTGGTTAAAGCTAGTTGGTAATTGGGAGAAATAATTAAATGTCGCATACAGACTCAATAAGTGATATGTTAACAAGAATCAGAAATGCTGTTAGAGCTACTCATGAAACAGTAGAGATACCTGCTTCTAAATTAAAAACGAACATTGCTGAAGTATTAAAAAAAGAAGGCTATATTAATTCCTATGAAGTTGTTGAATCAAGTCCGTTAAGAAAGAATATAAAAATTAATTTAAAATATGGACCAAGAGGGGAAAAATTGATAAGTGGAATTAAAAAAGTTTCATCACCTGGATTACGTGTATATGTTAAAGCACAAGAATCTCCACGTGTTTATGGTGGGCTTGGAATCTCAATAATTAGTACCAGCAAAGGACTAATGACAGATCGTCAGGCAAGAAAAGAAGGTTGTGGAGGAGAATTACTCTGCCAGGTTTGGTAGGGAAAAGGAATATGTCAAGAATAGGAAAAAATCCAATACAAATCCCAGATAAGGTTGAAGTAACCATTCTTGAATCTCCTATTGGTCAGACTGTTAAAGTTAAAGGACCAAAAGGTGAATTAGAAAGTTCTTTTAGAAAAGAAATTACTATCTCAAAACAAGACGGAAAAATTATTTTAAAGCGAGACAGTGATGAAAAACCAGTTAAAAGCCTTCATGGAACATCTCGTACTTTAATTCAGAACATGATCCTTGGAGTTACTCAAGGTTTTAAAAAAGAGCTAGATATTGTCGGTGTAGGTTACAGAGCGCAACTTCAGGGGACTAAGCTTGTTTTGCAGATGGGTTACAGTCATCCGGTAGAAGTAGAACCACCTAATAAAGAAACTAAAATTGAAATTGATAAGAATCAGACTCACCTAACAGTTACAGGTATAAGCAAACAAACAGTTGGAGATCTTGCAGCATATATAAGATCAGTAAGAGCACCTGAGCCGTATAAAGGAAAAGGTATAAAATATTCCGATGAAAAAATCAGAAGGAAGGTTGGTAAATCTGCTGCTAAGAAGTAGGTGTAGTTTATGATTACAAAAGTTGCAAAAAAAGAAAGAACAAGAAAAAGACATCAAAGGATGAGAAATAAAGTTGTTGGTACTAAAGAGAGACCACGTCTTTCAGTCTATAAGTCAAACAAACATATTTATGCTCAGTTAATTGATGATACTGATTCAAAAACATTGGTCTTTTGTTCTACTTTGCAGCCTGCTTTGAAAAAAGAGATTAAAACAACCTGGACAAAAGATGCTGCTAAGAAAATCGGTGAAATTGTTGCACAGGATGCATTAAAAAAAGGATATAAAAAAGTTGTATTTGACCGTGGTGGAAATAAATATCATGGAAAAATCCTTGCTTTTGCTGATGGTGCCAGATCCGCAGGACTGGAATTTTAATTTTTAAGGAGTCAATATGACAGAGCAAGATAAAGAAAATATGAATTCAAATCAAGAAGAAGAAAAAAAAGAAGAACAGCAAACTGAAGCTCAGCCAAAAACAGAAGAAGTTAAAGCTGACACTGAGGTAACTGTTGAAGCTGAAGCTGTTGTTGCTGAAGCTGTTGTTGCTGAAGCTGTTGTTGCTGAAGCAGCAGAACCAGAGGAAGAAGAAGATGAATTAACCGGTATAGAAGAAGCAACTGAACAGGAAATAGTACAAAAGGTTACTAAAAAAACTGATCCCAGAAAGAGAAGAAAGAAAAGAGACAGGTCTTCAGAAAAAGGGAAAGAAGCCTCTGAATGGATTGAAAAAGTAGTTCAAATCAGAAGAGTAACTAAAGTTGTTAAAGGCGGGAAAAAGCTTAGCTTTAGAGCAGTTGTTATTGTAGGTAATGCTAAAGGACAAGTAGGAGTTGGGGTTGGAAAAGCACTTGAAGTTATCAGTGCCATTCAGAAAGGTGTTGTGGATGCAAAGAAAAATCTTGTAATCGTACCTCTTTTAAATTCAACCATTCCTCATCAAATTATTGGAAGAGCAGGAGCTGCAAGAGTACTATTAAAACCAGCCGGTGAAGGTACTGGAATTAAAGCTGGCGGTGCAGCCAGAACAGTACTTGAACTTGGTGGAGTTGGTGATATTCTTTCGAAGTCATTAGGTTCCAGATCACCGCTTAATGTTGCAAGAGCAACCATATCAGGATTAAAAGGTCTTAGAAAGTTTGGGGAAGTTGCAAAACTAAGAGGTTTAACTATTACAGAGATGATTAAAGCCAGCTAAAAGAGTAAAAGAGGTAATTATGAAATTGACAGAATTAAAACCAGCAAAAGGCTCACGAAGAAAAAGTAAGAACTTAGGACGTGGAAGAGCTTCAGGTCATGGCAAAACATGTTGCCGTGGAAATAATGGTCAGGGTCAAAGGTCTGGAAAAGGTGCCAGAGCTGGTTTTGAAGGGGGACAAACTCCTCTCTACAGAAGGCTGCCGAAATTTCAGACCAATGAAGTTCCAAACCAAAGAAACTGGACTATCGTTAATCTTTCAGATTTAGAAGTTCTTTCTAAATGTAAAGAAATTACACCTCAGATTCTTTTAGATAAAGGAATTATTGATAAATTAAATGATGGCGTAAGGGTATTAGGTGATGGTGATATCAAGTTTGCAGTTTCTGTTAAAGCTAACTATTTTTCAAAATCAGCAAAAGAAAAAATTGAAGCTGCCGGTGGTAAATGTGAACTTATTACAAATACTAAGTCATTAGTATAATGAATAGGTATAATTATTTTCAGCTCTCAGCTCTAATTAAACAATATGTCAGTTCAAGCTAGAAAACAAGGCAAAGAAGCAGACATTTCAACATTTGGAGAAATGTTAAAGTCTGCTGGTCTTATGAAAAAGATTCTCTTTACTGTTTCTATGTTAGCTATATACAGACTGGGAGTTCATATTCCCTTAATAGGTGTAAATCATGATGTCTTAAAAAGTTCAAATGTACTTACAAGCGGTTTACTTGGTCTTGTAGATTTATTTGCTGGTGGTGCTTTAAGTGCCCTGTCAATTTTTGCACTTGGGATTGGACCTTATATAACCAGCTCTATCATTATGCAGCTAATGACAGAAGTCATTCCAGCACTAAAAAATTTACAAAAAGAACAAGGAGATCAGGGCAGAAAACAATTTCAACAAATCACAAGAAATACTACATTGGTTCTTGCCATGATCCAGTCCCTTGCACTTGCACGATTTCTAGATGTAGCCGGCGTTGCATATGCTGGGACACCAGTATTTTATTTAAATACCATTGTAGTTCTTACGTGTTCAAGTGTTTTTGTAATGTGGCTTGGTGAAGTTATAACTGAACGCGGCATTGGCAATGGTGCATCAATGCTGATCTTCATAGGTATTGCTTCAAGGATGCCAATTATGATTAAAGATACAGTAACAGCCTTAAATACTGGTTCAGCACCAGCATGGGGTGTTGCCACACTGCTCATGGTTTTTTGTATATTAATTGTGCTAATTATTTTTATTCAGGAAGGTGCGAGGAAGATTCTAGTACTAGGTGCCAGACGTCAAGCCGCAGGTGGCAGAGTTACTGCAGCCCCTGATCACTACATGCCGTTTAAAATTAATCCGGCAGGTGTTTTGCCTATTATTTTTGCGAGTTCTTTAATGTTTTTACCGCTTCAGCTTCTTGCATTTGCAGGATTACAAAACAAATCTATTTCAATTACCTTAAGAGACATTTTTACTAATACACCAGGTCTTGCTCAGTTAAGTTTTGCTCTTTCTCAGGTAAAGATTGGAGAAAATTATATTTTTAGTGATTTTGGCAGTTGGTTTGCCTTGCAAATTGAATTTCTTTTTAGAAGCGGACACTGGCAACATTCAATGATATATTTTCTTCTGATTATTTTATTTTCATATTTTTATGCTTCAATCATTTTAAATCCTAAGGAAATTGCAGAAAATCTAAAGAAAAATGGTTCAGCTATTCAGGGAGTTAAACCAGGGAAACCTACCAGTGAGTATCTGGATTTAATAGTAAACAGGTTAATTTTTATAGGTGCTGTTGCTATTGGTCTGGTTGCAGTTTTGCCTATACATGCTGAAAATCTTTGCCAGGTGGCTACTTTAGGTGGACTTGGAAGCACTTCATTAATAATTCTGGTAGGTGTTGCAATTGATACCAGAAATCAGATAATTACTTATGCTCAGACGCATCGTTATCAGACCAGAAGCATATTAAGTTTTGGTGCAAAGAAACCTTTGTGATAAGAACATGCGATTTCCTGTAGAAACAGTTATTGCAGAGCGTTTTAGTTTGATACTAAATTCAATAAATAATTTTATTGCAACTTTTTCTTTAAGTGTTTCTGAAGCAGTAAAATCAGCTTTTATAGATAGAAAAATATACGTTGATAATTTTCTTGAGAATCTTAGAAAAATAACATGGACCTGCATTCCAATATCTGCTCTTACAGTTGGAGCTAGCTCCATTGTTTCATCAATTCACACGGCTCCAGCCATTGCAAGTCATGGAGGTACTAGTTATCTGGGAGGGCTTATTGCGCTGGGATTAATACGTGAAGGTGTTCCTGTAATGGCAACTCTTGCAATAGTCACACAGTTTTGTTCAGGTAAGACAGCAGAGATTGGCTCCATGAAAATTACTGAGCAGCTTGATGCTATGAAATTAGCTAAAGTAAGTCCTTCTTCTTATATTCTTTTCCCAATGCTTCTTGCCGGGTTTATTGGTTTTCCTGTCATAATTTCAATATGCATGTTTTTTGGGCTCATTGTTAATTTTTTTATTTCAAATCTTTTAATCCATATCTCACAGACTCTCTACATTTCTTCTATTTATAATTCAATAGAAATAAATGACATTATGCTTGGGCTGGTTAAAGCTTCTGTGTTTGGAATTATTGTAACTGCTATCAGTTATACCTGTGGAATTTTAACTAAAGGCGGCTCTAAAGCTGTTGGTAGCTCGACCAGATTATCGGTAGTAATAAATTTTGCTTTAGTAGTAATTCTGGATTATATAATTACTGCGCTGTGGATTTAAACTATTAAACATTCCACTTCTTAATAGATGGTCTGATAGTTAACATTCCACCTTCAACGCCTGGTACTGCACCTTTTACTAAAACCACATTTTTTTCTTTATTGAACTCAATGACTTTTAAATTTCTAGCAGTAACTTTTTCATTTCCCATCCTGGATGGCATTTTCTTTCCTGGTAATACTCTTCCTGGATATGTATGTGCTCCAATAGAACCTGGCTGTCTATATGATTTTGAACCATGGGATTTAGGACCTCTTTGTTTATTATAAAGCTTTACCATTCCCTGAAAACCTTTTCCAATGGACATTCCAGTTACATCTACTAGTTCTTTAGGAGTTAATATTTTTGATAGATCAATCTGTTCACCAATTTTATGAGCATCTAATTCTTCAGGTTTTACCCTGTATTCTTTTAAATATCCAAACATCGGTAAGTTTTTCTTTTTTAAGTTTCCCATTTTTGGCTTATTCAGATGTTTTTCTTTTTTAATGTTTGTGCCTAGCTGAATAGCAGCATAGCCGTTTTTAACTGGTGTTTTAATATCAGTGACTATATTTTCACCAAGCTCAATTACAGTTACTGGAATAGCATCACCATCAGCATTAAAAATCTGAGTCATGCCGAGTTTTTTCCCTAGAATTTCTGGTCTTGTTCTGGCTGGTATTGTCATAGTTTTAACTCTATATCTACTCCTGCAGGCAAATCTAATCTGGTTAATGCATCAGTGGTTTCATTAGTCGGATTTTCTATATCAATTAATCTTTTATGAACCCTAATTTCAAAGTGTTCTCGTGATTTTTTGTCGACGTGTGGCGAGCGATTAACACAGTATATGTGTCTGTCAGTGGGCAGGTAAATTGGACCTGTGATGGTAGCTCCTGTTCTTGAAGCAGAGTCAACAATCTGATCACATGAAGCATCTAACGTTCTGTGATCATAACCTTTCAGTCTGATTCTGATTCGATTTTTCAGTTGTTGGGTTTGTGCTTTTGCCATTTTTTTCTTTTGGGCAAACACACTGGTTTGCCCTTACACACTAGGAGAGTATTTTACTTACAACGCCGGCACCGACAGTTTTTCCGCCTTCACGGATTGCAAATCTCATTCCTTCCTCAATAGCAACTGGCTGTATGAGTTCTACTTCCATTGCAATATTATCTCCAGGCATTACCATTTCAACTCCTTCGGGAAGTTTAACTGATCCGGTAACGTCAGTGGTTCTTACATAAAACTGAGGTCTGTATCCAGGGAAAAACGGAGTATGTCTTCCACCTTCTTCTTTTGTAAGAACATAAACCTCGGCATTAAATTTAGTGTGAGGTTTAATTGAACCTGGCTTTGCTAAAACTTGACCACGTTCAATACCATCTTTATCTATGCCTCTAAGAAGTACACCGGCATTATCGCCTGCTTGAATTTCATCCAGTGTTTTTCTAAACATTTCAAGTCCGGTAGCTATGGTTTTAGTGGTATCTTTAATGCCAATAATTTCAATTTCTTCCTGAGCTTTGAGCTTACCTCTTTCAACACGTCCTGTTGCAACTGTGCCACGACCTGTAATTGAGAAGACATCTTCAACTGCCATGAGGAATGGTTTGTCTACATCTCTTTGTGGTGTTGGAATGCTCTTATCAATTACATCCATGAGTTCATGTATGCAATCTACATCTTTGTTTTCACCTTTTTTAGTGGTGGGATTTTTCATTAGGACTTCCATAGCTTTTAATGCTGAGCCTTTGACAATTGGGATTTCAGTTCCCTTAAAACCATATTTAGTAAGGAGTTCTCTGGTTTCAACTTCTACAAGTTCAACTAATTCTTGATCATCTACCATGTCTACTTTATTTAAGAAAACCACAATGTGTGGAACTCCTACCTGACGGGCAAGCAGAATATGCTCTCTGGTTTGTGGCATAGGTCCATCAGCTGCAGAAATAACTAAAATAGCTCCGTCCATCTGTGCTGCTCCTGTAATCATGTTTTTTACATAGTCAGCATGTCCTGGGCAGTCCACGTGTGCATAGTGACGGCTTTTTGTTTCATATTCAACGTGAGCAGTGTTTATAGTAATACCTCTTGCTTTTTCTTCTGGAGCAGAGTCAATTTCATCATATTTTTTTGCTTGTGCTCCACCTTCAGCAGCCAGTGCCATTGTGATTGCTGCGGTTAAGGTAGTCTTACCATGGTCTACGTGACCTATGGTTCCAATATTTACGTTTGGTTTTGTTCTTTCAAACTTTTGCCTTGCCATTTTACTTGACTCCTTGTTTATTTCTTTCTAATTAATCTATAAGTATTTTGCTCGAAATTTTGCTCAAATAATTATATTAAATTTCAAGCTTTAACATTCTAACCGGAAACCATAATGTTGAAAAGGTATTTTGTTTTAATGCTATTGAGTAGATCTTCCTAAACTGTTAGTATGAATTATTTGTAAGTAACAAAATATGTCGGAAATTCGTTATACACAAAGCTATATTTGCCTGGTTTTAGACTTAAATCATGTTTATTTTAGTGTATTTTGAAGCATATTGTATATTAAATAAGGTCTTTGTGGGCTCACTAGAAATGGATTCCCGTCATACTAATATGTTAAAATTTTAGGTTTAGTAAACATAAAACCCTACAAAATAGGGAAAGCACTCTATTTAAGATGAAAAGAATCTATAAAAATAATAATTTTAAAGCCCTGCTTTCTTTATTTGTTTTAGTCCTGTTAGTTATAAATAGCCTTAACTTTCCAGCTTATGCCCAATCCGGATTTTCAAATATAGGTTCTTTTTTTAATAAAGAAAAACATAAACCAGATAGCGATGAAATTGATTTTGATAAGGCAACTACCATAAAAGAAATCCTTGTCGAGGGTAACAGGCTTATTCCAGAGGAGCATATTTTAAGTACTATTGATTCTAAGGTCGGTTCAAAGTTTGATAAAGATAAAGTACTAAGTGATCTTGAAGCCCTTGATAATCTTGGATATTTTGTCAGAGATAGCATCCAGGCAAGTCCTGAACAGACAGATAACGGAGTTCTTTTAAAAATAAGAATTGAAGAAAATAATCCAATTGCGAAAGTCCAGATTCTTGGAAATGAAATTTTACACACAGAAGATTTATTATTAGTGGTTCAGGATTTAATTGGAAAACCAGAAAGCATAAAAAAGATTTCAGAAACACTGGATACCATTGAAAAACTTTACCAAGAAAAAGGATACGTTTTAGCTAGGATTACTGATATTGCATTAGATCCGGATGGTACATTAATTGTAAAATTAAACGAAGGAATTATTGAAAAGATAAATATAACTGGTAATTCAAAGACTAAAGAAAAATATATTCGCAGATTTATTCCAAACCTTTCACCAGATGAACCATATAATGAAATCCTTCTTGTACAGGATTTTCGGGCTTTACAAGGGACCGGACTTTTTAACGATATTAAAAGAAACATAAAACCATCTGCTCAAAACCCTGATAAATATGAGCTTACTGTAGAAGTAGATGAAAAAAGAACCACATCATTTGGATTTGGCGGAGGGGTAAACACTTTAAATGGTGTTTATGCAAATGTAGGTTTTAGTAATAATAATCTCTTTGGAGAAGGCAAATCAATTTCATTAAATACGCAGGTTGGCACAGGAGTTTTAGCTAATACATTTAATTCACTTGTAAACCAAAATTATCTTGCAGACAAAAAAACTATTCAGGCAGAAGTAAAATATACAGACCCCAATTTTCTAGGTACTAAAAACTCTGCTACATTTTTTACCCATGGATATACCTTTAATAGTTATCTGGTAGATCTGGCGCAGGAAAGAAATTTTTCCATAGGTACATCTTTTAGCCGACCTTTAGGAATGAATCTATTTGCAGGGCTAGATTTAAACGGTGAAAGCGTAACCATAAGAGAGTTTAATTCATCTGCTACTGATTTCCTCGCTGAACAATTATTAGATGTCGATAATGCAAAATATTTAGATGACATAACTGAAAAGACAGCATTTAAGCCAGGACAGTCGTTAAGTGGACATGATGAAGCTATAAAAAAACATGCAGCAGGTGAGCTGGCAAAAGAAATCCGAAAAGATCAATTGACAGGAGGTAATTATATTAATTTCAGTCCATCAATTGCATTTGATACCAGAGACAATCCAATGGATCCTAAGTCCGGCTGGAATAACAGATTAAGCGTGGGGCAGGCAGTTGGCATTGGCAATAGCAGCTTTACAAAGCTAGGCATAGATTTAAGAAGATATATTCCTATCGGTAAAAAAGATACTCTGGCATTTAATATTCAGGGAGCCTCAAGTGTAATTGGTGATATTCCCATGTATAACCAGTTCAAGGCAGGCGGATTTTATGGAGTAAGAGGTTATAGAACATTTTCAGACTTAGGAATAGGGGCAAGAAGTTTACTGACTAGTATTGAATACAGAACACCACTTCTGGATACCATTCCAGGATTTAAAAACACTCCAATTGGTCAGAATTTAAAGCTGGCATTCTTCAGTGATTTTGGATATGTAGGAGGAAATCAAAGTGTAAATAGGCTCTATAACCGCTTAAATACAGCCTTCTCAACAGGTCTTGGAGTAAGAGCAAACATTCCAATGCTTGGTGCAATAAGAATTGACTACGGTATACCATGGATTAAACCTCTCTGGAATAATAGAAATATACTTGGAAGATTTAATTTTGGACTTGGAGAACGGTTTTAGAATTTTCTAACTTCATCTGTTTCTTTATTTTGACTTTTATCGTTTGTGCAGGGATTTAAATTTTCTATATCCATGTATTGTTGAATAAGGGCTAATCTCCAGTCATCTGAATTAGTTGTTTCAGTATCTCTCAGTTCATTTATTTTTTTTATATTCTCAAGATATTCCATCTGAGCATCATATAAGTCAGCCATGACAGTTGTAGCAGGAGCGTTGCCCATTCTTAGACTTTGGTTTTTATTGATTCTAAGTTGATACTGTAATTCTGCATTTCGTTGAAAAGCTTCCTCCATGCTTATATCCCCGATTTCTGCAAGGTTATTATTAAATTCAATTTTTGCATTAAGAATTATTTCAGTGGCTTTTTGCTGACTGTGAAGCGACCAGTTGTCATGATGGCGGTTAGCATCTTTAATAGATTTCTGGAGTTTAGATTCTGCAATTTGCCTGGTAAGATCTTTGTCCATTTCTTTTGATTCCATTTTAAGTAATAAAATATGCTAACCACCGTATTTCCCCCAATTGAAAATTAGAATAAAACATTTAACTCCAGGTTATGAATTGTAATAGATTTATATTATTTTACGTGATGTACATCACTTGATTTAGTAGAGACGTTCCATAGTGCGTCTCTACTTTTTGTCTAACACACGGTACCTGTTTTCAGGTATGATTAATGGCATACGGAGTTAAGGAGATATTAAAAATGACAAGGATAATAGTACCAGTTCTAATAATGTTTTTAAGTTTTTGGCCTGCATATGCACAGACCGGCTCTTCAAAGATCGGTGTAGTGGACGGAGAAAAGCTTTTTGATCAGTATCCAGGGGCCCAGGATGCCACGAAGAAAATCTCTGATGCTCAGGATGAATTAAGAAATGCCATTACTGAAACAGAAAAAATATATGCTGAATTTGAAAAACAGAAAAAATCTGAAGCAGAAAAACTGACAAAGAAAAAAGAACTGCAGGTAAAAATTGATGCTAAGGCACAAGAGACTAAAACACTTATTGAATCGCTCTCAGTAAAAATAGAGGATGAAATCCTTGCTGCTATTAAAAAAACTGCATCTGAAAAGGGGCTTGATGTGGTGTTTGATAAAAGGGCAGTTCTTGTAGGCGGCACAGATATTACAGATGCTGTTTCTGAAGCTCTGAAGAAAAAGCCTCCTATTGCTGAGAAAAAGGAATGATGTTGCGAACATTGTCATTGTCTGATATTGCAAAAGCAATAGACGGTGAAATTCAGGTAAAAGAAGAAAAAGATAAATCAATAACCATTGAAAGTATTGCTGTTTCGCCCGAAACATCTACTGAAAATGATATTGCTGTTATCATAGAGCAAAAATATTTTAAATCTCTAAATAAAATTAAAGCAAAAGCATTAATTTTGCCTGATGCACTAAAGGGAGAAACTTCTTCCCTGAATTGCCCAGTTATATTTGTAAAGAGAGCCAGGCTTGTACTTAAAAGTTTACTGCAGCTTTTTGAAAGAAAAAGATTTTTTCCTGCCTGTGGAATTGATCCGACAGCAGTAGTAGATTTAAGAGCTAAAATTGGTAAAAACTCAGCCATTGGAGCAAATGTTTTTATAGGACAGGATTCTAAGGTAGGTGAAAATGTAATTATTTACCCGAATGTTTATATCGGTTCAAATGTAGAAATCGGAGATAACGGTATTATTTATCCTAATTGTTCAATTGCAGATTATACGAAAATGGGAAATAGAATCATTTTGCATTCTGGAGTGGTTGTAGGCTCTGATGGATACAGCTATGTAACTGAAGAAGAAAGTAATCTTGAAAAAGCTAAAAAAGGTAATTTTAATTTTAATCTTGGTCGTCAGGTTCAGCATAAGATTCCATCTATAGGCAGTGTAATCATAGAAGATGATGTGGAAATAGGTGCAAATACCTGTATTGATTCAGGGACCATTGGTTCTACAGTAATTGGAGCTGGCACAAAAATAGATAATCTGGTTCAGATTGCACATAACTGTAAAATAGGAAAAGATTGTCTTATAGTAGGTCAGGTTGGATTTGCAGGCAGTGTTAAAACTGGAGACAGAATAATAGCGGGAGGTCAGGTTGGTTTTGCCGATAATATAAATATTGGCAGTGATGTAATTTTTCTAGCAAAAGCTGGAGTTCATGGCAATATTCCAGGAAACAGTGTTTATATGGGATTTCCGGCAATGCCATATATGGAATATCTTAAAAACGAAAAAGCATTAAGAAGAATGCCAAGAAAACACGAGAAATTAGAAGGGCAAGTTAAAGAGTTGGAAGAAAAGATAAAACAGTTAGAAAATAAGCTGGATACGTCATTGCGAGGAGCGTTAGCGACGAAGCAATCTCACTAACGCTTTGGAGATTGCTTCGGGCTTTCAGCCCTCGCAATGACGATGACCCCATGAAAAAAATTGCCATCATTGTAGGAACACGCCCTGAAGTTATAAAACTAGCACCTGTTTATTTAGAGCTTAAAAAATCAAAAATTCTCAAACCTATATTAATTAATACCGGACAGCATAGAGAGATGGTAGATCAGATGCTCCGTTGGTTTGGAATTAAAGAAGATTTTAATTTAAAGCTAATGAAGATTAATCAGACTTTGCCAGGTCTTACTGCAAAAGTTATTGAGGCTACTTATAAAGTTTTTGAAAAAATCAAACCTCATCTTGTCATGGTAGAGGGTGACACTGCTACTGTCATGGCAGCCAGCATTGCTGCATTTTATTTAAAAATACCTGTGGCTCATGTAGAGGCAGGCTTAAGAACAAATGACATTTATAACCCGTTTCCTGAAGAGATGTCACGCAGACTAGTTTCACATCTGGCTTCTGTTCATTTTGCGCCGACTGAAAATGCAGTACAGAATTTAAAAAAAGAAAATATAAAATCAAATATTTTTCTAACTGGAAACACAGTTATAGATGCGCTTTTATATACAGCTAAAAATCTGAAGATAGAAAAGCAATTAATTGCATCTCTGCCTAATTTTAAAAAATATAGGGTAATTCTGGTTACCATGCACAGAAGGGAAAACTTCGGAAGTTCGCACAGGGCAATTGCAAAAACACTTATAAAGATATTAAATAATTTCCCGGACACAGCAGTTCTTTTACCGCTTCACTTAAATCCAAAGGTTAGAAATGTTATAAAGCCAATACTAAAAAACCACAAAAGAGTTTTTCTTATAGAGCCGCCAGGCTATGTTCCATTTATATATGCTATGAAAAACAGTTATTTAATTATGTCAGATTCTGGCGGGGTACAGGAAGAAGCTCCTACGCTTGGAAAACCAGTTTTAGTTTTACGTACAAATACAGAACGTCCTGAAGGAATAAAAGCTGGTTCAGCAAAGCTTGTGGGAATAAATCCGGAGAAAATATTTAAAGAAGCCTCAAAATTATTAACCGACAAAAAAGCGTACAGAAAAATGACTCACGTGAAAAATCCATATGGTGATGGGAAGGCAGCCAAAAGAATTAGAAAAATATTAGAAAAGCAGTTTATGTCAATGACATTAATCTGATTCCCATTCCAACGGATTGTTTAATCTAAATATGTAAGGTGACTCTTGGTTATAGATTTTTATTAGGAATCAAACCATTTTTGTGCAATTAAAGGTTATTTCTATTTAATCTTTAAACCTAAATTAGAATGATGTGAGAAAATAATAAGTATGAAAAGTCAAAAGAAAAATAAACTTTCAGAAATTGTTAATAATGTGAAATTACTAAAACCAAAACAAAAGCTTGTTGTTTTAAAGGCTTTGCAAGATGAAAAACCATTGACAGAAAAAGATATAAAAATTATGGAGTGGACTCTGGATGCAATTAAAGGTGAACAAAGAAATAATAGGTTATTAAAAGAAGGGTTGAGAATTCTAGACAAAGCTGTTGAACGACAAACTAAAAAATCTTGAATTAAAACTTAAAAAAGTAAAACAAAGTTTTAAATTTGTTTCTAAATCAATTGAATTAGCTTTATCTATGAAGGAGGGCTTATCTAATTCAGCAAAACATTATCTTTTTCAATATCAGGTTTTACTGGAATCAAACTGGCATCTGTTGGAAAAATATGAATATAGAATCAACAAACTTAAAGAGAAAGAAATAACAACCAAAGAATATGAACATATTTCTAGAGTTTTAAATAATTTGATAGCTGACCATCAAGCAAAAGCAATTTCAATTGATAATATCCTGGAGGATTATAAATGAAAATCTTAAATCCTTTCAGGGCTAACCCCATCAATCAAATAACCCGTTTAAAAATTTCGGGGGGGGGGTAAAAGGTCATTATTATTAGAAAAAATTAAGGTTAGATTTGAATGCTGTGAGGTATAATTCTTCCAGTTACAGGTTTTTAATTCCAGGAGAAAAAAATGAAAAGAGCAATAAGTTATTTGGTGATATTAGTTATGGTGTTTTCCTCTGTGCTTATAAATTTAAATTATAGAACTGATGCAGCTGTAAATGGGGATGCATGCAGTAGTAATAGTGATTGTGAGGATCTGCTAGTTCCTGGATGTTTAGTGTGTGTAGGAAGTCCTGGAATGTGTCAACCTTGTCCATCATCAACCCCAACACCATGCATGACTACTGCAGATTGTAGTGCACCTGCAGGCTGTGCCGTTTGTGTAAGTAATGTATGTGTGCCTGCATGTAATGGAACAGAACTTTCAAATAATACGGTATGCTGCAATTCTTGTAGTTCAAGCACGGCATTTGTTTGTTCAACTACACAAGGTTGTTGTGGTGGTCCGCCATATACAAATTGTTGTGGAGCAGCAACGCCGACGCCTACTCCAACTGATCCCTGTGCTGGTCAATGTACAAATAATACTTCTCTCTCGAAATGTTGTCCATCTGCAGACGGACTAATAACGGCCTGTTGCCTACCTACTGATCCCTGCTACCAGCCACCTAGTGGTGGTGTGCTTTGTGCTCCCCCAACGCCAACACCAATATGTCCTTCTCCTCAAATGTTATGTGGGATGACTGGCTGTTGCTTTGGTGCATGTTGTGCGGTTTCTGGATTGGCTGACTTATGTGCACTAGATCCGGCATGCGTATTACCATCACCAACTCCTGCAGGGATGTGTGGTACATGTGAAATTGAATGTGTAACAATAAATGAATTTGATACAAATCCTAATTGGAGAATAAATAGAGGTTGTGATGGAACCCCTTCCAGTCAATATGTTTGTGATTGTAGAAGTTCTGGTGCTCCACCTAATGGACTTTTTTGTACTAGTCTAGAGCATGTAGGCAATAAAACAACTATAAATTGTGCTGAAAGCTATGCTCCATGATATATCCAAGAGGATATAGTAAATCTATGTCCTCTTTATTTCATATTTTGCTTGCCTGCTAATCTCATTCTCCATCTTTTCCTGCACTTCATTTAATGCATCTTCTGGAGATTTTTCTAGTCTCATTACTGCTTCAAATGCTCTTTTTAATTCTCTTTTATAGAGCTCATAGTATGTACCCTGCGGGAAAAATACTGCTCCGTTTGATTTTGCAACATCTATAAAAACCTTTATGTAAGAGTGAGGGTGTTTTTTAATAAAATCTTCTCTGTCTGAAATTTTAAGCGGTGAAAACTTTCCCTGTAAGAGACAAAGCTCTTCCAGATTTTCAGGTTTCATTAACCAGCTTATAAATTTAAATGCTTCGTTAGGATGCTTTGAACCTTTTGGAATTACTATGCAGTCAG
>MFRM01000006.1:109791-116800 GCA_001784555.1 Candidatus Melainabacteria bacterium RIFCSPHIGHO2_02_FULL_34_12 | reverse complement strand
TCATTTCTGCATGCCAAAGTCCCATCAACATATCCAGATCCTACCGGATTACATTCAGTGCAAGGTGTTGGCGTTGGAGTTAACATTGGACAACAACATTGTCCCCATTGACCACTTACAGATCCAATTGAACAGGTTTGAGTTGAACTACTACAGGGACACATTATTGTTGGAGGTCCAGAAGTAAAGCTACAAGGAGGATCATTGCAAATTAGAGCATGTGAGGCTAGATAAAGAAATCCAAAGTTAGCAAAAAGTACTATAAATAAAATAAGAGCAAGATTCTTAAAATATTTTTTATTTTTCATATTTAAATTAATCCCTGTTTATGATTCATATAAACTTTAAAAGATTATAAAACAAACTGCCAATAAAATTGTTTGTTATAAGAAGACATTAACACTAATTATATACCTCCTTTTTTTATATGCTTTTTATCACAAAAGTTATATTAAATAAATTTAATTTTCATCTTCATCATCTTCTTCTTCAGATGCATCTTTCTTTCTGCATTTGCAAATATCTTTGTTTTTCTTTTTACTGAATTTAGTCACACATTCTTTTTCTGGATTTTCGCATTTTCCGTTACAGTCCGGTGGTTTGCATTCTCCGCATTTTTTATCAGAAGTATCTTCTTCTTCTCTTGCATAAATAGTGCCATCAGGTGATGGTTCAGTACTTACTGTATCTGGATAACAGGTACAACCTCCTGTATTAGGTCCACAATGTGAACCAGCTCGACATCCACCTCCACAGGTAGGGAAAGAATTAGTACATGATGCACCACAACCACAATAATCACCGAGAATTCCCGTTAATACCTGGCAGACTTCTGGATCAGAACAACTACCTGCTGAGCAGTTAGGTGCAGTACCACCACCGCATGTACCAGAAGGGGATGGAGTAGGAGTAGGTGCTGGAGTTGGACTTGGGGGAGAAGTATAACAATTACAACCATACAAATATCCAGAGTCACAATATTGACCTTGAGGACATGCACCAAGAGAACAAGAACCTCCTGGTAGAGATGCACATGCTGGTGGTATTGGAGTGGGGGATGGTGTTGGTGTTGGAGTCGGTGTAGGCGAAGGAGATGGCGTTGGAGTCGGTGTTGGTGTCGGACAACAACATGTACTTGAACCAGTTGCATAAGTGAAAGTCTCTGGTTCCTGACCAGCTGGACAGCTACCATCAGCATTAGGTTGTCCACCACCGCCTGGTCGCCCATAACATGCACTAGCAAAGCTGGTATTGCTACAGTCAGGGGTAGGAGTAGGAGTTGGCGTTGGAGTAATACAAAAACAAGGAATTGCAGAAGTGTTACAACCGGTACTACCAGGTATATCGTAACAATTGGTTCCATCAGAACCACATGCAACATTTGCACAATCTGAGCAATAACAAGTTTTTCCAGTAGGATCCAGAGAACTTGCTCTGCAATATTGCCCTGCAGTACATGCATGCTGACTGCTGGTTAACGGACTCCAGTTGCATCCATTATTTTCACAACCATCAGGCTGCGGACTAGGACGCGGTGAAGGAGTGGGAGTAGGACAGGTAAAACTTAAGCTACATATCCCTGCTGCTCCTCCACACACACCTGTATAACTCATTCCATTTGAGGGACAAGTACAAGAGCAAGAGTCTCCTGACATTCCTGTTCCTACACATGATCTATTAGAACTTCCGCAATTAGAAGCAAAAGAACTTTGTACACTAGTACTAAATAAAAGAAATAAAGATAAACTTAAAATCTTTAATCTATATGCTAAAGAATGTTTAGTTTTCATCATCGGAATCTATATCCTCATCAGATGCATCTTTCTTTCTACATTTACAGATATCTTTCTTTTGCTTTTTACTGAATTTGGTTACACATTCTTTTTCTGGATTTTCGCATTTACCGTTACAGTCCGGTGGTTTGCATTCTCCGCATTTTTTATCTGGACTGTCAATTTGATTTTGTTCTTCTAAGAATTCTGTGTCTGTTGTTGTAGTTCTGAACATTGGAGTGTTTGAAGCACATTTGCAATTAGCGTTCAGAGCATCAAATTTGCAGGTAAGTCCAGTACAGCACCCTGTCAACATGCCACATACAAAATCATTAAGACCATCTCCACAACCCTGGTCTAGTACTAGACAGGTTGGTGGAGCTGTTGAGCATTGACAGGTACTATTACATGCAGTACAACTACCTAGAGCTAAACCATCACAAACTTCTGCACCGTTTATTATATTATCTCCACATACTGCTGGAGGTGGTGGTGCTACTGGACCACATGCAGATTCATTACAATCTGTTTGAGTAAGATTATCGCAACAAACTAGTGCTGCTCCTGTTGTAGGACATTGGTGTTGTCCTGTTGGGCATGCACAAGCAGAACAGGTACTGTTACATATTCTAGGCAAAGCACAATTAGCAGTGCCATCACAAATTTCTCCTACACCAGTGTCAAGTGCTCCATTTCCACAAGCAAGAACACAACGAATACCTGGATTTCCACCTGGACAATCTGTGCCTGCAGGTGAACCAGCAGTACAGGTACTACTTGGATCTCCATTGCAAATCTTTCCAGTGGCACAACTAGTACCAGATGGAACATAAGGACATCCAGGTTGTGAAGTGTCACATTTTAGTAATTGTCCATCAACACCAGCATTAGCACATTTAAGAGTATTATTTAGATCATTAAATATTCCACACCCTGCACAAGGAGTAGGAGTAACACAAACACCAGCAGTACAAGAACCAGTTACAGTCCCAACTGTACATGTAGCACCGTCATTATTAGAACAAGTACAAGTAGTAGTATTCCATTGTTTGCATGGAGTAGGACAAGTAGATGGTGGGGTACAGGCAGGTGTCGGTGTTGGTGGAGCACAAGTAGCATTTGGACTAGCTCCACTGCATGTTGTTGTGCCTAGACAGTACATTGGAGATCCCCACGTACTACTTGCAGAGCATGTTTGAATTTGTGTGGTGCTGAAACATTTTTTATCACCTGGATTACAAATTGGTGTCGGAGTAGGTGTAGGGCAGCATCTCTGAAGAAGGATACCAGTAGTGGAATGATAATAATTAGAGCAAGCTGTACCTGCAGAACAAGGAACAGGAGTGCTCGTACAGCTGTTACCATTTCCAACAAATGTACAGCTACCTGAACAGGAAGGATTAGGACATATTTGTCCAGAATTTGCTGTTGCTTGGTTCGCAGTTCCATTACAATGGCAAGGAACTGTTGTGCCACTTATTGGGCAGTTACAATTACCTGCTGAAGCCCCATTGTTGGTTGCTGTACAGCTGGATTTATAAAACGTGCCTGGTGTACAGGCTGCATGTGAGAACAGATAAAGAAATCCAAAGTTAGCAAAAAGTACTATAAATGAAATAAGAGTAAGATTCTTAAAATATTTTTTATTTTTCATATTTAAATTAATTCCTGCTTATGATTCATATAAACTTCAGAATATTATAAAACAAACTGCTGATAAAATAGCTTGCTTGTTATAAGAAGAGATTAACACTAATTATATACTTCCTCTTTATATGATCTTTATCACAGAAGCTAGATTAAATAAATTTAAGGTTTGGACTTTATCTGAAAAATACCAGAAAAACATAAATGACATAAAAGATTAATATTCAAATCATCAATATTTGATACAATTTCATTGTTATGGAAAATAAGAAAATAAAAAGAATATATAAAGAAATTAAATCCTTAAATCCTATTGATCTTTCAGAGGTAAGAGATAAACTTATCCCTGTATTTCTTGATCTGGAAAAAGAAGAACCCTTTAAAGATAGAAAAGTTATTAAGATGCTAAAGAGAAGATATGAACTTGCAAAAAAAGAACATAAACAAAAAAAGCTTATTAATGCAGTAACTTATTTGAAAAAATCCCTTGGCTAACCAGGAAAATTATAGATTAAAACTAACTTCTGCTAGTCAGAAAGATATAGATAAATTATCTCCAAAAATAAAAGTTGAACTCTTAGAAAGGCATTTTACCAGGCTCGTATTAAGCCCAAGAAACTACTCTAGAAGATTACATGGTGATTTAAAAAATTGCTTCTCATATCATTTTGGACATCATCCTGAATATAGAATACTTTTTACTATAGTTTCAGATGAAATTGTGATTTTAATGATTGCAAAAAGGGAGAATTTTTATAAAGATGCTTATAAGAGATTATAAGTTTTCTTTGGACTTTATCTGAAAAACACCAGAAAAACATAAATGACATAAAACATCCCAGAAAATAAAAATGTTTTATATGTCAATTTATTCCTTTTTAAGGAAAATAAAACAATGGCTGCGCTTATAAGACAGAACACAAACGTTAGATAAGAGAAAGGAGATGATATTTTCCAGCTGGTAAATAAAAGTCCAATGGTTACCGGAAAAGTGCTCTGGAAGACCAATGCACCTGAAATATTTCCTACGGCCAGGGTATCTTTTTTCTGCCTTATCCACATCCAGCTATTAAACTTTTCAGGAAGTTCTGTAGCCAATGGCGTAAGCAGAAGACTAATCATAAATGCAGGAAGATCAAAATGATGTGAGACTTCTTTTATTACATCTACAAAATGATGTGCACTGAAAATTAAAAATGCAAGAGACAATAAAAGTTGAAAAATAATTAGTGGCGTTTTTGGCTTAAGCATAGGGAAAATCCTGCTTAAAATAAACGGGTCCAGATTTTCGTGAAGCTCTTCTCCTTTGTACTCAGTTTTTGTTTCTTCTTTAATTGTAAGATAGAGATAAAGAAGATAAATAAAAATCATTACTACGCCTAAAATTAGATGAAAAATATGACTTAAAAACATTGCAAGGAATGCAAGAGAAAAAGAAATAATAAAAAATGTAAGATCTCTTTCAAGAATGGTTTTATCCATATTTATTTTTACTGAGCTTCTTCTTCCTGTTTTAAAATAAAGCCAGCTGGAAAGCCCGATTAAAAAAAATGCAACCGTAGTAAGCATAAAAGGCGCTCCAATAATTGCACCAATGCTTATCTGATTAACCGAGTTTAGGGTTTCAGCCTTTCCTGATAAAATATTTATTAAATCTGCTCTTTTTATTCCCCAGAAAATTGCTACTAAAGGAACAATGGTCTCAGGTAATGCCGTCCCTACAGCTGCAAGCAAACTACCTGTAATGCCATGTGACAGATTTAATTTTGCACCCAGCCATTCAATGGAATTGCTGAAAATAATGCAGGAAATCAGAATTGCAAACAGTGAAATACAGAAATAAAATACAAGTTCCATTTAATGCCTCACAAAGATAGAATAGTCTATATTCAAATTAATTTCAAAATTTAAACAGCTTATATTACAAATGAACTACATAAAAGATAAAAGATATATTAATCTGCTCCTCAGTTTTTTGTTGTTTATATCTTTTTTTACTTACAATGAAATCTTATTTCACAAAGCAAGCGCAGATTCAGAAAGCTTAAAAGCTAAAGAAGTATACCGGGCAGCACTGGATATATTAAATAAAAAATATTATTTAAAATCTAGAGTAAGCACAGATATATATCAAAATAAATATGAAGATAAAATTAAAAATCTCCACGATGCACATAAATATATAACTAAAGTTCTTAAAGAATTAAATGATCCATATACCAGGCTTCTTACTAAAGAAGAATTTGAAGATGAACAAAACATTATTAATTCAAAGCTAATTGGAATCGGGATAAAAATTGCAAATGAAAAACCAGTTATAGTAGATATTTTGCCAAATAGCCCTGCTAAAGAATGCGGCATAAAACCTAATGATTATATTTTAAATATAGATAATAGAACTACCAGAAATCTTTCTTCAAATCAAATTGCAAGCTTAATGAGAGGACCCAAAGGAAGTATTCTTACTATTAAATTAAAAAGAGATAAAAACACAATTACAAAAACCCTTAAACGCAGAGAGCTTGAATTTGTAAGTGTTTCATCTAAGGTTCTGGATGATAATATTGCACTTTTAAAAGTTAATTCTTTTATTCCGGAAGATACCAGTAGACTTTTTAAAGAAGAACTGATTAAGCTTATGTCAGCCAGTGGAATAATTATTGATCTTAGAAATAATTCAGGCGGTCTCTTTAAAAATGCAGTTGAAATTGCAGATATGTTTTTAAGCGAAGGGAAAATCGTAAGCACTGTAAATCCTTCCGGTAAGACCAATGAATTTGCAAATTCAAATAAATTATATGGATCAAATCTTGTAATTCTGGTAAATGAAAAAACTGCAAGTGCCAGCGAAATTCTTACCAGTGCACTGAAAGAAAACAATCGTGCTCATATAATCGGTAAAAAAACTTATGGAAAAGGACTGATTCAGGAAATCATTAAACTTCCTGATGATTCTGCTCTACATGTAACTGTGTCCTCTTACTTAACACCTAATGGCCAAAACATAAATAAAACCGGTGTTATCCCGGATGAAATCATCACAGATGAAGACACCCAGTTAAAAAGAGCAAGGGAAATTTTACATTCGTTAATGCAAGATTCTCAGTTAGCTTCTTTATAAGACTTTCTTAATGTCATTCCCGCCCCCTGCTTTCGCAGAGGATACACTCCAGCTTGACTGGAGAATGCCATGGAATCTTGTTATAATAAAACTATGACGACTAATTTACCAAGACATAATATAGGTGCCATATGTAGCCAGGTCAGCTTTGACAAAGTTACCCATGCAGTTCATCTCTTAAATATTCAGAATGTGTTTCAGACACCTACACTTCCTGCCACACTTTCACAGTTTGTAGTTGCTAACCAATGGACTAATGCTCAGGGTGATTTTTTGCAACAGCTTGAACTTTATACTCCCAGCGGGCAGCTTCTGGCTGAAAGAAAAAATCAATTTACCATAACATCCAGTCCGCCTATTTCATGCCACTGGTGCATTGATTCATTTTCAATGATGCTTACACTGCGAGAAACCGGCGTATATTATGTCACCATATCAATAGGAAGACTTGAAGGGCCTATGGAATCAG
>MFRM01000006.1:0-109780 GCA_001784555.1 Candidatus Melainabacteria bacterium RIFCSPHIGHO2_02_FULL_34_12 | reverse complement strand
GCCGAAGGCGAGCCTCGCCAAAGGCGGGCGATGGGGCGAACTGGAGAAAATATTTTGTGAAAAAGATAGTATTATGCGGCGGAGGAACAGGCGGACATATTTTTCCTAATATAGCCATAAGTGAAATATTAAAAAAAGAAGGTTGTGATCTTTACTACATCGGAGTTATAGGAAAGCCTGAAGAAACAATTGCAGATGAAAATGGAATTGATTTTTACGGTTATGAATTTTCTGGTTTTCCACGAAAACTACAAAAAGAACTTCTTTTATGGCCAATAAATCTTCTAAAAGCAATTTCAAAAGCAAAGTTATATTTAAAACATTTTAAGCCCGATATTATTTTTGGCACTGGCGGTTATTCTAGTGCTCCGGTATTTATTGCTGCAAAAAGACTTAAGGTTCCATATATCATTCATAACCTGGATAAAAGACTGGGACTTGCAAATAAATTTTGTGCAAATGGAGCTTCAGCACTTACTCTTGGTTTTGATACTGAAGAAGTCCACAAGTCTTCCGAATCTCTAGTTACTGGAAACCCTATAAGAAAAAGTTTTCTTGAAATAACTAAAACAAATAAATCAGATCTGTATAAAGAATTTAAACTTGATCCAGGGAAAAAAACAATTTTTGTCATAGGCGGCTCACAGGGTGCAAATGCAATAAATGAAGTCATTCTTGAGCTATTAAAAGAACTTGTGATGAATAATAATATTCAGGTGATTCATCAGACCGGAGAATTTACCCATGAAGTATTTTCTAAACGCATCCCGGCTGCAGTCATGGAAAGCATGGCATATGTTGCCAGTCCATTTTTTGAAAATCCTGAAAAATGTTATCATCTGGCAGATCTTATAATTTCACGCTCAGGTGCCATGACAACAACTGAAGTTACAATCATGGGAAAACCAGCTATATTTATTCCTTTTCCATATGCCGGAAATCATCAGGAAGCAAATATTATGCACCTAATAGATTCAGGCGGCGCCATACTCATAAAGCAAAAAGGACTTAGAAGCAAAGAGTTATTAAATACCATATTGGCTTTAATAAATAATCCTGCAAAGCTGGAAGAAATGTCAAAAATTACTAAATCATTTGCAAAACCAAACGCTACAGAAGACATTGCAAATTTAATACTGTCAAAAATAGGACAAGAGTCAAATAATAAAGAAAATCTTACAGGCGTGATCTAATATCAAATTGTCATTGCTGTATAAGATTGCTTCGCTTACGCTCGCAATGACAAAATGGATGTGATATTGCTCGCTCTCCTCGCAATGACTATTAGCCAATACTGCCCACAAAAGATTTCAACAATTCAAGCCCTACTTCTCCGCTTTTTTCAGGGTGAAACTGCACTGCAGTTAAATTATCTTTTTTAATTATCGAGGTAAATTTTTCGCCGTCATAATCTGTTTCACCATAAATTATGGATTTATCTTCAGGTGAGACATAATAAGAATGGACAAAATAAAACTTGTCATTACGAGCCACATTCGCTCCGCTCAGTGCAGGCTCCGGCGAAGCAATCCCGATCGGGACTGCTTCGTCGCTATCGCTCCTCGCAGTGAGATAAATCTCATTCCAACCTATGTGCGGAATCTTTTTTGCTTTTTTAAATTTGACAACTTTTCCTTTAAAAACTGATAAACCTTTTTCTTCGGGATTTTCTTCGCTCATCTCAAATAAAACCTGCATGCCTACACAGATTCCCAGAAACGGTTTTTTGCTTTTTGCTGATTTTATAATTATTTCCTGAAGATTGTTTTTTTTAATTGAAGACATTACAGCACCAAATGCTCCAACCCCAGGAAATACCACTGCATCTGATTTTTCAATTTCAGAAGGGTCTTTGGTAATCTTTGAATTTACACCTATAAATTCAAGTGCTTTATGAACACTGTAAAGATTACCAGCACCGAAATCTATTAATGCTATATTTTTTTTCACGTTATGTTTCTCATGATTTGTAAATCGGGCAAACACATTGATTTGCCCCTACACATTATTTCACAACGATATTAACAATCTTATCCGGTACAACCACGACTTTTACCAACTCTTTCCCTTCTAATCTTAATTTGACCTTATCTTGATTTAAAGCTATCTTTTCTAATTCTTTTTGTGATTGCCCTTTTTTAGTGGTAAGAACATCTATTTTTTTCCCGCCCATTTGAATAACTAGTTCTATTTCATCTGTTATAAGTGCACTCTTATCAAATGAAGGCCATGGTATCTGGTGTATTGAATATTTTCCACCGTAGTGCTCCCACAGCTCTTCTGTAATATGCGGAGCAAAAGGAGCAAGCAGCTTCAGTAAATTTGTAATGGAAAAATTTAAGACATTAATCTCATCTTCCGTATAAGATTTTTTATCCAGAATAAATTTATACATGGCATTTACCAATTCTGTCATTCGAGCAATTGCAGTGTTAAAAATATAACGTTTATCTGACACGTCTTCTGAAACAGATTTTATGGTGTAGTTAGCAATCCTGTACAAGTTCCGTAAGGGCAATTCATGAATTGCCCTTACATCGATAAAGCCTTCATACAAATGCAAAGCAGCAGCATCTTTCAAATTAAAGAAAAGTCTCCATATTCTCTCTAAAAACCTATATTGCCCAATGGCACCCTGAGTAGACCATTCTATTTCCTGTTCAGGCGGTGCAGCAAAAAGAATAAATAATCTTGCTGCATCTGCTCCATGTTCATCAAAAAATTCAGTAGTGCCCACCACATTTCTCTTAGACTTTGACATTTTAGCTACTTTATTTTCTTTCGGACTAAACATGGTTACCATGCCCTGACTTAGAAGATTTGTAAACGGTTCATCAAAATCCAGAAGTCCGAAATCTCTCAGGGCTTTTGTAAAAAATCTGGAGTATAAAAGATGCAGAATTGCATGCTCAATTCCACCGACATATTGATCCACAGGAAGCCAGTAATTTACTTTTTTCTTATCAAAAACTTCTTTATCATTTGTGGCATCAGCATAACGAAGATAATAAAAACTTGAACAGATAAAAGTGTCCATGGTATCTGTTTCTCTTTTTGCATCTTTATTACACTTTGGACATTTGACATTTATCCATTCAGCAGTTTTTTTTAACGGCGAACCTCCACTTCCTGTAAACTCAATATTTTTTTCAGGCAATAAAACAGGGAGATCTTTATCTGGCACAGGAACTAAGTCGCATGAATCACAATATACAAGCGGTATTGGACATCCCCAATATCTTTGTCTGCTTATTAACCAGTCACGAAGGCGATAAGAAATTTTTGCTGACCCAAATCCTTTTTTTGCTGCCTGTCCAATTATTTTCTTTTTACCTTCTTCATTATTAATGCTATTAAACTCTCCGCTATTTATCATTATTCCTGGTTCGATATATGCATCGTTTAAGTTTTGTTCTTTACCATCAGGTGAAATTACCTGAATAATTTCCAGCTTAAACTTTTTAGCAAAAGCATAGTCTCTCGTATCATGAGCTGGCACTCCCATAACAGCACCAGTTCCATAATCAAGCAGCGCATAATCTGCTATCCACACAGGTATCTTTTTTCCATTAGCAGGATTTATGGCAATAGTACCAAGCGGTACTCCGGTCTTTTCCTTAGTTTCAGAAAGTCTGTCTATTTCAGTAAGTAAACCTGCCTGCTTAATATATTCTTCAACCTTTTTTTTATTTTCAGGTACAGTGATTTTTAAAACAAGAGGATGTTCAGGAGCAAGAACCAGATAAGTAACCCCGTATAAAGTATCAGGTCTTGTAGTATAAACTGGAATCTTCACATCAGATATTCCATCCAGAGAAAAAACAATTTCTGCACCTTCTGATCTTCCAATCCAGTTTTTTTGCATAATTTTTACACGATCAGCCCAGCCGCTTAATTTATCAAGATCATTTATTAATTCTTCTGCATATTGTGTAATTTTAAGAAACCACTGACGCATCATTTTTCGCTCTACATCCGTATCATCATGCCGCCAGCATTTTCCATCTTCTACTTGTTCATTTGCCAGAACAGTCTGGCATTTAGGGCACCAGTTTACCGGAGCTTCTTTCTGGTAGGCAAGATTATTTTTATAAAACTGAAGAAAAAGCCATTGAGTCCACCTGTAATATTCTGGATTGCATGAAATAACTTCCCTGTCCCAGTCGTAGCTCGTACCCATTCTTTTTAATTGTTGATTTTTCATATGGTCAATATTTTTAAGGGTCCATTCTTTAGGAGGGATTTTTCTTTCTATTGCAGCATTTTCTGCAGGCAATCCGAATGCATCAAAACCCATTGGATTTAAAACATTAAAGCCGCTCATTCTTCTGTGTCTTGAGATAACATCACTGATGGTATAAACTCTCATATGTCCCATATGCAAATCACCGCTTGGATATGGGAACATTACTAGGGAATAGTACTTAGGTTTATTATCAAAATCAACCGGTTTATGTATATGAGTTTTATCCCATTTTTTCTGCCATTTATTTTCAATTTCTTTTGGTTTATATTGAAACATACAAGTTCAATTATATATGGAACAAACTACCCCTAAGCCAGTTCTGATTCATTTGGTATTTTGAGTTAAAGATACAATAATCTGGGTATTATTAAACTATATAATAATTTTGAGGATAAAAGCACTTGGGAATTAAAAGAAAAAAAACTGTTTTATTTACATTTTTACTGCTTGCAGTTACTTCGTATTATCACATCTCCTCTGCAAATGAAGCAGGTAGTAATGAAGCTTCAAAAATAAAAATTGAACGACACTTTGTGTTTGATACTATTCCAATGAATCTGAAAGAAATAACAGATTCTGCTGACAGAATATTTGCCGGAAAGTGTATTAAAGCAGAAGAAAAAGAATATGAAGGATTACCGGTTACTGAATACAAATTTAAAGTTACCGAGGCAATAAAAGGTGTAACTGATGAAGAAATTACTTTCAGACAATGGCAGCCAACAGTAAGAGATGGCGGATATACTGAAGGAAATAAATACATTCTCTTTTTATTTCCTGACAGTGAAAAAGGACTTACAAGCCCTGTTGGTTTTGCACAGGGAAAATTTGAAGTAGAAACAACCGGGTTTATCAGAAGAAAGGAAGTTGTTAAAAACTCACTAAACAACCGCGGACTAAACAGAAATTTAAAAACACAAAAAAGAATTGCAATTAAAAATAATACATTTTTAAACGATTATGTACATAGATGTTCAGAGCTTGGAATACCAATGAGATATAAAGAATTTGTAGAAGCAGTTAAAAATTTAGTGGAAGAATAAATTATGAAGAAAATTATTGCAGCAATATTTCTTACTTTGGTATTTTTTGCTACCAATAATTTTCCTTGTTTTGCAGGCGGACCTCTTGTAGTAAAAGGCGGAATGTCCATAACTTACGGCACAAGGCCCTTTCTCTACAGATACGATCAAGGATCGCTTGGAATGTTTTCAAATGCAGAAATAATTGCAATTATTGAAGATTTATATAACGACTGGGAGACAGTTTCAACTACTGAGGTAAATTTTAAACGTGATAATCCAGGCTCGCTTGACTTTGATGTTACAGCTGCTAATTTTGATTCTATTTTAAATTCTGAGGATCTTCTGGGATATACACCTGTTATTTTTGATTCAGACGGTTCTTTATTAAATGCATTTCTTGGCAGCGGAGCAGGTAATAGTGTTCTAGGTCTTGCAGGTCCGGTTACTGTCAGCTCAGGTCCTCTTGCAAATCAGATAGCAGAATCTCAGGCAATATTTAATGGAAGGTTTATAGATGGCACCGACACCGGGAGCAATCCTGAATCTACAGCTGACTCACTTAAAGGCACCATCATTCACGAAACCGGTCATGGCATTGGACTCGATCATTCACAAATTAATCTGGAAGCCATTAAGCCAGGAGCCACACAAAGCATACGAGATACAGTACCGCTTATGTTTCCAGTTGCAGTAAATGATTTATTTTTAATTCGCAGAGATGATGCTTCTGCAATTTCACTTCTTTACCCAAATCAAAGCCAGTTAGGAAGCTTTGGAAAAATAGAAGGAAAAGTATTCCGAAAAGATGGCATAACTCCGGTTCAAGGAGCAAATGTAATAGCTAGAAGTGTTGATGATCCGACACTTGAAGCTATATCCTGCGTATCAGACTATCTTACTGAAAATACAGGTCTGTATACTTTATTTGCAGTACCGCCTGGGAATTACAAAATTGAAATTGAACCAATTGATCTATCATTTACCGGCGGCTCAGGAGTAGGCCCATTTACAGCCAGCACCACTGATAAATCATTCCAAAACCCAGTACCAGCAGGCTTTTATACCGGTCCTGATAAACCCATTACTACAGACGAAACACTGGCTCTGACAGTAAATGTTCTTGCTGGTCAAATTATATCTGATGTAAATATAATTGCTTCTACAACAGTCGGTTCCTCATCAAGCTCAAGCGGCACTGCAGCAAACATAAATGAAATCGAACCAAATGATTCAGTTGATCAGGCACAATCAATTACTCCCCCATCTGTGGTCTCCGGACAAATATCTTCCAGCGATGACGGTGAAATAAAACTTTCATCAGATACAGGAGCTACAGTAATCATTAGTGATCTTTTTAAATTTACTGTTTCAGAAACTTCAAGCTTAAATGCACTTCTGCAAATCGAAAGTGACTCTCAGGAAAATGATCTGGATCTCGTACTTTTAAACAGCGATGGTTCAGATATAATTGATTCATCCAGCCAGACAGGAAATGCCGATGAACTTATAACTAAAACTATTGCACCAGGTACTTATCTGGTGGGAGTAGGCGCATTTAGCGGTACTGCTTCATACAAACTTACAGTTAATGCAGAATCATCAGGTACTGGAACACCTACATTAACACTTACTGGTCCTGAAACACTGATTTTAAATGCTTCAGGAATTAATAATAAAGTCATGCTTGTTGCCTCAGCTACTAATTTTTCTGCTCCAAGCAAATGTTTAGTAACTACCTCAGATGTTCTAACAGTTAAACCCAGACCACTAAGTTTTATGTTAAGCTCCAGCATTTCCACTAAAAAAATAAAAGTAAAAGTAAAAAATGCAGCTGCAATGAGCATTATAGAGAGCGGTGAATCTCAATCAGTTACAATAGATGTAACCTGTACCAATGGAGCAAATGAGCAATTTGACCTTTTAATCAGTCCTACTGCTGATTCTGTAATAAATGAAAGAATTTATTCACGAGTCATTAAAAAATAAATAGTAGAATAGTAAAAATCTAAACTTTTGATGGATGTATGCTAGGTTCAGAAAATTTTAAACCTCCGCAAAAAATCTCACTGGGTAATGGAATTAAAATTATTGCTGAAGAAATCCCTTCTTCCTTAAGCTGTTCGCTAAGCATCTGGGTAAATGCCGGCTCTATGGAAGAAGAAGTAAGCAATAACGGTGTTTCACATTTTATAGAACATATTGTTTTTAAAGGGACTAAAACAAGAACTGCTCTGGATATTGCAGAACAAAGTGAAAACGTCGGAGCAAATTTAAACGCATTTACTGACAGAGAACATACCTGTTATCACACAGGAGTTTTAAGTGATTATGCAACTATACCTCTAGAGCTCTTTCTGGATATGTTATTTAATCCCAAGATAGAAAAAAATGATTTTGAGCTGGAAAGACAGGTAATTCTTGAAGAAATTAAAATGTATGAGGATACGCCCGAAGATCTGGTCCAGGATTTGCTTTATGAAGTTATATGGAAAGGACACCCTCTTGGCAGACCAATTACAGGCACTACAGACTCAATTACAAATTTAAAAAAAGACGCTGTGGTTAAATACATGAGTGATTTTTATACAGCGGATAACATCATTATTTCAGTGGCAGGAAAATTTAACCTGGATGAAATAATTAAAACTACAGAAAAATATATTGCTGAACATAGAAAGAAAAAAGCTAAAAAAGAATTTCCTCCGCTAGTTATAACCCCTGATGTTTTCATAAAAAATAAAGGTACTGAGCAGGCACATTTAAGTTTTGCCACCAAAGGCGTCTCAGTTTACGAAGAAGAAAGATATACACTGGCTGTAATTGATATTGCATTAGGCGGTGGAATGAGCTCAAGGCTTTTTCAGGAAATCAGGGAAAAACGTGGGCTTGCCTATGCAGTTTCTTCTTATTACCACACCAATAAACTAGGTGGACTTTTTGGAGTATATGCTGGAACCAGACCACAGGATTCAAATCAGGTAATAGATCTGATTATTAAAGAAATTAACTCGGTTAAAAAAGATGGATTAAATTTTGCTGAGCTTGAAAGAGCAAAGATGCAGCTTAGAACCGGTCTTTTTCTGGAGCTGGAATCATCAAAAGTAAGAGCATTTAGAAATGCACTATATGAGTTTTATTATGAAAGATTTTTTACGCCTGAAGAAATTAATCAGTCTATTGATTCAATAACCAATGAAAGAATAATAAAACTTACAAATGAACTTTTTGATCCTAAATATTTCACCCTCACTGCCGTAGGTCCCAGACAAGAAATGCCAAAGACGTTTAGGATTAATTTTTAATGTGATCACGTTATTGTTGTAATTCGTCTTGTTTTAACACTAAGGGAAATATCGATAAATCTCTTTCCTATGTAAGATTCTCTCCAAAATCACAGTATCTTTTTCAATTCTTATCCCTGCTCTATAATTGCCAAATCTAACCTTATAGTAATTCTCATGCCCTCTAAGCTTTTCAATTTTGTTAGTATCATTTAAAGATTTACAATTTACTAGAGTTTCAAATACAAACTTTTCAATGGAAATTCTTTCTTTTTGTGGAATATCTGCTAAATCTTTTAAAAATTTTTTATTGTATAGGGTTTTCAATTTGCTTTATCAAGCTTATCATAAAACTTTTTTGCTTCTTCTTTAGTCAGGTAATCACTTTTATCATCTTCATTTATAAGATTAAAAAGTCCATGGTCTTCAAGTATATTTTCAATTTTCTCAAATATACTGATATCAAGCTGAACAGCAATTTTTCTGTTTTGATCATCAACAATATATTTTTTTTCAATTTCTTTCATGGTTAATTAAAATATACACAAATTCCTGAGTTTTATCAATGCAAATCCATTATTTAAATGATTTTTAATTAAAATTAAGCAATATTTTTAAAAACCCGGTTCATTACCGATTAGTTCTTTGCTCTTTCGCCGGTTCGCCCCATCGCCCTACCGCCGATTCGTGTCCTTTAATACCTCAGCTTCTCAGCCTTTTTACGTGCCAGGTTTTCTAAAGAATCATCTATGTTAATTTCAGGCATTTTTATTCCCTTGCGTTCCAGGGCAAGCCTGATTATTTTATCTGCAATATATGGATTCTTCGGCAGAAATGATCCGTGCAGATATGTGCCAAAAATATTTTTATATCTAACTCCTTCAAAACCATCTTCTCCATTATTTCCACCGCCGCGGATAACTTTTGCAAAGGGTTTTGTTGATGAGCCAAGATATGTTTTTCCGCTGTGGTTTTCAAAACCAAAAAGCTCCTCACCAGATTCAATCTCTTCACACATTACATTTCCAATCATTCTTTTATCTCCTGCTACAGTATATAAATCAACTGCTTCAATTCCTTTTAATTCAGTTCCGTCTGCAGCTTTGTAATATTTCCCAAGAAGCTGATATCCGCCACATACTGCCAGAAAAACAACATTGTTTTGTATTGCAGAAATTAGATCATTTTTTTTTGACTGCAAATCTTCAGAAACTATGATTTGTTGCTGATCCTGACCGCCACCCATAAAATAAACATCAACTTTCTCTGGATCTATTTTCTCTGTGATTTTTATTGGTGTAACATTTAAATTAATTCCTCTTAACTGGCATCTATATGACAGAGTTAATACATTACCCCTATCACCGTAGATATTCAAAAGATCAGGGTAGAGATAAGCAAGCTCTAGGATGATCTCATTTTTATTGTCCATTGTTATATAATAATCTACATATAGGTAATAGGAGAAATAAAATGTCCGATGTAATAAAAAAAGCAATAAAGTTATACAAAGACAGTAAGAAAAAATTAGGTGACTTCTCTAAATGGTCTGACAAACAGGTTTTAGGTACCAGGGATAAAATGCGTAAAATAGCTAGAAAAAATAGAGGGAAATGGACTCTTGATTTATATGAATCTTTACAGCTTATAAACAAAGAAAGTTTGAAAAGAAAACTCTCTCAAAAAACAGCTTAATGACTTCACGCAGAAAATATATGGGTGCAGATATTGACCAGGTTCTAAATGGTGAGCTTGATATTGAAAAGTTTTGTGCCACTAGAAGCGTAAGCCCAAGGACTGCATATGTATGGTGTCTTGAAAGAGCTAAAACTGAAGAAGAAAGAGAAAAAGTTAAAAAGTGGATGAAAGATTATAACGAAAAAGGTATCGGCTTACTTTAATTCTTATAAAACTGTTGTCTTCCAGGTATAGTCACAGACAGGCATTGATTTATCGTCACATATTGAATCTTCTTCACAGCTAGGAGTACGGTCACTGCCAAGACACTTAGGTTCTTTACCACCAGGACAATATGCACTAAATTTGTTTGTTGTTTCATCTTTTTGACATTTTATCTTTTCAACACACTCAACCACTGCATTTTTAAATACGGGGTATCCCTTTTCATCCAGATCTACACAGCTTGGTAAGAACTTGTTATTAAAACCAGTACAAGTAGGTTGAAATCTGTTTATTTTTTTGCTGCTGCTTACAAAACTTATAGTTTCAAAATGAACCTTAGGATTCAGTACTATGCAAACTGGCTCCTCATTTAGGTTTCTGCATATGACTTGTTTATCCTTACATGTCGGGCCAAAAGAATATTTTAATTCTTCAGCAAATGAAGCTTTGCATGAAATTAAATATGCAAATAAAACTAAAAATAATATTTTCTTTTTACTATTCATAAATTTTTAAACTTAAGAATAGGTATCGTAAATTTGTACTAGAACTTTAATATGAGATCTAGTGGTTATCCCTCCATATACGAACCGGCGATGGGGCGAACCGGCGAATTACCTAACGTTATGGAAATCACCGGCTCGCCGATACTCCGTTACGCCGTTACGCCAGTTCGTTGTCCTATGGCTTCCATTTGCATTTGAATTATTTGATTTATGCCACCTTCAGCAAGTTTCACAAGATCACTTATAAATTTTTGATCAAAGGGTTTTCCTTCAGCTGTCATTTGTAGTTCAATTATTTTCCCAGACTTATTCATAACTACATTACAGTCAACTTCAGCTCTTGAATCTTCATTATAAGAAAGATCAAGCATAAGTTCTCCATTAACAACACCTACACTTACTGCAGCAACAGGTTCAATTAATGGGACCTCATCTATTATGTTTCTATCTTTTAGTTTTAAAAGAGCTTGGTAAACAGCAACAAAACCTCCACAGATACTTGCAACTCTTGTGGATGCATCTGCATTAATTACATCAGCATCAATGGCTATGGTTCTTGAACCAATTCTATTTAAATCAAATGCTGCCCGTAAACTTCTTCCAATCAGCCTTTGGATTTCACTGGTCCTTCCGGTCGGCCTGCCTTTTGTAACTTCTCTGGTATTTCTGGGTTTAGTTGAACCCGGCAAAAGGGAATATTCAGCAGTAAGCCATCCTTTATTTTTTCCTTCTAAAAAGGGAGGCACCTTCTCCTCAATCATTGCAGTTACAAGAACCTTGGTCTGACCTAGTTCCGCTAATACTGACCCGTCAGCATTTGCTACATAATTACATGTAAACTTCAGGGGTCTTAATTCATTATTTTTACGTTTATCTGACCTTGGCATAGGCATGGATTATATTTTAGCAACCATCAAGGGTCTGTAAAACATTCGAGGATATTGTTTTACAGCGCGGGTCCTGTCGCCTTCAGGTACCCTTCAGAGCTTCGTCACGGAGTTCCTCGCTCTGAACCCTTCCCTTCCGGCGCCACCCGCTTGTATCCTCGAAAACTTTACACACCCAACCATCAATAAGGACACTACATACAAGGTCATTCCTGACATAACAAATATTGAATGTCAGAAAGATTCTTAGACAAATAGGCTTCATCCTAATAAAAAATTAGGCGATTTAACAACCTCATAACATAAGAATTCTATATTATGGGTATAAAAGGACCAGGTAAAGAGTTACTGACATCAGAAACACCAGGTTAATTACAAAGAGGTAAAAACCATGATATACAATCCAATCTTCGAAGAAGAAAAAGAAAGAAAACTCGAATTTAAAGAGTTAAAAAAAGAAATAAAAAAACGTGCCAGAAAAGAAAAAATAAACGACATGATAGGTCGTGTTTTTAATTTACTGCAAAAAAAACCTCTCCTTACAATTTCTGCACTGTTTCACAAGTAAGTAAAAAAGTGAGTTTAAGCTGCTTTTTTATCGCCTGTTATAGTTTGTTTTACAAAATCAAAAAGTTTTAAATGCAGTGGTTGTTTGTAAACTACTTGTCCTCTTCTGGACTGACTTAAAGCTAAA
This sequence comes from Candidatus Melainabacteria bacterium RIFCSPHIGHO2_02_FULL_34_12, assembly GCA_001784555.1. Classification (GTDB taxonomy): domain Bacteria; phylum Cyanobacteriota; class Vampirovibrionia; order 2-02-FULL-35-15; family 2-02-FULL-35-15; genus 2-02-FULL-34-12. Next base: position 97,239 of record MFRM01000006.1, on the reverse strand, counting down.
ACCTGGCTGTTAGCTACTTCTTCTTCGCCAGCACCTGCATAATAAAATGCATTGCCTAAATCAAATCCTGCTGCAGTTAAAGGATTTTCCAAATTCCCAAACGAAAACATACCTATAACTGCACCACCAAGTGCTTGTAATAATCCTGCTCTCTGAGGATTATAATTAAATGTTTTACCAAGCATACTACTGAATTCTTTTGGATAACCCTGTTGGTTATTATAAACATCTATAGCATTTGAAATGATTCCTGGAACTGCTGATAAAGATGCAAGTGAAACTCCCCATCTTCCTAACCTGTTAAATGTAGTGCCTTCAGATATATTTCCAAATCTCTTACTTAATCCAATGCTTCCTGCAATTAAAGTAAATAAACCACTGAACCATCCAGCTAGATTTAAAAGATGGACAGGGCTTGGCACGCCAATAAATGGTTCACCACTTTTTTCAGACATTCTTTTAGATGGAATTATAAGCCTGATATCATGAGCAACATCCTTTAACATACGCAGTGAAGCTGCAGCAGTAGCTGTAATATTTCCAATAATGGTTCCAAAAAATGAGTGCAAACCTGCTTTATTTACTCTTCCTTTAACATCAGTAAGGATGTCTGAAACCAGTGTAATTATTCTTCTGGATGGCTCTCTTATTTCTGGTTCATATTTATGAAGATCATCAATAGTTTCTACACTAACTTTATTATTTACAACTTTTTCAGCATGTGCATTATTTTTCTGGGTACGAAGTGCTGCTAATATAGCTCTGGATACAAATAAAAAGAATTGAAAGCCACTTAACATCATGTGCTTAATACCATTAGGAGCTGCTGCTGCACCTATGTTTCCTATTTCAGCTATAGTCATGGACATAATTTTATTTTTGTGAACATTAAGTAAACCACGAAGTGCTGCAGCACCTGCAGCAATACCTCTGGTAATATTTGATAATCTATAACCGATATTATAAACAGGCTCTGCAAGTGAACCCATGAGAGGACTTAAAAATCTGACAACTGCACCAGCCCCAAGAGCTACTCCACTCCATTTTAAGAATCCGTTATATAACCAGGGTAAATTTGCAACTGCCCATTTTAATTTCTTTTCACCCAAAATACTTAACAAGAATTTATTAGCAAAGACTCCATCTTTTTTAGGGAACTTCAAAAACAATCTGTGTTCATCACTGTGATCACTTAGTTCATCAGATTTTATTTCCATTCTTGCTCTTACTATTTGAGGGAGTTCCATTGATGACTGATACTCATAGCAGCCTTTATCATTTACAACAATTTCAGTCCTGAATAAATCTTTTAATTCACTCTCGTTTCCTTTAAACAGCTCAAGAGATAATGCATTACCATTTGAATCATATCTCTGAACGACCAGAGCATCATTATGAGACACGCTTCTGTATATCTTAAATCCAGCCTGATGATCCCACCATTCTCTATAGACAGAACTGCTTGGAGATTCATCAGGTAAAGTATAACCTCTCTTTTCGTCCTCTATTAATCTCAGATACGGGAGATATTCATATAATTCCCTTCTTTGCTCAGCTTTAAGTTGTTCTTCAGGTTTAAGTACTGCTTTTAATATGTCTTTTTTACAATGTGACCATAGTTCATCTTGTAATTTTAAATCATCTCTTAATTCCTTCCTCTTTAAATCATTAAGCTCAATATCTTCACCTAATATTAATCCATCAATTTCTACCTGTCTTCTTGCAAAAGCTTCTGTAGACTCATGTTCAATAACACGTTCGCTATACATTAAGTCCATTTCTGCTAAAAGTTCATCCCTCGTATAAAGTTTATCCTGTCCGTTATCATCTTTTTCAAACTTAAATAATTTATCCCTTTCATCCTCTGTATAAGAGGGAACCCTATTGCATTCAATAATCTTTCTATATTTCGTGACTTTTTGTCCGCTTCCATCTGTTACTGCAACCACATCAAGAGCAGTAAAACTATTTTTTACCACTTCAACTGTAAATTTTTCTCTGCATGCCTGATATAAATCATCTTCATTTATAAAATCATTTGCAAGTTGAACTCTGGCTGCAATGCATTTATCATATATAGTCCATTTGTTTATTTTATTAAAAACAACATCAACATAACCTCCATATAAAAGCGCTAAGGCATGCATATCAGTATCTGCTTTTGAGTCACCAGATGTAGCTGGCGTGTCAATACCTGATAAAAAGTTTTCCATATCAGGTATTGGGTTATCTTTTTGAACATTTGGGCCATATTCTTTATAAAATTGTCCGTGTTTATTTTTTACATCACCTTTTGAAAAAACACATTCAAGAGCATGATCACATTTATGAACTTTTGGATTATATTTATATGCACCGTTTTCAACAACCCACTCATTCGGATAAAAACAGGTTTGCATAGCCAATTCGTTTCTTTTCTTAATTCCTGCGGAGAAAGTTTCACCTTCTGCTGTTAAGGCATTATGCTCTTCGGCTAAAGTACAAATTCCTTCAAAAGTTTTGTCATCTCTTTTTATTCCAAAATTTTCAAGTGGCATCTTTTCTTTTGGAGGAAGAAAAGATCTTATAATTCCATCTATTCCTAACATTGGAGCAGCATGAATTTGTTTAAACTCATTATTCACAAATTCAAAATATTTACGGAATGAATTAATAGATATGTTTTGTGGGAGATCATTTTCTATATTTGCTTTTTTTCTAAACTCTTCTGAAAAATGAAGTTCATTTGGATTCGATATGTCAAATACTAGTTCACCTGATCCCAGCCTGATGTCTTTTAATTCATCTCTGGTATAGTGATGCATAAAATACTGAAGCAATCGCCAGTTTAGATAAGCTATTGGTCCATTGTTGAGAAACATAGAAAGACCCCTATGTACAAAGTCAACAACTCCTGGAGCAAGTTTTCTGTCTTCATCAGAAATGGAATTTAGATATGCAACGTATCTTCTTGCATTTTCAATTTTGTTATATTCAAGATACAGCTTATCAATATCATCAAATACTGTTTCCTGTGGAGTGTCATTATTATCGTAGTTATGAATTACAGTAGTAATTATTTCTCCGCTTTTGCAGAGCTTATAAAAAGTCTCGGGGTTGTAATTATCACTTTCAGGATTTATCAAATCATAATAATCTACGCACTCAGCAAGATCTTTTCCATTTTCTGCCCCAGGCAGTCTTATATGACTTAGTGCTTTAGATTGATATTCTTTTAATTGCAATCGCAACTCATTTACTTCAGCATTTTCATTTATTTCAGTTCTCCATTGTGAAGTTTTATTTCTTAATTCTTCTTTCAGTCCTCCTATTCTCCTTTGTTTCAGTGCAACGTTTTCCCAATCACTTTTTCCAGCATCAACATCATCTTTTACTTTAGCTGCAAAATTTATCCATAATTGTTCTTGATCTGCATTTGGATTTTTTTCTAATACATCATCAATTTCTTCTTGTTTATACCTGCAAATTCTTAGATAATGAGGCTGGTAAACTCCTCCTCGTGACTGGCAAAATCCATCTTCAGAATATTTCCTTGTAGATTTTAAAGTTTCCAGAGTAACGCGGGGTATACCTTTTTGTTCAAAAACTGCACATTTTGCTACGAGATCTGCAAATGCTTCATCAAAAGTTTTTCCATTTACTTCGGGTATTCTTGGAGCACTTTTACCTGACATATACTCCTTAAAAAGTAATAGCTTCACCGCTCTGTCTGATACATGCAAAAACTCTCCCTGGTGATGGACTACACTTCCATTAAATGAACTAAAGCTCATATTTTCATGGGCAAGCTCCTGAAGAAGCAGACTTCTTCCTCCGCCAACTTCTTCAATACAACCATTTAAAATAGCCCATGTAATAATGTCTGGATTATCACCTGATGGGATTACAATATTTCTACTGGGTAAATAACCCCGGGCAGTAACATGATTTAATGTCCCGTTTAAACGGGTACTGTTTTGAGAGTGAAGCTCTAACCAGAACGTAGCTTCTTCAGACTGAAGTCTTGCAGTATCTTCCGGATCCCATCCTTTTCCTTTCTGAGTATCGTCTACATCTCTGAACATTAATAATCTATTTCCATCGAGCAGAACATTGGTCCTGTTAAATACTGCAAGGTTATAAAAATATCTTTGTTTCTCAGTTCCTCCGGATAGATATGCCTGCTTACTAGACATTGGAACGCCAACATTTTCAGGCATACTAGCCCATGGATCTAAACCTCTTGCTATTTGACTTCTGCCATAATTTACAGCTTCAAAAGCTTTTTCATTTAGATTTGTTATCCTTTCTCCATTACCAGCTTTTTGAGCAGCTTCAGTTAATTCTCTCTGGTAATTAATATAAGGAGTATCATCATATTTTGAGATATTAAATATTATTCCAAGTGCAGATACTATGGTCCAGAATGATTTTTTTATATCTGCCCAAAAACCTGTAGGAAGTGGTTGGGCAGCTACAGAAGCAGTTTTTTTGCTAGTAGAAAGTAGACTAGCTGAGGAGGCTCTCCTTGCTTTATCTGAAGCAGAAGCTCTAGGCATAGGAGCACTTTTATGAGTTGCAGTTTCTAATTGATTAATCGCCAAGCTTATTCTCCTTTGAATAATCTTGTATTTTTTTTAAATTTCTAAAATAAGTTTCTTAAATACGAAATGATTTAAATGGCTAATACAAAAACAATTATTTTGAGCTTTCAGTGAAGGAAGCTCAAAATGTTTTCTGTATTTTTTCGACCTTATCGCCATTGATTTGTCGTTTTTTATAAACTTCTAAAATAATTGAATTATTTATGTAAGAGGCTCATACATTTTCAAGACAATTCGATTCTAACATTCTGAAAATGGCAAAAGATAGAGTTCTTTATTTTATTTTTATATTTGTAATTCACATTTGGTTAAGCTCTTAATCAATATATTTTCTAAAGCTTAATTTATTCAGATTTTATGGGCCTTTTGAGACATATATTAAGATTACAAATTAACAGAAAAATTAACTCTTAACCTTTTAGTTTTGATAAAGCTTCTCTTGCAATCAATATGTCAAACAAGGCAATGCCTAAATTAAACACAAGAATTCTTTTTGAAGAAGTTTTTTTATTTCTTTTCTTAGCAATTAAATCTCCAATTTCATTTTTTATACGAGGAGCATTTGACGGGAAATAATATTTTATTTTCTTTTTTAATTTATACTGAGCAATATCATCAGTATATATTTTATCTACATATTTATATAAATTTGGACTGATTCTACTTCCATATTCAAGCGGCAAAATTAAAACATCTTTCTTTAAATCCTGAGGGAATATATAAGGTGAGATTTTCTTTGGAAAAGTAGTAGCACTAAGTATAATGTCAGAGTTTTTTACTACTCCATGGAAATTATTTGATGATAAAAATCTTTCTTTAGGAAATTTCTTCTTGAAAATGTTTAACTTCTTTGAATCGTGATGAAATAAAAAAAACTTGGCTTTTGGAAATAATACTTTAAATGCCAGAACATGCACATATGCCTGCAACCCCAGACCAAATATCCCTATAATTAGCTCTCTTTTCTTTGGTGCCAGGTATTTAGCACAAACTGCACTTACACCAGCTGTACGAATAGCTGTAATCCAATTCCCTGAAATTATTGCATATGGAAGACCAGATTTAGGTTCATTTAAAATAATTAAATTATTTAAATACGGCAAACCCTTTTTCAGATTACTTTTATATGCACTTTGCCATTTTATTCCAAATATTTGAAGGTGGGGTTGCGTAACCCTGCCTTCTTTAAACACCGCCACTGGCATTGATTCTGCAAATGCACCAGCAATATTTAACTTCGGACCCGTTTTAGGAGGCAAACTTACAAGTCCAAGACCTTTTTTTCTAAAACCTTCTTTAATAACTTTAATTACATCTTTTATTTTTAAAGCTTTTTTTATTTTATTATCATCAAGGATGATTTTTATTTGGGGTTTTTGCATAATGTAATTTCAATCAAGGGCTTGCTGCAGCAAGCCCCTACAGATTTATATAATACTATCTCCACTACTAACGAACCCAGGGTAGGCCTCCATTCCATGTTCGGCTAAGTCCAGTCCGTCTACTTCTGCTTTTTGTGAAACTCTTATTCCTATTGTATGTTTTAATATTTTCCAGACGATAAAAGATATTATAAATGACCAAACAACAACTGCAAGAATCCCAATTAACTGAAGTAAAAGTTGTTCAGCACCTCCGCCAAAAAACAATCCAGCTTTTGGATATGCAACATGAGCATAATTTATATGCTCTCTAGCACTAAACAAACCAAGAGCAAGAGAACCCCATATACCACCTATTCCATGAACTGAAATTGCACCCACAGGATCATCTATGTAAAAAAATCTTTCTAAAGATAAAATGGAAATTACCGTAAGACTGCCGGCAACAAAACCAATTAAATGTGCAGAAGGAAGACTTACATAAGCACATGATGCAGTACTAGCTACAAGGCCTGCTAAAAGCCCGTTAATAACCATTGAAAGATCAGGTTTTCTAAGGAAATACCACGAGCCAATTAGTGCCCCAAGACCTCCCATGATTCCACTGGCATTTGTACAGAGCGCAATGTGAGCACAAAGCTCTGGCGAAAAACCAAACGTACATCCCATTTTAAAACCAAACCAACCAAGCCATAAGATAAATCCACCAAGCGTAATCATAGGTATGGAATGTCCTAAAATTGCATTTGGGGTAAGGTCTTTATTATATTTCCCAACTCGAGGACCCATAACCATTACACCAGCAAGTGCAGCCATACCGCCTACAGTATGAACCATAAGCGATCCGGCAAAATCTCTTACGCCAAGATCATATAAAAAACCTTTTCCTAGAATCCAGTGACCGGAGACAGGATAAATTAATGCAGACATAAAAAAAGTAAAAATAAGAAAGGAAATAAATTTTGTTCTCTCAGCAAGCGCCCCAGAAACAATTGTGGCAGCAGTGCCAGCAAAAACCATCTGAAAGAAAAAGATTGCATCAAGCGGAATGTTTAAATGTTTTAAAGATGAATAAAACTCTTTATTACCCGATAAAAATAATCCTAAGAAAGAATTTATACCAATAAATCCATTTGCTTCAGAAAACATAAGCGCAAAACCAATAAACCAAAAAGCAAGAACTGATATAAAAAACACTGTTACATTTTTTGAAAGCATGTTAACTGTGTTTTTTACCCTGGAAAAACCACTTTCAAGCATTGCAAAGCCTGTATTCATAAAAAATACAAGCAAGCCCATAATTAATATCCATGCTGTATCTAGAGCAGTACTTATTTCTGCAATATTTTCCATTTATCGATTAATCCTGTCATTCTCACCTTGTCTCCAGTGCAGCTTGTCCTTTTTCACCTGTTCTTATGCGAATTACTTCCTCTACGTTTAAAACAAATATCTTACCGTCCCCGAATTCTCCGGTTTTTGCAGCTTCAATAATTATCTGAGTGGCCTTTTCAAGCAAATCATCATTTACAACTACTTTAATTTCAAGTTTGTCATGAAGATCCACCACATACTGGCTTCCACGATACCTTTCAACTGTGCCTCTCTGGCTTCCACATCCTTTTACAGCATTTACAGTAATTCCAGTAAAACCATTTGAAGTAAGGGCTTCTTTTACAGCAGAAAGCCGGTTAGGCCTGATTATTACAATTATCATTTTCATAGGGTTTGGTGGTTTCTAAAGTCAGATATTGCATCTGGGACAGTTTACTAATTTTACCTTCTTTAAATTACCGGCAGCAACATCCGTAAACTTTATTTCCATGTATTTCCAGTTTTGCTTTGACTGACAGATTCCTAAATTAGTGTTATTTGGATCATAAAAGAAAATATCTGATTTTAAATCACCGTCCAGGTCAGCTGTAAAAGCTACATTGCCATTTACAGCACTAAGAGTATTTTCCTGCAAAACACCATTTAAGCTTGAATAGAAAATGAACTTTTTATCCTGTATATTTACACCTGCCGGATCATCTGTTAAATCTCCGTCAAAATCACCGCTTAAAGGAATCAGACTATTTGTACAGTTCTTCTGAGAACAAATTTCATATTTAATTTCTTTAGAGGAGGATGATTTTTTCACTATAAAAATGTTTTTTGACGGATTAAAAACTGCAAAGTCATCTATCTTATCACCATCAAAATCACCTGCAATTGGAAAAGAATTTATACCTGCATCATCACTAAGCTTAATTAATTCTTCTTCTTTTGGCATGGATTTCCCCAGATAACGGACAATAAACATTCTTAATGACTGACGGTAAACTGCAAGATCAGAAATATTATCAAAATTAAAATTTCCAACTGCAGGCAGATCAGATGATACTCCTAATTGCAGCGCGAAATTCCCGCCTAATCTGCTTGATCTACACAGATATGTTCCTGTATCCACAGACCAGAGACAAAAGTCAAGAGAATAATCTCCGTCAAAATCAGAAACAAATGGAACAATATTATCTTTTTTATTTAAATTGAATAAATTAACTGATTTAGAGGGTAAGTGTTTTGTTAATGATTCAACTGGTTTTTGAATTGAAGTGATTTTGTCTTTATTTAAAATTAAAAACTTTATTTCTTCTTTATTTACAATGACCGGGCTTTTTACAGTCCATCCGTTTAAATAAAACCTGTTAAGTAAAAAATTCGTAATGGGGAGGGAATTTGAGATTTTTCCTAGGCGCTTTGTTTTTTTTCTGAAATCATTATTTACATCAAAACTTATAATGGACTTAACTGAGCTGTCCCAGAAAGCAAGTTCAGCCCTTCCGTCACCATCATAGTCAAGCGGTACAGGAATAATATTTTTTCCTTTAAGAGCTTTTCTTACTTTTTCTGCAAGTTCATTTGAAACCGGACGACTTAGAGTAGAAAGCAGAAGTTTTATTTCCCCGGTATTATAATTCCATGCACAATAATCACATTTACCATCTCCATCATAATCTGAAGGAATAGGAAGGAAATAAGGACCGCCAAGCTGAATATTTATAAGATCACGTTTGCCTGATGGTTTGACAAACCAATTGCCGTTTTTTGAATTGTATATAGCAAAATCACAAACACCATCGCCGTCATAATCTTTAGTAACTGGAATATCTCCATCTACTTTAAAGTCTAGTTTAAATGGAACATTAGAGCTGGTTAATATTCCCTGAAAAGATTTTACTGTGGGTTTAAATATAACTATATCTGTTTTTCCATCACCATCATAGTCTGAAGGAATAGGAATATCACCAGCACTTCCAAGTTTTATATTGTAGTGATCTTCGCTATTGCCGCTTTTTATAAACCACTCACTTTCTCCCTCAGGATAGGTTCTATAAACCCCAATATCTACAATTTGATCATCATTAAAATAACCAGAAAAAGGAATATCTGAAATCTCACCAATTTTATGTTTAGAATATTTGTCTTTGGCTGAATCAATTATTTCAAAAAAACAAGCCTCTAGAAACGTGTCAGAGCTTGACATTGAAGTGGTATTCCAGAAAATAAGATCTGATTTTCTGTCTCCGTCAATGTCTACCAAGTTATTGATTTTTTTGTTTGCTAAAGTAGAAAAAGATATAAAATCCGGAGCATTGGAACAACCGCATAATAATAAGCTTAATAACAAAAGGAAAAACGGTAATTTATTCATATTTCTGTATTATTGAAACAGCTGGAATACATCCTTCAGGCACATCCCATTTATAAGAATTAGATTCATGTTTTTTTAGATTTAATATATTCCAGGATTTTTTTACTGCATTCCAGGTAATCAGCTCAGGACTACCGTCAGAATCAAGATCAGCAGATAAAGGAATATCGTTTTTTTCTCCAAATTTTATCTGATTTTGATTTTGAGAACCTGCATATAAAAAGTACCAGGTTTGCTCACTTGGTCTCCAAAATACAAGATCACATCTTCCATCATTATCATAGTCATTTGGAACAATGATATCCCATTCTTTTCCATGCTGTATGTGATCACTTTGTTCAAAATCAAATCCTGTCCTTGATCTAACTACATGCCAGTATCCATCATCTGGTCTCCATACAATTAAATCAGATTTACCGTCTCCGTCATAATCTCCTGAAAACGCAGAGTCCTGAAAGTTACCTTCAGGTATTATTTCAGGTTCTGAATCATCACTTTGAATTGATTTTGTTTTTTCTGTTAAAACCCATAAACCTGCATTCGGTCTCCATATTGAAAGACTATATATCATATCTCCATTTATATCTGTAGGAATAGGAATATCACTTATCCCGCCAAGAAAAGTTTTTTGGAGACCTTCTTTTGAAAGATAAAAAATCCACTGTCCGCTTTCGACCTGATAAAAAGCAAAATCTGTTTTGCCATCACCATCATAATCAGCAAAAACAGGAGAATAATTTAATTCGGCATCAAAGAATTTCTTTTCATAAAATTTACCATCGGAGGTTAGCTGAAAATACAGTGTATTTGTTTTAGGATGCCATAGTGCAAGGTCCTCTTTTTTATCAGCATCAAAATCACATTTATAATATGAAAGTGATGCAAATACTGTCATTTTATCCTTCCTGAAATCAGGTACCCATACAGGAAGTGTAAGTAATAAAAGACTTAATACAAATATGCTTTTCAATTTACTCCAGCCTCCACAGTTTTATTTTCATTTATGGATTCTTTTTCTTCATCAGAATTTTTAGTTTTATTTTCAGATTTCAAATTTTTTTCCTTAAACAAATTTAATAACATAACAGCATAGATTAGAAGAGCTGCAAGGCTGACATATGCTGATGATTTTCTAAGAGGGGTCAGTTCAAACTTCGCGACAAGTTTATGTTTTCCTGCCGGGACCTGAACCACTATAGAACCATATTTAGGATCCATGCTTAAATCAACTTTGTTTCCGTCAACATAAACATTCCATCCTGGAAAATAAAAAGTTCTGAGTCTGATTTGATGTTGCTCAGGAGAAAACACCTGAAATATTCTTTCATGTGACAGCCATTTTATTGGGGCAATATCAGCAGCAGGATTTGAAGAAGCAATTGACGGACTGAAATCACTTTTAAAATTTATTTGTTTCCAGTTCGGATCACCTGTAATATTCGGTCTGTATTCTTCATTGCCCCATAAAACATATATTGCAGCTTTAAGTAAACTTTGTTCTGGAACCCACTTCCACCTGTACATGTTTACTACATCGACATAAACCAAAAGAGAAAAAACAAGCGCTAAACAATAAAACAAAAACTTATATCCGCCAATAGAAACTTTTTCTTTCATTAATTTACCGATTAAATCCAGCGCATAGACAACAATAATAGTTCCAAAAGGCAATACAAAAGAAGTAAATCTCCATGGAAACTGGATAGTCTGCATAGGTTTAATCATTATCCAGACAAATATAGAGACCGGAGTCATCATTAAAAAAGAAATTGAAAACATTGTTATAGCTGAGGTAATGCGAAACGGTTCATCAAAATACTGTTTTATTCTATCCACATTGAAAAGAAGCACCATCATAAATGCCATTACAATCAAACCAAACAAAGCATTGCTAACTTCATAATATCTGTGATCAAAAATAGCCCAGGCATATCCGTCATCTCTGTGTCTGTCTAAATAAGTAAAAAGAAAGTTTTTTGAATAATCCCAAAGCGGTGCCTGTGTGAGGACTTCATCAGTATGCACAAGGTTTTTTTCAAGGCATGCAGGAAATAAATAAAAGCCAGCAAGACAGCCTCCCATTAACATGCTTGAAAAAAAGAATTTTACAAATCTTTTTGTTCTGTAAATATTTAAGCTTAATATAAAATAAGGAACAGCCATTAAAGTAAAAAGAAACGCAGTGGCAAGGTGAGTGATAGCCATGGCTGCATAACCTATGGATAATAAAAGGAATGATTTTAAATCAAATTCCTTATTTCTGTTAAAACCATCAATTGCATATAATACAATAAACAAAAAAGCTAAAGCTAAGGTACTGGTAGGCCAATTGGTGTTGTAAATAAATATATGAATGGCAGGTGAAAAAATAATAAGGCTCATTGCAATTGCTGAAGCAAGTGCAGAGCCGTGTTTTCTGAGATATAAATAACCAAAAATAGTGCAGAGGATCATTGGAATTACAAATGTCCATTTAATTGATAAAACTGGATTTCTAAAAATTAATTCCAGGAAACCAAAAAGATAGTAGACAAGAGGAGCATAATAATTAAAAATAGGCAATCCATAACCGTTTACCTGTGCATCAAGCCATCTGGGTAACCACTGTTCCTGCCAGAAACATTTTTTAAAATTGTAAGCATGCTCAATATGAATATGCCAGTCAGCGTGGCTGGGTATACTTTTCCCGAAAATAATGGGACCTGCCGATATCATTGTCAATAAAATTAAAAATACTACCCTCTCGGTTCTGGTCCCGAGAAAATGATATGTTTTAGTTTCTTGAGTTGGATGTGATGAATCAGACATGTAATAAATCCTTTATTTTAAACATTATACTTATACACAAATCTAATTTTTAGCACTTCAATAAGCATCTTTATTGAATCTCTTACAAGACTAACTTTTGAGCCTTCTACATGATACCAGTTTACCGGGACTTCTTTTATTTTATAGCCCATTTTCATTGCAAGAAATAAATATTCAATATCAAAAGAATAATTAAAACACTTTTGCATATTTGCAAGCTTTTTATAAACTTCTTTTTTAAAAGCCTTAAAACCACACTGGGTATCTTTAAGACTTGCAAGTCCAAAAACTTTTAAAATCGAATGGAAAACTAATCCTGATAATCTTCGCTTAAAGCTCATTTTAACCTCGGATATATCATCTTTTAAAATCCTCGAGCCACAAGTAATATCAAAACCTCTATCCAGCCAAAGCATTAATTTTTCAAGCTCATTAATGGAACATGCTCCATCTGCATCAGTATATAAAACCACATCTGATTCTGCTTTTAAAAAGCCCTCTCTTACTGCATATCCTTTGCCATGATTCGGTAAATAACTTATTGTCTCAAAGCATTGTTTATTTATACATCTGTCTTTAATCCAGTTCTTTACAACATTTTCAGTATTATCAATGCTGCCATCATCTACAGTAATTACTTTAATCTGATTTTGAGAGGAAGTTTTAGTAATATATGCATCAATTTCAAATAATGTTCTTGAAATACGTTGTGATTCATTATATGCAGGAATAATTATTGTTATTGTTATCGTCATTGACCTCTTCCCTCTACCTCATCGTATCTATAACCTTCACTTGAAAGCTGAAATCCAAATATTTTAGTGTCTGGATTATAAAATAAAGGATCAGACATAAAATCCAAATCAATATCAGCTGAAAATGGTATTCCATTTGCCTTTTTATCAAGATCAATTGAAGTTAAAGTTTTAAAACCATTTGAAAAATATACAAGCTTTCTGCTCTCAATATCCGCAAAAGCTGCATCACACATACCGTCTCCGTCGAAATCACCAGCTGCAAATTTACCAGCAGCAGAAGGCACTGGCAGTTTTTTTTCAGTATTTGATGATGATTCTTTAAAGACAATTGTTTTTGCAGAAGCATCATATTTCCCTTTATCATTTATAAAATCTCCGTCTACATCACAAATGAATTCATTTGTTTTACTTTGTGATTTGTATATTTCCAGAAGATTTGTCGTATTAATTTTTCGATTTTTTATTTGAATGTATCTTTTTAATAAAAAATAATTGATTGGGGTTGTATTTTTACTTATAGCCAGCTCATAGCGTTTATAGTCAAAGTCATTGTTTTTAAATTTGAATACATGAAATATATTTGTCTTATATTCCCAAAATGCAAGCTCACTTTTTCCATCTCCATCAAAGTCTGAAGAAGCAGGAAATAATTTCATTCCATTAAGCTTTTCTCTGATGTTTTTTGCAGTTTCATTACTTAATTTCTGACTAAAAGAAGAAAAAGCTATTTTACAATCATTATTTCCAGGATTCCACACAGCTAAATCTGCTTTTCCGTCACCGTCATAATCAGCAGGAACAGGAAAATATTTTCTACCACCTAACATTAAAATTTTCGGGAGGTCATTTTTAGATTCTCTTATTAGCCAGCTTCCACTGTTTATCCTGTATGTTGCAAGATCAGCAATTCCATCGCCATCGTAATCTTTTGGCACAGGTATGTCGCCAGCAATCCCAAGGTGGATTTCAAGTAACTTGTTTTTTTCTGACAAAGTACCGTAAAAACCGTTGTTATGAGGTCTATAAACTACTAAATCACATTTGCCGTCACCGTCATAATCATTTGGCACAGGTATGTCGGTAACAAAACCATATCTTTCCTGAAATGTTGTTTTTGATAATCCATCAATTAAGTACCATCTGTTTACACCATCCACATTTTGAAAAAGGCCGTAGTCACTTGCTCCATCTCCGTTAAAATCCCCAAATACAGGAATGTCTCCTGGATTTCCTGATTTTATTTTCTGATAATTTGTATTTTCTAACTCAGTGGTTTCAAAATATCCCTTTTCATTACTTTCATTTAAATCTTTTTCAAAACTATGGCAATTCCAGAATATTAAATCAGATTTGCCGTCACTGTTTATATCTAAAAGATTATTTATCTTATTTGCCTTTTTCTTGGCATTAAAAAAATTGTTGCTTAAAGTGCAACCTGCTTCAAAAAAAATTAAATTAAACAGCAATAAAAATAATAATTTTTTTCTCATTTGTTCCAGATGCATCTTGTATTAACCCTAGTAAATAGTTTCAAAACCTACAGACTTAAAATAAAAAAGCTTTCTAAGTATATAACTAGCTTTGTTATTAAACTTTATAAAACGCCTCCCTTCAAATCGACTATCTCTGGAGCAAGCTCACAGAGTTTTTCGCCGATTTGAGCCATGGGCATCAGGAGGCGTTAGTAAGGAGGCGTTTTGTTGCTACTCGCTCACATCTCCGGGAGCAAGCTCCCGAGTTTTTCGCTCGGGCGCAATAATAATTCACTGAAAGACGGCTAAAATTTTTATTCTATCCGTCATAAACCCAGGAGGATCGTTTATGCAATTCAACTTTACAATACTTTTATGCCTGCTTTTTAGTTTTGTTTTAATTTCCCTGTTCTCTTTAATTGGCCACATAATTAAAAAAGAACTAAAGATAAGTGAAGAAAATAAATTGCTCTCATTTCTTATCAATACGGGGCTGGGCATTTCTTCTTTTTTAATAATTCTAAACATTGCAGGTACAATTTCAAAAAGTTTTTTAATGAGCTTAATTGTTTCTGGCATAACTATTCTGGCTGTAATTTCCTGGCAATTTAAAGAAATAAAACAATTACTAAGCAGCCTTAGTAATGATTGTAAAAATATTGCTGCTTCAATCAAACAAAACACTGATATTTATTTTTGGATATTGCTTGGCTCAATAAATTTAATTTATATTACATCTGCAATTTCTACAATTAAACTTAATAAATTTGGGTCTGGGAATAC
Organism: Candidatus Melainabacteria bacterium RIFCSPHIGHO2_02_FULL_34_12; assembly: GCA_001784555.1. Taxonomy (GTDB): domain Bacteria; phylum Cyanobacteriota; class Vampirovibrionia; order 2-02-FULL-35-15; family 2-02-FULL-35-15; genus 2-02-FULL-34-12. Next base: position 81,756 of record MFRM01000006.1, on the reverse strand, counting down.
GCATGTATTTAATGTAAATCAGCTATTAAATGATATTTATCCGCTTAAATATCTTTCAATTCCCGGCTTGAACCTTAGATATCATTACGGAGCAGATATACTTGCCGGTACATTATCAAAAATCTCGGGAAGTCATCCGGAAATTTCCTTTGATGTGCTCACTATCCTCTTTTTAAATCTTATTTTTCTTCTTCTTTATATTCTATCATCACAGTTTCTTTCTGCAAAAAAAATCAACCGCTATCTGGTTCCGTTTGGGGCATTTTTAGCATGGGCACCAATAACCACCTTCTTTATAAAAGAACAGGGAGAAAAACTTCCTATTAATTTGCTGGATAAAGTTTATTACTTAACACAAAATAAACTAATTGCATCTGCAGAATGGTCCGGACTTGTATTGCACTGGTTTTTTGAGCCTTCATTTGGAATAGGATGTTTTTTCTTTTTATTAGGTGTATATCTGACATATAAACTTTTTACCAAAGAACAAAATATAAAATTTGCTCTTTTAGTTGGAGTATTTCTTAGCAGCCTGGTAATAATTGATGTTTCAAAGCTTGTAATTCTTTTTCTTGGAATATTTATTCATTTGCTTTTGTCTTATGCACTGCCCGGAGAATGGCATAAAATTGAAAATGAAAAAATTCTTTTAAGAAATCTTGGGATAATGGCACTAACAGCCATTGTACTTGGGGTGTTATTTGGAAATGCAGTAAGATTTGATAAAAACCTGGTACCTTTTGTACAGCTTTATAAACTTGGTCAAACAAATATTGATTTTAAACACAGTCCTCTTGAAAGTAATTTTATTCTTTTACTCATTTATGCATTTGGCTTCTTTCAGGCATATAAATTAAAACACTCATGGGGACTTTTTATATTGCCATTTTTCATCAGTGCACTTGCAATACCTTATTTAGTCTCCATTCCGGAAGCTGGTGCAGGAAAGGTGTTTATTTCTGCCAATATAATTGGCGCATTTTCCTTGCCTTTTGCTTTAAACTTTGCTGAAAATCAATTTAAGCTTAAAGAAATAAAATTAACTGCATTTTATGCAGTTATTATGATAGCCCTCAGTATATGTACGATGATGTTCTTTATATTCGGTGATAAAAATAAACCTTTATTTTTTGTCGAACATAAATTATTGAAGTTTTCCGGACTTCAGCAAATACCTGCTTCAGTAGATATTGCTTCTGGTGGAAACGATGAAGAGATAGCTTTTACAAAGTATCTTAAAAACAAAAATGTAAAAAATGAAACCATACTTACTGAACCTCAATATGTAGATGTTTTTATTAACAATACCGGTTTAAGCCACATCATTCCGTCTGCAAATATTACAGATACTTCAATAAAAAAAGAATTGCTTGATAAATCATCTGAAAATTTTAAAGCTGCTTTTTTACTTGATCCTAAAATATGGGTGAGCAAAAAAATTAACTGGCTTTATATGACACCAAGAATGTTTAGATCGGTTCTTTCTCCACAGACAAGAAAAATTCTTTTAAATGCTTATTTAAATAAAGGGGTAAAACTTGGTTTAAGTAATAACAAAAACGATGACCCATTAAATCTAAAAGAATTATATGAGGTAGAGCCAAAAACACTTTCCCAAGTCCCGGGGGCAAATTTCGAACAACTTCTAGGTCAACTTTTAGAATCAAATGATAACAGAACACCTGCTTACATAAAAGAAATTGCAGATTGTCCTTATCTTGGCTCATACAGCACAAGGTCAAACGATTTTGATGGTGACAAAATAGCAGATATAGGTTTTTATGATCAAGCTAGAAGAGTCTGGCACATTATATATGGAAAAGATCAAAGCGAAAAAGAAATTGATTTAAACAAAGTACTTCTCTCAGGCTTGAACAGCTCAGAGCTTTTAGTTCCTGTACCAGCAGACTATGATGGGGATTCTAAATCCGATATTGCATTGTTTAATAAATCAAACTCCACCTGGTATATTCTTAAATCACAGGGTTCTCAGTCTTACTATGGAACATGGTGCGGCGAATGGAGTGAAATGCCTTTGCCGGCAGATGTAGATGGTGACGGCAAAACTGATACTTCTTGTTATAACTCATTTGACAGAAGATGGCCTACATATAAATCAACTACAGAGAACTACTACACAAATACTTTTGATACATCAGTTGCAGATACAGTTCTTTATTCTGATATTGATGGAGATAAAAAAGCTGATTACATAATTTTTAAACCGAATCTTGGTGAATTTAATTTATATCTTTCTTCATGTCTAGGAGAAAAACCTACTGGAGGCAGCGCATGCGGTGGTTCAAATACCCCTACTAAAATATTAGTTACTGTTGGAAGCCTTACTTCAAGAGTAGTCCCAGCAGATTATGACGGAGACGGGAAAGTAGATCTTGCCACGTGGACACCCGAAAACGGAAAATGGGATATTGCATACGCTAAAGACTTTGTTCCTGCCAAAAGCGGCACCAGCCATTATTCATTTACTCTTGGCAAAGCAGGAGATATTCCAATGCCAGCTGACTATAATGGAGACGGGAAAGCAGACATAGCAATATATCATTTTGATACAAATGAACTTGAGATTTCATTTGAAAACAGAGGCACTAAAAAAATTAACCTCTCAAAATACAAAAACTTCACGCCTGCAAGTTTCATAGGAGTATGATCTTAAAAGATAGTAAAAATTTGTTTACTTCCACAAAAACTAAATTTTTTGAACTTGTAAAACAATACGGGATTATTCTCTTGGTATTGATTATTGCACCGTATTATGTTTTAATCCCGCTTTTTGAATATGAAACCTGGCCTAGCGGACATGATTCAATGGGTACTGTTTTTAATGCATTAGAAGTTGTGAAAACCTTAAGAGAAGATTTTCATCTGCCAATAATATGGCAAGCAGACAATGCCGGATTAAAAGGTAATCCCCACTGGGCTTTTTATCAGCCTTTATCATTTATAGTAATTTATTTTACTTCAGCTTTAGCTTCTCTTTTTGATAATCATTATTATGTTTTTTCAGGCATGAAAGTTGCCGTTTTTCTTTCATTTATTATTTCAGAAGTCGGGATGTTCTTTCTTCTTAGAAAGATTTTCCATGCTTCAGAATCTAAAAATCTGATTAGTTTATTTGGAGCAATTATTTATTTATTTTCTCCTTACAGATTTATTGATCTTTATTCCAGAAACGCATATTCAGAATTATGGATATTTACATGGATGCCTTTTTATTTTCTTGGGTTTTATAAACTTTTCTTTCTAAAAGAAAAAAACGGCTGGATATTAATTGCTTTATTTACTCCTGTTTTATTTATTAGCCATCTTATGCCTTCTTTTTTCTTTATTATGCTTATTCACCTAGGTTTCTTTGTTTATTTACTTATCAAAAGAAGTTTAAAAACTTTTTTAAAGGAAAATAAAAGCACTCTCATCTACTGGTTTATTGCAAATGTAATTGGCATAACAGCTTCACTTATTTATGTAATTCCTGCAAATAATGCTCTAAAACACTTAAACGGTGATATCAGAGGATTTGACCGGGTAGATTTAAATACAGTGCTTGAGCATATAAGCTGGTGTTATGCGTTTTTAGATCTGAGTAATTCGGGAGAGAGATGGCAGGCAGGTCAGCTTTTTCTTATTTCAATTGCAATTTTACTTTTTCTTTTCATTGCAAAACGAAAAATACAGCTTAATAACCTTGCTGTTTTTTTAATTTGTACTTTATCAATAACAATAATTCTCCTCTTAAGCAAAACTGCCTGGCAGCATCTTCCGCCTATTCTTTATGGACTTCAATTTTCATGGAGATTATTTCTAGTATATTCTTTTTTATGTTCAATAATCATGGCTTTGCTTGTTAATGAATTTAAGGTAAAAATCCCGTTTTTAATACTTATTATTATTTTACATTTTTATAGCGGTGCAAAATTCTTACATTCTGCAGGCGAAGATATGGTTCATAATAATTACAATGCTGAATCATGGCTTAATCAGCTTTACCGGGAAAAATATACGGTTCCTAACAGCCACAGTCCGCAGAGTGTACTTCTTAAAACAACAGAACCAATTTTATTTAATTTTAATTATGCAAACGAGGTTGGAACAAATGAAAAATATTCAAACAATTTTATTCTGAACCTGAAGCCAGGTACTGAAATCCTCTCACATCACAGAAAAGGAAATACTTTTCTTTATGATTTAGCTCTTGAAAATCCGACTTTTCTTATTGTTAAACAATATTTATACCCCTCATGGGAGCTGTATATTGACGGTAAAAAATCAAAAGACTTATATCTTACAGATAAAGGATTTATTGGATTTGAAGTTCCTCGTGGAAATCACCACATTAAACTCAGGACAAATTAACAATGACAAAGTAAAAAAGTAAACTAAAAGTAAGTATGAAAAGAACAAATATTTTTTATGAGAATTAGTCACATAATGATGATTGTCCTTGTGTTTTATTTGTGGCTTGCTGGAAGCGATGCATTTAACTTTCATATGGATCATGGCGGGGCAGGTGGCTATATTTCTTACAATCATCTGACTGACGCATTTCTTGCAGGAAAACTTCATTTATCGAAAGAGCCTGATCCAAAACTTCTTGAATTAGCTGATCCATATGATCCATGGACAAATATGCATTACCGCTGGCATGATGCATCGCTTTATAAAGGAAAATATTACCTATATTTTGGCATTACACCAGTAATTCTTCTTTATCTGCCTTTTAAGTTACTTACAGGACTTACTATGACAGACAGGCTGGCAAGCGTACTATTTATGTTTGGTGTATTTGCTTGGGCAGTTGCCATACTTTTATTTATTCAAAGGACCTATTTTCAGAAAATTGAAAACTGGAAAATCTTTCTGTCAGTTGCAGTACTTGGAATTGCAAACTGGGGTCCATTTATGGTCCGTGAAGACAATGGTTTATATAATGTAGCAATTTTATGCGGACTGTTTTTTTTAATGGGTTCGATTTATTTATTTATAAAGGCTGCCCATGAAGAAAAAAATCGTATAACCAGACTTTTGTTAGGAAGTCTATTTATGGGTCTTGCAGCAGGAGCACGACCCACAATTTTAGTTATGTCTGTTTTATTTCTTTTAGTATGGAATAAAATTAAGAAAAATATTGACTCAAAAACCAGATTTAATGCAGGGCTTGCATTAATTTTGCCATTTTTTGTCTGTGCTTCATTAATTGGACTATATAACTATCTGCGATTTGGAAATATCTTTGAGTTTGGTTTTACCTATCAGGTAGGGCTTTATAACTTTGCTAAAGAACGCCAATTTGATATTGCTAATCTTTTTATTACTCCATTTTATTATTTGTTTAATCCGCCGGCAGTTAATTCAGTTTTTCCATATATTCATAATGATGGACCATTTATTATGTATCCGATTCTGGCAAAAGTTACTGGTTTTTTTAACAAAGAACCAGTGGTAGGAATACTATCAACTGTTCCGTTTATATTTATCCCTCTCTTTTATTTATTTACAAAACTAATTCAAAAGTCAGTGATTTCTTCAAATAACATTACTTTCCCTAAGTTTGAATTTAAATTAATTTTTCTTTCATTAATAATTAATTCTATGTTTGTATTTCTTATACCTGCCACATGCATGCGATACAGTTCAGAAATAATTACTTTTCTCTTACTTATAGTAATAATTTTATGGTATTACCTCTGTTTAAAATTTGATTTTACAAATAAGACAAAAATAATCTTAGACAAAATAGCAATAATTTTAGCAGTTGTAAGTTTAATAATCTGGAGTGCTTTGGGAATCTCTGAACTAAGAACAAGAAACAGAATAGATTATTTTATGTTTAAGGATCTTTTTAAACCTATTTCAAATATCTTTCTCGAAAAAGAAACAGACTGGAAGAACATAGTAGTAAATATAATCAGCATACCTATTACACTAAAGTATAATGACCTGGTTTCAATTAATTCAGAATTAGAAGCTGCAAATGATAATGACGTATACTCAAATTGGATAATACCAGGAAACAGATCAATAACAATTGAGGCAATTCCAAAAGAACTTTCTGTCATAAAGTCAATATGGTTATTATCCAGGCAAACAAAACTATTCGAATCCTGGGAAAAGTTAAACGTACAATTTTATTTAAACGGAAATCTTTCAGCAGAAATGAATTTCTCATTCCCAGATACATATTTAAAAAGAATTCAACATGCAAAATTTAGTCCTATTAAAACAGATAAAATGGTTCTTACATTTTCGGAACCTGTTGTAGTAGATCGTTGGGGACATCCAGTACCTCCCGAAGGTGTAAATCCAGGATATGCAGAAATAATATTTGAAGAGGATAAATAAATCAAGCAGATTTCTCTTCGTGATATTCCTGTTCTACGTTTACAGACCAGATATTTTCTTTAGTTTTAATCCCATTAATAATATTTTCTATAGCAATCATGGCAGTAAGCATGGAGTGATCCTGGTTATTATATCTATGCATTCCGTTTCTTCCGATTAAAAAAAGATTTTCAAAGCTGTCAGTAAAATTTCTTACTACATGAAACTGATCATATGTTCCAAAGTAAGCAGGATAAGTGTTTGGCATTCTGATAACAGTACTGTCAATTACATCATTTTTATCTATAATTTCAATTTTCTCAAGCTCATTAACAGCAAAGTTCGCAAACGTCTTATCTGACATGCTCCATAATTCATCTCCAATATTACAAAAATATTCAAGTCCAATCCATACAGTATTTGGGTCTTTTACCATGTATGGGCTCCAATTGTTAAATATTTGCAGTCTTCCGAGTCTAACATCCCTTTCTTGAATATATATCCAATTATCAGGGATTATATTATTAGCTGTTTTTGTTTTAGTTTCATTTTTTATCTTTAGTTTTTTAAGCAAGAGACCTACTGTTATAAAATCACGATACATTAATCCTTCTGCAACTCTTCTTACTTCTTCAGGAACAGATAGACCAAAACACTGAATAAGTTCTTTAACTGGCATGGTTGAAATGAAATAATCTCCTTCGACTTGTATTTCTTCATTTGTAAGCCTATTTTTTATTTTTACTCCAGTAATTTTATTTTTTTCATAACTAATACCAGATATTTTATGATTTAAAATTACTTCTCCTTCTTTATTTTGTACTATTCTGGTTACTTCCTCCCACATTTGCCCTGGTCCGTATTTAGGATATATAAACCTTTCAATAAGGCTCGTCTCAAGTTCTTTTTGTCCAAGTGAAGTACTTTTCATAAAAATACTTTTCAAGGCATGCAATACAGTCTTTGTAATAGACAGCCCTTTAATTCTCTGAGCACCCCATTCTGCTTTAATTTTGTTACAAGGGACGCCCCATACTTTTTCTGTATAATCCTTAAAAAAAGTGCGGTAAAGTTCTCTCCCAAATCTGTTTATAAAAAAATCTTCAAGAGATCTTTCATCTTTAACAGGAAATATTTTTACTTTCAGATAGCTTAATAATATCTTTATCATCCTTACGATTCCGAGATTATTAAAAGTGTTCAAGTTCATTGAAACCGGATAATTAAAAAATCTTCTAAGGAAAAATATTCTGGATAATCTATTTCTAATCAGCATGACTTTATCTGTTTTTTCAGGGTCAGGTCCAGCTTCAGAAATTAGTGTTGTACTAAGAAGGTTTTCTCCTGAGGGTGCTCCTTGCAAAGGGAGAATATTTTGCCACCATTGCATTACACGCTCTGATTTTGAAAAAAATCTATGCCCGCCAATATCAATTCTATTTCCCTTATAATTAACAGTCTTTGCAATTCCTCCAAGATCTCCACTCATTTCATAAACGATCGGAATAATATCTGTTTTATGAACCAGCTCATATGCTGCAGTAAGTCCTCCAGGACCTGCACCGATAATTATTGCTTTTTTGTGACTCATATTAATTACTTTATAGCATCAATAAGAATTTCATCGAATCCTGAGTCAATCGGATGATCAGAAAGCTGACCATCAGGCTTTCTTTTTACTGCATCAGTATCGGATAAGTAAATCTCGATTTTATCGGTTTTCGGAGAATTAAACTTAGCTTGTTGTATTCTTCGTTTATAAGCACTGGGTAATTTAATAATTTTTGCAGACTTAAGTTTTTCCTGAAAAAAGAACTTTGCTTGAAGCTTTTCCCATCCCTGATATGAAGAGTAGGGTATTCGGGGTAAAAACCAGATTGATTTAATTTTTACCGATTCCACAGGATATATGGTAAGAACTGCCGGTCCTGTACCTCTGGCTGCCCAGGAACTGTTTATATTTCCATCTGCTGCAAACTCAGCCTTCCAATCACCACTATAAACATTAGTGGAAGAAATTACAAATGGAACAGGATGAGTCATAGATTTTACTTCATCCCAGGTATATTTTTTGCCTGCAGTGATATCTGACACTGAAAGATTGATTTTATCTAACCCAACAGAAATATTTTCACTCAATTGTTTTGTAAGAGGCGCTAAATTAATAAATTGGCGGTTATTAATAGCATATATTAAATCAGAAACAGGCTTACAAAGAGATTCTAATTTTCTATATTCCTGGGAATTATGACCGGATAAGCTGGCTTCAGGTGAATTAATGTCAAATGCAATTCCAAAAAATATGCTCTGTAATGCAAGAATAATACTGACAGCAGTTATTACCAGTTTTTTATCTTTTTTTATCCGTAATTTTGTACTGAAATAAAACCAAATGATACAGGTCGCAAGAATTAAAAAAGTAACATAATCCGCCAAGTATCGCATTATAGTACCAGGCATAAATAAGAGAACAAAAATATTTAAAAGAGCTGAGGTAACTAGCATAATAAACTCAAAATATGGAAAATCTTTCATATAGATTTTTGTTTTTATGCCTTGCAAATGATTTCTAAACCAACGGTCAAGTGGATATAAAAACAAAAGAAAAAGAAACGGGACAGCTGGAAAAGCCCCAACAATGCCTGCAAAATCATATAAAGGAGCAAGCCTGACATAATTTGGCAAAGAGGGTCTTATATGTACGAAAGGAAATATATGATCAATAACCGGTGACTGAACTAAATTAAGATAAAAGTTTGCAGGAATTCGCCTGATATCAAAAAGACCCATTTTATGCATATGTTTTGCTGCAAGCTGATATTCAGCACCAAAACAAAATGGGTTTTCAAACCGTAAGAAATTATATAAGCCAAGCAAAATCATGCAGATTAAAAATGGGGTTAAAGAAGCAGCTACTGTAATAATCTTAGTTTTAAGATTTTCTTTCGATAAATCACAAAAAATCTTAAACCATATATAAGGAAAAAGTATTGCAAATAGCACTGTTTGCGGTCGTCCACCAACAGCAAGTCCTAAAAATAAACTGCCAAAAATCAATAATTTTAAATCACTCTTTCCATTCTTAAATGCTGCACAAAAAAAATAAATTGCTCCTACGGAGAAAAAGAATCCGGATGCTATTGCTGTTTCATATATGTCTGGTCTCCTAAGAAGAATTCCTGCACCATTTCCAAAGCCAAGTACTCCTATTGCAAGAAGCATCATCCATTCAGGTACTTCATTAAAATATTTTTTTTTCAATAGCCTTAAAAAAAGAACAGAAAAAATAAATCCGCCAAAACAAAAAATAAGTATTGCAAGAGTATTGGGCATTCCATGTTTAGTAATAATTTGATAAGGAATGTATAAAGTTACTACAGGACTGACACCAAAATATAAATAATATTTTTCCTTATAAAGCGAAAGATCATGTATTCTTAAACCTCCGTTTTGAGTCGGATCATAAGGATCTTCAAGCTTCAAAAGCCTTGGATCGGGCTTAGTCGGCATGTATACTTTCCCTTGTTTTAAATTTTGGGCAAGTTCATTGTAATAACCCCCATGATCTATGTTCTGAAAACTAAGGGGGTCAAAAATATACTTTGGTGTCCAATAATAAAAAATAAAAACTGTATAAATCAAAAGAACATTTAACAGTAATATACTAAAACCTGATTTTGAATCTTTTTCCATAGAATTTTTACAAATGTAAGATTATTATTTTAACATCAGTTATTAATGCTAAATCTAAAAGTAATAGCTTGAAGAAAAGATTTAAATGCTATTTTCAGAAGTTTCATTTTTTGTATGGATACCGTGCCTGTTTTCCTTTGTGAATGGCTGACTTCAGTTTCAAACACTCTTAAATTTTTAAGAGATGCATAACCTGAAATCACAATATTAGGGATGCATAAATCATCAGGAAGTTTCATGTACAGAGTCTTGAATCCAGAAGACTTCATTAATCTATATGGAGAATTGACATCATATACCTTATTACCATAAAACACTTTAATTACTAGTCTGGATATAAAGCTGATTATCTGGCGAGTAAATGGTTGATTTTTTCTGTTTCTCCTTCCAAGCAATAAATCAAATTTTTCCTTATTTTTCCATAAGGATTCAAACCCTTCAGTACCCATTTCATCATCTGAGTCTATCTGGAAAATCCATTCACTGTCAGAATTTTCTCTGTAACCGTATACCAGATCCGGACCATGACCAAGCCTTGGTCTTTTATGAACAATTATATTTTTATTTCCAATCTTATTTAAAATATCGCTTGTTTTATCTGTAGAAGCATCATATATGTGAAATTTATAATTAATTCCAAGTCTTTCAAATTCTTTTGTCCATTTTGATACAACAGCAGCAATAATTTCTTCTTCATTAAAAACAGGCATTACTGCAGCTAATTCTGGCTTGTTCATGTTATTTTATTTCTTCCACTAAAATTTCCGTGTATCCTGAGTCTATAGGATGCTCTGAGGGCTCTCCATTTGGTTTCTTTTTAACTGCATCAGCATCAGAAAAATAAAGTTCAATTTTGTCAGCATAAACTGAAATAGGATTTGCTTTTTGCATTCTGCGTCTATATGCTTCTGGTAAAGAAATCTCCTGGGCAGATCGTAAAGTCTCAGAAAAATAAAATTTAGCAGTCAATTTCTCCCAGCTTTGATAAGTAGCATAAGGCTGCCTGGCATATAACCAGATGGATTTTATATTTGCAGGTCTTTTTAAAAATACAGTAAAAACAGCAGGTCCATTTCCCCTTACTGCCCAATCAGTATAGGATAATCCGTCTACAGCATTACTGGCTTTCCATTGATCACTATGCTCATTATTTGAAACAGCAGTTATAGAAACCAATGAAGTTGAAAGATTTAATTTAATTTCTTCTACATTAGGTTCACAATAAATTTCTTTCTCTGAATCTGAGGGAGTGTTTCTTAAATAAAGATTGTTTCCACAGTTAAAATAATTATTTTCAGAGATAAAAGGAGTTATATACTGGGAAATAAAACCGCCACCAAAAGGATACTGCGGTTGAAGATAAATTATTTTGGGTTTGTTTTTGTTAAGCTCTTCTATGAATATTTTTTTTCTTTTCTCAGAGCTTTGATTAAGTGTGTTTACAGCCAAAAAGTTATCTACTGGAGTGATATATTTTGTTGCCGGTAGTCTGTCAGCCAGAATATATAAATTCGGGTAACCTACCAGCAATACTTTATCTTTTTTTGAGGTAAGATTTCCTATAACAGGTAAAACTTTACTTTTAAAAACATCCAGCTTATCCCCTATATTAACCGTAGAGTAGCTGGAACCATATTCATTCAGAAAAACTGCAGGCTTTGTAAAAGTACAAATTGAATATGCAGCTATTATTAGAACAATACTGATTAAATCATGGTTCAAAGTTTTATTTTCTTTTGAGGAACTCAAATAATCAGAGAAATTCTTGGCTCCCAGAATTGCAGGAACTATAAAAGGAAAAATACCAATTAAATAATAATGTCTCCAAAATAAATGTCCCATTGAAACACTGTATAGACCGCAGAAAATTCCAAAAACACATAAAATTATTTTTAAATTTAATTTGTTAAAAAATAATGCTGCAACATAAAATATTACAAGCGGCATAAATACATTAAAGTTCTTGTATCCGCCATATAAATGCTCCCAATCATATTGCAATCTCTGGAAAAAAGAATCCGGCACATGAAAATTAACTATTTTAGTGTATTGGGAACTGTAAGCTAAATTCCATAAAAATATATCCACATAAGATAAAAATGCACCGGTAATTAAAAGATAAAGAAAAAAGACTAGGAAAATTGAACCTGCACCACTTATCAATGAAACAAGTTTAGAATAATTAACCTTAAAAGGCTTTTCTTCAATAAAAGTAAACAATAGGAGCGGGGAAAGCGATATTAAAAACGGCTCTTTAGATAAAAGAGACAATGCAAAAAATATTCCTCCACAAAAATGTGAAACAAGAAGTTTTTTAATCTTCAATTTATTAATCCCAAAGAATGAAGAAAAGCTAAGCAAAGCAAAAACAAATCCCAGCGTTTCCGTATCATTTATCCCGTTATCATGGTAATCAGGATGCAAAATCATATAAGCAGCATAAAATGCAATGGCAAATGAAAAGAATCTTAGGATTCTTATTTTTACCAAGCTCAAATAAAATAAAACCGCTGATAGAATCACCAGACTTACAGGCATTATTTTAAAAGCACAATTCTTTAAGCCAAATATAAGAATACTCAATGCATTTATTAAAACAATCATAATCGGCTTATTTTCAAAGAAATCCTTATAAGGCACAAGACCTTTTAAAAATAAAAATCCGTCTGTTACATACCAGTTTTCATCAATATAAAAATCATCATATCTGTCAAAAATATATTTCTTTGTGAGCGGATAAATTAAAAATAAAAGCAAAAAAATAAAAAAGAAATCAAACGAAACCTCGGGTTTTATTTTTAATTTCAGATTTTTTAGCCTAGAAATAAAGTTTGACATTATTTACAAACCACAACAAACAAATTTAAACCAAATTTATGATATTGCATTTTTATTTTACTGGGTTTAAATCCTGCTTTTACTAGCAAAGGCCATAAATCTTTTTTATCATAATACATTTTATGATCATCCATTTCATAAAAAGGGCTCAGTCCTAACTTAAAAGCTGAAAACTCAAGGAATATCTTTCCTAGCCATGTAGGAACATTTACAAACAAATAGCCACCCTCATTTAAATGTTCATAAGACTTCTTTAAAATAAGTAAAGGATCATTCAGATGTTCAAGAACCGACATAATAAGAATTAAATCAAATGATTTTCCACCTAGTTGATTTACAGCAGTTTCTATCGGTGATTCTATAAATTGTAATTTTTTTATATCTTTAAGAGCACTATTTATTGAAACATCAATCCCTGTTCCTTCAGTAATATTTGGCAAAAGCTTTTTTAAAAACATGGCATTATAGCCGCATCCTATATCAAGGCATGAAATATCTTCGGATAACTGTGAAACAGATTTTAAAACTTTTTTTACGGAAAGATTTATACCGAATTCATCTATAAAAGAAAGCTTATAATCTTCACCATACGATTTATTCCTTACTTCCATTAATGAATTCCTCATAAATTTTCATCCGTCCCATGTGTAAGTAAGAAGGCTTGGCAGACTAAGTTAAATAAGATTGTCTGAATACCGAAAATAAGTAAGAGCAACCCGAATACAACATACCACGGAACATAAATTAATTTATATCCGTTTTCGTACCATTGATATATAAGAGTAGATGCGAGTACCAAACCGCCAAAAGAAGTTAAAAACCCGAAAATCATTCCTTTTGTATATGAAAATGAATTGTAAAAAAATCTTGTTGTTTTATTATTTATATATTTGTGCAAATGTGAAAACAAACTGACAAGTATTCCCATTTGAATTGATGAAAATCCAAGCACTGCAAGAGTTAAACCAAGCATCATTGTATTTGTACTGAATGTAAAGAAACCCATATTAAGAGGACCATTAACTTGCATTAAAATAAGTGAAAGTCCAAGCAATAAAAAAAGAATGCCAGGCTGAATTATCATTTTGCCCGGTACATAAAGAAGCATTACTTTTAAATTTATCCACCCTGCATGCCATGGAGAAAACCATCCTTGTCTTTTATGATGGCTTACTCTTCCATGCTTGTCTTTATAAAAATGAATGGGTACTTCAGCATTTTTTAAATCCAGGAGGCTTGCTTTCACTACCATTTCAGATGCATACTCCCATGATTTGCTTTGAATATCTATTTTCTTAAGTCCGTCAAGAGTAATTGCTCTTAAACCACAATGTATATCGGAAAAATTTGTTCCAAGAAGCATATTTAAAATCCACGTTGTAAGAGGAGTGCCAAAATATCTGTGCAAAGGGGGCATTGCATCCTTCTCAATATAACCTTTCATTCTGGTACCCATTACAAATTCAAAACCTTCATCCAGTTTATTTATAAATTTATTTGTTTCACGAAAATCATAAGTACAATCAGCATCTCCCATAATTACATATTTGCCTTTTATATAAGGAATAGCATCAATATATGCCTGCCCTAATCCTCGTTTTGGAACTGAAATTACTTTTGCACCAAGCTCAGCAGCAATTTTAGGTGAGTTGTCCTTCGAACTGTCTACAATTATAATTTCGCCTTTAACCCCTGCAGTTGTAAAACCTTCTTTAATATTGTTTATGGTTTCAGCAATTGTATTCTCCTCATCGAGGCAAGGTATTACTGCGCTGACTTTAATATTTTCTCCAGACATTTGGTTATTTTGTGCAGCTGGTTTCTATGCTTAGCATTTCATCTATGGATTTTCTTACTGCTTGCTCAGAACTATATTTCACTTTCCAGCCTAATTTATAAATCTTTTCAAGATTAAATCTTACAACAGGAACATCACCTTTCCACCCTTTTTTACCGCCCGTGTATTCAAACTTCACATCATGCAGTCCCATTTTTTCAACCACAATATTTGCAATTTCATTTACGGTTATATAATCCCCTGTAGCTACATTGTAAATATTTACTTTTTCATTAGTATTTTTTATTATAAATAACATTGCATCCAGAACATCATTTATATGAATGTAGGATTTGCTCTGTGTTCCATCTCCAAGTATCAAAAGTTTTTTGGGATTTTCTCTGAGTTTTCTTATGAAATCATATCCGACACCATGTGTTTGATTTCTTCCAATTACATTTGCAAAACGATACATCCATGACTGCATGTCAAACATATGACAAAATGCACTGATTAATCCTTCAGCACCAAGTTTACTGGCGCCATACATTGATGTAGGCAAAAGAGGACCAAAATTTTCAGGTGTTTCTGTAGTGCCTACATCACCATAAACACCGCTTCCAGACGAATATGCAATTTTATTTACATTATTAAGTCTCATTGATTCAAGCACATTATAAGTAGCTATTACTCCAAGTCTTAAATCAAGATCTGTCTCATACATTGCTTTTGCAATATCTGGATTTGCAGCAAAATGAAACACAAAATCATGTCCTTTAATTGCTTGCTTTAATGTAGGAAGATCCAGAAGATCTCCCTTAATTAATTTAAATTTTGGATTATTCATATACTGTTCAATATATGACATCTGACCAGAGCAAAAATTGTCAAAAACAGTAATTTCATTTTCATGAATCAATCTTTCAATCATTGTTGATCCGATAAAACCTGCTCCGCCTGTTATGAAATATTTCAAATTTTTACTCCCTTTACTCCTTGTTTCAATTTATTCGCTAATGCTTTGGCATTTTTAATGCACACATCACTGTTTATATAAATGAACTGTGCAAATCTTCCAAGCAAATGTAATTTTATACTGTCAAAATAATCATAAATAATTTTTATATTTTTAGTATAGTTAAGATCATAAACCGGATAGGCATATTTTATATATTTAATGTCAGTCTCACATACGTCATTTTTATCTATAAATCCTTCTTTTGTTAGCCACCATACCGTTTTATCAATTATTTTTTGACTGGCTATTTCTTCTTTTAGAACATGACTATTAAATGTAATCTCAGCAAAAATCGATGAACATCCCTCTGGTGAAAGGCTTTTTGAAAAGCCACTGCTAAAGCAATATCTGTGTGCAGGACTTTCTTTATCAGGAACATAAATAGCAGTAAGGTCTTCATGTTTAACTTTATTTAATCCGACCAAAACCACTGCCATTGAATTATATCTAAGATTTTGAATTGCTTTTAGTACTTCAGGCGGGATTTTTATTTTTAAGATTTTTACAAGCTCAAATATTGGCAGGGTTGAAACAAGATCTTCATAATTATAGATACCTTTATTTGTTTCTACTTTCCATTTATCATTTATTTTTTCAATTGAGGCGACTTCTTCATTCCTGTGAATATTATTTAATTTTTCTTCAAAAGTTTTAATTAGTGTCTGAAAACCCCCGGTTTTTGGATAATAAAAATAAAGCTGGTGAGTATATCCTTCTGTTTCAATTCCAATTGCTGACTTTATTACATCTTCAACAGGGGGTTTTGGAATTCTTTCCACCCACTCCATTCCCATAAGAGCTGGATCAATTTTCCAAATCTTTTCATTATATGGAAGCATATATTTCTCTGATATTGCATTTCCAAAAGTATACAGAAACCATTCTTTTAAATTTGTCGGTTTTAGATTATTGTTCTGAAGATAATCCTTTATACACTCAACAATTTCTTCTTTATCAAGTGCATGTAATCCATTTTCAAAAGGATATTTTACAAAACGGCCTTTGTACCAGATTTTATTGCTTCGTCTTCTTTTCTCAACTTTATCTCCCATTAATTCAACTTCAAAATTAAGGATATCTTTATCAGAAGAAAAAATAATATGGCCGCCTATATCATATAAAAACCCGTTTTTTTCAAATGTGGTACACAACCCGCCACAATTTTTATTCTTTTCCAGAATTTCATAATCACTGCCTAAAAAATAAGCTAATGAAAGACCTGAAATACCCCCACCTAATATTCCGATCGTCATTTATATTTCCTCAATCTGTTATTTAATTTTTAGGTTTCAGTATTACTTTATTGCTTTAACTGCAGATGCAATTTTAAGCTCTCTCTGCAACGATTGCCGTCTGTTAAATACATTAACCATTACTTTTGAGCCGTCAAAATCAAATTTAAATCTCATTCTTCTCATCCCGCAATCAGACATTGCACGGGTTAAATTTGACTGGCGTTCTTTTGGACAATAAAACAACATAAACCCGCCGCCGCCGGCTCCCAGGATCTTACCGCCTAAAGCACCACTCTTAATTCCTAATTCATAAAGATCATCAATTCCGGTATTTGAAATTTTATTTGAAAGTCTTTTCTTTGTTTTCCAGTGTTCATCCATTAGCCTGCCAAAAGCATCCAAATTCCCGGAAGTTATGGCATCAAGAGTTTTATAACCAATTTCTTTTATTATATGCAGACTGTCTACAACTGATTTATGAGCATCAGCTTTTTTGTCCTGTACTGCTTTACTTTGTTCTTTTAAAATTTCATTTGCAGATCGGCTCGTATGTGTATAGTAGATCATTAATGAATTTTCAAGTTCATCAATTGTATCCTCTGACACTCTTGGCCTCTCTACATGCACAGTTCCATCTTTTGCAATGTCCAGAATGGTAAATCCGCCAAAAGCTGCTGTGTATTGATCCTGTTTTCCAACGGGATGTTTAAGAATATCAATTTCTATGCGGCATGCTTCTTCTGCAAGATCCTTGGGAAAGATTGGGGTATTTTTATAGCAATGCAGCGCATTTAATAAGCCGACCAAATAACATGCGGAAGAACCCAGCCCAGTACCTGCAGGTATATCTGCCATTGACTGAATTTCAATAGCATTTTTTATTCCCATAAGCTTAAGTGCTTCTCTGGCAAGATTATGCTGAACTTCTTCTACATCATTAACTTCTTCATATTTTGAATATTTTATCCTTATCAAATCATCCACTATAGGAGTATTTAAATTTATGTACATGTATTTATCAATGGTCACTGAAAATACAAAGCCACCAAACTCGCTATAGTACGATGGAAGATCAGTTCCGCCGCCGCCCAAAGTCATTCTGAATGGTGTTCTGGTAATTATCATTTTATGCCCTTTGTTTTTTTAAAGCTTCCTCAGCTTTTTTAAGTGCTTCTTGTGTATCGATTGCAAGAACAAAACTGTCTGTTAAATAGCTTTTTAATTTGTAACCTTCGTTTAATAATTTAGGGAAAATATCTTTCCCAAAGTCTGAAGGAAACTTATCAGGAATTTTACTTAGAATTTCATGCTCCAAAATATAGATTCCAGCATTTACATACCCATTTAACCCATTCCCTTTGCCTTCTATAAAACAAAGTATATTATTTTCTTCATCTATCTTAATAACACCGCCGGCAATGCCGGAATTTAATGATTTCTGCGGATCAAACATTGCAATTGTCGCTATTGGTTTTGTTTTTTTATGTACAGT
The DNA here is from genome assembly GCA_001784555.1 of Candidatus Melainabacteria bacterium RIFCSPHIGHO2_02_FULL_34_12. Lineage (GTDB taxonomy): Bacteria > Cyanobacteriota > Vampirovibrionia > 2-02-FULL-35-15 > 2-02-FULL-35-15 > 2-02-FULL-34-12. The sequence continues at coordinate 63,367 of MFRM01000006.1, read as the reverse complement.
TAATATTTCATCCAAATTGATACTTGTATAGTTGTCTCCATAAATTACAAAAAAAGACTTTTCATCATTAAAAAAAGAGCCAACATTCTTAAGTGCACCACTTGTTCCAAGTAATTCATTTTCAAAAGAATAGTTAATGTTTACTCCCCATTTTGAACCATCTTTAAAATAATTTTTTATTACATCACCTTTATAATGCAAGGTTATACAAATATCCAGGATTCCATACTTTTTCAAAAGTAATATATTATGCTCCAGGATTGGTTTCCCGTCAATTTCATACATTGGCTTGGGAATGTCATCCAATCCCAGTCTTTTACCCAGGCCTGCTGCAAGTATCAATGCTTTCATATCGATAAAGATGATTTTGATTTTCGAAGAATGTTCTGATTTTTCATTATTGTTTCTACTTCTTCATATCTGTCCTTAATATCCGGTTGTTCATATACCCATTTTAAGTAGTCTTTAAAAATGTCTTCCAAATTATATTTATTTTTCCAGCCTAGTTTTTTTAATTTTTCACTGGATGAAACAGTATGCCTGGTATCACCATAACGATAATATCCGGGAACCATTGGCTTGATATTTTTGCCGGAAACCTTAATTAACGTATCTGTATAATCTATAAGATTTGTTCCTTTAAGACCTCCGACATTTAAAGCACTGTAATCACATTCATTTTTTTCAAATGCCAAAACATTTGCACTGGCTACATCATATACATGGACATAATCTCTTAATTGTTTTCCATCTTCATAAATTACAGGGGATTTATCATTTATCAGTCTTAAAGTAAATATTCTGCAGACACCGGAATAAGCATTAAAAAAAGAATTCCTGGGTCCCTGAACAATTGAATACCTCATCGAGACTGTAGGAATTGAATATCTTTTACCCAATTTAGCTGCCAACCGTTCAAGTGCCTCTTTCGATATGCCATAAGCTGTAAAAGGATTTGTAACTGCTTCATCAATTAGAACAGGTTCAAGATATTTTTTACAGCCTGACTGGGGACAATACATTTCCCAGTCAGAATTCTCAAGCTGCATAATACTTCTGCTATCGGGATATTGAATTCCATGATCTTTACAATTGTATTTACCTTCACCATAAACTGACTGAGAAGACGCAAGAACAATCTTTTTTATGTTTAATTTCTTTTCAACTATAATCTCAAGAAATAATGCAGTGCTTAAAGTATTTGTTCTTATGAAATTACTGAAATCAGTCATATAATCCTGATATGCAGCCAGATGAAATATTCCTTCTACACCTTCCATTGCCTTAGATAAAACATTTTTATCAGCAACGTCACCCTGAATAAATTCAACTTCAGGACCCATATATTTAGGTTTTCCAAAAGGATGTACTCTGGGCTGAAGCATATCCAAAACTTTGACGTGATATCCTTTTTCAAGCAAAAGATCAACGGTATGAGAACCGATAAAACCTGCGCCGCCTGTAACTAAAACTTTCATAAAACGTCAATTAATTTCATGGAACTACAAGCCCATTATATATGAAAATATTATAATGGTTTCAAAATAAACCTTAAGAGATAAAAATTATTATGTATTATCTGTCAGTAATTATTCCTGCTTACAACGAAGAAAAAAAAATAGGAAAAGATATAGAAGCTTTTCAGAGTTATTTTAAAGAGAATTCAGTTAACGCCGAACTTATTGTTGTTGATGACGGGAGCAAGGATCAAACATATCAAATTGCAAGCTCATACAAAGAAAAATTTCCATCTCTTAAAGTAATTACTTATAAAAGAAACAGAGGCAAAGGTTATGCTACAAAAACCGGAATGCTTGAAGCTCAGGGAGAATATTTACTTTTAATCGACTCAGGTCTGTCAGTTCCGTTTAAATATATAAATATAGGCATTGATCAGCTTAAAAAAGGAAGTGATGTTTCAATTGGTTCCAGAAGATCAAAAGACAGCACAGCCAAAATACTTGTAAAACAACCTTTTTACAGAAGATTTGGTTCTTATTTATTTAAGATATTTATCCAAACCGTTAATTTAATTCCCGAAGGAATTGAAGATACTCAATGCGGGTTTAAACTTTTTAAAAGAGAAGCAGCTCGTCACATATTTAAAAAAATGTTTACTGAAAAGAACATATGGGACATTGAAATGCTTAGAATTGCCAGCAAAGATAATTATAAAATTTCAGTGTTCCCTGTAGAATGGGCAAATGATCCCGATACAAGATTTAACCCATTTATTGGTTCTTTTGAAACTTTATTACAAATAATAAATATAATTATAAGAACATAAGGATCTTATGGGTATATGATAAGTAGGGGCATACCAATGTGTTTGCCCAAAAAATTAGGGGAAGAAAATGGATTATATAAAAAAATATCTGGAACAAACATCAAAAATTGCTTCAATGCTTGATCAAAATGAGATCAACAAAGCAATCAATATTTTAAAAAGCATTAGGGAAAATAAAGGAAGATTATTTATCCTCGGAGTGGGCGGAAGTGCAGGAAATGCTTCACATGCTGTAAATGACTTTAGAAAAATTGCAGGGATTGAAACCTATACACCTACCGATAATGTATCTGAGCTTACAGCCAGGGTAAATGATGACGGCTGGGATTCAGTATTTAGAAACTGGCTGCGTGTTAGTAATTTAAATTCAAAAGACGCTATATTAGTATTTTCAGTAGGCGGCGGAAACATAGAAAAAAATATAAGTGTAAATCTGGTTCAGGCACTGAAGCTCAGTAAAGAAGTAGGCGCAAAAATCATGGGGATAGTAAGCCGTGACGGCGGATACACAAAAGAAGTCGCAGACTGTTGCATTTTAATCCCTGTTATGACAGCTGAGACAGTGACACCGCATGCAGAAGAATTTCAGGCAATCGTATGGCATCTTTTGGTTTCACATCCTGATATTCAGATGAATGAAATGAAATGGGAAAGCGTAAAAGTTACAGCTAAAAGTCATGGATAACAGGGGTAAAGCTGTTTTTTTGGATAGAGACGGTGTAATAAATTATCCGGTTTTTAATCCGAATACAAATGAATATGAGGCTCCTTATAATGAAAAAGATCTAAAACTTTTTCCGGGAGTAATTGAATCACTGAAGAAACTTCTGACTTTAAATTACAAGCTTTTTCTCATATCAAATCAGCCTGATTATGCTAAAGGCAAAACCACTCTTGAAAATCTGAATGTCGTTCATCAACGACTACACAGCATACTTTTAGAAAACAATATTAAGTTTGATGAATATTACTATTGTTATCATCATCCCCAGGGGAAAGTAGCTGAATATACTGTTTCTTGCGAGTGCAGAAAACCCGGTAATTTCTTTTTAAAAAAAGCTAAATTAACATTTGGTTTAGACTTATCTAAGTCGTGGATGATAGGGGATAGAGACAGTGATATTTACTGTGGACAGTCAATGGAATTAAAAACCATACAAGTTATGCAACAAATACCAGACAATAAAGCAGGCCACAGTAAGCCTGATTTTAAAGCTACAGGTTTAAAAGAAGCTGTCATAATAATAGGAAAGAACTCATAAAAAATTAGGAGAAGAGAAATGCCACAAGTTAAAGATTTAAAAATTAAAATATTTGCTGACGGTGCAGACATTAAATCAATGATTGAAGCCCAGAAGGGTTCTATAGTAAAAGGTTTTACTACAAATCCAACTTTAATGAACAAAAATGGAATCACAGACTATGAAGCTTTTGCTCATGATGTTTTAAAAAATATTCCGGATAGACCGATATCATTTGAAGTTTTTTCAGATGAATTTGATGATATGGAGCGTCAGGCAAAAATTATTGCTTCATGGGGGAAAAATGTAAACGTTAAAATACCAATTACAAACACCAGACAGGAATCATCCGTTCCACTTATAAAAAAACTTTCACAAAGCGGGCTTTCATTAAATATTACAGCTATCTTAACTGTCGAACAGGTAAAAGCAGTGAGTGAAGTTCTAAATCCTAATACCTATAATATTGTTTCTGTATTTGCAGGAAGAATTGCAGATACAGGACGTGATCCAAAGCCATACATGATTGAATCTGCAAAAATATTAAAACCTCTTTCAAAAACAGATCTTTTATGGGCAAGTTCAAGAGAGCTTTTAAATATCTTTGAGGCAGAAGAAACAGGTTGTCAAATTATTACAGTTACCTATGAGATTTTAAAAAAACTTGCAGGAGTTGGCAAAGATCTTAAAGAGCTTTCACTTGATACAGTAAAAATGTTTTATAATGATGCTTCTAAATCCGGCTTTAAAATTGTAGGAACAGAAAAGCAAAAGATTTAATTGCGAGAAGTCCGCCTTGGCGGACGACGAAGCAATCCCGAATGCTACACGAGAATATGACGAGATTGCTTCGGGCTAAAGCCCTCGCAATATTAAAATAATTGTGCTATATTTTCATTTGTAGATATACGAGGAATCTCTAATGAAAATTGCAACAATTGGTTTAGGTTATGTAGGTCTTGTTACAGCAGCATGTCTTAGTGAACTTGGACATGAAGTTATCGGAATAGACATTGATTCAAACAGAATTGAACTCCTTAAAGAAGGTCAGATGCCTATTTATGAACCAGGACTTAGAGAACTGGTATCAAAAAACAGCATTGAAGGAAGATTAAGTTTCACGGACACAGTAGGACCTGACATTGACAAGGTAAGCCTTATATTTCTTGCTGTAGGAACACCTTCAAATAAAGATGGAACGCCGGACATAAGTGCTGTATATAAATCTCTTGATTCACTTATACCGCATATTAAAAGTTATAAACTATTTGTATTAAAATCAACCGTTCCTCTTGGAACTAACCAAGAAGTAAAAAAATATTTAAGCAGTAAGTTAAGTTCTGACTTTGAAGTAGTTTCAAATCCGGAATTTCTAAAAGAAGGAACAGCAGTTCAGGATTTCATGAAGCCGGACCGAATAGTAATCGGCACAGAAACAATTAAAGCTGCAGAAATGATGAAAGATTTATATTCACATCTGACCAGAAACGGTCATCCAATTTTAATAATGGATCCGACTTCAGCTGAAACTGTTAAATATGCATGTAATACAATGCTTGCACTTAAAGTTTCTTTTATTAATGAAATAGCTATTTTATGTGATGCAGTGGGTGCAGATATAAGAAGGGTCCGGGAAGGAATAATCAGCGATCCAAGAATTGGTGGGCAGTTTTTATACCCATCAATTGGATATGGAGGTTCATGTCTTCCTAAGGATGTAGATGCTTTAAATCATGTAATAGAAAATCTCTCTTTAGGTCTTGAAATTCCACAGGCAGCACAAAATGTAAATGAAAAACAATCAAAATGGTTTTTAAATAAAATTGTTAACTGGTTCGGGAAAGACAAAATGAAGGATAAGCTAATTGCGATTTGGGGTACTAGTTTTAAAGCAGGCACTGACGATATAAGAGAATCTCCAGCGATTAAAATAATAGAAGGTTTACAAAAAGCCGGTGCCAGATTAAGACTATATGATCCAATTGCATTAAAAAATACAAAAAAATATTTTGCAAATGTTTCTAATATTGAATATGCAAATAATGAAATGGAGTCAGTAAAAGAAGCAAATGGTCTTGTGGTCTGCACTGAATGGCTGCAGTTCAGAAGCCCTGACTTTGAAAAGCTTGCGGCAAACCTTAAGGATAAGGTAGTCTTTGACGGCAGAAATATTTATGATCCGGAAAAATTAAAACTTTACGGCTTAAACCATATAGGAATCGGAATTTCATCAGCTAAGTTAAAGTCCAGAGTTTCGTAAGTCTTCATGTCATTGCGAGCCGAACAAAGTGAGGCGTGGCAATCTCCTTACAAAATAATTGAAAGTTTACGTTATGAGATTGCCGCGTCGGCACTTCGTGCCTCCTCGCAATGACATATCCTGTTTTGTTTAATATACAAAAATATAGTAAAATACTAACCATGACCCAAACAGTACGAATAACTTTCCAGGACGAACTGGTTAAACTTCAACAACTTGTTTTAGATCTTGCTGAAAATGTAAAAGCAAATGGAGAACTTTTATTTGAATTCCTCCAAAATAAAGAAAACGTAAATGAACTTTTCTTAAAAATTAAAAATAAGGACAAAGAAATAGATAAAGCCAGATGGCAGGTTCATGACTTCGGAGATGCACTTATAGTATTACAACAACCAGTAGCTAAAGATTTCAGACAAATAATGGTTTCTATGCAGGTTACTGATAACCTAGAAAGAATTGGCGATCACTTTAAAAAAACAGCACGGTTACTTGAAAAAGTAACTCTTTCAGATATTGAAGTGCCACAGGAAATAATAAACATGGCAAAGCTTGGTAATAAAATGCTTTCTGAGTCCATAGATGCTTACAGAGATATGTTTGGAGAAAAAACAAATGAAATAGCTGAAATGGATGATCAGGTAGACACAATTTATAAACTAGCTATCAGTAAAATAATTAATTTAATTAAAGGTGCTCCTGAGTCAAAAGTAGACAGTCTTTCAAAATTATTTTTTATTGCACAGAGTTTCGAACGTGCTGCTGACCATGCAGCAAAAATAGGGCTGCTTGTTAATTACGCAATTACAGGAAAAAGAAAAAAGTAATTTCAACCTTAGTTTACAAAAGCTTCTTCTGCTTTTTTAACAGGGCTTTTCAGAACTTTCTTTATGTCGAATTTATGTATTAGTCTGTAAATTAAAAAATAGGTTGAGAATTTTCTGTTCGGATTAAAAAATTGGTCACATAAAAAGTGTGCAATTAATGATATTGAAATACCAACTCTCCAGGCCGTTAGTGCAGGATCTAAAGTTAAAAGAAAAAATAAAAGTACTAATTCATATGAATGCAATGGCACATAAAGTTTACCGCTAAATCTTTCATGATGAGCACCATTTACTTTTTTCCAGTCCCATCTTTTTCCATGTGCATATAAATAATCAATAATATGATCCAGATCTATTAGTGTCCCGACCAGAAAACTTGCAATGGCCGGTCCCACCTCGTTAAATACTGAATAAGTAACTAAGCCTATTACTGCCGAAACTACAATGTGACCCGAAGTACGCATATATCTCTTTTTTACCCTGTTCAAGATGATTATCAACCAGTAAAGTTAAATATTTCTTAAAGGAATTGTAGGGGCAGGATTTATCCTGCCCTTCTAACGACAATATTTAACAATCACGGAACAGTGATTTCCAAAAAATGTCTCTTGTTTAAGGAACCTCATGAGAATTGGACACGGATACGACATTCATAAGCTGGCAGAGGACAGAAAATTAATAATTGGTGGAGTGGAAATTCCTTATTCAAAGGGATTGCTTGGTCATACTGACGCTGATGTTCTTATACATGCAATTATAGATGCACTTCTAGGAGCTAGTGGACTAGGTGATATAGGACAATATTTCCCTGATAATGATCCAAAATGGAAAGATGCAAAAAGTTTAGATTTACTGGAAGTAGTTTTTATCTCTTTAAAAAACAAAGGACACATAATAGTTAACATTGATTCTACAGTTATAGCTCAGGAACCAAAGCTGGCAAAATATACACCACAAATGAAAGATGTTCTTTCTAAAGCACTTGCTATTAAAGACAGCCAGATAAATATAAAAGCAAAAACTAATGAAGGACTTGACTCAGTGGGAGAAAAAAATGCTATTTGTGCTTATGCTGTAGCTTCAATACTCTAATCTATTTCTTTTGCACCAAGTAAATTTTTAATAGCACCTGTTAAATCATCAGATTGGAATGAGCTTTCTTCAATTTTTGATTTATAGCTGATTTTAGCTTCTGAGCTGAAGTTTCCATCTTCAGAATCATTTGTTTTTACTGCTGGAGTAGATTCAAAACTATTTTGTTCTAATTTTCTGGGCAAAAAACGATATTTTATAATTTTTGGCTCTTTCCCGCTGGCTTGTTTAGCAGAATTTAAAATCATTTCTTTTTTCTTTGTATCATGTTCAAGCCTGGGTAAGAACATATCTTTAGATACACCTATTTCCACAACATCTTCACTAAGAGATATAAGATAACTTTCTGATTGCATAAGTAAAGTTTTCGTGGGATTACTTTCAATTAATCCGATAATGTTTTTCCAGAGCATATCTAAATCAGTCGTGTCGGCGTATCGGCGAGCCGGCGTATCGGCGTGTTCCATAGCGTTAGTGGATTCACTTATATGCTGGCTTGCTGATATAACATTTTGTTCTTCGCTTTTTCGTTTCACCATCGTTACGTTCTCTTGTCCCTTCGCCGTATCGCCGATTCGCCCCACTGCCGGTTCGCTGTTTCGTCCTTCAAGTTTCTCAATTCTTTTTTGTAAATCTGTGGTTGAAACAAGAAAATCTTCATCAATCATGCTCATAATTTCAACCATAAACTGTAATTCCTGACTAAGGGCAAACCTAAGCTTGGTCTGTGAGTCCTGCAATCTGTCAATAATTTTTAAAAAATGATTATGTTCTATTTTATTTAATACCGCTAAATCATTATTTAACTCCTGGCTTAATTCTTTTTTATACTTAGAATCAATTTTTGCTTTTGCCAGATCAATAATCAGCTCAAGAAGATTTTTATATAATTCAGCAATATCTTTCCCGCTCTTGACAAGATCTTCTGCAAGGTTAATTGATTCCTCGCGACTAAAAGTTAAAACAGCACTTACAAGCTTAAATAAAATAGTTCTGTCAACTGTTCCAAACAACTCAAATACTTCTTTAGGCTCAATAACTTTATTTTCTTCCTGTAAAACACTTATCTGATCCAGCAGCGACACTGCATCTCTAAGACATCCTCTGGATCTCTTAGAAATAAACTTAATTATAGTTTCATCTATATTTATTTTTTCCTGAGCTGCTATGTAATTAATTCTTTTTTCAAGATCGTTCTGAAAAACAGGTTTAAAATCAAGCTTCTGACAGCGACTGATAATGGTAGGAATTACTTTATATTCTTCAGTAGTTGCCAGAATAAAAATTACGTTTTTCGGTGGTTCTTCAAGTGTTTTTAAAAGTGCATTAAATGCATGATCAGTAAGCATATGTACTTCATCTATAATATAAATCTTAAATCTAGAACCATATGTACCGAGGTTCACTCTGTTAATTAAATCTTCTGCATCTTCGACTTTTCTGTGGCTGGCAGCATCAATTTCAATTACATCCAGAGAATTACCCTGAGTAATAGACACACAGCTTACACATTTACCGCAAGGATCAATAGTTGTTCCTTTTTCACAGTTTAAAGATTTTGCCAAGATTCTGGCAGTAGATGTTTTTCCAGTACCCCTAGGACCGCAAAAAAGATAAGCATGAACGATTTTATTATAAGTAATTGCATTTGAAAGAGTCTTTGTAACTACTTCCTGACCTATAAGCTCTGAGAGCTTTTGTGGGCGGTATTTTAAATATAGTGGTTGATATTGTTTCATTTTGAAACTATCTCCATACCGTTAAATTTATTCATTGCTTCTCCAGTGTCCTTAGTAATTATTGTTTCAAGTGCTTCAACACTTACTTTAATTACATTTTCAATAAGTCCTTCTTCATTTGATTTAAATTTATTTAAGACATAATCTTTTCTTTTATCGCCGCCTGGATCAGGGCCTATTCCAATTCTTAGTCTGGTAAACTCTTGATTTCCACTGAGCATTTGAATTATAGATTCAACCCCGTGATGTCCAGCCGAGCTGCTGTTATAGCAAATTCTAATCTTACCAAGATTTAATGCTGTATCGTCATGTACTACGATAAGATCAGCTGCCTCAAGTTTAAACCAGTGGAGTAATTTTACTACCGCCTCACCGGAGTTATTCATGAAAGTGGTAGGCCATGCAAGAATTAAATCAAAATCATTTTTATCAAAGTTTACTTTACCTCTTCCATACCAACACAATAATTTATCTTCCTGTTTTCCTGAAATCTGATATTTTTCGCCAAATGCATCAAGAGCAGCAAATCCTACATTATGGGGAGTATTGTCATGCTCAACTCCCGGATTACCTAAGCCAATAATTAATTTAGATTGCATTTTTTTATATAGCTTCAGACAAGCTGAAGCTTTTCTTGATCGATCCTTTACAATTGATCGGATTTGTCAAATAAATTGAACAAATCCTATAGTTGCCAGAACAATAATGTATCATTTGGTGATTCATTAAGCCATTACTTGTTTTATTCTTTTCTTTAATTCTGTTGCTTTATTGCGGGCATCTTTATCAATTTGTATTATTTCTTCCAATGATTTTGGCTCACAAGCTACATGAGTCTCCAAAGAATCTGAAATAATAGTTGCAATTTTATCAAAAGAAATTTGCTCTTTTAAGAGCATATCAACTGCAATTTCATTGGCAGCATTTAAAACTATCGGATAACTTTTTCCTTTTTCTGCTACTTCATATGCAAGCTTCAGGCATGGAAATCTTTCATAATCTGGTTTCTCAAATTCAAGTTTTCCTACCGAAAGAAGGTCACAGAATAAATTAAAAGGTAACTGTTTTCTTTCAGGATAATATAAAGAATACTGAATCGGTAGTTTCATATCAGTAGCACCAAGCTGTGCAATTATATTTCCATCTACAAACTCAACAGCACTATGCATGATACTCTGTGGATGAATAAAAACATCGGTTTGTTTATGACTTATATCAAACAAATGCATAGCTTCTATAACTTCAAGTCCTTTATTCATAAGAGTAGCTGAATCAATAGTGATTTTCTGACCCATAACCCAGGTAGGATGCTTTAATGCCTGTTCTTTTGTAGCAGATTGAATCTGGCTTTTAGCCCAGGTTCTAAACGGTCCGCCTGAAGCAGTTAAAATGATTCTTTTTATGTCTTCTTTTTTTGCATTATTTACACACTGATGTATTGCAACATGCTCGCTGTCTAAAGGAATAATTTCTCCATGATATCTGTCAATTAAGTCTTTAATTAAATTACCTGCAATTACAAGAGTTTCTTTATTTGCAAAGGCTACTCTCTTACCGTGACTTAAGGCAGAAATAGTAGGCTTTAAACCCAGAGATCCTACAAGCCCGTTTACAACAATATCGCAGGAACAGGACGATATAAACTCAAGTCCCATATCTCCCCAGAAAATTTCAAGTGCAGGATTTTTTAATATTGATTTTAATTCCTGAGCAAGACTTGAATCAGTAAGTGAAACAAAACGCGGATTATGTTCTTTTATTTGTTCTGCCAGAAGCTGTACATTTTTTCCTGCAGCTAGTCCTATCACTTCAAAATCATCTTTAAATGCAGACAGCACATCTAAGGTTTGTCTCCCTATCGAACCTGTTGAACCTAAGATTGCGATCTTTTTACGTCTCATAAAACCTCTTGCGTGATTGTAACCTTTCTACCTGTTTATTGGGCAGACACATTGGTCAGCCCCTACGTTTATTGGGCGGACACATTGGTCAGTCCCTACATCATCTCAACAAACCGATTTGTTCATCAATTACCTTTATCTGATTTTCTAATTCACCTACTCTTGACTTAACCTCGTTTATTTTATCCTGTGCTGCATTGTTAATAAAGTTTGGATTATTTAGCTTTAATTTCTGACTTTCTATTTCTTTTTCAAACTGACTTCTTCTTTTATTTAAGCTGCTTAACATATTGTCAATATCAACTAGACCTGATATGGGGATTAAAATTCTAGTGTCATTAACCAGAGTACCTGTTGATGGTTTTATAGGTTCAAAATCACCGTGGACTGAAACTTTGCTTTTAGTTAAATATTCAACATAAGAAATAAGTTCATCTAAGATCTTTTTTGCTTTAACATTTTTAGTAAACAGTTTAACTTTAATTTCGTTTGACCATGGTATCCCTGCAGTTTGTCTTAGATTTCTTATTGATCTTGTTACATCAATAATATATGAAAAGGTTTGATTGATTTCTTCATTTATAAAAGAACTTTCAGGTTTTGGATAGGGATTATCTAGCAAGGCTTTCCACGGAAAGTCCCTACGTTCCAATAACGAATTCCATATCTCTTCTGTAATAAACGGCATTATAGGATGAAGAGTTTTAGTTATACCGTAAACTATGTTAAATAAAATCTTTTGTGTTTGTTCTTTTAACTCAGGATTTATTAGCTGTTGTTTTGAAATCTCAATGTACCAGTCGCAAAAATCATCCCAGATAAAATGGTATACATCTCTTGCAAGTTCAGAAAAATCATATTGTTTAAAATATTTCTCGATGTTTATAAGCAGTTGTGTGTATTTGTGTAATATCCACCGGTCTGCAATGGTTAATTTATCACTGTTTATTTTCTTTAGGTCAGCTTCATATTTTTTCTCTTCATCCAAATTCTGCAAAACAAATCTAACTGCATTCCATAATTTATTTGCAAATCTTCTGTTTTGCTCCAGTACATCAGATTCCCATTTCCCGTCTTTATCTTTTCTCCCTGGAAATCTTACATCCTGGTTTCCTGTAACTCCTAAGCTAAAATACCAAAATCTGTTTGCATCTGCTCCATATTTATCTATCATTTCAAGCGGATCAATTGCATTCCCTTTTGATTTTGACATTCTCTTTCCGTCCGGTGTCTGAATAACAGGGTGAATAAGAACTTCTTTAAACGGCACATCTCCAGTAAACTCCAGTCCCATGAAGACCATTCGTGAAACCCAGAGATTTATTATTTCACGGGCTGTTGCAAGAACACTGGTAGGATAAAAAGTATTAAAGTAGGACGCGTCAGGCCATCCAAGTGTTACAAAAGGCCAAAGCGCAGAGCTAAACCATGTATCTAAAACATCGGGATCCTGGATTAAAGATTTACTTTTACAGACTGAACATTCAGTGGGTGTTTGTTCAGATGCTGTAGGATGGTTTTGTTCTTTACAGTACCAGACAGGAATCTGATGTCCCCACCAGAGCTGCCTGCTTATGCACCAGTCTTTTATATTACGAAGCCAATTTAAATAATGATCTTGATAACGATCTGGAACAAATCGTAGCTGAGGGTCGCGACCCTCAGCTACAGAAATGGCAGGTTTGGCTAGCGGTTCCATCTTTACATACCATTGATCAGATAAATAAGGTTCTATAACAGTGCCACAGCGATCATGCTTTTCTTGTGCTTGATCATATTCTTCTATCTTTTTTAAAAATCCGCCTTCTTCAAGTTTTTGTAAGGTTAGTTCTCTTGCCTTAAAACGATCAAGTCCAACTATTTCTTTTGGAATGCCAAGATTATCATTGTCTTGAACTTTTGCTTTTAAATCCATAATTACCGGACATTCTTTCAACTCTGTATGTCTTTCAAATATTTCATTATCATTAGCATCATGAGCCGGCGTAGTTTTTACAGCACCTGTCCCAAAATCCATTTTTATAATTTCATCTGAAATAACAGGAATCGATTTATTCAGTAGAGGCAAGGTAACCTTGCCTCCTACAATCTTTTTATAACGAACATCGTCAGGATTTACTGCCACTGCCACATCTCCAAACATAGTCTCAGGCCTGGTCGTAGCTACTGTAATTCCACCTTTTGAAATGTCTTTAATATCAAACGGATAAAGGATATGGTAGAGTTTTCCTTTTACTGATTCAGATTCTACTTCCAGATCACTTAAGCTTGTCAGGCACTTAGGACACCAGTTAACTATTCTTTTGCCTCGGTAAATTAAGCCTTTTTTATAAAGCTCTACAAAAACTTTTCTGATGGCTTTGGTGTAATTTTCATCCATGGTAAAAACCAGGCGATCATAATCCATAGCACAGCCTAGCTTTTTCATCTGATTTATAATTTCATTTCCATGTTTTTCTTTCCAAGCCCAAACTCGTTTTAAAAACTCTTCACGTCCCAGATCTTCTTTTCTTTTTTTCTCATTCTTTGAAATGTCTCTTTCCACTAAAACCTGCGTAGCAATTCCCGCATGATCAGTACCTCCCTGCCAGAGAACATTTTTTCCATTCATTTTATGGTATCTAATTAAAACATCCTGGATAGTATTTCCAAATGCATGTCCCATATGAAGATTTCCGGTAACATTTGGCGGAGGAATAGCTATAGAAAAACTTTCTTTATCTGAATTTATTTCTGACTTAAACAGTTTTTGAGAAAGCCAAATCTTAAGCCATTTTTCTTCAACTTCTTTTGGGTTATAGGTTTTGGAAAGGTCTTGCATAGTTTTAATCTTTTACTTATATAAGTCATATTTGATCTTACACTGCAAATTTGTCTTATATCTTATTTATTTTTCTTCAATTTCTTAGAACATTAATTTTAATTGGCTCACAGACCCAAATTTTTTGCTTACCTTCCAATCCAAGTGTCCGGCTGCACAAAAAATTGGTCTGTTCGCCTTTAATTAAAATTAAGTCGTCTCATTATTTGGGAGGTTTACTATAAGTTCTGCTTACTGTAATAATTGATTTAAGTCTGTCTTACATGGTTAAATTACAAGCAGTTTTAATTTAGTAAGGAGATTTTTATGCCACCAGTCAGAAATGTCGTATACAGTCCTAAAATTCCCATAAACTGGGATTTTTACAAAGCGCTTAGAGGAGCAGGTAATGGAGAAGTTACAGAATTACATGTAGTGGGGCCTTTAAAGGAATTAGCACCACCTAATGAATTTCAACCACAGTTTGGTTCACCTAGAAGAGCATATTTAAATCAAATCATTGCAAATTTTCCAGATGGTTCAAGGATTGAGGTATCTGGCAGAATAACAAGAAAAGGTGCTTTTGAAGCAAATGAGGTTCCACCTGAAGAAGCCACAACTTATTTATTTTCAATATTCTACCCAGATGCAGGACCATTTAACTTTCTTATTGAACCAAGAGAAGAAGATCTCTTAAAAAATCGAGGTGTTGCAGAAGCAGCATTAAATGATATTGTTAGCCATTCTGAGAATGGTTCATTACGTGAAGGATTCAGATGGTTCATTGGATCAGATTGGCCTAACAGAAAAAATCATGACAAGCTTGTTGTTGTAAAAATCATAGACGCTTAATTAAGCACTTGTGAATATCCAAGAGAAAAAAGAAAATGATACCTGCCGCACTTCCTTTTAAAACAACACAATTAGAACCTCCTGTAAAACTTACAGAACAAAAACCACTGCCATATAGAAATGAATGGAGAGATGGTAATGTCAGTTTTTGGGAGTTAGTTGGTTATTTACCTGATAATACAGCAGCCGGTGATAAGTACAATTACTTTAATCATATACAGTCCAGATGGACTGATGGTATGTGGCTAAAAACAAGCGTTCTTAGTAATGCGCAAGTACACCATAGAACAGGACTGCTTGAAATCAGCTATCCGAGAGATGAAAATGAAGTCAGGGGATTTTATTTAAGCGTAACTTTGCCAGATGAAAGAGCTCCGGTATCTCAATTTTATATAGATACAACTGACAGAGAAATAGCAAAGAACATTCATATGGAATTTATTAGTAGATATAACATGATAGTAGTAGATAAAAGCAGACTTATGAGATTAGGATTTGAAGTGCTTTGTAATTATAAAAAAGAAGAAGCAGTAAATGAAGCTTTGCTCTGGTTAAAAGGTCAGCACTCAGGACTTGTTCGCTGTGATAATAAAGTAAGAGTAAGCCCAAATAAAGGAGTTGCTCTAGCCAGAAATATTCTTTCACAAATGGCAAGAACTACATGGGAAGCAATGGGTGAAGCAGCTCAGAGAAGAAGAGGAAAAATCTGATAACTAATTAATTCATCACTTTTTTGATCCCCCAAATACAGTAACAAGAAGAAGATCTGCTTGACATACGATATAATAACCTCATGCCAGACGACAAAGACCCCATAGTTGTTTTAATGACTGCTCCAGATATTACTGAAGCAGAAAAAATTGCAGGTGAGCTTGTAAAAGACGGGCTTGCTGCATGTGTAAATATTATTAATAAGGTCAGATCAGTTTACAGGTGGCAGGGAGAAATTTGCAGAGACACAGAAGCTCTTTGTGTAATTAAAACTGTAAGAGGAAATTTTGAATCTTTGAAAGATAAAATAAAATCCATGCACAGCTACACTGTTCCTGAAGTAATTGGGCTAAATATTGAAGAAAGCTCAGAAAAATACCTAAAGTGGCTGGTTAAAGAATCTAAGATTTTAAGTAAAACATAAATTGTAAGGCATACTACGCCAAGTTCTTACAAAACCATAAAATTCCACTGGACATAAAATTTTAATTCGTATAGAATATTCTTAATTATTTGAGATTTTGAATTCTAGTAAATAAAATTATGACAACTATTTCTTCTGCCGATTTATATACTTCTATTGCAAGCGATTTCCATACATATCAACCCAAAAGAAGAATTACAATTCCTCAAAACAGAGGCACAAGACCTATTGATGTTCCAATACCTTGTTCAAATGGATCTCTCCCTCTTGATTTCAACGGAAGAATTGCTCAAAAATGTTATACACCTCTTGCAAGGGCAGGTGTTTTTGAAAGGTTAAATTTTGATATGGGATCTACCTTATTAGACTGGATGGAAGTTTATCAGCCTGAAGTTTATAGGGAAATAACTGAGAGTGATAGAAGAAGCAGAGAGCATTATGGAGGACATGGAACAGCTCTTCTTCTTGCATCATTTAATCATACAATTTTACCTCTTCAAAAAATACTACTTCCCAGTTCAAACGGACATCCACAATTTGATATGAGCGATGTTGAAACTCAGGTTATATGGGCAAAGGAATCTTTTAAAAGACATTTTGGAAGAGAGCCGGAAGGTGCTTGGCTGCCTGAAACAGCAGTAGATGATGATGTTTTAAAAGTATTAGTTAAACAAGGCATAAAATTTATAGTTCTTTCACAAGAACAAGCTGAAAAAATCAGACCAATAAGTACCGATGGTCACGAAAACTCATGGGAAGATAAAAGTCAAGCTCCATATCTCGATCCTTCAAGACCATATAAGGTAAACCTGGATGATGGAAGCAGCATTGCAGTATTTTTCCGCGATGAAGAAGTATCAAACAGTTTTGCTTTTGGAAAAGCAGGAGTATTTGACTCTAGTGAAAGATTTATTCAAAGGTGGTATGAAGGTAAAAATGATGATAGAAAACATAATCAAATAATTATTCAAGCTTTAGATACCGAAGCTTTAGGTGAACATAATGGAAACGGAGAAAAGGTGGCTTCCGGTGCAATTAATATGCTTAAGGATGGTCAAATGGCTAACTTAGCACAATTTCTAGAACATAATCCTCCTGAATGGGAAGCCAAAATCAAGCAAGGCACCTCGTGGAGTTGTATAGGTCATGGACTGGGTCATTGGGGTGCAAATGAACATTGCACATGTGAATATCCAGTGGGGGGAAATTCACAGTGGAGGGTTGATTTTAGGAATACCTTTAATTTTGCAAGAGACAGAATGCATGAGCTTTTTCAGGAGTTAGGTAGTGAACTATTTATAGATCCCAAAGCAGCAAAAAACGAATATATTAATGTAATAGATACAGAACCATCAGATCGTTATGTAGCAGTATTAGATAGCTTTTTAGACAAGCATTTAAAACCAGGAGTTTCCAAGCATCACTGGGGAAATACTGCTTATAAACTTCTAGAAATGGAAAAATTTATACAGCTAATGTATACAAGCTGTGCCTGGTACTGGAGTGATCCAAATCGAATAGAGCCTTATATAAGTCAGGTTTATTTACATACTGCCCTAGGTTTATACAAAGACATTACAGGTGAGCCATCTGTTGAAAATGAAGTAATTAATATGCTAAGTAGCCTAAGAAACTCACCTGAGACAGTAGCCATATACAAAGGCATATTCAACAATATCCACAAAAATTCTAATGTTTCGCCCACAGCTCAATTAATGATGGCTTAAGCTTACAAAGATTAAATATTTTTTATCAAACAAAATTTTACTGGACAAATTTGTTAAGAAATTATAAAATTAGACCCAATTGTTCTTAATTTAAGAAATCTATTGCGTCAATCAATTAAAGAACATAGGCATTCGGACATAGAACAAAGAGGTCTATGGTAACAGAAGTAGCATCATTAATAACCAGTGGAATAAGAAGAGTTCCTTTGCTTAGAACAGCAAGAGGTGCAATTACCAATAATAGAAGAACAAATAATGGTTGTTTCGCAGTCCCAAGATTTACAGCTAGCTTTCCAGTAAACAATCTCTGTACAACACCTGCATGGGTGACTTCGACTATTTTTAATTCAGCTAAATTAATCACGCCAGAGCAAATTCCAATAGCTAGTGAGTTAGTTGAAGGACACTGGTTGCATCAACATATTACAAAATCAGATCCAATTTCAACCTCAGCTGAACTTGATGAAATATTGGAAACCATAGAAAGAACCGTGGATCTAACAGTTTATGAAAGCGGTGCTATTCCAGCTTCCCCAAATGCAGCCAGTGAATACAGTAACAGTTCATGGCGAAGAGACAATGCCATTATGACTGTCGGAATGACACTTGCTGCTCTTCTTGAGCCAGAAGGCTCTGAGGATCGTGAAGAACTTGTTCAGAAAGTAAAAGATGAACTTATTGCTATGGCTAGTTATGACAATGATCCATTTCAAAGAGGGCATTTCACATCTTTCTTGTTTTTAAATCCTGATCCAAATGAAAATAAAAGACTTGCAAAGGAAAAATTTGAAAGCGATATAAATGGGCTTCCAAGAGCTAAACAATCCATTATTGATGGCAAACTTGGTGAATATAAGGATTGGGGACATCATCAGCTTGATAGCTTAGGAGCTTATTTATATGCATTCTTTTTTGCTGCAAATCAAGGGATTATTGACTTAAAAGAACTGGATAGTATTCTTACCGGACAAAATTCTGAAAATGGTCATGATTCTCTTTTTTCAGTAGCTTTGCATTTTCTCCATGAAATCGGATATGAGGATGTAACAGATATTGGTCCATGGGAATACAAAACAGGCAAAAAAAGAGCTTCCAGCGTAAGTCTCTGCCTAGCTGCTTTTAAGGAAGCTAAACAATATTTTGAAAGTAAAGGCTGGAATCCAAATGAAACTATTACTGTTAATCCAAATGTTAATTTAAAACAAATTATAGATGATGCAATTGAAAAGGGTGATGCTATAAAAAATGAAAGAATCCCATTAGACGGAAGTCCTGCTGTTGAAACTAATGAAATACCATGTGACAGCGCACTTGCATTTTCACTTTTATTTGATCCTGGTTTAAATGAAGCACAACAGGATGCAATTGTTCAAAGACTTATTGAAAATATGGGAGAATACGGTATAAGAAGGATGCCTGATGAGCTGGATGCTTTTTTTGGTGAAAACTTTGCTTCAAATCCAAACGGACAAGGAAAGTGGTCAGTTATTTACCCTGGACATAAAGCTGCTCAGTGGACACTTTTTGATCCCATACTTGCAGCTCATTTCTACGGGAGATATTTGAAGTCTGGTGGAAAAGATGAAAAAAGTTTTCTTCTGGCAGACAGATTTATGAAAAGAAGCCTTTCACAACTTACAAAACATGACTATGAGATTGAGTTTTTTGTAAACCCATTGGAAAAACGTACTGTTAAAATTCCCGCCGGAGTACTTCCTGAAGCTCGCTGGAAAAAGGAAGATGGTGAGAGAGAAGAATGGCTTCCAAATCCAAATTCCCCTCTTCAAATGGCACATGGTGTTTTTGCCATTATGGTGTCTGAAGCTACCAGAGCTATCCAATTACGAGAATCAATTACAAACCAAGCATTAGCTGCTTAGTATTTATTTGAGCGAAGTGTAAAACCCGGAAGCTTGCTTCCGGGATATAAACGAGCAAAATCAAAGCGCCTTCCTTAACAGCGCCGACCGGTGCTGAAGGGATAAAATCCGCGTAACACACGGTAGCTTGCTGCCGTGATAGCCGATTTTAAGGGAAGGCGCTTTATACGTTCAGAGAAAATTAAACTTATGGACATAAATCCGTAACACAAAGTAGAATAGTTTCAATTAATTTAAGAACTAAATAATTTTTTTACATGCGAGTTCAATACCATCCAGGCAAATATGATTACGGTAGTTTATTAACTTCCACTGCAAAGCAAGCATGGGCAAAAGACGGTTCAAGTGGCCCTCAAAGAAAAGCATTAATTCAGTTATTTTTGCCAGGCTTTGAAAATGGAAAACTTCTGGATCTAATCCCGGCTATAGACTGGGCAATTGAAACAGGACACGCAGGATTTATTTTAACTCCACTGAATCCTGCTGGTTACGGAGAAAGTCCATATGTAGCACAAAGTTCATTTGCTCTGTGGCCTTTATTTTTATCGCTAAGAGACTTAGTAGATGTACCTACTGCGGTTTTAAAAATTTACGAATCAGAAATTACCGGAATTGAAAATGATTTTCCTTACGGATCAAAAGATTTATACGGAAAAGCAAACAGAATTGAACATGTAGCAAGATTAATTTTTAATAATTCTCTTACACCAAAACTCCCATCTGGCTTTGCAGATTTTTTAGGTGCTAAAAAATATTGGATTGGTGACTTTGGAATATACAGAGCAAATAAAGTAATTAATGAAAGCAGAGCCTACTGGGATTGGAAAGACAATAAAATAGCAGAATATGACTCATCTGCAATAAACACCTTTAAAGGGAAAAATGCAGATGATATAGGATTTCACAGCTGGCTTCAGTACCAACTTTTTATGCAAGGAGCAAGAGTTAAAGATCATGCTATAAGAAATAATTTTGAAATATTTATTGATACTCCTTTTTTGCCTGCCAGAGACAGTGCAGATACATGGGTTTTACGTCATCGTGGTTATGTTGACTCTACTAAAAAAGCAGGATGCAAACCTGATAAACTCGGCCCTGCCGGACAAAAATGGGACAATTCAATAATGAACTGGGAAAGAGTTAGAGAAGATGGATTTGAATACATTAATCAAAGGCATGATTGTTTAGCAGATGTAGCAACTGGTGAAGTAATAGATCATGTTTTTGGACTTGGAAGAATATTTGCAATTGATAATGATGCTGAGCCAAATACAGGAGCATATATACCAGAAGATCCACAAGGAGATGAAAAAATCTGGGATGATCAACTTACAGAACTTACCTCTAGATATATTACTGCCGGTGGAGGAAGATTAAAAATAATGGCAGAAAATCTTGGCACAGGACAATTAAGATGTAATAAAATTTTAAAAGCACAAGGAGTTCTTGGAATGATAATCCCAAGATTCTACAGAAAAGGTACTACTACGGGAGACAGTGCTGACAAAAAGCCTGGCAAATTTATTGGTGTCAGCAAATATGATTCTTTAAATGGACTTGCATTTTCCACGCACAATATACCTTTTGAAGCACAAAATTATAGTTCTCTATCACCTGATGAACAAAGAAATATGGCAGATATTTACGGAATAGACCATACACCAGATCAAATGACTCCAGACTACATGCTAAAGCTAATAGAAACTATGGCACACAGTCCACCTTTATATACTTTTCATCCACTGTCTGACATCTTAACTGCTCACAATCCAAATGCATTTACTGGAGATGATCAGTTTATTAATCTACCTGGAGATTCAAGCGGGAGAAACTTTAAATATTCATATCCACCTCAATACAGGCTGGATGGCTTAAAACAAATGCAAGATTTAAATCAAGAATTAAGAAGAATAAACATAGAATCAGGAAGATTCGATCCAACCATTAAATAATGTCAGCTTTTAAACTTCATCTTGGCGCCAATATTACTCCTAATCGTAAAATCGAATTTAAGTTCTGGGGACCAAATGTTAACAAAGCTTCTGTGGTTTTAGATTCAAGAACTGTACAAATGTCTAAAGATAAAGAGGATTATTTTACTGCTAATGCAAAGGTATCCTCAAATGCAAGATATCTTTATAGAATTGATAATAGTATTGAACTGCCTGATCCAGCATCCAGATTTCAACCTGATGGTATTAGAGGTCCCTCACAAATAATAGATCCTAAAGATTTTACATGGACAGATCAAGACTGGCATGGAATATCTCTGGAAGATCTGATTATTTATGAACTTCCAGTAAGCACTTTTACACCAGAAGGAAATTTTGAAGGGGTAATGGGAAAACTTCCCCATATAGAGGATGTAGGTTTTACCTGTGTAGAACCTATGCCACTAGCACAATTTCCAGGAAAAAGAGGATGGGGCTATGACGGAATATTTCCATTTGCACCACAGAACAGCTATGGCGGTCCGGTTCGGTTAAAAAGTTTAATAAATTCACTTCATGGAAGAAAAATTGCAGCTGCAAAAGACCTGGTTTGTAACCATACAGGAGCAGGTGGGGATAATTTTTTAGATCCGTTTGGACCATACCTTACAGAGAAATACACAACTCCATGGGGAAAAACTTTTAATTATGATGGTGAAGGAAGTCAAGCAGTAAGGGATTTTATTATTTCAAATGCACTTTACTGGATTTTTGAATATCATTTTGATGTTTTAAGACTGGATGCTGTGGACTATATTTTTGATAGCAGTCAAAAACATATTTTAAGAGAAATAAGAGATGAGGTAAAAAGACTTGCAAAATCTTTAGGAAGAAATGTTCTTATAATAGGTGAAAGTTCAGAAAACGATCCGAAATTTATTCAGCCACCCGAAGAAGGTGGTTATGGTCTGGATGCTGTCTGGTCGTTTAATCCTGAACAAGCACTGCGTAGAAAGCTTACAGGAGAAACTGCTTCATATTACGGAGACTTTACTGGTAATATAAGTGATATTGCAAAAGGATTAGAAGATCCAAATATTTTTAACGGAACACGTGAATCTGCATTTAGAAAAAGAAAAAAACCACATGGAAAACCCATTAATTATGGAAAGCCTTCAAGTGGTACATCTACAAGTCATTTTGTGGTTTATCATAGTAGCCATGATTCTATCGGAAATAGCCCTTCGGGCAGTCGTTTAAGCACACTGGTTTCTTTTGAAGAGTACAAACTCTCCAGTGCACTGGCTTTATTATCTCCTTATATTCCAATGGTCTTTAGTGGGGATGAATTTGGTTCAAGTAGTCCCTTTTTATTTTTTGTGAATTATGATGATCAGCTTTTTAGAGATGGAGCAAGAAGTGGCAGATTAGGGGAAATGCAGTATTTTGAACGGGCAGATTGGGAATCAACCCCTGATCCAAATGACCCTAAATCATTTTTAGATTCAAGAATAAATTGGGATGAACTAGATAATGAAAGAAACCAGCAAATCAAATCTTTGTATAAAGATCTTATTGAGTTTAGAAAAAGACACTTTGGTAAAGCTGCTTTTAAAAGAGAAAATATAACTGTAAATTGCTCAAAAGATAAAGAATGGGTCGCTATTGAATATGACTTGGGAAATAAAAAAATAGGAGTTATTCATTCTTTTTCAGACCAGGCTCATTTAATAGGATTCCCGTTTTGCGGAAGTTCATTTGAATCTGAAATCAATACTGCCGATAAAAAATACGGCGGATCGCAAAAGACAGAGAATAGTTCTCGGTTTGAAATTATGCTTGAACCTAAAAGTTCAATGGCTGGCTGGATTCATTAAAAATTTGTCAGCACATTCTCTTTTTCAGGATCCAGCTCATAAAGTTTTTTAAGTGTGTTCTTATCTCTGTCAGAAAGTTTAAGCTGGGTAACTTCTCCTTCAAACATCAGATCATCTGGGTTTGGACTAAATCCCCAAAGCCCTAGAGCATGACCAACTTCGCGTGCTGCAATAATTTTTATTTTTTTAATTTGCTCTTCTGTTGTTTTTAATTTTGACAGTGGCTCAAGTGGAATTGCTATCTGTGACTGGTGATAAATATAAGGACTTACCATAATTACTCCAAGTACTCTGAAGTTTTTTTTATCCCTGATTTCCGGAAAACTTTGAGCATCAATTTCAGCTGCAATAGGATTTTTTGGATCTCCTTTTATTTTAAACCTGGAAGGAAAAATAACTTTTATCTGTGCTTGTTCTACAAATTCTTTTTCCTTTTTTTCTCTTTCTTTTAGTTTAAAAAGAGAAAGTATAGAATTATCAATTATTTCAAACTTTAAACCTTCAAGGGCCTGCTGCCAAATTTTTGCTCCTTCTGAAAATGCTTCCTGAAATTCACTTCTGTAATGCGGTACTCCTTGTGCAGGATAAAAATAAATTTTTACAGGTTTGCTTAAATCCCAGCGGACAAAAAGTTCTCTACCACCATGTTTAGTTTTTACAAGCTGTAAATAGTCACTGCTTTTTACAACTTCCTCCCCATTTTTCAAAAGATGAGATAAGAATTTAACTGCATCTACTACAGTCTTCCGATCAGGTGCAATTTGCGGTGCTATATCAAGGTAATGCTTATAAGCATCAAGTGCCTTTGTATACTCTTTTTCAGACTCATAAGCCTGTCCAAGTCCCAGATATGCCACCCATAAATTTGGATCAAGTTTAATAGCTTCAGTCCATGAATTAATTGCCAGGGCAGTATCCATGGATTCCCATTCTTTGACTGCCTGATTAAACTTTAAAATTGCTTCTTTTTTATAGTATTTTTCTGAGATTTCAAGCGGAAGTGCTGGTTTCGATTCATCCAGGGCAAAAGTTCTATTTGCTGGAATCGTTAAGACTAAAATTAAAAAAAATAAACAAAAAAACCTTAATTCCCTCAAAATTTTGGAACCAAGATTGACCTGTTCATACTTCTTAACATGAGATAAACTAATCATTAAGCTAATAAAAGTATAACTCAAAAAAAATTAAAGAGGTAAGAGCTAATGGAAACAGTTTTCAAACCAGAAAATGAAACTGTACAAATTCCTTCACCACAACCAATTCCATCTCAACCAATAGAAACTGTTGAGAAGGAACCAAAAACAAAAGTATTAATTGTAGATGATGAAACTACAATACGACGAATACTTGAAACACGTTTAAAACTCTCCGGTTATCAGGTTGATATTGCACATGACGGGGAAGAAGCCATTGAAAAATTTAATACCTACCACCCTGACATTGTAATTCTCGATATTATGCTCCCAAAAGTAGATGGTTTTGCTGTATGTAAAGAAATTAGATCTTATTCAGAAGTGCCTGTAATTATTCTTTCAGCAGTTGTAGATGTAGCTGACAGAATAAAAGGACTGGAGATGGGTGCTGATGATTATGTCACTAAACCATTCAGTCCAAATGAACTTGAGGCCAGAATAAAGGCAGTTTTAAGAAGAGTTACAGACAGGCCTATGGAACAGGCAAGCGGCCATTCAAATAATGTAATAGTTATTGGAAATTTAAAAATCGATACCAGCAAAAGACAGGTTTATAAAAATAATGAGAGAATTCGCTTAACTGGAATGGAATTTAATCTGCTTGAGCTGCTTGTAAGTAATTCCGGAAAACCATATTCCCGTGCAGAAATTCTGCAACAAGTTTGGTCTTATCCAGCAGATCATAGAATAGATACCCGTGTAGTAGATGTTCATATAAGCAGATTGCGTTCAAAGCTGGAAGAAGATCCAGCAAATCCAGAACTTATTCTTACCTCACGTGGAACTGGTTATATGTTTCAGAAAATTTAGAAGATAACAGTAGGGGCGTTGCGTGCAACGTCCCTACTATAGTGCCTTTCATATCTATGCGCTAATATATTCATGTTATGCCGAACAAAAGCAGCAAACTCTGGTCAGGACGTTTTTCAAAAAAATCAGCAAAACTCTTAAGTGAATTTAACGACAGCCTGAGCTTTGATAAAAGACTTTATAAAGAAGACATAGAAGGCTCAATTGCACATGCACATGGACTTTCCAGTGCAAAAGTACTTACAAAAAAAGAAGCCAGTAAGATTATTACTACACTTAAAAAAATAAAAAGCCAGATAGATAAAAATGGCGAAAAATGGTTTAAAGAAAATCAAAACGAAGATATTCACTCAGCCATTGAAAATAAACTTTCATCTATAATTGGAGACACAGGAAGAAAATTACATACTGGAAGAAGCAGAAATGACCAAGTAGCTACAGATATAAGGCTTTGGACCAGAAATGAAATCAAAGAAATTATTTTACTCTTAAAAAAGCTAAGACTGACAATAATAAATCTCTCCAAAAAACACTATAAAACCATACTTCCCGGGTATACGCATCTTCAAAAAGCACAAGCCATAACTCTAGGTCATTATCTTTTAGCTTATGAACAAAAACTAAAAAGAGATCTGGAGAGATTTACTGAGAGTATAAAAAGAATAAATGTTTTACCTCTGGGAGCAGGCGCAGTAGCAGGAGCAGGATTTAAGATAAATAGAAATCTATTAGCTACAAAGCTTGGATTTGAAAAAATTACTGAAAATAGCATTGATGCAGTCTCTGACAGAGACTTTATAGCTGAGTCACTTTTTAATATTTCACTTCTTGGCATTCACCTTAGCCAATGGGCAGAAGAAATGATTTTATGGAGCACGGATGAGTTTAATTACATAACTATTTCAGATGCATATGCCACAGGAAGCAGCATGATGCCACAGAAGAAAAATCCGGATATTCCAGAACTCATACGTGGAAAATCAGGAAGATTCTTAGGAAATCTTACTGCCATGCTCACTGTGCTTAAAGGACTGCCAATGGCATATAACAAGGATCTTCAGGAAGATAAAGAATTGATTTTTGATTCGGTTGACCAGATAAAAATTATTTTAAAAATTACAAATGAGTTCTTACAGAATATAAAATTCAATAAAGAAAAAATGTATAAAGCAACTCAAACTGGTTATTTAAATGCTACAGAAGTTGCTGATTACCTTACTAAAAAGGGAATACCATTTAGATCTGCTCATGAAATTACAGGAAAAATAATTGTATATTGTATTAAAAATAAAAAACAATTAAACAATTTAACAATGGATGAATGGAAAAGATTTAATAAAGAGTTTAATAATGATATTATTGAAAAGATAAAATTAGAATCATGTGTTAACACAAAAAAAATACATGGTGGAACTGCACCGGAAGAAGTAATGAAAGCAGTAAAAAGAGCTGAGGGGAAATAATATAAATGGATCAGGATGACGTAAGGGCTTGCCATGGCAAGCCCCAACAGGCAATGATTCTTGCAGCTGGAGTAGGTTCCAGACTTGATCCACTTACATCAGAGATTCCTAAACCACTTTGTCCTATACTTGGAAAACCTGTAATGGAGCATATTGTAACTCTTTGCAAAGAACATGGTTTTACAAATCTTTCAGCAAATACTCATGTAATGCATGAAAAAATTGAAAATTATTTTAACAGTTCAAAAGAAAAACTAGGAGTAAATTTTAATTTTGTATATGAAAAAAAACTTACTGGAATAGCAGGCGGTGTCAGAAGCTGTAAAAAATATTTAACTGATGATGTTATTTTAGTAATAATGGGAGATGCCCTAACAGACATAGATCTTACTTATCTCTATGAAAGGCATATTGAAGGAAAGTGTCCTGTAACCATTGCTATTAAAGAAGTGTCAGATACTTCTCAGTTCGGTGTAGTGGTAACAGATAAAAACGATCGTGTAATTTCATTTCAGGAAAAACCAAAACCCGAAGAAGCAAAGAGCAATCTAGCTAACACAGCGATTTACTTTTTTAATCAAAGCGTCTTAGCTGAAATTCCATCAGAATTAGAAGCTCCAAAAGTCGATATAGCTACTGATCTTTTCCAAAAGCTAATGAAAAAAAATATTCCGCTGCAAGGCATAAAAATAAATCAATATTGGGCAGATATTGGAAGCCTTCAGCAATATCTCCAAAGCATAAAAGATGCACTTCTCGAAAGAGTTTCACTAAAGATAGATACCCCGAAAGCAAATTTTGGCTGGAAAGGAAACGGAGTAATAATTGATCCATCTGTAAAAATAGAAGGAAATATATACCTGGGAGAAAATGTAAAAATTGGACCAAATGTAGTTATTAGTGGTTTGGTTTATATAGAAAAAAATTGTGTTATAGAAGGAAATTCTTATATTAGTAATTCAATGATTTGGGCTGGTTCTCACATAGGTAAAAATGTAAAGGTAATTAACAGCATAATAGGAAATAACTGCTGGGTCAGCGAAGGTACTGAAATGATTTCAAATTCAGTTTGGGCTCCTGGTACAAAAATTGAAAAAAGCAGCAAGCCAAATGTTGTTTTAATGTAGGGGGGCGCCACCAGCACGCCCACAAAATAGGGGTATTATGTTTCTAGTCGGCACAATTGTAGGTACATTTGGAAATAAAGGTGAAGTAAAGATTCTCCCTTTAGTGGAACCGGCAGACTATCTTCTTGAGCTTAATTCCATTTACGTAGAAAGTGAAGATAGTGTAAAACAAGAATTTAAAGTTTTAAAATCAAAAAAACATAAAAATGTTTATTTATTTGCACTTGAAGGTATAGCTGATATGAATGTAGCTGAGGGTTTAGCAGAATTATCTGTCTATGTACCGACCATTGAATTTAAGGAACTACAAAAAAATGAATATTACTATCATGATCTTGAAGGTCTTACAGCATACACAGAATCCGGTGATTTACTAGGGAAAGTAGATCACATAATGAAAGGTGGAAATGACATTCTGGTTATTAAAGATGAAGATGGAAAAGAAATAATGGTTCCATTTGCTGATGAACTGGTACCAGAGATAAATTTAAAAGAAAAGACAATTACAATAAATGCAATAGAGGGGTTAATAAATGAGATATAATATTCTTAATTAAGGGAAAACGATTAAATGAAAAGAAAAAACAAACAAAAAGCTTCTTCTAAAAAGATAGAATTTGGTAAGAGTACTATTAAAAGATTAGATAAAATTCATAAAGAATGTGACAAATTATTTGAAGAAGACAAAATACTTATAAAAGAGATAAGAAAAGAAATTAATGCACAGCACAGAAAAGCAAGTTAAAGAACTTTTGCTAAATGCTAGTCAGTCATTAAATTTTTTACGAGTTGTTATAGACGATCTTCTTTTAAAAAGAGATACATTGGCTATAAACTCATTAACAAGATTAACTGCTGCTCAAGAAAACTATAAAAAGCATAAAGCAGTTTTAATTAACATTGAAAAATTAATATCAGAGAAACAATACCCTTTGCCAGAAAGACTTGCAAATGCTATTACTAAAAGCCTAAGAAAGAGAATTTCACTTATAATTGAAGAATCCATTGAATTAGATAAGGAAAGATAATGCAGAACATCAGGATAAAAATTTGCGGAATCACTTCAGTTTATGATGCCAGAATGGTTTCTTCATTTCCTATTCATGCCATTGGGTTAAATTTTGTAAAAAGATCAAAAAGAAGAATCAGCCTGAAAACTGCAAAAGAAATTATTGATAAGCTGCCTCCATTAGTAAGACCTATACTTATTTTCGAAGATGAAAAAATAAGCAAGGTAATGTATCTTTGTGATTCACTTTCAATCCATTCAGTTCAGTTACATGGGAAAGAACCAGTTTCATATTGTCATGATTTAAAAAGATTTAATAAGAGTTTAAAAATTATAAAAGCTTTTCCCACTAAAGAAGCATCTATCTCTCAGCTAAATGCATATAAAAGAGTATGTGATTCGTTTTTACTCGATTCATTTGACAGAAAAGATCAGATGGGCGGAACTGGCAAACCATCTGACTGGAGTGTTGCTCAGGAAATAGTTTCAAAATCCAGACTGCCTGTAATTCTTGCCGGCGGATTAAATCCATATAATATAAACAGTGCTATTAAAAGAGTAAAACCATATGCCATAGATGTAAACAGCGGAGTTGAATCGCGAGTTGGTAAAAAAGATAAAAGCCTTATGGAAAAGCTGTTTGAAGAATTGCAATCGTAACACGTCATTGCGAGCCGAAGGTGAAGCAATCCCGATCGTCTTACGTGAATTCAATCGAGATTGCTTCGTCGC
This sequence comes from Candidatus Melainabacteria bacterium RIFCSPHIGHO2_02_FULL_34_12, assembly GCA_001784555.1. GTDB lineage: Bacteria > Cyanobacteriota > Vampirovibrionia > 2-02-FULL-35-15 > 2-02-FULL-35-15 > 2-02-FULL-34-12. The sequence continues at coordinate 33,487 of MFRM01000006.1, read as the reverse complement.
TAACGCTCCTCGCAATGACATGCTAAGTTATAATATTTCTGATGAGCATTATCTCTCACAAAGAAATACGCAAATCCTGGTTTGATTTTTTTTCATCTAAATCACATAAAATCCTTCCAAGCAGCTCTTTAATTCCAGACAATCCTACACTTCTGCTTACTGGTGCTGGAATGGTGCAATTCGTGCCTTATTTCCTGGGACTAAAAGAACCTGATTTCAAGCGTGCAGTTACTATACAAAAATGTGCCCGTGTAGGTGGAAAAGATTCTGATCTTGAAAATATAGGAAGAACCACCAGGCATCATTCATTTTTTGAAATGCTTGGAAATTTTAGTTTCGGAGATTATTTTAAAGCCGATGCTATTCCATGGGCATGGAATTATGTAACCAAGGTTTTATGTCTTCCAGAAGAAAAATTAATTGTTTCAGTTTTTGAAGGAGATAAAATTACACCTTTTGATAATGAAGCTTATGAAATTTGGAAGAAAGCAGGACTCCCTGACAGTAAGATAAGAAAACTTCCTAGAAAAGAAGTCTTCTGGGGTCCTCCAGGACCCACTGGTCCATGTGGACCATGTTCTGAGATTTATTTTGACAGAGGACCTGAATTTAAAGATCCGGATGAGAGATTTCTTGAAATCTGGAATCTTGTTTTTATGCAGCTTGAAAAAGATGAAGACGGAAACTTTAAACCGCTGGCTAAAAAAAACATAGATACCGGAGCAGGACTTGAAAGAATCGCTCTTATTTTACAGAATAAACCAAATACTTTTGAAACCGATCTTTTAAGACCAATATTAGATGCTGTTTGTGAAGTAACAAAAACTCCTTATAGGAAAAATGATAAATCAGATTTAAGTTTAAAGATCATTACCGATCATATACGCTGCATTTCATTTCTCATAGCAGATGGAGTTAGACCCAGTAATCTTGGACGCGGCTATGTGCTTCGTATGTTAATAAGGCGTGCTGCAAGGTTTGGTTATTTGCTTGGGATTAAAGAACCATTTTTATATAAATTAACCGATTCAGTTAGAAAAAATTATGAGGACATATATCCTGAACTTAATAAACAAGACATTTTATCTAATACTGTAAAACAAGAAGAGAAAAAATTCTCTGAAACAATTGAAAGAGGATTAATTTATCTGGATAATTTACTTGCAAAACCAGGAAATATTATTTCAGGCGAAGAAGCGTTTGACCTTTACTCTACATATGGTTTTCCGGTAGAACTTACCATAGATATTGGAAAAGAAAAAAATAAAAAAGTGGATCTTGAGACTTTCGAAGCTGCAAAAGAAAAACACTCTGAAGTCTCAAGCCAGGATATGTTTCTTGTAAAGCTCACCGATAAAAAAATATATGGTGACTTACTTAAAGAGTCTGGTCCTACAAAGTTTCTTGGTTATACGGATGAAAAATGTGAAGCTAAAGTCCTTGCAATAATTAATTCAAAAGGTGAGAAAACAAACGTTCTTAAAGAAGGTGAATCCGGGGAGTTAATCCTAGATCAAACTGTGTTTTATGCCGAATCAGGTGGTCAAGTCGGTGACACAGGTGAAATGAATTGTAGGGGCATGCCATGGCATGCCTACGTAAATGATACCCAAAAACATGAAGGATTATATTCTCACATTGTAAAAGTTAAATCCGGAGAAATAAAAACAGGAGACAAAGTAAATTGTGAAATTGACTCAGCTAAAAGAACAAGAATCAGACATCACCACAGCGTCACGCACCTTATGCATTCGGCGCTTAGAAAAGTATTTGGTGAAACTCTTCAGCAGGCTGGTTCAGAGGTAAATCATGAAAAAACACGTTTTGATTTTACGCTAGATCGTGGAGCAAAGCCTGATGAAATTGAAAAGATTGAAGATATGGTAAATGACTGGATTCAAAAAAAACTCCCAGTAGAAATAAAAGAAATGTCATTTAACGATGCCATTAAAACAGGAGCTCTTGCATTTTTTGGAGACAAATACGGGGATTTTGTAAGAGTAATTAAAATGGGAAATGAAAAAGAGCTAGCCAGTGTGGAGCTATGCGGTGGGACACATGTAAAAAACACTGGTGAAATTGGCAGTTTTAAGATTACTCACGAAAACTCTATAGCAGCAGGTACTAGGAGGATAGAAGCAGTTGCTGGTGAGACAGTTAAAGAATATTTAGAAAAGAAGAAGACAGAAGATGAAGCAAAGGCCCTTAAGGAAGAACAAAGAAAAGCAAAAGAAAGTATTGCAAAAGAACAGGCTCTACAAAACATTGAAAAATTAAAAAAACAAGAAAATAATATTGAAAAATTGACCAATGGAGTAAATCTATTTATTCCAAGATCCGATGATTATGGACAAGAGGCAATAAAGGTTTTCATTGAAAATAAAATCAAATCAGATGTAAATTTGGTCATTATAATTGCAGATGTGATTACAGATGTAGGGATTAAATTTTTTATTGGTGTTACAAAGGATTTAATTCAAAAAGGTCTCAAAGCAAAAGATCTTGTAAATAAAATTGCCGAGGTATGTGGCGGTCGTGGCGGTGGACGCGATGACTTTGCACAAGCTGGGGGAAAAGATGTTTCAAAAATCAAAGAAGCGTTGGAATTAGGGAAAAAGATCGTTGCTGAATTTAAGAATTAAACGCTATCTTTAACAAAGGCATCACACCATTCACAATATATTGCACACCAATACACAAAAGAATAAACCCCATAATTCTGTTAAATGAACTCATAGCAGTAGATCCCATTTTTTGGGAAATCATTGGGGCAAGTCTTAAAAAGATATAACACAATATTGCTACAAGTATTATGGTAAATAAAATTACCGGATAATACAGCCAGGTTTTTGCATCGGTCGTCATGCCTATAATAACTGCAATGGATCCCGGTCCACTTAAAAGCGGCATGGCCAGTGGTGAAAATGAAATATCATCTTTTGCTTCTGACTCATCTTGTTCTTTTGGAAGAAGTCTTTCTTTTTTTTGAAGCATTTCAACTGCAGAAGCAATAATCATAAGCCCACCTGCAATACGCAGTCCTTCTAAAGATATTCCAAAGAACTTCAGTATAAGTCCGCCAGCAATAAAAAATATAAGCATTACGCCCAATGCATAAATACTGGCTTGCTCTGCTATTTCAATTCTTTTTTGAGGGGAATATTTTTCTGTAAGCGAGACAAATACCGGTACAGCCAGCATGGGATCCACTATTGAAAACAGTGAAACAAAAGATCCGACAAAAAATAAGAGGTATTCGTTAGACATGGATTTATATTAACGTTAGGAGAAATAATTTTAACATGGTTAAGATTTCATTTAGAATTTAAATAGGAAATGGCTAATAAACTCTAACCTTAATTACATTTTCCCTGTCTTCAGGTGTGCCCTGTGTAAGAGCCCATGCATCTGAACCATTTTTACTCACGTCCCTCAGTTCTTTTCCATCTACTTCATGCCATTTAAATGTAAGTTTTAAATATTTGGGATTGTCGCCGTCCTGCGTAATTATTATTTCCCGAAATGCATTTGGGTACTGAACCACTGCAGGACAGCTGTTATGAATCCTGTTTTTAACTTTAGTAAGCCTGGCTGCATGATAATGTCCGGTAAAAACACCGATTACATTTTTATGATTTTCAATTATTTCAAGAAGCCTTGTTCTGTCCGGCTCAAATATAAAATGCGTGTCGCTTTTGTAAGGCTGAATTACAGGAAAATGAAGAGCAATAATTACAAATTTATTTTCATTTGCTGTAAGTTCGTTTTTTAACCATTTTAGCTGCTCATCATCAATCTGCCCGTGAGATGTTACTGTTTTTTCAGTAGTGCCGTCCAGACAAACAATTGCAAATTTATCATTTGGACAAAAAGAATAATAAGACATGCTTCCTGTAAAGCTTCTGGCTCCTTTAAGATCACTAAACTTCTGAATAAACTTTTGTTTGTTTAGTTTTGTGTTTACTCCGACATCATGGTTTCCAAGCACAGCATAAAACGGATATTTTAATTCTTTTGCAATTTCAATAAACTTATTCACCAGGCTTTCCTCAGGCACATCTACCAGATCTCCCGTACCCAGTACAAAATCCAGATTTTTTATCTTATTTATCTGGCTTACAGCATCTTTAAAAAGTTTTTGTGAGCTTCCAAGAAGCCTGGTGGAATCTTTTGCATATGTTTGCTGAAGGTGAATATCAGATATTTGTACAAAATGAAGAAGGGGTTTAGATTCTTCTGCATGGATTAAATAAAACGAACTTAATCCAAAAAATAAAACAACAAAAATTGTCGAGAAATATTTCTTCATTATGTGGTTACTGCATTACCAAATGGAATTGAAAGTGCTTTTTCAAGTCTTTCTTCAACTTGTTTCCAGCTTAAATTTGCTATAAATACATCCAAATACTTTTTTCTGTCAGTACCATAGTCAATCATATAAGCATGTTCATAAACGTCCAGTACTAAAACTGGATAAACCATCATAGGTACATTAAGATTATGTCTTTCAAGACCATAAACATTTATCTTTCCTGTCCTGTAATTTAAAGCTGCTAGTGACCAGCCATGAGCAATTTTGCCAACCAACTTTAAGTGTCCAATGAAATTCTGTATATTGCCAAAATCCCGGTCTATCATCTTCTTTAAAACCCCTTTAGGCTCCTTCTCACCTTTTCTAAGATTTCCAAAATATAATTCATGCAAAACTGCACCATTTAACATACTGGTTTGCTCCATGTGCCAGCCACGATAATTAATCGTATCTGTATTATTCGTATTAAACGTTTTAATTCTGCCTTCAAGCTCATTAATTTTATTTATGTAACCTTCATATAATGCAAAGTGTGCCTTTAACTGGTTGTCACTTAGTCCATCTAATGCACCACTCAAAAGATGATCGTATTTCTTTGGAACATACCTCTGAATAGGAGCACCTACTACAGGGAGTCCACTTGAGGAATCATTGCCTTGTTTTTCAGCAGCATTAATTAAATTAGATGCGGTTAATGCTGACCCTGTGGTTAACAATCCTAGTTTTAAAAAATTTCTTCTGTTTAAAAATTTATTTCCCTTTTTTTCTTTTGTTTGCATTTATTTGGCTCCTCGTTGTGTTAAACATTATATGAGTAGGGATGCTTCATAAGAGTGTCTCTACAAAGTAAAATTGTAATAAATTTATTATTGTAGGATAATTGACTGGTGGTGTAAAGTTTTCGAGGATACAAGCGGGTGGCGCCGGAAGGGGAAGGGTTCAGAGCAAGGAACCCTGTGACGAAGCTCTGAAGGGTACCTGAAGGCGACAGGACCCGCGCCGTAAAACATCCTCGATTTGTTAACACATCCTTGACGTATAATTCTTATATAAGAGGATATATAGAAAATGAAGGTATTAGTAATTGGTGGTGGTGGCAGGGAACATGCAATTTGCTGGAAGTTACAGCAAAGCCCACATGTAACAAATATATTTTGTGCACCTGGGAATGCAGGAATTGCAGAAATCGCAACCTGCATTCCAATAAAACCTACAGATTTTGAAAAACTTACTGAGCTTGTAATTGCACAGCAGATAGATCTGACCATTGCAAGCATGGATGAACCACTTTCAAAAGGAATTGTAGATTTTTTTAGAAAAAAAGGACTTAGGATTTTTGGTCCGACTAAAGAAGCCTCAAAACTTGAATGGTCAAAATATTTTGCAAAGGAATTTATGCTGCGTCATAGAATTCCTACAGCATCTTATGCTTGTTTTGAGAAAAGAGATTTTGCACTGGCTTATGCAAACTCACAAAAAACCCCAATTGTTATAAAAGCTGACGGATTAGCTCTTGGAAAAGGTGTAACTGTAGCAAAATCCCATGAAGAAGCAAAGATTGCTATTCATGATTGTTTTGATGGAAAGTTTGGTGAGGCTGGAAGTCGGGTTGTAATTGAAGAATTTATGAAGGGACAGGAAGTGTCTATTTTTGCAATATCTGACGGTAAGGATGCAGTAACCCTGGTACCGGCTCAGGACTATAAAAGGCTCCTTGAAGGAGATCAGGGGCCAAATACAGGCGGTATGGGTGCATATGCTCCTGTTCCTTTTATGACACCTGAGTTTCTTGGAAAAATAAAAGAAGAAATTATTATACCTACGATTGAGGGAATGGCAAAAGAAGGAAATCCATTTCAAGGGATCTTATACTGTGGTCTTATGATTACTGAAGATGGATCAGCAAAAGTTGTAGAGTTTAACTCAAGACTTGGTGATCCTGAAACTCAGGTAGTTCTTCCGCTTCTTGATGAAGATTTTTTTGAAATATGCTGGGCAGTTACAGAAGGAGATCTCGGAAAATATAAAGAAGGGCTTCACAGACTTGGCGGAGCTGCACTATGTGTAGTTATTGCATGCAAAGGCTATCCTCAAAACTATAAAAAAGGAATTCCGGTTAATTTCACCAGATTAAATGAACCAGTAGAAATAGTAAGCGGGAAAAATCCACAGACACTTGAATCTATACTCCGTGCAAAAGGAATCATATTTCATGCCGGCACTGCACGTGATACTGATGGAAACCTGGTTTCAAACGGCGGCAGAGTAGTCGGTGTTACAGCACTTGCAGACAGTCTTTTAGACGCTCAGGTACTTGCATATAAATTATGCGAAAGAATTGATTTTGAAGATAAATATTACCGAAAAGATATAGGCGATAAAGGAATGGTCTAACATTGTCATTGCGAGCCCCCACGCTTTGCTCGGGGTAAACTCCGCGAAGCAATCTTACATAGCACCTATCGTATAATACTAATACTTAAGGCGGCCTTATTTACATTTACTTCAGTATGAGATTGCGGAGCCTGTCCCGAGCCGAAGCCGCGAGCGAAGCGTGGCGGTCAGCGAGGGATCTCCTCGCAATGACAATTTTGATGTGATGTTGCTCGTCGCTAACGCTCCTCGCAATTGACGAGTTATGAAACTTGATTGATTTGCCACTTTAAGGTTTTATATCTTTGTTTTGTTCTTTTTGTTGAGTCATTTGACTATCTTCTTGTTGATTAGCTCTCACATCAGAAATTTGAATCTGAACCTGAGCCAACTCAGCCTGTACTTTAGCTCTTTCATTCTCAAAATAGTTTCGCAATGTAGAGCCTGTATTTTGAGTCTGCCCGTCTTTCCCGCTGGATTTCGAGGTTTCTTCTGCTTGTGTATTACCTGCTCTGCTTGTAAGATCTTGTTCCTGGTCCTGTAGGTTTTGTTCCTGTGCCTGAAGTTCTTGCAAATTTTTTGACGTGCTTGCTGTATTATTTGAGCCATGCGAAGTAACTGGATTTGTTGCCATATTATTTTTTCTCCTTAGATCTGGCATATAAACAGAGCTTGGTTAAAATTAAGTAAGTAGCATCTGATACAAAAAAACAATCCCCCGTACGAGCTCTAGCACAGGGGATTATTTCCTTTCAAAATTGATTTTGACTGCTTTTTTTTGGTTAGAGAGACTTGCGATTAAGTGTCGCTTTCATTTGGGATAAGGTCCTTACCCACTTATTTAGTTTCCAACCATATGTTTCTAGTTAAACATATGACAATTAAAAGAGCGTTAAAAAGAAAAACCCCCTGCACGAGCTCTAGTTCAGGGGGTTTTTATTCTTTTCTAATTTATTATCAGGTATACATTTACGCCTGATTCTCGACCTTTTCCTTTTGCCCACTCTTGGTTATTCCTGCGGTAAATTTTCCGCTCACATTTGGGTCAATTATTGTTTGCCCACTTAAGTTGTAAACCAAAAGTCACATTAATAGAATACAAATATAAATAGAAAAATTCAAGAGCCATATTTCCTACTAAATAAAAATTATTTTTATAAAAAATGGATTTAACCCTAATAATGTGACTTTTCTTGCTTAGCATTTTGTTATTAATCTTCGTTAACATTGAAAAATTAAATTGGCTTAACCTTAAAATTAGATTATTTAGGTGCATTTTGCAAAGCCGGCATGCTGAATTATTATGAAGCATGCTAGCGGTGAAAAATTACGCTTTTCCAGGTCTTGCTTTTGAAAAATAAGTAACAAGATTTACTTGTGCACCAATATTATCTTTTCGTTTTACGCTTACTGTTATTTCTTTAAGACCGGTGTCATGTGAGATATCTGTAGGATAATTTCTGGGTGCTTTAGCTGTTTTTGGATCTACATATTTAATTGTCACCCTAATAAGAAAATTATCAACTGCTTTTATAGAAGACATGCCTTCAGAAGAACCAGTAGCATCCAGTGCCGGGTCATAATAACTAAGTGCTCTTAATTTTTCCCACTCATTTTGTGCTAGATTAACTGCCTGATTTTGCATCTGTATACGAACATTTTTCTGAATAATATAAGGGAAAATCGCAATTATTCCTGAAAGAGCTACGGTAATAATTACTATGCTTACCATTAGCTCTACAAGTGATAGTGCGGATTGCGAACGCATAAAAATGATGATAACAGATAAGCATTTCGAGTGTGCTAACAAATCGAGAATTTGTCATTCCCAGAAAAGCTTTGATATCATTTAAATGTGAGACCAAAATTTACACATGTTGCACTATTAGTATCGGATGTAGATGAAATGGCCGATTTTTATATTAAATATTGTGGGTTAAAGGTTATTGCCAGAAGAAGTGATCCTAAAGCTGGTTTTCGAAATATATGGTTGGGAAAAGATTTAAATTTTGTAATTGTTGCATTTGAAAGTGAGAAAAAACCAATTCAATCTATTTCAAAACCTCTAAGTCATCTTGGATTTGCTCTTGAATCAACTGAAGAAGTTAATTTAATTGCTAAAGTTGCACAGGACGACGGCATTTTAAATTATGGTCCGGTATATGTAGATGCCGATGTAGGATACATTTGCGAGGTACTGGATCCTGACGGTAATTCAGTGGAATTTAGTTATGGACAAAAGCTGGGGTAAAGAACGAACCGGCGGTGGGGCGATAGGAAAGAATAAATAATTGCTAATCTTGATTAGCGCTTAGTTTTAATTGCATTGGCTTACGCAAAACCATCCATGACTGCAGAGCTTGTATTAAACCGCTGACTACAAAATATAAAAGTACTCCTGCAGGAACAGGAAAAAATAAAGTCATCATTCCTACCATCGGTGGCATCATTTTCTGCATCATTTTTTGCATTGCTGCCTGTTTTTCATCACTTGGTGGCGGGGAATATCCTGTCGTAATTTTTCCTGAGAGCCAGATGGTTAATGTAAATAAGAAAACAAGCACAATTACATCTATATTTGGCATTTTAGTTACCGGATCAAATGCACCTGTTTTTCCAAGCCCTGAAATAAAAAGAAACTTTTCATCAGCAGAACCCCCGGGTAAAATTGCATTTAAATATATCCTTCCTTCTTTTTTTACTTTTAAGGTAGCGCTGGCATCAGAGTTAATTGCTAAATCAGCAAGGTTACTTAAGTCTTTAGTTACTAAATCACCAGGATTATAATAAGGTTTATCTGATAATTCCCATTTAACATTTTTTGTAATCCCATTTACATTTCCTTCAAGTTTAAAAACCATATATGTGATTTCTCTTCCAACAGGAGTTTTTACATCTCCGGGATTTAGAACAAGTCTTCCTTTTTCTCCTTTTGAACCAACAAATATTACTGGATTTGAAGAGCCTTTTTTTTGTTCAGAAAGAGCTTGCTCTTGATTTAAAATTTCCACAGGCACTGTTATAGCTACAGGCTTAAAAGGCGAACCATTAAATGCCCAGAATAATGCAATAAGAATAGGCAATTGAAACAACATAGGAAAACAACCACCAAGCGGGTTTACCTTATTAGTCTGATAAAACTCCATCATGTCTTTTTGAAAACCTGCCTGAAGTTCTTTTAATTTGGCAGGTTTATCTTTATATCTTTCTTTTTGCTGGTTAAATCTCTCTTGCAGTATTTTTATTTTTGGCTGAAGAGCCTGCATTTTCTGCATGGATTCAGTTTGTTTTTTAGTAAGGGGGTACAGAGCAACTTTTACAAAAATAGTAACTGCAATAATTGCCCAGCCATGATTTCCAAAACAATTCTTGAAAAATTCCAGAAGAGGAAGTATTAAATGATAAGTAAGTAAACTAAAATCCATCAGGGATGTACCTCATCAATTCCACCTTCACAGAATGGGTGACATTTGCATATTCTTTGCAGTGAAAAAATAGAGCCTGAAGTCAGGCCATGTTTTTTAACTGACTGAATAAAATAATCACTGCAGCTTGGATAAAATCTGCATCCTGCAAATAAAAAAAGCTCTCTAAAAGATCTGGTTTTCTGCCAGATAGTAACAAAAAATAAAACTAAAAGGTAAGACATGAAATCTAGCTTTTTGTAAATGTTTTTAATTATGCCAATACAATAAATAATTTTTAGTTCCATAGTAAGTAAACCCTTATATTCTAATTCATGTTCTGGAAAATGATCCTCCAGAACCAGCTATTTTACTTATTAAGACGCTCATGGTTTGTCTGATTTGCTGAAACGTTGCTTCTTTTATTCCTGGATTTGCAATCCAGATGAAAACACCAGTGCTGTTTTCATTCTGTGTAACAAGTTCTTTTTTAAGCATTTTATATGCAGCTCTCATTCTTCTTTTTATAAGATTTCTTTTGTTTGCTTTTTTATCTACTCTAATTCCTACAATAAATGCAACTTTTGGATATAAAAGTTTAAAACCACTTCTAGTTAACCTGTTAATATCTTTTTTAAATAAATAATACAGACTGAGTAAACTTGAATTTAATCTTTGTTTTTTTCTCTTCCCTGTATTAAAAGCTATATTAAAAAGTGATTTTTCTTTTAATCTTTCTGCTTTTGGAAGCACTACCTGACTCCAAGCCTTTTTCTTCCTTTTTTCCTTCGTCTTTTAAGTACATTTCTACCAGCTTTTGTTTTAAGTCTTGCTCTAAAGCCGCTTGTTTTAATTTTTTTCCTTCTTGATCCGCCCAATGTCCTTTTCATATTTAATTCCCCGTTTTTTCTTCGTTTTTCTTCTCTAATAACTTAGTTATTTATAACATAATTTAGTTTGTATTTTTTGATTTACAGAATATATCTTCACTTCCATTTTTTTTATATATGATTTTTACTCTGTAATTTTTATATTCTTATGTGCCATTCTTCATGTTAAGCTCATAACCCGTTTAAAAAAAATTTGATGTTTAACTATGCTGAGGGTGATTTTAACAAACCATATGAATCACGAGTTAGAAAAAATTTGGTGTGATGTACAGGGCCATCTTTCAAGAGAAATGAAGGGCCCAAGTTTTCAGACCTGGATTAAACCTTCAAAGCTTATTGAGTTATCTGAAGGTAAAGCAACTATAGCAGTAAAAAATGATTTTAATAAAAATTTCCTGAGACAAAACTACAGCGGAAAAATTACTGAAGCACTTGAAAAAAGAATTAAACAAAAAATTGTCCTTGATATTATCGTAAAAGATGATCTGGATCTTGGAGAATTTATTTCTTCAATTGCCGTGCTTGAAGATAGAAAACCTGAGCCTGCATATTTTGATCATACTTTCAGATTTAAGACAAACTTAAATCCTTCTTATACATTTGAAAACTTTGTAGTCGGATCCAGTAATCAGTTTTGTCATGCAGCAGCACTGGCTGTGGCAGAAGCACAAAAAGAAACATATAACCCGCTTTTTATATATGGCGGCGTAGGACTTGGGAAAACCCATCTAACCCATGCAATTGCAAACTATATGCTGGAAGAGAAAAATAATCCTCAGGTTTGTTACCTAAGTTCTGAATCATTTACAAATGAGCTTATTCAGTCAATAAGAACAGACGGCATGAAAAAATTCCGTGATAAATACAGGCAGGTAGATTTACTTATGATAGATGATATTCAGTTTCTTAGTGGAAAAGAAGCTACACAGGAAGAATTTTTTCACACGTTTAATACACTGAGAGAAAATGGAAAACAAATTATTCTTACTGCAGACAGACCGCCCAGCTCACTATCATCAATTACAGACAGGTTAAAAAACAGATTTGAAGGTGGACTAATAGCTGATATTCAGGTCCCGGATCTGGAAACAAGAACTGCCATTCTCCAGCTAAAAGCATTAGCATTAAATATTGAGTTGCCATTTGACGTAGCAGAATACATTGCAAATGTATATTCTAGTAACATTAGAGAACTAGAAGGGGCATTAAAAAGAATTCATGCTTATCTTTCATTTACACAGGAAGAATTAAATGTAAATAACATAAAAAGAATATTATCAAGAGGAAATTCATCTTCATTACCTAAACCTTCTCCTGAGTCTGTTTTAAAAACAGTAGCTTCTTTTTATAATATAAAGTTTGAAGACCTTATCGGTTCAAAAAGATCCTCGGATCTTACTCTTCCCAGACACATTGCCATATATATACTTCACGATGTTTATAATTTAAGTTTCCCTAGAATCGGTGAAATTCTTTCAAACCGTACCCATAGCTCTGCAATATATGCATACCAACAAATAAAGAAAAAACTTGAAAACCAAAAAGAACTTTGTGAGCAGGTTAACTCACTTAAAGGACTTTTGGAGAGAAGAAGATAACACAATAAGGGTTTATTTAACTCTTAATCTTACTTACATTAAAAAGATTATAATTTATATATAATTAAATTAATGTAAAATCAAGTGATTCAAAAAGGAGAAAATCATGGCAACTAAACAATTAGAACTACATCCACAAGTAGTTAAATTTTTAAGCAGCGCACCTAAGAAGATGTTAATTAACGGTGAGTTTGTTTCTGCTAAGTCAGGAAAAACATTTGATACTTTAAATCCTGCCACAAGCGAAGTCATAGTTAAAGTATGTGAGGCAGATAAGGAAGATATTGATCTGGCAGTAAAAGCAGCTCGTGCAGCATTTGAAGGTGAGTGGAAAAAAGTTACGCCGTATAAAAGACAACAGCTCTTAATGAAAGTAGCTGATCTGATTGAAAAAAACGCTGAAGAGTTTGCACAGCTTGAAACTCTGGATAATGGAAAACCTATTAATGAATCCCGTGCTGTGGATGTACCAGCTACCGTAGAACACTTTAGATATTATGCAGGCTGGGCTACAAAAATACACGGTGAAACACTTCCTGTTTCTGCCGGTAATTTTTTCACATATACACTTCGTGAACCTATCGGTGTAGTCGGTCAGATTATTCCCTGGAACTTTCCGCTTCTAATGGCTGCATGGAAAATTGCAGCAGCTATTGCATGTGGAAACTGTGTAGTCTTAAAACCTGCAGAACAGACTCCACTTACAGCGCTCAGACTAGGTGAGTTAATCATGGAAGCTGGCTTTCCAAAAGGTGTTATAAATATCTGTCCTGGCTTTGGTGAAACAGCAGGTGCAGCACTTTCATCTCACATGGATGTAGATAAGGTTGCATTTACAGGAGAATACATAACAGGCAGAAAAATTATTCAGGCATCAGCAGGAAACTTAAAAAGAGTATCGCTGGAACTAGGCGGTAAATCACCAAACATTGTTTTTACTGACGGTGACATGGAAGGAGCACTTAGAGGATGCATTGGAAGTGTATTTTTTAATCAGGGGCAGGTCTGCTGCGCTGGAACCAGACTTTTTGTAGAAAGTAAAATCTATGATGAATTCATAAATAAACTTTCAGATAAAGTTAAAAAAATAAAAGTCGGTCCAGGACTTAGTGAAGAATCCCAGATGGGACCTCTTGTAAGTGATGAACAGCTAAAGAGAGTAACTGGATATCTGGACATCGGTAAAAAAGAAGGGGCAAAAGCAATCTGCGGAGGAGATAGAGCAAAAGATTCCGATCTCTCAAAAGGTTATTTTGTCGAACCAACAGTTTTTGCAAACGTTAACAATAAAATGAGAATTGCACAGGAAGAAATTTTTGGACCAGTAGTAAGTGCAATTCCATTTAAAGACATTAATGATGCTGTCTTTCAGGGAAATGAAACCACATACGGTCTGGCAGCAGGAGTCTGGACAAATGACCTTAAAAAAGCTCATGCAGTTGCAAAAGCATTAAAAGCCGGTACTGTCTGGGTTAACTGCTATAACTGTTTTGATCCCTGCACTCCGTTTGGCGGCTACAAACAAAGCGGCTACGGACGTGAGGGCGGCATTCATGCACTGGAACTTTACACACAGACAAAATCTGTCTGGATAAACCTAGATTAGTAGAATGTCAAATAAATTAATCAACATTCCTTCACTGCAGGTCCTGTCGCCTGCAGGTACCCTTCAGAGCTTCGTCACAGAGTTCCTCGCTCTGAACCCTTCCCTTTCGGCGCCACCCGCAGTGAAGGAAACTAAGTTGAGAAACTTAATTGACAAAGCACTAGTTGTTCTTTAACTAACATTGAAAAACTTACAAATTTCACATTTGTTTTGTGATATACTTTTTGTAATTTTTAAAAAATAAATAAGGAATTCGTCATATGACGATGACAATTGAACGTGATCTAGGAAGATTCAGGCAAAAGCTGAATGGTGCTTTATCAGGTGGCCTTAAAAAAACATGGGGAGAAAGAATTGCCAGAGCTGCCGGAAAAAACGGTAGAAAAGATTTTGTTTCCATACCTATGCCACAACTTGAGATACCTCATTTCAGGCACGGCAGAAATGGTTCAGGCGGAGTTGCCCAAGGCGAAGGAGAAGTAGGAACTCCAATAGGAAGAGGACAAGGAAAACCTGCTGATGGAAATGGAAATAGCGGAGGAAGCGATGATCCAGGTGAACACATAAGAGAAGTAGATATACCATTAGCTGATTTACCGGAAATATTAAGGACTGCACTTCAGCTTCCTAATATAGAACTAAAAGGAAAAGGAGGTATTGCTGAACGACATCACAGATACAATACTATTCAACCAGTTGGCCCTGAATCACTTAGACATTTCAGACGTACTTACCGACAAGGATTACTTAGGGGAATTGCATCAGGAACTTATGACTATGACCATCCAAGAGTAGATATTATAAAGGATGATAAAAGATATCGAGGAAGAACCACCATTACTGTTCCAGAAGTTAATGCTGTCGCTATTTACATGCTTGATGTTTCTGGTTCTGTATCTAAAGAACAAAAAGAAAGAGCAGAGGTTGCAGAGTTTTGGATAGATACCTGGTTAAATGACCAATATAAAGGCACAGACAGAATTTATATAATATTTGACTCCGAAGCACATGAAGTAGATCAAGAGACCTTTCGTCACACCACAACAGATGGAGGAACAAAAATATCATCAGCACTGAAACTTTGTGATTTGCTTACAGATACTACTGGAATTAAAAGTACAGTAACTGGTAAGCATTATTCATTTGCCGATAATAATATTTATGTGTTTTGCTTTTCAGACAGTGACAATTATAGAGGTATAAAAGGTCAACCAAGCGATAATCAGATTTGTACTGAGTTGCTGCAAGTATTGCTTCCAAGATTTAATTTATTTGCTTACGGAGATTTACCAGGTTCTTATTCAAGCGGTGAATTTTATGATGTGCTTAGAAAAGGCTTTGACACAACAGCTAATATGGCTATGGCTATAATCAAAGACGGTAATGAGTCAGTATTTGACGCATTAAAATTATTCCTTGGCAAAGGAGTGTAATTTCTAAACACTAACTGCTTGTTTTGTTGAAAACGTTCTCTTAGCAGCCATATAACCAGCTTCAATAACCTCATCTACCTGCCAGTCTGTCAGATTAAAATCAAGAGATTGTACATTCCAGACAGTAGGATTAACTACAAATAATTCTCCACGTTTATTACAGGTTTTTTCAAATCTCCATCTTTCAATGTCTTCCTGAACCCGTGCATACGATGAGATTTCAAATCCTCTTATTATTTTTGAAATTCTTCCTCCTGCTTTTTCAGTAAGCCCTGTATAGCCCAGATTCACTGCCAACACTGGCATAAAGTTATCAGGAAAATCATAAAATATCGGACAGTTATTCCAGTGTCCGCCATCTATATATGTGCAGTCTCCGATTTTATGTTCTTTAAATATTCCGCTTATTGCACAAGATGATGCAACTGCATTTTTTAAACTCGTAATGGTTAACATGTCTGTGTAAAGAAGTTTCATGCCGCAAATAGGATTTTTACAAGCCATGATATGTAATTTCCTACTGGTTTTAATTAATTCAAGCTCATCTGGTAAAAATTGTTTTTCAATCCATTTTCCTAATTTACATGTAGAGGGCTGAAAAAATAAAAATTCAAATTTGTCCGGCACAAACCAGAAAGGAAATAACATTTTGTGTGTTTTTGCTTTTTTAAATAAATCTATTACTTCATTTGGATTTTTTCTTAAATAAACAAACGGTGCAATAATTCCTCCGCCAGATACTCCTACAATTTCATTAAAATATATTTCATTTTCAAAACAATATTTATAAACACCTAAATGTGCATAAGACCTGACACCGCCGCCTGAAAGAACAAGGTTAAATGTTTTCATGGGGATATTTTATATCTTATGGGTTAAGAAATTAACCCTTTAATCATTTTATATTCACATCCTGCAATGGAGATTGTTTTTCTTTTCTGATTATTTCCCTTAATAATCTCAATATTTGATTTTGGCACATTTAATTTCTTTGAGATAAATCTGATTAATTCTTCATTTGCCTCATTATCTACAGGGGGTGATTTTAATTTAATTTTTAAATGATTGTCATGAATTCCCACTATTTCAGTTCTGGACGAACGGGGAATTACATAAATATTTAATAATATTTGATTTTTGTTTTCAGTAAACCAATTCAATTTATTTATCTATTTTGTAGAGACGGGGTAACCCCGTCTCTGTTTTCTTTTCTTCTTTTATGTTTTCTTCACTAGAAGATTCACCTGATATATTCTTCGTGCGAATTATATTTGCTCCAAGGCTTGAAAGTTTTTGTTCAAGATTTTCATAGCCGCGATCTATGTGTTTTAAGCCTGTTACTTCTGTCTTTCCTGATGCTACAAGCCCTGCCACTACAAGACCTGCTCCTCCACGTATATCCGGTGCGACGATTTTAGTGCCGCTGAGTTTTTCTACGCCGTTAATAACTGCTATATGGTTATTTACTTTAATGTCTGCACCCATTCTTACAAGTTCATTTACATGTGCAAAACGATCTTCATAAATATTTTCTTTTATGGTGCTAGTGCCTGTGGCTATTGAAAGAGGAATAGTAATAATTGCCTGTAAATCCGTAGGAAAACCAGGATACCAGCCGGTACTAATGTTTAATGGGCGCAGTTTTTTAACATTTATTTTTCCGCGAAGGGTTTTGGAATCAAGCATTTCAATTACAACTCCAGCTTCCTGAAGCTTACTGAAAGTACCCTGAATATTTTCAGGTTCAATATTTTTTAAAATTATTTCTCCGCCTGTTGATATTGCTGCAACTAAATATGTACCTGCTTCAAGACGGTCACTTATTGCTCTATATTCTGTACTGTGCAGTTCTTTTGGATTTATGCCATTTATTACTATCTGATGAGTGCCTGCTCCCTGGATTTTTGCACCCATTGATATTAAAAAATTTGCCAGATCAACAATTTCCGGATCACATGCTGCATTTTCAATAACTGTTTCACCTTCAGCCAGAACACTTGCCATCATAATATTTTCAGTGGCACCGTTACTGGGTAAATCGAGGTATATCCTAGCGCCTTTTAATTTAGGTGCATGTGCAAACATATAACCTTGATCAAATCTAACCTCAGCACCTAAAGCTTTTAGTCCCTTTTCATGAAGATCAAGTCTTCTTGCTCCAATTTGACAACCGCCTGGAAGGGCAATTTTTGCTTCTTTAAATCTGCCAAGAAGAGGTCCCATTACATTAAATGATGCTCTAAGCTTATTTACTAATTCATGGGGTGCAA
Source organism: Candidatus Melainabacteria bacterium RIFCSPHIGHO2_02_FULL_34_12 (assembly GCA_001784555.1). Taxonomy (GTDB): domain Bacteria; phylum Cyanobacteriota; class Vampirovibrionia; order 2-02-FULL-35-15; family 2-02-FULL-35-15; genus 2-02-FULL-34-12. The sequence goes on along the minus strand of MFRM01000006.1, from coordinate 15,601 downwards.
ATGAGCCAGAAATATCTGAGCTGTCTATTTCAAGCGTATTATTTTTAAACTTTACCCGTGCTCCTATAAACTCAAGGACTTCAAGCATGCTGTAAACATCAGCTAAATTTGGAACATTATGTATGCAAACCGGACCAGGATATAAAAGTGAAGCTGCCATTTGCTTCAGCACTGCATTTTTAGCCCCAGAGACGATAATCTCGCCAGATAATTTTTCTCCACCAGTTATGACTAATTTCTCTTCCATATATGTTTCTCTAATTAAAAAAGCACAAATGGCATTCTACCACTAATTTACAACTCTTTTATACCCTCATTTTATAATAGTTCGGTAAAGGCAGAAAAATGACATTCAAAGATCTAAGAACATTTTTAAATAAACTCGATGAAATGGGCGAACTATCTCGGATAAATGTATCGGTAAATCCCTATCTTGAGATTTCTGAAATAACGAACCGTGTTTCAAAAGGAAGCCCTGAAAAAAACAAAGCCCTGCTTTTTGAAAATGTTAGTGGGTATCAGGTTCCAGTTTTAATTAATACTTTGGGATCTTATAAAAGAATGTATTGTGCCCTGGGTGTTAATTCATTTAAAGAGATTGCCCAAAGGATTGAAAAGTTCCTAGATAAAAAAGTCCCTGATACCATTCTAGGCAAACTAAGCATGCTCCCAAAATTAGCAGAAATAGCTTCTTTTCCGCCTAAAATAGTTAGTTCAGCTCCCTGTCAGGAAGTAATAATTACTAATCCAGATGAGCCAATGCTAGATAAACTCCCTATTATCACAGCATGGCCTGATGATGCCGGTCCATTTATTACCATGACTACAGTTATTACAAAAGATAAAGAAACTGGTATTAGAAATGTCGGCATGTACAGGCTGCAAAAATTAGATAACAACACAACATGCATGCACTGGCATAAACACCATGACGGAGCGCAAAACTATTTAAATACTTCTGTCACACAAGCTGATAGAGGATACAGAACAGACCGTCTGGGAGAAGAAGTAGAAAGTAACGGTACATCAGAACAAAAGTCTTCAGTACTTCTAAAAGAAAAACCTAAATCATCAGCACTTAATCTCCAATCGTCACGAAAGATGGAAATAGCTGTCGCTATAGGCTGCGACCCTACAGTGATGTATGCAGGTTCAGCACCGCTTCCGCCTGGAGTAGATGAATTTTTATTTGCAGGATTTTTAAGATCTTCACCTGTAGAGCTGGTTAAATGTAAAACCGTGGATCTGGAAGTCCCAGCAAACAGTGAAATAGTCCTTGAAGGATATGTGGATCTAGATGAGCTGACGGTAGAAGGACCGTTTGGAGATCACACAGGATTTTACAGTCTAGCCGGAATGTTTCCAAAGTTTCATATTACTTGCATGACTCATAGAAAAAACCCAATATACACCACCATTATTGTCGGCAAACCCCCAATGGAAGACTGTTACATGGGAAAAGCTACAGAGCAAATTTTTCTTCCTTTAATTAGAATATTTTTACCTGAAGTTGTAGATATAAATCTTCCCTGGGAAGGAGTCTTTCATAACTGCGCCATTATCAGCATAAAGAAAAAATATCCTGCACATGCAAAAAAAGTAATGAATGCCATCTGGGGAATAGGTCAGATAATGTTTACAAAATATGTAATTGTCGTAGATGAAGATGTAAATGTTCAGGATTTATCTGGGGTGGCATTTCATGTTTTTGCAAACACCGATCCAAAAAGAGATACTCTTTTTACAGAAGGTCCTACTGATATTCTTGATCATGCTGCTAATGTACTGGGCATTTCCGGAAAAATGGGAATTGACGCTACAAGAAAATGGAAATCAGAAGGATATATGCGTGAATGGCCAGCTGAAATGAAGATGAATGAAGAGACAGAAGAACTTGTATCAAAGAAATGGACCGAATATAATCTGTAAGGGTAGACCAATATGTCTACCCCACTTCTTTATGAACAAACATAAAGATTTGTTCATAAAGAAATCACATAATATAATAAAAAAATGTACTTCATCTCTCATCCAATTGCATCTTTAAATCATCTTGCAGCAAGACTATTGACAGATCAGTTTTCTTTTCTTATAGCAATAGTCTTTTTTGTATTTTTATCTCTGAATTATAAAAATCGTTTCTGGCAATCAATTGATGAGTCTGTATCTAACTGGGCTATAAACACTAAAAACAGCTTTATAAAAAACAGAGCAGAAGATTTTGCCATATTTGGAAATGCAATGTTTCATATTTTGTATTCAATTATTCTTTCAGTTATTTTTTTTACTGCCAGACATAAATTTTCTCTTGTAATTGTAATTTTATTTACACTTATATTTTCATGGGGATTTAATCGATTTTTAAAAATTATATATAAAAGGACAAGACCAGGGCATCTCGATGCAGGAATAAGAAGAAGAATGAGTTTTTGCTTTCCAAGCGGGCATATCATGGCAAGCATTCCCATTTATTTTTTCAGCGGAGTTTTACTTCAGGGACTTATTCCGATTTTACCGTGGTACATAATTGCACTTACAATTACATTTTTTGTAATTATGTCCAGGATTTATTTAAATCATCACTACTTTACTGATGTTCTTGGAGGCATTGCAATGGGAGTATTCTGCCTCCATGTTTCCATCTGGTTTTATTTTGTTACAGGCATGATGTAATGAAAACAACCCCACAATTATCGAAGTTAGAATCCATTCTTGAACTTGCAAAAAAATCCGGCGCAAGCGAAGCAGAAGTAATTCAAAAAAAATATACTAAAAACCCGGTAAGCTTTGAAAATAATAAGTTAAAGTCCCTTGAAAGCAATGAAAGCTCAGGAATTGCAATAAGGCTGATTAAAAATAACAGAGTTGGAATATCAAGTAGCACTGATCCGGATGCTCTTGAATCTATTGCTTTATCAGCAATTGAAGCCAGCGAATTTGGACCTGACGCTACGTTTGAATTTACAAAAGAAAAGCTAAACCCTGAAAAAGAAAATAAATTACCAGAGCTTCCACTTGAAAATCTAGTAGAAAAAGGCACAAAAATTATAGATTCATTAAAAATATTCCATAAAGATCTCCTTATAAGTGGAGGTTTTGATTTAAGTGCAAGTGAAACGATTTATTTAAATACAAATAATGTTTTTGGAAAAAGAAGTAAATCTATTTTCTCTACAGGCTTTTACGGAAATCTTGTCCGTGGTGAAGATTTTCTTGGAATTTATGAAAGCAAGGATAGTCTTGAAAACTTTCCAGACGAGGTTAAAATAAAAAATACGTTACTTGAGAAATTAAACTATTCAAAAGACATTGTACAAATAAACACAAAAAAATATCCGGTAGTTTTTTCACCTCATGCAGTACTCAGTATTTTTATTTCAATTTTAGGCGTTACATTAAACGGAAAAGTAATTCAGCAGGGGATTTCACCACTTGTTGACATGCTTGGGAAAGAATTATTTGATAAAAAATTAATTTTAACTGAAGATCCTGAGCGTGGAACTAAAATTGCAGCATTTGATGATGAAGGAATAAAAACACAAAAAAAAGACCTTATAAAAAATGGTGTTATTAATTCATTTTATTTTGATTTGTCATCCGGGAGCAGAGTCATGCCGCAGCATGACTCTACCGGCAATGGATTGAAACCATCCTTGTCATCTGCACCATCACCATCTTTAACTAATTTAATCGTTCAAAATGGAAATACAAAAAACACATACAAAGACATTATAAAAAACATGAAAGAAGGCATATTAGTTGATCAGGTTCTGGGTGCTGGACAGTCAAATACACTTGCAGGAGAATTTAATGTAGGAATTGAGCTTGGATTTAAAATAGAGAATGGCGAAATAAAAGGAAGAATTAAAAACTGCATGGTTGCTGGTAATATATTTGAGGTGCTAAAAAATATTACAGAAATTTCATCAGATCAGGAATGGGTTTATGGATCTAATTTGTTGCCTGGGTTTTTAATTGATAATTTAACCATTGGTGCAAAACAATGAAAGCAAATGAAGTAAAAGATCATTTAATTATTGCACTTGATACATCCAGTGAAGATGAAGCTAGAAAATATATTGATTTGCTCTCAGAATATACAGGATATTTTAAAGTGGGGCTTGAGCTTTTTACCAGCGTAGGTCCAAAAATCATTAAAGTAATTAAAGATAAGGGAAACAAGGTCTTTTTTGATGGGAAATTCCTCGACATTCCAAACACCGTCAGTCATGCAGTAGCAAATATGGTACGTCATAAAGTAGACATGATAAATGTTTATATGTCAGGCGGAGCAGTTATGCTGGCTGAAACAAAAAAACTTATGTTTGAAACTGCAAAAGAATGTAACATAGAACCGCCAAGTTTGCTTGGAGTTACAGTTCTTACAAGTATTACTAATAATATTCTTCAGGAAGATTTAAAAATTAAATCTCAGCTTGATGAATATGTTTTACATCTGGCATCAATTGCACTGAGCAATAATATGGACGGAATAATTTGCTCTCCAAATGAAGCTTCTTTAATAAAGACATTAAAAAATGAAAAATACGGAGCTGACAGAAAATTTTTAATTGTAACGCCAGGCATAAGACCAAAATGGGCTAGTGCAGATGACCAGAAAAGAACTGCAACTCCAAAAGAAGCAATTCAAAATGGAGCCACTCATATTGTTGTCGGCAGACCAGTTACAGCAGATAAGAATCCAAAAGATGCCATAAAAAAAATATTGGACGAAATTGAATCCTCGTAGGGGTTGTAATTGCGAGGAGGAACAAAGTGACGACGAAGCAATCCCGAGCGAATTCACATAAAATAGATTGGGATTGCTTCGCTCACTTCATTCGCTCGCAATGATAGATCACACTAGTTACATTAGGGTATAATTTAATATTTAAAGAAAAGATTTACAAATCATGTCCCAAACAAAAGACTTATACGAAATATTAGGCATTACTCGTGATGTATCTGAAGATGAGATTAAAAAATCTTTCAGACAGCAGGCTAGGAAATATCACCCGGATAATAAAGAAACCGGAAATGAGGAGCATTTTAAAGAAATAAACCAGGCATATGAGATTTTAAGCGATCCTGAAAAAAGAAACATTTATGATCAATATGGACTAAGCGGATTAAAAAGAACATACGGCGAATCTGATGTTTATGATTTTGGATTTGGGGATTTAAGCGATATATTTTCACAGTTTTTTGGTGAGACCAGAGGAAGGCAATCTACAGGACCTGAACGTGGTTCTGATCTAAGACTTGAATTGGAATTAGATTTTCTGGAAGCTATAAACGGCTGCACAAAAGAAGTCACTATCCAGCCTCTTGAGGATTGTAAAACCTGCAGTGGATCCGGAGCAAAACCAGGATCAAAACTAAAAAGTTGTAAAAGTTGTAACGGTCATGGCGAGGTAAGAAAAGTTACTGAGTCGTTTTTTGGACATGTCACACAGGTAATTACCTGCCCCAGCTGTAAGGGTGCAGGAAAAATTATTGAAGAGGCTTGCAAAGACTGCAGTGGAAAAGGGCAGGCCAGAGTAAAAAATATAATAGATGTTAAAGTACCATGCGGTGTGGATGACGGCGCCAGGCTCAGATGGGGTGGAAAAGGTGATGCAGGTAGACGCGGAGGACAGCCTGGAGATCTCTATGTAATTTTAAATATAAAAGAGCATGAACTATTTAAAAGAGAGGGGCAAGACATAGTTATCGAACGGGTGATTTCATTTAGCCAGGCAGCTCTTGGTGGAAGCATTAAAGTCCCTACCACTGAGGGTGAAAAATCTCTTACTCTTCCAAACGGAGTACAAACCGGGGCCATATTAAAGATTCCAGGACTTGGAGTACCAAAATTAAACAATTTAAGCAGAAGAGGAGATGAGCTAGTTAAAATTATGGTTGAAACACCTACTAAACTTACTGCAAAAGAAAAAGAAATATTTGAGCAATTAGCTAAAATCCAGGAAGAAAAAGGCGGAAAAAAGTTTGGAATTTTTTAAAATTTGCACATTAAAAAAATTTTATATCTAAAATCTAAAGAAAATATTTAGATCTATTCATTTTTAAGTCTTAATTTGATATAGTCAGAATATGACTTTAAGAACAATATTTAATGCAGTAGTACCTAACAGGCTTTATATACCTAAATTTAAGCCAGATACAGTTATTGTTAGTGACGGAGATGAAGGTAAAAGAAATGACATGCCTCGTTTTGGAAATGATACTCGACTAGCAGTTACTGGTCAAAGTCCATTTTTAGTTCATTCGATTGCACGCGGCAATTATACAAGCAGCACTCCCCAAGCAGAATTTGAACATGATAGTGTTGCAGGAACACCACACTATGAACTTGAAGCATTAACCACCGATGGTTTTCAGGATAATTATTTAGTAGGAAGATCTGTGAATCAAAATTCTCGTTTTTTTATCGCAGCAAGTCTTGCTGATTCTCGATTTCATACTCCAGAAGTCGTAACTGCCAGAAAAGCTGCATAGTCATCACACATTGTTTATAATATTCTTGTTATGCCTGACATAAAAGAAGAATACATCAACGCTGCAAAAAAAATTGAATCAGCTCTTTATGAAGTAAAAAAAATAATTGTAGGTCAGGACTATATTTTAGAAAGGGTTCTGGTCGGGCTTTTATCAGACGGACATATACTTCTTGAAGGACCACCGGGACTTGCAAAAACACTGATTTTAAAAACCTTTGCTGAGGTAATGGATCTGCATTTTCAGAGGGTCCAATTTACCCCTGATCTTTTACCGTCTGATTTAATTGGTACTCAGATTTATAATCAAAAAAACAGTGATTTTGAAACTGTTTTAGGCCCTGTTTTTGCAAATCTGGTTCTGGCTGATGAAATAAATCGTGCCCCGGCTAAAGTTCAAAGTGCACTGTTAGAAGCCATGCAGGAAAAACAAGTAACCATTGCAAAAAAATCTCATAAAATTGAAGGACCGTTTATTGTTCTTGCTACACAAAACCCGATCGAAGCTGAGGGAACATATCAGCTTCCTGAAGCACAAATTGATAGGTTTATGTTTAAGCTAATAATTAGCTATCCAAATCCAAAAGAAGAAATTGCTATCATTAACAGATTTTGTACGGAAGAACTTCCAAAAATTAAAAAAGTAATTTCAAGATCTGAACTTCTTGAGTTTCAAAAACTTGCATATAAAGTGTATGTGGATCCCAGTATCATTACACTAATTGCAGACATAGTTTCTGCCACACGCTCACCAATGGATTATAAGTTAGAAAGTATTTCCCGGTTTATAAGTTTTGGAGCCAGTCCACGAGCCTCTTTAAACCTTACTCAGGCTTCAAAAGCATTAGCACTTATTAAAAGTAGAGATTATGTAAAAGAAGAAGACGTGGAAAATCTAATATTCGATGTTTTAAGACATAGAGTTACACTTAGCTATGAAGGCATAATGGCAAAAGAAAATGTAGGAAGTATTTTAACCACTATTTTAAATAAAATTAAACCAAAAACAGTAAAAGTCAGATAATTTGGCATAAAACAGCTATAAAGTGGGTATATCCCTACTGTAATCATATTTAAAGTAATTCGGGGATTTAAAAATGAGAAAAAATATAGTTGGTTATGTTGTTTTTATATTTGTGATTTTGGCCATTTATACATTTAATGTAACAAGGGCCCAGGAAAGCGAGCCTTGTGGCGAAAATGTTTTTTGCGGTCCTGGAACACACTGCATAGGTGAAAATGTATGCGTACCTGATGTCCCAGATGATGACGACTCAGAAAACTCTACTGGCGGTCCAAATCCAGGCGATGGTGATGGAACTGATGACGGTAAACATCCTTGTGGAGACGTAGATGATTGTGTTCCACCTAACGAATGTGTAGATGGCGATAAATGTATGCCACCTAATCCATTACCAGTAGTGCCTCCACCTACTGGAGCTCCCCTTCCAGTATTTCCACCACCTGTACTTCCAATATTTCCTACAATTCCTACAATTCCTACAATTCCTACATTTCCTACAATATCCCCAATGCTCCCTACCTCCGGTGAACCAACTGCTACTCCAGAACCTACCCCAGAACCTACTCCAGAACCTACTCCAGAACCTACTCCAGAACCAACTTCGGAACCTTCTCCACTTCCAACTGTTGAGCCATCACCTTCTCCTACTACTCCACCACCTCCTCCACCACCACCTCCTCCTCCTCCTACACCTCCTCCTCCTTGTAATCCTCAGGATTGCGGAGGCATTGGAATGGCTGGACCAAATGAGGGTGCTAGTTGTGGTGGGAGTGGTTGTGTTACAGAGCGATTACCAAATGGGGTACTTACATGTGGATGTCCATGATAATGGGGCTGTCGCAAAGTTAAGAATAAATTCAATATTTAGTTGTGGATGTATATAATTATTTCTTTCTTCCAGAAATAATCGGTTCAGTTATTTCTAGCCGCCGATGCTGCGGTGACATAGCTCCTCGCATCGGCTTTCAATAGACCGCTCGGCTTGTCCAAATAAATTGGAACAAGCCTCACTTTATTAACCCTTATTATTTATTTGAAGCCTTGTTTAACATTGTATTCAAATGTTTTCTGTATTATTTCTTCCTACCCGAAATAATCGGTTCTGCAACAGCAGCAGGGATTTCTTCATAACATGCAAATTCCATGGTAAAAGTTCCCTGACCTTTGGTTCTGTTTCTAATGTCTGTTGCATAACCAAACATTGCTGAAAGAGGTACTTTACCTTTTACTTTTGAAATCCCAAGTTCAGTAACCATACCTTCTATACGACCGCGACGGCTTGAAATATCTCCAATTACATCTCCCATGTAAGCTTCAGGCACTTCAACTTCAATTCCCATAATGGGTTCAAGAAGTACTGGTCTTGCTTTCATAAAGCCTTCTTTAATAGCCATTGAACCTGCTATCTGGAAAGCCATATCGGAAGAGTCTACATCGTGGAAACTTCCATCATGTAGTGTGACTTTTAAGTCAATAACCGGATACCCTGCAAGAATACCGCCAACCATTGCTTCTTTAATCCCCTTTTCAATTGGAGTAATGTATTCTTTTGGAATAACACCACCAACAATTTTATTTACAAATTCAAAACCAGTTGCAGCAGGAAGCGGTTCAATATCAATAACACAATGTCCGTACTGACCACGACCTCCTGATTGTCTGATGTATTTTCCTTCCTGAGTAACTTTAGACTTACAGGTTTCACGATAAGCAACCTGTGGTTTACCTACATTTGCCTCTACTTTAAATTCTCTAAGTAACCTGTCTACAAGAATCTCCAGGTGAAGCTCACCCATTCCTGAAATAATAGTTTGACCTGTTTCATGATCTACCCTTATTTTAAAGGTAGGATCTTCTTCAGCAAGTTTTTGAAGTGAAAGTCCAATTTTTTCCTGATCTACCTTAGTCTTAGGTTCAATGGCTACAGAAATAACAGGCTCAGGGAAGTACATAGATTCAAGAATAATTGGATTATCCTCATCACATAAGGTATCTCCCGTTCCTGTATCCTTTAAACCAACAGCAGCACAAATATCTCCTGCATAAACTTCATCTACTTCAATTCTTTCATCTGCCTGAAGTTTAACCAGACGGCTGATTCTTTCTTTTTTGTCCTTTGAAGCATTATAAACATAGCTTCCTGATTTTAAATGTCCGCTGTAAACACGTAAAAATGTTAAGCGTCCCACAAAAGGATCAGTCATTATCTTAAATGCAAGGGCACTAAAAGGTTCATTGTCATCAGCTCTTCTTTCAGTAGCCTCGCCATTTTTCAGCCAGCCCTTAATGGACTCAACTTCATCTGGTGCAGGCAGATAATCTACCACTGAATCAAGTAAAAGCTGAACACCTTTATTTTTAAAGGCAGAACCACATGTTACAGGCACAATTTTTAGGTGGCATGTAGCATCATGAAGTGCTTTTTTAAGATCAGCAACAGGAATTTCATGACCTTCTAGATACTTATGCATAAGATCATCGTTTGTTTCTACAATAGCTTCCACAAGTTTTTCCCTGTATTCTTTTGCTTGTTCAAGCATATCAGCAGGAATATCAATAATCTGAATGTTTTGACCTTTAGGATCATCCTCAGCAAATACGTGCGCTTTCATTTCTATAAGATCAACCAGACCTCTTAAATTATCTTCATTTCCAATGGGTAACTGGATCGGGTGGCCGTTTACTCTTAAGTCATCTTTTATTTGACCAAGTACTTTATAAAAATCAGCACCAACCCTGTCAAGTTTATTTACAAAAATAATTCTAGGCACTTTATATCTGTCCGCCTGTCTCCAAACTGTCTTAGTCTGCGGCTGCACTCCGCCAACACCACATAAAACAATGACAACACCGTCCAGAACCCGCATGGAACGTTCAACTTCAACAGTAAAATCAACGTGTCCAGGTGTATCAATTAAGTTTATATATTTATCTTTCCATTTGGTAGAAATAGCAGCAGCAGTAATGGTTATGCCACGTTCTTTTTCCTGTTCCATAAAATCAGTCACTGTAGTTCCATCATGGACTTCTCCCATCTTATGTACAAGTCCTGAATAAAATAGAACTCTTTCTGTAGTGGTGGTTTTTCCTGCATCAATATGTGCAGCAATTCCCATATTTCTAAATTCTGAAAGCGGTATCTGACGTGGCATTTTTTATAATCTCCCTTTTTATACGCAAGAATTAAATTTGATAACTTATATAGAATAAGATAAATAGTCTTTGTTTCCAAGTATCTTTAAATTCTTTTAATATAAATCTTACCTGAATAATCATAATTGGTGTTTATAAACCTGTTTCATAGGCTAATCTATTGTTAGAATCTGGTAGAGACTAGATAAGACATATGCCGGCTTTTATAGAACAATTGTTTAATTATTCTGTGAGCATTATCCCTGCTTTTCTCTTTGCATTATTGATTTCAGCTATTCTTGCAGAGGTAATCCCAGACAGCTTTTTTGAAAAGATTCTTTCTTCCAAAAGCATTATTTTTATTATTCTTTCAAGCATAATAGGAGCTTTAATCCCTCTTTGTACCTGCGGAATGATTCCTCTTGCAAGTAAACTTCAAAAAAAAGGCACATCCTGGCTTTTAGTAATTTCATTTCTTACTGCCGGAAATGCAAGCAGCATTACTTCAATCCTGCTCACTCTTGTTCTTGGTTTAAAAATTACGGTTTTAAGATTTACAATATCAGTATTATTCGGGATTTTAGTCTCTTATATTTTTGTTTTATTTTTTAAACCTGAAACTTCAGTATCTTTCAAAATTGATAAGCATGGTTCTGTAGAGACGTTGCGCACAACGCCCCTACAAGCAAAAATATTTCATGAATTTAAAGGACTATTATTTTCTTTTGGTCCATGGGTTATAGCTGCAATCATTATAGGTTCAGTTATTTCCTTATGTTTAAGTCCTGAAGATATAGTTAAATTTGCTGGTATAAAAAAAATGTTAAGCCCATTTCTTCTTTCTCTATGCGGTTTTCCTTTTTATTTTTGTGCAGGGGCAGATATTCCAATCAGCAAGGCACTTCTTGAAAAAGGAGCTAGTATTGGCAGTGTAATTTCATTTATGACTGCATCACCTGGAATAAATCTTACGTCATTTTTTATTTATAAAAAGTGGCTTGGCTTAAAAAATACAGTTGTTTATCTTCTTATATCCTTTTTAGTATGCGGTTTTCTGGGTCTTATAATTAATATTGCTGTATTACCATTAACACCTTATGAATTAAGATAAATAGTAGAGACGTTGCATGCAACGTCTCTACTATAAAGAAAATACTAAGTCAAAAGTTTTAATTTTATTTTTACCCCTCATATCAGTATGCTCTCTTACAAGCTCAAGTGCCAGACGTATATCTTCTTGTTTTATAGGGTGAATATTATTTAATTCATCATTAATTCCCAAAAGCTGAAGCACATTTATATTTATTTTTTTATGATCAATTGAATGAGAACATTTATTACAAAGAAGCCCACCGAGAATACTTGAAAAAGGGAAATAGTCTCTGCTTCCCTCATAAGAAATATTTTTACTGCATGATACACAAGTCTCAAGCTGAGGCCTAAATCCGTGAATGGAGAGAAATTCCATGATAAATCTTATAGAAAACAAGTCAGGAATTTCTGTTATTTGTAATTTATCTAGGGCTGAATAGAGAAGCTCATAAATATGTGTACTTTCACTTTCCATCTCATAAGCAAAGCTGCTTACTATTTCAACAAAAAGCATTCCATAAGTAAGGCGTATTAAATCACCTCTAAGTTTAGGAAATGCGTTTATCTGTTCACAGTCGCTTAAAATATCAAGATTCTTACCCTTTGCAAAGTGAAAATAACAACAGGAGAGCTGACCAGTTTTACCTCCAAATCTGCTTGTGGGTTTCTTAATGCCTTTTCCAATTGCTCTTACCAGTCCATTATTTCTCGTGTATATATTTAATATCTTGTCAGCTTCTGAAAAGCTATAACTAGTTAAAACTATTCCGTAATCATTGTAGGTAGGCATCTTAATTTTCCTTTGAAATAATTATATGGCAGAGCTGGTCATGTAACCTAGTGCACTGTCAACAAAATTTTGCACCTTTGTTTCATTCACTTGTGGGTGACGCCGGAAGGGAGGCGTCCATACCAACGGAACTTGTGACGCAGGTATGGAGGGTACCTGCAGGCGGCAGGACCCGCAAGTGAATGAATGCTGAATAATCTACTTGACCATGTACTAGAAATAAGTTTAGAATTTACCTCTATAGCTGATACTTTGAGTATCAGCAGATTTTTGTAAAGACTAAAAACTATACAGATAACTCAAATAAATCTTAAGAAAGTTTTACATTTATAAATTGAAACATAAAGGTTTGATTAATTAATCAAAATTATTTAAACCAATTAATTATAGGATGGTACCATCAGAAATGTATAAAATTATGACTAGCGAAAGAAAAGTAGTTCAGCAAGACATACCTCAGGAAACTGAGGCAGATCTCTCAGATGAAGCCAGAGTAGCCCTTGCTTTGTATTTAAAAGTTTATTCTGAAGGTAAGGTCACCCCGGAAGGTGTAGTAGTCCCTGAATTAAATATTTACAAGATCGCACATGCAGCAGAAGTCCCTAACAGATTAGTTAGTAAAACATTTGAAAGATTAAGAGGAAAAGGATTTTTAAGTAATCTACCATCAGGCCATTTAATTGTAAAAAATCTTCAGGAATTTCAGCAATGGCTTGTCAGCCAAGGCGCATCAATTGAAGATATGTGATTTCAGAAATATTATTCGCTCTTAGCTGCTTTTTCCTTGCATTCACCTATTTCATTTTTTTCTTTAGTAATAACTTCTTTATCATCGTAAATGCTTCTGCACTCATGTGTAGTTTTGTCGCAGCAATCTTTAAAAGGGGACCCGCCGCACTCTCCGCCTGGCTGAGCACATTCACAATAGCCTTTCTGAAGGGGCAGTAGAGCTGCAGCTAGTATAAGCATTAAATAAATCAATATTTTATTCATAAGTCAATTTCTTTATTACAGCTATTCTATACCCATCAAATACACAATTACGTAGTGGATGTCACACATTTCTACAGCTTTAAAACTAAAATCAACCTTTAAATCTAGAGCCTATAACCTATTATTAACCTGACTATAACAGCAAATTAATGTTTTTAAGAAATGAATTTATTAGTGGAATTCTTGCCTGTTATTACGCTATTATTGAATTGGCCCTTGTTTCTTTCAGTGATTTTTTGTCCTACAAGCATAAAGCTATGGGAGTTCAGTATATCTGATAGTGAAGTATATCGATGCATGAAAATGATCGAAAACGGATTCTATTAGGCGAGAGCACCCACCTGGATTTTTCCGGGCAAATAATTCAAAAGAAAACAAGGGCCGCTATTTATTAATACTCACACCACTGCAGCGTGGGTAAGTCTCTTTATAGTCCAGCTTATAACCTTTACAAGTCCGAAGTGAGAAATGGTTTTGTCATTTACAACTAAACCCAGATTAAAAACAGAAGATTTTGCCCCGGTAGAATCATTTGAACTTTCTGTCATGGAACATGCTTCAGTATTTACCTCTGAACACTCTGAAACTTTCAAAGAAACCTCGGCATAATTTCTGTCGCCATTTCGGCAAATTTCAAATGTTTTTGGATTTGTTATTTTATTTGCATTTCTGTCAACTAAAAAAAACTGAGCATCACTGAATGCCGCAATTTCATTTGGAGAAAAAGCTTCCCAGTTATCTTTAAACAAACAAAAAACTATTTCAGGATCACTGCCAGATATTCCAAATTTTGTTATTAATTTATAGGGGCTTACTTCTGAAATTTTAAAAGGACCGCACATAATATTTGAACCCTTGACCATGGAGACATTTTTTCTCATGAGCTGAATAATCTCGTCTCCTTCATCATTAATGACATTTAAGAGGTGTTTTATACGTGTGCTATTTCTCTGCCAGATATGATATGGTGGGGTAACTGGGAGAACCCCTGAATCTTTATGTAATCTAATCATTGGCTTGAAGTTTAGATTATGACCTTGCTTTTTTCAATGTTTCTTAATGCATGTTGAAGTTAAGTAAAGAAACTGATACAAGTTAAAACAATTAGTTTTAAGATTGTAAGATTTCTTACATTTACCACACACAATGTCAAGCAATAACAGGCTTATTAAAGACTCTAGCTATAGCGTTAACATAGTCACCATTTAAGACACCTTTTTCAGTAATAATTCCTGAGATGTATTTAGCCGGTGTTACATCAAAAGCTGGATTTCTTACTTTTACACCAGAAGCACAGATTGTTTTTCCGTTTATTTGGGTAATTTCTTTTTCATCCCTTTCTTCTATAGGGATTTCAGATCCGCTAGTAATTTTTAAATCAAAAGTTGAAAGTGGTGCTGCTATATAAAACGGGATTTTATTTTCTTTAGCAAGAACTGCAAGCTGATATGTGCCTATTTTATTCGCAGTATCTCCATTAGCTGCAATTCTGTCTGCTCCAGTTACCACTATGTCTATTTCACCTTTTTGCATAAGATAACCACATGCTGTATCTGGAACAAGTATGCATTCAATACCATTTTCACAAAACTCAAAAGTTGTAAGTCTTGCTCCCTGCTGGCGTGGTCTGGTTTCAGCAACAAATATTTTTAATGAAGGGGTGCTTTGATATGCAGTTAAAATCACTCCAAATGCAGTGCCAATACCGCCTGTAGCAAGGGAGCCCGTGTTACAAATCGTCAACACGGACTTGCCATGGTAAGCCCCTACGATTGCTGCACCATGCTCACCTATTTTCAAACAACGCATTTCATCATCTTCATGAATCCAGATAGCACGTTTTGTGACTATATCTTTTATATTGTCATTGCGAGCCAAAGGCGAAGCAATCCCGCTCGAGATTGCTTCGTCGCTATCGCTCCTCGCAATGACACCTAAATCATTTAAAATTAAATCTACTGCCCAATTTAAATTTATTGCCGTAGGGCGAGATTGTTT
Organism: Candidatus Melainabacteria bacterium RIFCSPHIGHO2_02_FULL_34_12; assembly: GCA_001784555.1. GTDB lineage: Bacteria > Cyanobacteriota > Vampirovibrionia > 2-02-FULL-35-15 > 2-02-FULL-35-15 > 2-02-FULL-34-12. Next base: position 75 of record MFRM01000006.1, on the reverse strand, counting down.
TATTTCATTGGCAACATCGGTTAATTTTTTTGTTTCACCAAATTCATATGCAGCAAGAGCCATGCCATACGCTGC
>MFRM01000005.1:28366-197900 GCA_001784555.1 Candidatus Melainabacteria bacterium RIFCSPHIGHO2_02_FULL_34_12 | reverse complement strand
ATGGAAAGAATGAGAAAAATAGTAAAGGAACACAATATTTATAAGTGGACTGCCGATCTTGTAACAGAACTTACTAAGATTGGATCAGAGTATGAATCTACTATTAAAACTGTGTAATATTTCTACTCTCTGGATTTTCATGAAGCAAATAGAAAAATTAATAAAATTGATTGAAATTAATCTTAAGGAAAAGAAAAAAATATTTCTTTTCTTTGACTATGATGGTGTACTTGTTCCAATACAAAACAATCCTGATAGAGCTTATTTGCCTAGGACTACAAAAGATGGATTAATAAGACTCATAAAAAACAAATCATTCAAAGTTGCTTTGGTAAGCGGAAGAACTCTTAATACTCTAAAGAGATTAACCAAGCTTAATAACAAAGAAGTTATATTTATTGGAAGCCACGGTTTTGAACTGCTTTACAAAGGAAAGACAAGCTTCTTTTCTAAACAAAATATTTCAACAATTAATAAAATACGACCAAAAGCTCTGAAAGTAGCCAAGTCTGTGGCTAAGGGCTTCCTAGAATACAAGCCTTATACATTTACTTATCACATTAGAGATACAAAAAAATCTAACCTTGTTGAAAAACTAAGTAAGGTAATGAAAAAATTCTTAAAGGAAAACAAATTACACAATAAATTAAAAATACTTAAAGGCAAGAACATAGTAGAAGTCTTGCCACAAGAAGTTAGCAAGGGACATGCAGTAGAAAAAATCATTAAACAATTTCCTAATTACTCTTATATTTATTTTGGAGATGATGTAACTGATATTTCTGCCTTAAAGATTGTAAAAAGATACAAAGGGATATCTGTTTCACTGAATCCATATTTAAAATACAAGACGGATTTTCTTATTCACCCAAAAAACATAAATAGAATAATTCGGGTTTGAACCAACAGTTATTTAAATCGGAGCTTAATTCCTATGTTTACGAATGATTTAAAAATAAAAAGTCAAACGTCGGGCCTCAGGTACAAAGTGAGAACTAAATTAATGGAATATGAGGGTCATATTTACATACCTGATTTAGAAGAAGTTGCATAATTTGGTGCTATTTAGCCTAAATGGCTTATTTAATTAGATTTTAATGATAATTGGGTATATTTATGATGACATCAAATTTGATGTCATATTCTAGGGTAGAATATACATGTGACTTCAATTGAAAAGCTTACAAATAAGATTTTAAACAATCAAAATGATGTAAAAATCAATGAGCTTATAAAATTTATGGAATATCATGGGTTCACATATAGAATTGGTTCAAAAGGACATTATATATTCCGTAAAGGAGAAAAAAGAGTTGGAGCTGCTGTAGATCACCCAAGCAAAAGAGTTAAATCTTTTTATGTAAAAGATTGTATAAAAATGATACAAGAAAAGTGAGGAATATATGAAAAACAATAAAAAACAAAAAGTAGAAGAATATTTAGATTTGCCTTATTCATTTATTGTTACTCCTGAAGAAGACAATAATAAAATTTATTATGTTTGCAGAATCGCTGAATTACCAGGCTGTTTATCACATGGAAAAACACCTGTCGAAGCCCAAAAGAATATAAAAGATGCCATGTATGATTGGATAGAGTCAGCTTTAGTTGATGGATATGAAATCCCTAAACCATTAACAGAAAGTGAAAAAAGAATTACACTTAGAATTCCAGGAACTCTTGAAACAAAAATAAAATTGCAAGCAAAAAATGAAAATAAAAGTTTGAACCAGTTTATTGTTGATAAACTGAGATATGCTTAGGAATTTGACGTAAGTATTTTTGGTTAAGATAAACTATCGGGCCTCAGGTACAAAGTGAGAACTAAATTAATGGAGTATAAGGGGCATATTTACATACCTGATTTAGCTCCTGCTGCGTGATTTACTTATCTCTAAGCAGATTTTACTGAAATAGCTTTCGCTGACTTTGCTTTAAAGTATAGCTTTTCAAAGCCAATCACTTTTTTACTTTTTTTATCCTTAATCAAGATTATCCCATCACCAGCTTCTTCACAAATTTGATTTTTGCTTGGCTTGTCAAAATAAATAGTTAGTGTTTCACCCTTTTTGTCATGAATTATTTTTAATTTCCCCATATTTTTTCACCTTCTTTTATTTTATCAGTAATATAAGCTGTAATTATAAAACCATCTAAAACATTAGCCTTTGTAACAACACATAACCAGTAACCATTAATTTTCTTGTAAAAAAGCAAAACATTCTTGTCGATCCTGCTCTTTGTAACTAAGTCAGGCATTTTAAGAGTTTGTTTTATAAGTAACAATTTTCCTTTTACTTCAGGATGTTTGATTTGTATTAAATTCCAATAACCTTGTGTTGTCCTAACCTTTAAACCTATTGGTGTACTGACTTCAAATAAATATTTCTTTTGCATCAAGAGTTAGAATATCATAATTTTTAGAAAATTTAAAAGTCTGCAATCAACTGGGATTTGAACCAAAATTCATCAGAGTTAATAACCAAAACATGCATATATTGATTTTTCGGGCCTCAGGTACAAAGTGAGAACTAAATTAATGGAGCATAAGGGGCATATTTACATACCGGACTTAGCTCCTGCTGCGTGATATATAACTTTTTGATCTTTGAAGAAACACTTAATATCCTCATAAGTCATTATCTTTATATCACTAAAGGAGAAAATCATGAAAAACCAATTTAAAAAACTTTTAATACTTTTAACAATTATAGTGCTTGCTTTCTTTAATTTATCTAACAATATTTATGCACAATCTACGTGTGACCGGCCATGCCAAGCTGATTCAGATTGTTTCAATAATGGCTTCTGTCAAGATCTAGGCAACTGTCAAACACGCTGTGTCTGCGGATCGATTGTTAGGAGGTCTACAGATCTTAGTGTTGCCCAAGAAGACATTACTTATGGCAAACATTGTGAAAATATTTTCATGTGCGGTGAATGTTGGTTTGACAAAGGATTCTGTTATTATTTTTCACCTGAGACAGAAGCAACTACTGGATACATGTCAGGTTGTCGGTGTATTGGACAGACAAGCTATACGGATATTGCTGGTTTGTCTTGTCCACTTACATCAACAAGAGTTTCTATGAACAGAACAAATTTAAAGAACAAGATAAGTGATAAATACACTGGCACATGGGTTGGAGAACTTGATTTATCCAATGGTTATAAAGAGCATGCAATATTTAAAATCTGTGTAAGAGGCTCAAATGAAATAGAGGTAGTTGCACACAGTCTAGGTTATTTCCAGCATGCATTTTATTCTGGGAAAGATGCTCTGGTAGGTGAAGAATTAACTGTAACATTAAAAAATAAATTAGGGGATGATATCCGTACAATTATTTCTCTAATAGATGATAAACATGCTTATGTAGTCCTTCCGGAAGGAAATCATTTTAAAATAAGAAAGATTGATTCTCATTCAAACTGTAGAAAATTAGCTAGACAAGGAAATGCTTCTGTAACAAAAGATGAGTTTAATTTTGATACAGATTAAAATCGGACCTCAGGTACAAAGTGAGAACTAAATTAATGGAGTATAAGGGGCATATTTACATACCTGATTTAATTCCTATAGCTTAATAATTTTGAGGATTTCAAAGTACGGGTATAATAATTACATGAGCAAGAATAAGAAAATAAAATATGTTTATGATAAAAATGGCAAAGAAAAAGAAGTAATTGTTCCATTCAGACAATGGACTTCTATTATGGAAGACTTAAATGATCTTAAAACTATTGAACTGAGAAGAAAAGAAAAAAATGTGCCTCTTAAGCTTATAAAAGAACGTTTAAGAAAATATGCCTAAATACGAAGTTTACTTTAAATCTTCTGCTGAAAAAGAATTATATAGGTTGGATTCAAAGTTAATTAAACTTGTTCTAAGCAAAATTGAACTTTTATCTTTTAATCCAAGAGGTAAAGGAGCAATTAAATTAAAAGGAAATGTTTCCTACAGATACAGAATTGGAGATTACAGAATAATTTATGAAATAGACGAGATTAGAAAAATCGTAACTGTTTTTAGAATAAGACATAGAAAAGATGTTTATAGAGGTTTCTAAGAACTAAGTAGGGAGCAGTCGCGACTGCTCCCTACGATAGGTATCACAGGGACAGATTTTATGATATTCATTAACAACTGTTTCCTAAATATTTTTAAGGGTATATTAATTAAAAATGATAGATCCTTTAAACAATACTAAAAGTTCAGATGAAATAACGCGGGCACCTTCTGTAGCAGCAAGTGGAAGTAGTGAGCAACAAAAAGGGCCACCTATTGAAAGTGCGACATCTTGGTTTGAAAGACAAAAAGCTCAAGTTAGATTTACATCTATAACTGCTGTAGTAAATTTTTTAAATGATTTTGGTTACTTAAATCAAACAAATCCTATTCCTACAGCAGATGATCTTGCACAACTAATGGATTTTAAATACCAAGCTGTATACCCAGTTACTGTTGAACAAAAGACTAATACTGCTTCTGAGCAATATGTACAATTGAGACCGAAATTAAGTGCTCTGCAAAATCAAGATATTGAAATAATTTATAGTAGTACTTTGGGACAAAAATTTAATAGTAGCAAAAGAATTGCTGTCTTAATACCGGATATTCATACTAATCCTGATGTGAGACTAACTAATTATAGGTTACTAAAAAAATTATATACAACTGATGGTTTGAATTTGAGCTCTGGATTTAAAGAAGGACCGGTAAATCCTTCTGAAGTATTAAATACAATGCCTACTAATATAAGCCATAACGACTTAATGCAAGACTTAAAGAAGAAAAAACTTGACCCTGAGCAAGTGCTTTTGTATGAAATTAGAGAAGGTGTTCAACTCGTTAATGGAAAATCAATTGCTTTCCTTCCAGAAAATTTAAAAGTTTCAGAGGTTATTTCTAGCCATATGAAAGACTTAATTTCAATTGCATCTGGAGTATACCCAAGTCTCTTTCCTGTCGGACATTTTGAATCAGCAAATCACTTACTAGGTCTTCTTTATGGAACATATAAGGATTTTGAAAAAGCAGGAATGGAACATGAATTTTATGCTTTACTTGCTTTATCTTTAAGAAAGAATATCGATAGAATTGGTTATCAAGACGTTGGCACATCTCAAAGACTCTTTGAAAAATCTGTTGAAGTTTTCACTAACTTTAAAAAGTTTAGTACCTTTCTGGAATGGCAAAGATACTATCAATTTATACCACCTGCTATTCAACCAGGTGAACAATATGATCGTTTAAGAGATTATTACACCCAAGTAAGATTTGAAGACGAAATCGTAAGAAGAAACACAAGATTATTAGAATCTTTTTCTATTGCTGAACCTGGTGCAAGGCCATTGATTATAGGCTGGAGTCATTTAGATACTAAAGCATGTCGGGAAGATAATTTGATTAAAAAATTAGAAGCAAATGGTATACCAGTTGTTGTGATTGGTCACAAAGGGTTCAAAAGTAGGATTACTATTTAGCTGTAAAAGTATAATTTATTTTCTTCGGGCCTCAGAGACAAAGTCGGAACTAAATTAATGGAGCATAAAGGGCATATTTATATACCGGATTTAGCACCAATGTAACCGTGGGTTACAAGTTTGATTAAATTGCTACTTCACATTAAAATAGAATAGCTATGCCAGAGATTTCTAGATTCTTAGGAATAATCATAATGATCTTTTATAAGGATCATGCTCCTCCACACTTTCATGCAAAATATTCCGACAAAGCTGGAATCTTTTCAATTCCTGACCTAAAAATGCTCGAAGGAAATTTACCACCAAAAGTAATCTCATTAGTAATAGAATGGGCTGAAATGCACAAAAATGAACTCATGGCAGACTGGGAGCTGGCTCAAAAAGGAAGCCCGTTAAAGAAGATTGAGCCATTGGTATAATTAGTTTTAAGAGACACATAAATATGCACTCAGTTAAAAAAGTAAAATATTTAAATGATTATAAACTTGAAGTTGAGTTTAACTCAGGTGAAATAAAAGTAGTTGATTTATCCAATCACTTAGATGGCGAGATTTTTGAGCCTTTAAAGAAAGTAGAGTATTTTAAAACAGTTAAAGTAAATCCGGAATTTGAAACTATTTATTGGGAAAATGGTGCTGATATTGCACCTGAGTTTTTATTTGATATTGGAAAGTAAAAATCGGACCTCAGATACAAAGTGAGCCGCTCAATTTTATTCAGCGAGCCTCGCCCGCCCACAGAGTGGGCGAGGCGGGAACTAAATTAATGGAATATAAAGGGCATATTTACATACCGGACTTGGCTCCAGCTGCATAGTTACTTCATTGAGCTATGACTTATATTTCCATAGTAAAAACGTTATATGGGTGACCATGAAAATCAGGTTGTTCAGATTCTAATTGAAATCCGCATTTCGTATAAAAATCTTCTAATCCATATTCTAGAAATGATCCAACAATCAATCTATGCTTTCCTTCATCTCTTGCAATTAATGCAGCTTGATTTATAAGTTCTCTGCCATATCCTTTACCGTGTAAATCTTCTCTTGTTGCAATGGTTTCAATATATGCATCTGTAGAAGGTAAATTATCTAACGCTGTTTGAATGCAAACCGCTCCATAAGCAGATCCTCCATCTTTTAATAAATGAAGGGTTCCCCTATCAATTTGATCTGTAACCCAAGTTTCTGTATCCCATCTAAAATCTGGAATATCTAAATGAAACTGCTTGTTGAGTGCAACAATAGGTTTCACATCTGCTCGTGTGGCTCTAACTATTTGCATTTTTAATTAAATATATTTTAGCATTTAAAGCAATACTAACAAAGCTAAAGCCATCTGAGATTTGAACTTATTTCTAAGCTTTTTGTGTAATTCATTCACTAAAAAGCACCGTGACTGAAAAGCGAGTTGAGCATTAGTGCAAAACGAGCGATTAAAAAGAAATCGGGCCTCAGGTACAAAGTGAGAACTAAATTAATGGAGTATAAAGGCCATATTTACATACCAGACTTGGCTCCTGCTGCATGATATACCCCTAGTGCTCTACACTATTATTTATCCTTACTCACGGGGACAGATTTGGTTTATCATTACTGTTCTATCTGATTTACTGTACTTTAGTGCTATTCACTATTTAAAGTATAAGACTTGGCTCTTTTTTATCACCAATATAAACATAGTCTACTTTTATTAGAAAGTCCCTAACAGAATCTGGTTGATTTTCAATGTCTGCAGCTTTATTTGCTTCCTCTAAAGATTCAAATTTTTCCCATCCGTTTTTTACCATATCTTCTTCTTTCTCATATGTGTCCACTTTAATATTATGATGTTCTTGGTTATTTTCTATATCTTTTAAAAAAGAAGCTGGTATGAATTTTAAAAAAACGTTGTTCTTCACATCAATTTTAATTTCTAATTCACAGTATTGTATTTCATTAGTACGATTAACATCACTAATAGCTATAGCATTGAAATTTGCGATATGCATTCCTTCACTATGCGGGATTAGTTTTTTATTCCAAGCATAATAAACTAATTCTCTAGGAGTAAATATTTCATTGTCCAAATGAAACCTGTTTGTTGACAGATCTTCATTCATTGAGAAAGAAACATTTGATCTGTGACGAATTGAAAATTGATACTTTCTTACTTCTGGGGAAATATAACGAAGTGGTATAAATAAGTTGCTATTACCAAGCTCAGGATCAAACACCTCAAAAAGTTTTATTCCGTTAGACTGAGCAAGATTTTTAGCTCCCTGAGTATATCCAGAGGGACAAACAATAACCCCCATATTAGCTATTACATCATCAAGCTTTGTTTTTAAAGCTTCAACTTTTTCTATACCAACTGGTCTATCATAATTCTTTGCTTCTACTACAATTTTTATGTTAATAGCTCCGACTTTACCTTCTATAAGAACATCTATTTGCCGTTCAATATTAGATCTTTGACCTTTAATTTTTGCATCATTAGTTACTTTGGCATCTTTAATCCCGGAACACAATTGTGAAACAATTGACTCAAGCAAATCTCCTTTTTTTTTAGAACTCATAAAATTATTATTAGGCTTTTCATTCTCTGCTTACTTTAAATTTTGATTTTTCTATTTGTAACTCAGTCATTGAATAAACTAGTTCAGCAAGCATATTTAGATCTTCATCTGTTAAATCAACACTTTTTTTACTAGCAATCTCAAATATCATTTGTTTCGCAGGATTTAATCGATCTAAGTTATCAATGCCTGAATATCCACAAAGCATTAAAGATAGATTTAATACTAGTTTACTTGGACTAAAAATGCTTAAAAGTGCGATTAAGGATTCTCTTGTTGGTGGTGTTTTTATAGTTCCATATAGATAAGCATTAAAAGCAGTTCTGCTTATTTTATATTTATCTGGTAAGTTATCAACCACTTCATCAGCAGTGAGTTTGCTTATGTCTTTGAGTATTTTAAGTATGTCAGATACTTGTTTTACTTGTTCGTTATCATCTTTTGGTGTTGAGTAATTTTCTACTGAACTAATTACACCATGGATGTATTGATTTGCTAAATTTTTAAGTTTTCCAGATAATTCGTCTCTGTTTCTGACTATAGTTTCATACATCTCTGTCTTAAAGTCTCTTGAAATATTAGTATTTTCAAATGCCTCATTAATAATATTTTTACGAGTTGTTTCGCCCCTATTTTCAGCGATTTTGTTTTCAAAATCCCAATAAGAAGTATAATTAGAACTTTTCTGACGCCCCCAAAAGGCATCTTTTAGAGCTCTGGCCTCTACAGACTCAGAATTAATTACAAAGTTATCAGGTGCAAATATAAAAGAACCTTGTCCAAACCTTTGTTGATGTCCATTTAATGCGTGTGTGGCTCCTGAAAGAAAATCTACAATTCTTTGAGACTGTTCTACATCTAAGTGCAGAAGGTTTAATATTACAGACTTTCTACATCTTAGCTCTTCAACAATATCCAATGCTTCATCAAATGACTTTGGTTCTATTACTACCACTTCACTTTTAGGTGATCTTGATGGATGTTTTGCCTCTTCTTCTAGTCCTTCATTTCTTGGAGCATTTTCTTTAAAAAAGAAGTCCCGAGAATTAATGCTTAAGGGCTTAAAGACAAAAATAAATTTACCAAATCTGTTTTGTTCACCATCTAATGCATAAGTTGCTCCAGTCACAAAATCAATTACTCTTTGAGCTTGTTCAGTTTCAAGACGTATAGTGCTAATCGCAAATGCTTTTTTAATTTTGAGACTTTCTACTAAATCAAGAGCAACATCAAATGACTCAGGTTCACTAAAAGACAGCTCTGAATGTATTTTCTTAAAATTTAGCAACTCATCAAAATATTTATTTTTTATGTCTTCTGGTAATGAATAAGAAGTATCGGACTTAGTGCTTTTTTTATGTAATGAGGTCTTATTTATTGAAGAGTCTATTTCTTTTTGTTTTGTATATCTCATATCAAATAGATTAGATTACAAATCTCAATTTGTCAAGTCATACTTATCGATTAATATTCAATATAAAATATAAAGACCTATAGATAGCAATATTTTTTATCTGTTATTTGTTTAGTATGATTAGATTTTATGAAGTTTTATAAAGTCTTAAATGATAAAAATTAAACAGATTTCTAACTAATAACAAGGAATTTATAATCATCCTTAATAAAGTTGTTAAGTAAGACTTGATAAAAGAAGAATAAAATTTTATACTGGTAAGTTATACTGCATAAATTAATGCTGGTAAGCTAACCTAAATAAATGGAAAAAATAATTCTATTAGTAATAACGAGATGATTCTCTGCTGAATCTCGGTAATTCTCGGCAGGCACTGAGAGTATTGAGAATAACTGAGGCTAGTGCGATAATCATAATTAAAAGGAAATTTCATCGGGAAAGGTTTATGGAAGAAACAGCAAAACAAGACAATTTAACTGAAACAAAGGATCTTGCTGAACTAGTAATAGATTATAGGAAAAGTAAAGGTCTAACTATAGAAGCACTTAGAAATGAATTAGATATAGGTGTAGAAACAGTATATAACTTGTTAGACCCGGAAAAAGCGGGTAAATGTTCAATTCCAACTTTAAAAAAGGTAGCGGCTTTACTAGGTAAAAGCATTGAAGAAGTTATTGGGAGTCAAGAGTTACTTAGTATAAAAAAGAAGAGTAGGTCATTAAACGAAAACGATTTTGAGAAAGGCCTTAAGAAATTAAAAATTTGTCCAAACTGTTTTCAAAAAGATGATACTGGAGAATCTGTTTCCACATTTTACATAGATAGCAATTATGAGCACTGTATCAAGTGTGGTGAAAAACTAATTTCACAATGTTCAAAAGGCCATCCTATTATTGCTCCTGAGCATAATTGCTGTCCTTTCTGTGGTGAAAAATATCCTACAAAAAGTAAAATTCAATTATATTGTTGTGGTTGTAGTATCAAGGAAACCATCCCTATTGACTGGTCCATAATTGATAAACGATTAGCAAATTGTCCAAGATGCAAGTCCCCATTTCCTTACTTTATTAATGTTAAAGAGGAACATCCATCGATAACAATAAGCTTGGACAATACTTTATGGATTAAATATTCTAACAAGGAAGCTCAAACACGTGAGCAGTTTTATAGATTATATCCTTTATATGCGGTTAATCCTAATCTGAGCAAAGAGTATGAAATTTATTGTTGGATGCATGATTGTGCTGAAGTTTTAAACAAGGCTTGGAAAGTCCCCTACTATCACTATAGTAAAGTAAGTCATTGTTTTACATTTAACGCGTCCGAGAGCTATAGTTCTATTCATAAAGAAGTATTTTTTGGTGATTCTATAAATATAAAAGTACCGCCTAATCATGAATTTATTACAGCGGCAAAATTCTTCAACTTAATTAGTGCACAAACTAATCCAAACAAAACACCAAAGTGGAATAAGCTTGAATTATTTAACAAAGAGTTCAAAGGAAAGAGTAAAGAAACCACTCCTCTGCAAATGCTATATAGATATAAAAAGATAATGGGGGAAGAGAGTGAACTTTAGTTGGGGTCGACATAGAATTCAATGGATTCATTGAAGAATAAATAAAATCTAGTCTATTGTAATTAAATGAAAATGGTGAAAGAATATAAATTGTCAAATATTAAGGAGAACTAAAGTGCAACCTGAAGAAAAGTCTCAAAATCTATGTGAATTAATAAAGACATATATGCTTAAAGAAAGCCTTAGTTGTGAGAAGCTAGCTGAAAAGTTAGGTGTAGCTGTCGGTACTGTATATAACTTAAAAGATCCGGAAAAAGCTCAAAAAACACAACCAGAAACATTAAATAAAGTTTCTCAAAGTCTTGGTATTGCATATGACGTACTTGTAAGAAGTCAAGAGTTGCTAAATCCTACTAAATCAATTCCAACCGAAAAAGAAATTGAATCAGGAGAAAGAAAACTTAGTATTTGTACAAGCTGTTACAAAATAGAGAAGATTACAGATGAAAATTATGTGGGTTATAAAATATTATCTCCCACTTTTTACAGCGACTGTGATTACCTTTATTGTGTTGATTGTGGATCCCATCTAGATGGCTGTTGTCATAAGTGCAAAAAACCTAAAATAAGTTTAGAGCATAAACATTGTCCATATTGCGGAAACAAGTATCTAGCCAGGGGAGGGACTTGGTGTAAGAGTTGTAAGTACTATCTTGATTATAAACAAATTAATTCCAGGACTATTAAATGCCCTAGTTGTAGTGCCCCCTTCCCTTATAATTTGGAGTTCGGTGAACATTCGAATATAAAGGATTCAGTTGTTTGGACAATATATTTAGATGATGTTTGGGAGACAAATAAAAAAGAATTTGAAATGATGTATCCAATATATGAGGTAAATAACGAGATAAGCAATTCTAAAATTGTAAGTATAGAATTAAGAGCCTTTCTTCTTAAATGCGTAGAAAGTCTTAATAGTAAGTGGATGTGGAAAGGTGATGCACCTTGCGTAGATAAATGTTTTTTAACCACTGATAGTTTTCTACCACCTAGCTATGGATTTTTTGCAAGTTCGTCAATCAAGCCTAGTACGTTTATAGTTCAAGTAGCTTATGATTTTGGTCTATTTGGTCAAAGCTCTTTTGAGAAAAGGCTTTGTCTGCCTCCCCCAGGAAGCAGAAATGAATACGATGAACACGAGTTTTTTAAATTTTGTAGCAGGCTTTATAAAAGCGGTGAATATTCAAAAGAGTATTTAGAACATTTATCGGAAAGTGTTACATTCCAGGAGGTGCAGGAGATAAAAGAAAACCCAAGCTTTGCAGAGCCTGGGTAAACAAAAACATAAATTAATTGTTCATAAATAATTATACACAAAATTTTGCTGAAGGCGATTACTCTCAGCAATTAGGGAGAGTTGTTTTTCAAAAAATAAAGAAAGGATCAAAAGGAGCAGAAATATCATGGAAGAACTAAGACAATGCGACACAAGTACACTGTTGTACTTACTTATGTTTAAGGAAAAAAGCAAAATCAACCCGGTACTTAGCTTTTGGTTGGATCAGGTTGATGAGTTTGAGCAAGTAGCATGGGTTTTAGAGGAAAGGTTGTTACACAGTAACGCTGATTTAAAAATAGAAGGAGGAAATTAAAATGTTAGATATAACACCAAACGTAAAATTAATTAATGCACTTAGAAATCAAAAAGGAACACTTGCAGATAGATTATCTGAGCTTATAGATAACTCTGTAGATGCAATGCGAAATGATTTTGTTCAGGTCGATATTACAGTAAGACCAAATGATGATTTGATTGAAGTGATTGATACCGGTCATGGCATTGTAAATATAAAAGAAGCTCTGACAATGGGAATGTCAGAAAAATCTCACGAAGGAACAACTGTTGGTCAATACGGTGTTGGTATGAAGTTGAGTAGCATTTATTTTGGTGATGAAGTAGAAATTATATCAAGAACACCAGACTGTCCAACTGCTAAAAGGGCTTTTATTAGTTACTCTAAAGTAGTTGCCAGTGGCAAATGGGAAGTAGATGATCCAAAAGAAGTCAACTCACAGATTGGAACTACTCTAAGGATTAAAAAACTATGCAATTTAAATAGACTAAGAGGTGGTGCTATACAAGCCCTGAAAAATTATCTGTCCGTAGTTTACAACCATAAGATAAAAAGCAGAAACCTGATAATAACTTTAAATGGTGAAAATGTACAACCAATAGATCTGAAAAAATGCATTGATGAAGATCCTTCCGTAAACGTTGCAATTGATTTCACTGTAAAAGGAAGTAAGAGAGTTAAAGGTTGGGCAGGGATGTTAAAGAACGATGCCAAAACCAATCCTTACAACCAAAACAACTTAAGTGGATTCATACTATATTACAAAGGTCGTGTAATAACTTCAAATGAAAAGCTTGGTTACCAAGAAAGCAAGTGGCTTTCCAGAATAGTTGGAGAACTTCATTTGGATGACTTTGATATAACGCAAAACAAGGTTGATTTCTCTGGAAGAGAAGGTAGCGAGGAATGGGAAATTCTTGAACAGCAACTAGAAATAGAATTGAAACAACTTATTAAAAAGGTTGAGGAAAAATCTAAATCTGAAATCCCTCCACACCTAAAAAAAGATGCCCAGAGCATGATCAAGTGCTTGGAAGATTTTCTGGCAAGATTTGATCCTGACACTGGTCCACATACTCTTTATGATGAATCAAGAGCAGTTGCAAGAGAAAAAAGAGCAGCAAAAGAAAACAGCTTAAAAGTTGTTGCAAAACATACTGAGAGGAAAAGAGAAAACGCAAGTAAAACGAGCCAACAGAAAGGCTCAGTTAGATTAAGAACTACCCCGAGTATAAAACTAATATTTAGCCGCGGTGGGATTAATAGCGTGTTCTCAAAATATTCAGTTATAAAAGAGGAAAGTACACAGATCATTGTTGAGATAAACAAAGATCATCCTCAATATGCTGATCGAGAGATTTCTAATTCTTTACTGGCTTTTGTCATGTGTGATTCAGTAGCCCAGTATATAAAATCTGAACAGAACCTAACTGATGAAGAGTATTTCTCTATCAGGGATGGAGCATTTAGATGTATCCCACACGTAATAGTCATTGGTGATGGCAGGACACATGGCCATTCACCAAGGTTGGCAGCATAGGAGGAAATATGAGAAAAACTAAGAGAAGCACTTCTATCTGGCAGGAATCATTTGAATTGTTTAGTAAAGGATGGGGAAAAGGACAAGTAATGAAGGAGTTGGGTTTAAGGGGAACAGAAGTCAAAAGTTACTATGAAATATGGCAGCTTTATGAGAGTGGCCTTATTTCTGATTCCGAGGAGTCAGTTGCAAAACAAATCAAGATAAAACTTACTTCTTTAAACAGTTTTATTAACTTAATATCAAAGGAAATTAAATCTAATTCATCACCTTTGGTTATTGAAACTGTTATAGGTCAAATCACTGAAATAAGAGTAAGTCTATCCAAACTTGCTGAAGAAATTGGCAAAGAAAATAGAGTTCAAAATCTTGGTGTAAAAAGTGCACGTGCATTTGAAAATGCTTCTGATTTTGTGAAAGTTGTAAGAAAAGTAAGCTAATAAAAAATTAAGGAGAAAATCATGACAATAAAGTTTAGTCAAAAAATATTTAAATGTTCAGGATGTAAAGCTGAGTTTATTCCCTTTGACAAAGGACATAAGTGCCCACAGTGTCATAAAAAGGTAAATAAATACATTCACGAGTTTATACCAATGGTTAAATATACAATGCTCTGTAATAAGAAAATTTATGGTAAATATCTGCCAGGTTCATACGGAATATACTCTCTAATGGACTATATTCAAACAACTATTTTCAGTATCTTTGATTCGGCAGAAGCTAAAAAAATTAAAAACAGAGAAAGATTTATTGATAAATACTTTGAGAATAAGTTTTGGAAGAAAAGAACATATTTAAAAACTCACGTAAAAGATATTGCATATAAGCTTAGTAATGAGCTAGAAGTAGTTAATTCAATATCAAGAAAGGCGGAAAACCAAAATGAAAAAAAAGCAAGAAAATAAACCAAAAATTATAATGAAGTTTGTGCCTCGCACAAAAGAAGAAGAGGAAGCAACTGTTAAAAGACTAGCTGCAATTATGGCTGCTCATTTGGGCTGGGTGCCAAAAGAATTAACCAGAACTCAATCCGTCAAACAAAAACCGCACCAGACATAGGTTTTATTTGAGACAAGCTTTTGTGTGATTCATTCATCAAAAAGCATCGTAAGGGACTGACTTGATTTATCATTGCTTCTTCTTCCTAGACAGCTCAACCAATCTTTTATAATCCCCCCTAATTAAAGCTTCTTTCTTTTTTCTACTCCAACCCTGTATTTGTTTTTCTCTATAAAAAGCTTCATCTATACGACTATATTCTTCAAAGTAAATTAATTTCACTGGTAGTCTGCTTTTTGTATGATTTGCTCCTTTACCTTGTTTATGTTGTTCGAATCTACTTTCTAAATTATTTGTACTGCCAGTATAGTAACTTCCATCAGAGCATTTTAAAATATACATCCAGCCTTTCATACTCGTCTCCTACAAGCCGTGTTGGCTTCGATAAACTCAGCCAACAGAAAATGAATTAAACCAATCTTGGTGGCTGAGCCTGTCGAAGCCACTTTATAAACTATCGGACCGCCGGGATTTGAACCCGGGACCCCTACCACCCCAAGGTAGTGCTCTACCAAGCTGAGCCACGGCCCGTTCATTTTTTGCAAGGAAGTCAGAAATCAGTATTCAGAATATTTCAGAATTTATTAACCTAACAAATCTCTTCTTTCTCTATCTAAACATCTCTGCAGTAAGCGTGCATTAATTCAAAACTAATTCTTATTTTCAGAAGATTTCTTAACCAGCTCCATTATTTCTATCGGTATTGCAAGCACCACTGTATTTGATGCTGTCGGTCCCAGTCCGTCTATGGTCTGAAGCGTTCTAAGCTGCATGGCACCAGGGCTTTCATGCATAGTTCTGGCAGCTTCAGCCAGGTTAAAGGCAGCCATCTTGTCACCTTCTGCTTTTGTAATTGTAGCTCTTTTTTCACGTTCTGCTGATGCCTGACGGGACATCATTTTCTTTAAATCTTCCGGAATATCCACATCCATAATTCTTATTTGTGTAACTTTTAGTCCCCATGATTTAGATTCATGTTCTACTATTTGTTCAATTGATTTTCCAATTTGATCACGTTCTGCTAAAAGACCATCAAAACTAACTCCACCTACTACATCACGTAATGCTGCCTGCGCATACTGAGACATTGCATAAACATAATTCTGAACTTTTATTACTGCAATTTCAGGATTTTCTACCTGAAAGTAAAGGACTCCGTTTATTGAAGCCGGAACATTGTCTTTAGTTATAACCTGTTGTTTTGGAATCTCCATGGTCAGAAGTCGTGTGTCTACCATTCTTATTTCATCAATTAAAGGAATAATAAAAAACATTCCGGGTCCTGCTATTGAACTATATTTCCCAAGTTTGAATACTACTGCTTTTTCCCACTGAGCTGCAATTTTAATTCCAGAGGAAATAAAAAGTGCCACTGCCACAATGGCACCAAAAACCATAGTTCCAAGCACTGGTGAAGTGTACATTAAAGGTGCAGTTGCTAAAAATCCAAGTCCGGCTATTCCAAAAAATATAATTGCTGAGATGTAATTTGTAATAAGAACCATTTTTTTCTCTCCTGAAGTTTTAATTTCCAGAATAATTATATCCCTTGCTGTTCAAATGTATTATTTATTCTGATTATGTGATATATATCTTTAGTGCAAGTGGACAATAAAACAGAATCTTCTCATTTCACCCTTGACCCTTTTCAGGAAGAAGCCATTGCAGCTTTAAAAACTAGCGTTAGTGTAGTAGTCAGCGCACCGACAGGTTCAGGTAAAACTGCAATTGCAGAGTTTGTAATAGAAGAAGCGCTTAAGGGAAAAGAAAGAGTTTTTTATACCACACCGCTTAAAGCATTGAGCAATCAAAAGTTTCATGACTTCCAGAAAAAATACGGAGAAGAAAATGTAGGAATAGTTACAGGTGATACTGCGGCAAATCGTGACGCACAGATCCTGGTTATGACGACAGAAATTTACCGAAATATGCTCTATGGAACAGTCCTGGGTTCTGTAGATGAAAACTTAAAACATTTAAGATATCTGGTCCTCGATGAATGCCACTATATGAATGATCCAGAGCGGGGGACTGTGTGGGAAGAAAGCATAATTTATTCACCGCCCGGCATCCAAATCCTCGCACTTTCTGCCACTATTGCAAATTCAAAAGAACTTACAGAATGGATCTCAAATGTTCATGGTCACACTGAGCTTATAGAAACCTTTCACAGACCGGTGCCACTGGGCTTTTATTATTTTGATGCTACACATCTTTCTCCGCTTCTTACCACTAAAAAAGAATTAAATCCCCAGCTTAAACAACATAAAGATTCATTTAAGGCACACAAACAAAAATTCCGTGACTTAAGAAGGTTCAGAGATAAAAAATCTTTGCAAATACCGGATATGATTTCCGAACTTCACAAAAGAGGATTTCTTCCTGCAATTTACTTTGTCTTTTCCAGAAAAGGATGTGAGCTGGCACTAAAAGAATGTCAGGGACTAGGTTTTGGACTATTAACTCTCGAGGAAAGAAAGACCCTTTCAAATCTTATACAGAAAAAAACTTATGGAAATGAATATTTATATAAGCACAGACATCTTGGGTTTTTATATCAGGGAATGGCAGTGCATCATGCAGGACTTCTGCCTTCATGGAAAGCCATTATTGAGGACCTATTCAGTAAAGGTCTTATAAAAATTGTATTTGCTACAGAAACTCTGGCAGCAGGAATTAATATGCCGGCAAAAACCACTATCATTAGTAATTTAAGCAAACGTGGCGATACAGGACATAAAAATCTCTCAAGCAATCAGTTCCTTCAGATGTCCGGACGTGCCGGCAGACGCGGAATGGATAAAGTAGGAAATGTAGTAATTAAAGAAACAAATGAACACACACCTGCATTTGCTGCAAAGCTTGCTACCAGTGAAGCAGATCCATTGGTTAGTCAGTTTACTCCGAATTACTCCATGGTACTGAATCTTCTGCAAAATCATTCAATGGATCAAATTAAGGATCTTTTGAATAAAAGTTTCGGGCAATATTTAATAAACAGAGATTTAAAAGTTTACTTGGATGAAAAGATAGAGATTGAAGAAGAATTGGAAAAACTAGTCATCTATCCATGTCCTGATCCAAAAAATCCCGGAGATATTGCTGTTTACAGAAAACAGGATGAAAAAATACATGAGATAAAAAGAATGATTTTAATTCTTGAAAAACAAAAAAACCCTGAATTAAATGAATCCAAAGAAAAATATAATACTGCTTTAAAAGAACACCATGGTTTTCCATGTTTTCACTGCCCGAATAAAGACATCTGTTACAAGATGGAAAGAAGAGCAAGAAAAATTGAAAGCAAACTTAAAATTATAAATAAATATTCCCAGCAGCAAATACATTTCTACTGGAATCAATTTTTAAAACTTGCTGAAATACTTACAAAGCTTGGTTATTTAAAAAACAATGTTCCTGCCAATAAAGGCATTATGGCCGCAAGTTTAAGAGGTGAAAATATTTTACTTATTGCAGAAATATTGGATAGGTGTGATTTTGTTAAAACTAGATTATTGCCCGAGGAATTTGCTGCATGCATGTCCAGCATTGCAGTCAGCGAGTCCAGACCCAGAACATTTACAAAAGTAAGAGCATCTCACAATGCAGATGATGTTTTTGTTTCTATGCAAAAAATCTTAAGGGACATAATTAAAATCCAAAGAGATTATGGAATTGAAATTTCAACCAATGTTAGTTTTACACTTAGTGGGTTAATCCAGGAATGGTGCAAACCAAGTACCAGATGGGAAAATCTTTTAGGGCTTACAAATCTCGATGAAGGAGATATAGTTCGTACTGCCAGAAGGACAATGGACTTACTCAGACACATTAAAAATGCACCGCATCTTGATCCGAAACTTAGTGAGCTGGCAAAAAATGCACTTTTACTTATGGATAAAGAGCCTGTGAAAGAAATGGTTTAAATCTGTTTTAAAAGTACTGATGTCTAAGCATTACTTGTACTCGATTTATTTTACCGGCTTCAAGCGGTCCATCATGAAAAAGTCTAATATAATGGACATCAGCCCTTGGATAAGACGAATATACAGGAGGTACTATTAAAGTTTCACCTTCGTTAATGAGAATTACACTTGCATCTCTAACTCCTATATCCCGCAAAGTAACTTTTGCTTCAATATTCATGGTATCAATATTTATTTGTGTTACATAGTTGGAACCTGAACCTGAAAGAGTAATATTAACCAGCCCTTCAGATACTGTAATTTGGTTCCTTGTGCTAGCTGTAAAACCTATAGGTATTGATCTTCCTTGTGGTATGGGCCAGCCATTGGCTGAAGCCTGTGACTGACTAACTGATGCTACTGTTGCTACCATATTTTCTCCTTAAAATAATTATTTAAGTATAGCACTATGGATAAAGAGCTAATTTAAGCTGAAGGTCTAGAATTAAATCTCGAAAATATATCTATAGCAAAATTAAAAAGTTCTAAAAAAATATTTGGTTGCTTGGTTGCATTTGGATTTTGTAATGATCTTCTATTTGCATTTTCTATCCCATCTTGAAACTGGAGTGCTTCTCTGGCCGTAAGATAACTTTGCCCGCCATCACTGCGATTTACCGGGAAAAGTACTCTGTCCCTAAGTACAGGGACTCGACCTATAATGCCTAATGTATTCATTAAATTTTTTACTCTTATGTATGAGTATACTAAGGTTAAAACTCTTTTGACAACAGGATTTTTGTAAGATCTTTGTTCTTAATGTTTATGTCTGCATTTAGGCTTATTTTGCTGAAATATTGCATGGAAAATATCTTCAGATTCATTAACAGTCATCTGTACAGTACTACCGGAGTGATCTGTTATCTCCACAAGATCTGCACTTTGATTAAATTTAAACTTTAATCTTGCAGATTTATCAGGTTTTTTAAATAAAATTATGCTTCCCATATGGTCAGCTATTTTATCCTATTTAAAACCAGAAGATATTAATTTTTTTTAATCTGGCTAAATACATTATTATAAAACGTCTCCCTTCAAATCGACTATCTCTGGAGCAAGCTCACAGAGTTTTTTGCCGATTTGAGCCATGGGCATCGGGAGGCGTTAGTAAGGAGGCGTTTTGTTGCTACTCGTTCAAATCTCCGGGAACAAGCTCCCGAGTTTTTCGCTCGGGCGCAATAAAGAGTAATAGCAACAAAGCAAGGTTGCTACAAACATCTGCAAATGAATTGACGTCAATATAAAAACCACCTACAATAACTCTACTATGCAAACATTAAAAGAAAAAACAGAAAAAAAATTAAAAGTAGAATTTGTAAAAATACATCCAAAAGCACAGCTTCCTACTTACGCTACAGACGGTGCAGCCGGAATGGATTTAACAAATGTTCTTGAATCTCCTTTAACTTTAAAGCCACATGAAAGAGCAAAAGTCCCAACAGGACTAATTATGATTCTTCCTGAAGGATATGAAGGTCAGGTCAGACCACGATCTGGATTAGCTGCTAAACATGGAATCACACTTACAAATTGCGTAGGCACAGTAGATTCTGATTACAGGGGCGAAATGTGCTGCTTAATGATAAACCTGGGAAATGAACCATATACCATACAGCCTGGTGAAAGAATTGCACAGCTTGTAATTGCACCTGTCATTCAGGCAGAGACAGAACTTGTAGACAAAATCCCGGAGGAAACTAAACGCGGCACAGGCGGTTTTGGGAGTACGGGGAAATAGTTATTTATTTTAAGCAGGTATTGGAACACTTACTATCTGATCAACGCTTTGAAGTAACATGCTTTTATCTGCTAATGGATATAAAGCTTCTACTGCATTTACAATGCCTGATATTGCTTCACTATTACTTTGAATTGTTTGAACATTTTGTTGCTCAGTCCTAGTTCTAATCGATCCAATAACCCCATCTATAGTAACGCTTCTGTTTACAGCTACCCATATGTCCTGTTTTAAAGATATTTCATTTGATTCTACACCCTGAGCATAAACAGTAATTAACACAGGACCTTTGACATCATTTAATGCAGTACGTCTTGTTCCTTTATCATTTGGATGTTGCTTGGCAATTCTTATACAAATTGCATTGCCAGTCTTTGGTAGAACTATTAATGAGGTTGTGTTCTGAAACCATCTGCCAGGGATTTGAATATAACGTCCAATAGGTTTTTGAACACCAGGGCCATAATCTAATGCATGAAAATCAATTTCACTGCAAAAACCAGCTGGATGTTCTGCTTGATGTCCTAAAAATGCGAGGCATGCAAGATTAGAATTTGCTGCTGGACTTGATGCACTTATTACTGTAGTTGCGCTCATATATTCTCCTTAAATAAAAATCTAAGATAAACCATATCATAGAAGCAAATAAGTATGGCTCATTGATTTTTTATAATTTATTAATCTTAAATGCCTGATATTATTCTGAACCTTAAAAAAATTTAATGATGTTATGTAACCCTAGGTTACATGGAGTTTTAATTTTAGTATTGTAAGATTTTAGTCCTTATGTTTGAGAGACATTATCCGCCAAAAGATCAAATCGCTGGTTTAAGTAAGTTATTAACATTTTTAAGCAATGATAAGATTTACTGGCATGAGATTTGGATAAATGGAGATACAATAGTAGTAAAAACTGAGCCTCCAAAAGGAGAAAATGATTTAAGAATATTCTATATTTATGAAGATGGAGAATTAGATAATGATGGATTCAGAGATTAATTATTCAAAACTGACTGTAAATGAGCTTAAGATTTTAATAGATGCCGATGACTTAAATGCATTAGATGAATTAAATAAAAGAGTAAAAGCAGGCGCAATAAGATCTAAAAAATATACAAACTGGGAAGCAGGTGAAATAATCACAAAAAATTTAAGGGCAAAGTTAAATTCAGAAATAGATTATACAAAATTAACTGTAAGAGAACTAAAATATTTAATAGGCAGCGATCCTAAAGCTGATAAAGAATTTAATAGACGGGTTTCAATCGGAGAAATAAAACTTAGAAGAATCAAATTAGAAGACATAAGAAAAATATACGGCATAGACAAAGCCTCATGACCACAGATCACAAACTAGGCAAAACCGGCGAAAAGCTTGCCTGTGATTTTCTTTTAAAGAAAAATTTTTCCATACTCAAACAAAACTGGCGCTCAGGAAGATACGGAGAGATTGACGTAATTGCTGTCGACAATAGCACAAAAGAACTGGTTTTTATCGAGGTTAAATCCCGCGCTACAAGCATAAATGACGCAAAGGAACTTGTAAGCAAAAAAAAGCAACAAAAGCTCTATATGCTTGCAAACAGCTATCTTTATCTACATGCAAAAGAAAATACAGCTTGCAGGTTTGATGTTATAGCAGTTAGAATTAACCACAAAGGACAGGCGCTTGAACATATAAGGAATGCATTTTATTTGCAATGAGAGAAATAGTTGAACAATTTATGGAGCAGATTGAAGATGATCAAAAACTTTCTTCTAATACAAAATCTGCATATAAAAGTGACTTAAATGATCTGATTAATTATATATTGAAAACTAAATCTTTAATTAATGACATAGATCATAACTGGGTAAAAAACTATCTTAAAAATCTGGAAGAAACAAATAAAGAAAGAAACTCATATAACAGGCGGGCTTCGACATTTAGGTCATTTTTAAAATTTTTATACAGAAATAAAATGGCACCTACAAACTATTCACTTATTGTAGATAATCAGACCTCGCTTTATAAGAGTAAAGAAGATGAACTGCAAAGTGAGGATATAAAAAAAATAATTGATGATACGAAGTTAAAAGCTGATCAAAGACTCATACTTCTTATGATTGGAAGGCTTAATCTTACCGGCACACAGATAGTTTCCTTAAATACATTTCAAGTAGATTTTGAAAATAAGTTGATTAACATTTCTGATACTGAAAAAATTGAATTACCGAGTCATATATTTTTATTATTAAGAGAATATCTCTTAGACGTTAGACCAAATATAGCCGGTGCAAGTAAAAATTTAAGTTTATTCTTAAATGAAAAAGGGAAATCACTTGGTGAAACAGATATATACAAACTAATTAAGAAACTCAGCGAAGATGTAGGTTTGGTGGGTAAACTTACTACAAGAAATTTAAAAAAATCACTGGATAATAAAAATGATATTCTATCTATTCAGAAAGAAGTTTTAAATGTAATTTCTCCCAATTAATTAAAGAAAAATATAAATGATCCTAAATTTGAATATTGGCGGTTTATCTGGCTGGCCAGCCAACAGATTGGCTGTATGCTCTGTACGACCGGCTTGCATGCCTAGCCAGGGTGTATTTAATGCAATGAGGTTTGCACAAAAAGAAGCAGAACTTGAAGGTGCTCCATTTGTTGATACAGTGCACCTACTGCTTGGATTAATAAATGAAGCTTATTCTTCAGAAGGCACAGACACGATAAATACAGGGATTTTTAATTTTCTTCAGCTAAGGCATTCAACTGTTTTTGACAAAGCACAAAACTTTGCCGGGCTTGAAGCTAGAGACCTAGCAAATATTGCAAGCAGTTGGATTACTGTTGCCGCAAAGAGACTTTTTCTTACAAGTGCCAGGATTGCACAAGGATATTTTTCCCCGGTAATTAAACCAGAACACATTTTACTTGCACTGTGTAAGAGAGAAAATATGTCCTGCTCGGCTTATGGAACATTTATTGAGCTTGGAATAGATCCTGAAGAACTTAAAAATATAATTGAAAGATCAATAAGAGGCGAGATTTTAAGCGAGATAGGTATTTATTAGGAGATGCTAATATTTAATTACCATGCTAAGAACATTCTTAAAAAGTAAAATCCACCGAGCCACAGTTACAGAATCAAATATTAATTATGTCGGCAGTCTGACCATTGATTCATATCTTATGGAGCTTTCAGACATAAAAGAATATGAACAAATCCAGGTTTTAAACATAACTAACGGGGAAAGAATTACTACTTATGCAATTTCAGGTCAAAGAAACTCAGGTGTTATTTGTGCAAATGGCGCAGCCAGCCATCAAATAAAAGTCGGGGATCTCGTAATAATTTTAAGCTATGCGCAATTGGATGAAAAAGAAATAAAAATATTTAAGCCAAACATCGTCATGGTAGATAAACAGAATAAGCCTGATATAACCAATGATGCAGAACGTATCACTGTCATTGCGAGCCGAATGAAATAATGACAGTAGAGTGTTATAATTTTTTCATATGCCAAAAGATATAAAAGTTTTAGTATGTGGCGCAGCAGGTAAAATGGGACAGTCAGTTGTCCGTGCTGTAGACGCTGAAGCAGGTTTTAAGCTAATAGGTGCAGTTGACAGAAGTGGAAATCCAAATATTGGAAAAGATATTGGAATTATTTGTGGAATTAATGAAATTGGAGTAAAGCTGACCAGTGATTTAAAAGAAGCTCTATCAAAACTACAGCCTGATGTAATGGTGGATTTCACCATGCCTGAGATAGTTATTGTAAATGCTCAGATGGCATTAAAAGCCGGAGTAAGAGCAGTAATCGGAACTACAGGCATGACAAAAGATGACATCAGTGAACTCTCAAAGATTTCAAAACAAAACGCTACAGGTACCATTGTCGCTCCGAATTTTGCAATCGGCGCTGTGCTTATGATGAAGTTTGCAAAAGAAGCCAGCAAGTACTTTGCACATGGAGAAATAATTGAATTTCACCATGATAAGAAGCTGGATGCACCAAGCGGCACATCCATAAAATCAGCCGAACTTATGGCAGAAGCTAGAAAAGTATTTGGAAGAGATTCAGTTAAAGGAAAAGAAACTATTAAAGGAGCCCGGGGTGCAGCAGGAGATGGAAATATCCATATTCACAGTGTAAGACTTCCGGGACTGCTTGCACACCAGGAAATAATTCTTGCAGCACTTGGACAAACACTTACAATAAGACACGATAGTTACGATAGAACTTCATTTATGCCTGGAGTCCTCATGGCTATTAAAAAAGTAATGGAGCTAGATCATCTGGTTTACGGGCTTGAGAATATAATCTAATGCTATTTATCTAATCACAACAAAATTCCCGTTTTTTACCTCATAAACAGAAAATCCGGGATTTAATAAATCCCCTTTTTTGTCAAAAGATAAAATACCTGTTAAACCTTTAAAGTCCATAGTTTCTCTTACAGCTTGTGCAATTTTTTCTGGATCTTTTTCTTTTACTTTTTCAATTGCTGAAATTAAAATATTCGTGGCATCAAAAGAATTAGCCGAATAAGCTCCAATATCTTTATTAAATTTTTTTCTGTATTCAGCGCCGAAACTCTCATCTGCATTCAAGGAAAGAGAAACAACTAAAGCTCCTTCACTGGATTCTTTTGCTTTGTCTATCAATTCTTTATCAAAAACACCTTCACTGCCTAAGAATGTGGTTTCTAAACCTTTTGATCTGAGCTTTTTTAAAAACCGGGCAGCATCTCCATATTCTCCTACAAAATATATAAGGTCTGGTGATTTACTTTGAATAGAATTTATTTTATCTGAGTAGTCCTGAGTATCAACTTTATAAGACTCATAAAAAATAATGTCAGATTTTTTAGATGTTGTAATTTGTTTTATAAATTCCGAAGCCAAACTTAAGCCATAGCCACGGTTATTATAAAGAACTGCAATTTTTTTATAACCTTTATTGATAGCATGTTTTGCTGCTATTTCACCTTGCTTATCATCCCGTCCTATGGTTCTAAAGACATACCCTCTTACTGCAGATCTTTCAGTAAATAAAGGACTGGTCGAGCCTGGAGATATTTCAGTTATCATTGCTTTTGAATAAATTTCAGATGCAGGAATAGAAATATCGGAATTTAAATGTCCAATTACTCCAAGTACCATAAGGTCAACCAGGCTTTTTGCTCGCCATGTTCCTTCACCTGCAAGTCCCCCATCATCTACTTTAATCAGCTTAATTTTTTTACCATTAATTCCCCCGTTTTGATTTTTTATATCAACTGCCAATTCTGCACCGTTTATTATGGACTGTCCAAGTGCTTCATAAGGACCAATTTGCGGCGCTATAACTGCAATTTTATAAAAGTCGCTTGATCTATTAGTAGTACATCCGGTAAGGAGGAAAGAGATAAGAGGCAAAGAAGCAAGAAGCAGAGAGGCAAAGAAGCAAAGAGGCAAAGAAACAAAGAAAGAACTTTCTCTGCTTCTCTGTTTCTCTGTTTCTCTGCTTCTTTTTCTCATTCAATTACCTTAAATTTGCCTTTCTCAACCTTGCTTAAAACAAAACCAGGTGAAGTTAAATCACCGTTTTTATCAAATGTAATATATCCAGTAACACCTTTAAAGTCTTTTGTAGCTGCAATTTCTTTTGCAATTTTTGCCGGATCTTTTACTTTTATTTTTTCAATTGCAGTTATAAAAATATTTGCTGCATCATAAGAATTTGCTGCATATCCAGTAGGCTCCTCTTTAAAGTATGCTTTGTACTTTTCAACAAATTCTTTATCTGTTATAGGGGAAGGTGAAATTACCACTGCACCTTCAGTATTTTTTCCGCCAATTCTTATAAACTCCGGATTATCAATTCCGTCACCGCCTATAAATTTTGTGTTAGCTAATCCATATTTAGCAAAATCCTTAACTAAGTTTCCTGCATCATCATGTTCACCAGCCAGAAAAACAACATCAGGCTGATAAACAGAGATCCTTGAAAGCAAGGAGCCATAATCTTTTTTGCCTACATCAATCATGTTATAAAAAACAATCTGTGCAGTACTGAGTGGATTTGATTTTATGGATTTTGCAAACTCTCCTGCAAGTAATTCTCCATATGCCCTGTCGTTATAAAGAATTGCAACTTTTTTGTATTTGTTTTTAATCACATAGTCAGCAAGTAATTTCCCCTGAGTATCATCACGCCCTATGGTTCTAAAAACATAGCCTCTGGTAGCTTTACGCTCTGTAAAGTGTGGACTGGTACTGCCTGGACTTATCTCTGCAATTCCTGCTCTGCTATAAAATTCTGATGCCGGGATAGAAATATCGGAATTTAAATGTCCAATTACTCCAAGTACCATAGCTGTTCTAGTAAGTCTGTAAGCAAAAAATGCTCCTTCTCCGACAAGACCGCCATCATCTTCTTTTAAAAGAATAATTTTTTTACTGTGGATACCGCCTTTTTTATTTGCTTCTTCTACTGCAAGTTCTGCACCATTTATTATGGACTTTCCAAGCAAGGCATAAGGTCCGCTCTGGGGAGCAACTACAGCAATTTTATAATTATCTTCACCAGCCTGAGGCGGTCTGAAACACCCGGATAAACAAACAGTAATTAATAATATAAAAATACTTAAATATCTTTTTTTCATCTTTTATATCCTTTTCTTTATCCTCTTAATGAATTCCTACATCTCTAGTTTTTAAATCTTTATCTCTTTTTATTCTATCCAATTCCTCAACTGACTTTATGAGGCTTATTGGCAGAAAACCTTCCTGAACTACTATATCCTGTCCTTCAGGACTCAGTACATAATAAATATACGCCAGTTCAAGTCCATCAGCATCTTTTTTTATTCCATAATAAAGATTTCTGAACAATGGATATTCTCCTTTATATGCTGCTGCATAAGTCGGGGGGATATTGTTTATGGAAATGGCTTTTACTGTGCTATCTAAATAACTAAATGGAAGATATCCAATACCATATTTAAAATTTGCAATATTTGCTTTCATCTCAGAGCTGGAATTAGTTACTACTGACATAAGTGTTATGGGAATGCCGGATTCTTTTTTTGCTTTTGATTTTCCCATTACAAGTTCTTCAAGTGCAGCTCGTGTTCCATTTCCTGAGGAATCATTAACCAGTTGAATTTCTCTGTCAAACGGCGCGCCGAGATCTTTCCAGTTTGTAATTTTTCCAGAAAGTACATTACGTAATTGCTCAAGTGTTATATTTTTTATGGGATTTGACGGATGTACAGCAATTGAAAGTACATCATGAGCAATTACAAATACTTTTAAGTCTTGTTTTTCTTCATCTGTCAGATTTCTTGAGCTGGCAGCAATCTGAGCAATGTTATTTTTTACAGCAATGGGTCCGGCACTTGAGCCGCCACCCTGAATCAGTACATCTACTCCAAGGTCTTTTTTATAATTCAGGGCAAGATGTTCAGAAAGCGGAAGCATGGTAGTAGAACCTACGATTACAATTCTTGGATTACGACAAAATGAAATATTAAAGGAAGAATAAATCCATAAAGATAGAAACAAAACAAAACAGGTAAATTTTTTTAACACACTCACGAGACTATTATAATAGAATGATAGAGATAATATGCTCTCTCAGATAACAATTAAAAACTTTGCAATAATTGACTTTCTTGAAATCAATTTTAAAGAAGGCTTAACAGTATTAACAGGAGAGACCGGTGCTGGTAAGTCAATTATTGCTGATGCACTTGATTTTTTGCTTGGCGCAAGAACTACCAGTGATCTTATAAGAAGTAGTGCTGATAAAGCACAGGTAGAAGGGACTTTTTTAGTCCCTGAAAAATTTTTTTTAGAAAAGTTTGAACCCTGGTTTAAGAAAAACAGTTTTGACAATAACAGTGAAAATGTAATAAATGTTTCCCGTGAGCTTACTGCAAATGGATCAAAAGCCAGGATAAACGGTTCACTTTCAAATGTTTCTCATCTTTTATATCTAAAGGAGATTCTTGTAGATATTCATGAACAAAGCGAACACATAGAGCTTTTAAAAATTGAAAAGCAAATGGATATTCTTGACAACTGTGGAAATGATTTGCATAAAAAGATTTTGGAAGAATACGGAAAAACATATGAAGAATATATTTCTTTGAAAAACCGCTTAAATACTTATCTTGAAAACAGGGCAGTATTTGCTAAGAAAATTGACTTCTTAAAATATCAGGTAAATGAAATAAAAGAAGCAAAAATTAACGACTTAAATGAAGAGAATGAATTGCATGCAAAGAGAGAGATGATTTTAAACAAAAAAGAACTTACAGAAAATAGCACTCAGGTTTATGAATTAATAAACGGTGATGATGGTGTAGGGACGTTGCGCGCAACGTCCCTACTGGCAATGTTAACTGAGGTTAAAAAGCTTATCTCAAAATCCGCTGAGCATGATGGTTCTTTTAATACTTATCTTAAAACCATAGAGATAATTACCAGTGAATTAAAAGAGCTTTCATCATTTGTAAATCATTACGGAGAAAATATAGATGCTGGTAATAATGATTTAGATGAAATAGAAGAAAGACTTGATTTATTTTATAACCTGAAGAAAAAATACGGTAAATCACTGGAAGAAGTTCAGGAATATCTGCTTAAAATTGAGAGTGAACTTAGCGATGAAGAAAAAAATAATTGTTCCCAGGAAGAGCTTGAAGGTAAATATAAGCAGAGAGAAAAAGACATAAATGCTCTGGCAGACAAATTAACAAGATCAAGAGAAGAGATTACAAAATCTTTTGTGAACAGGGTTCATGAAGAATTATTGTCATTAGGATTCAATGGTGCAGGGGTGTTTCACGAAACGCCACTATTGGTGATTGAATTTACCCCCTGTGATATTTCACTTAACGGTAAAGAACAAATCCAGTTTTTATTTACATCAAATCCTGATGAGCCGCCCAAACCACTCTTAAAGGTAGCTTCAGGCGGAGAGTTATCAAGAATAATGCTAGCAATCAAATCCATCGCATGTAGAGGCGGGCAAACCTCGCCAGGGACTATGGTCTTTGATGAAATCGACATGGGCGTAAGCGGTGAAATTGCTGCAAATGTTGCCAGAAAACTTTATAAAATCTCAAGAAATAATCAGGTCTTATGCATTACTCACCAGCCTATAATCTGCGCAATGGCAGATGAGCATTTTGTAATTGAAAAGAAAATAACTGACGGCTTAACTAGTGTCACTATAAAAGAAGTCTTAAACAATGAAAAAGCAGAAGCACTTGCAACCTTGCTCACACCAGAAAGAAAATCAAAAGATAATATTACTGTTGACGCAAAACAATTCGCACAATCTTTAATTGAAAATGCTAAAAAGGCAAAAGAAAAAGGACCGTTATGCCAAATGAAACTAACATAATTTTTTTTGGAGCACCTGGTGCCGGAAAAGGCACACAAGCAAAAAAAATCTCTTCTAAATTAAACATTCCCCATATAGACACAGGAAGTTTAATTAGAGAAGCTATTCAAAACACTACAGAGCTTGGTGAAAGAGCAAAGTTTTTTGTAGAATCAGGGAAACTGGTACCGGATCAGCTGGTAATTGATCTCATAAGAGAAAAACTAATTGTACTTAAAGACAGAAACTATAAAGGATTTATCTTAGACGGTTTTCCAAGAACCATTCCACAGGCAAATGCACTTGAGCATCTTCTTCTTGAATTAAATATTAAACTTACATGTGTCATTAATGTTCAGGCTCCGGAAGAAATCCTTATAAAAAGACTCAGTTCAAGAAGAATCTGTTCAAACAAATCATGCGGCGCAATTTATAACCTCATCTCAAGCCTCCCAAAAGAAGAAAATAAATGTGACGTTTGCAGCTCAAAACTCTACCAAAGAAAAGATGACACGAAAGAAGCAGCTCTTGAAAGACTTAATGAATATCGCAATAAAACAGCACCACTGGAAAACTTCTATAGAGATTTAAATCTCTTAAAAGATGTAAACGGCACAAAAGATCCAGATGACGTTTATAATGAAATAGTAAAATTTATTTCGTAAAAAAAATTAAATCATGTCTATTACCATTTATGAAAAAGATCAATATGAAGGAATAAAGCTTGCCGGTAAAATTGCAGGTGAAGCATTAGACTTGGCATGCAGATCAGTTAAGCCTGGTATATCCACATGGGATCTAGATAAAATTGCTGAAGAATATATCCGTTCAAAAGGAGCTATTCCGACTTTTAAAGGTTATATGGGATTTCCTGCATCACTTTGCACTTCAGTAAATCATGAAGTAGTTCACGGTATTCCAAATAAAAATAAAATTTTAAAAGACGGAGATATCATAAGTCTTGATATAGGAGCTACAGTAAAAGAAAAATTTAACGGTAAAGAATGGAATTATATAGGAGACACAGCCAGAACCGTACCAGTAGGAGAAGTCAGTCAACAAATCCAAAAGCTTATGAAAGATACGAATGACTCTCTTTTTAAAGGAATCGAATTCTGCAGAGCTGGAAAATTAATAAAAGAAATCTCAACTGCTGTTGCAAACATAGCAATTGAAGGAGAGTATGGAATAGTAAGAATGTTCGGCGGACATGGAATCGGGCCTGAATATCACAGTGAGCCTTTTATTCCAAATTGGCCCGAATATTTTACCCAGAACAAAGATACTGAAATTAAAGCAGGAATGCTTTTATGTATAGAACCTATGTTTAACCTGGGTTCAGACGACGTTAGAAAATTAAAAGATAACTGGACTATTGTCACAGCAGATCACAAGTTGTCCGCACATTTTGAACATACAATTCTCGTAACTGACGACGGGTCATACATAACAACAAAAATTTAAAGTAGAGACTACTACAATAAATCTAGAAATCTAAGTTTTTTAATTTCGTTTTCTTCACTGTGGGTGGCGCCGGAAGGGAGGTGTCCAGACTGAGGAACTCTGTGACGAAAGTCTGGAGGGTACCTGCAGGCGACAGGACCCACAGTGAAGAAATAATGCGATATAATCATCTCTTGTGGCAAAAGAATCCATAGAATTTGAAGGTATTATCAAAGAGTCTCTCCCTAATGCAATGTTCAGGGTAGAGCTTGATAACGGTCATCTGGTATTAGCTCATATCTCAGGAAAAATACGAAAGAACTTTATTAAAATATTGCCTGGAGATCGCGTTAAAGTTGAGCTTACGCCATATGATTTAAACAGAGGAAGAATTACATTCAGGGTTCAGGAGAAAAGAGGAGCAATAGCAAGGGAAGAAAATGAAACATAGAGCATCAGTAAAAAAGATTTGTGCAAAATGTAAAATCATCAAGCGTAAGGGAAGAGTAATGGTGATTTGTGAAAATCCCAAGCATAAGCAAAAGCAGGCATAGTGTAAGTACATGCCATGGCCTGTATTTATAATTGGTCAATTCAAGGTAATCTTTGTATAAATAATCTGTAATTGCTTGTTTGAATTGCTTAAAAAAGATAAAATTTCCTCCTTGTCCCTTAAAATATATTTAGAATTAATTTGAGAAAAGAAAGAAAACTATGGCAAGATTTGTAGGAATAGATTTACCACCGAACAAAAGAGTAGAAATCTCACTTACTTATCTTTATGGAATTGGAAGATCTATAAGCAATAAAATTCTTGAAAAAACAGGAATTGATAAAAATAAAAGAATGAAAGATCTCACTGATTCTGAAATAAACAAATTAAGGGAAGAAATTGAAAAAAACCAGCAGGTTGAAGGTGACTTAAGAAGAATTGAAGGACTGAACGTCAAAAGACTGACAGAAATAAACTGCTATAGAGGAATTAGACACAGAAAAGGATTGCCTGTAAGAGGACAAAGAACTAAAACTAATGCCAGAACAAGAAGAGGAAGAAAGAGAATGACAGTTGCAGGGAAAAAACAAACCTCAACACTTAAATAAGAAGGAAAAATGAAACCAAAGAAAAAAGAAAAAAGAAATATTCCAAGCGGCAAAATCCATATTAGTTCTACTTTCAATAACACTATTGTTACTGCCACTGATAATCAAGGAAACACCATTGCATGGTCAAGCGCAGGTGCATGCGGATATAAAGGTGCTAAAAAAGGAACTCCATTTGCAGCCCAGCAAGCAGCAATGAGTGTTGCAAAAAAAATTGTTGATCATGGCATGAGACAGGTAGAGGTTGAAGTAAGCGGACCTGGAGCAGGAAGAGAAACTGCAATCAGAGCACTTCAGTCAGCTGGTTTAAGAGTAACCATTCTGCGTGATGTAACTCCAATTCCACACAACGGATGCAGAGCACCAAAAAGACGAAGAGTATAAAACAAGGAGATAACATGAGTCAAGTAACAGTAAAATGTCTGGAAAATAAAACAAACAATGACGGATCATTGTACGGGAAATTTCTACTTGAACCTTTTGAAAGAGGTTTTGGAACTACTGTAGGGAATTCTTTAAGAAGAGTTTTACTTTCCAGTACCCCTGGTTCTGCAGTAACAGCAGTTAGAATAGAAGGCATAACTCATGAATTTTCATCTGTCCCTGGTGTGGTTGAAGATGTAATCGATATACTTCTAAACTTAAAAGGTCTTGCAGTAAAGTCATTTTCTGATCAGCCACAAACTCTAAGAATTTCAGCCAAAGGCCCTGCCATCGTTCTAGGAAAAGATTTACACCTGCCTGCAGATGTTCAGATTGTTAATCCTGACTGGAAAATAGCAACTCTTTCAAACAACGGAAACTTAAACATGGAAATTGTTGTTGAAAATGGTGTTGGCTATATACCAGCAGATAAACAAAAATCCCAAAGACCAATTGATTTTATACCTGTTGATGCAGTATTTATGCCAATTAAACGGGTTGCATATTCAATTGAAACTGCAAGAACTCCTGACGGACATGAGTTTGATCGTTTATATATTGAAATATTTTCAAGCGGTGTTATTGAACCTACTGTAGCTCTTGGACAGGCAGCAGCAAATCTTATTGAAAAGATGGCAACTGTTGCTCAGTTTTCAGGAGAATCTATCAGCATTCCTACCACACCAGAAGTTCCAAAAGTTGAAGAAGCAACTGATCAAAGAAAAACCTTAAGCATTGAAGAGCTTGAGCTTTCTGTTAGAGCATATAACTGCTTAAAGAGAGCAAACATTAATTCTCTCGGCGAGCTTTTAAGTCTTTCTTATAATGAACTTATGAACATAAAAAACTTTGGAAAGAAATCAGCAGATGAAGTTCTGGAAAGATTACATGCAATGGGATTACACCTGGCTGATGAAGCTATGGCTGCAAATTATCAAGAAGGCGGTATGGAAAGCGAAGTATTTTCAGCATGAGACATTTAAAAAAAAGGAACAGACTTTCGCTACCAGCCGATCAAAGAAAAGCAGTGCTTAGAACACTTGCAAATTCTTTCTTCAAGTATGGTGAAATTAAAACCACTCTTGGAAAAGCAAAAGCCGTTCAAAGAGAAATTGAAAAACTGGTTACCCTTGCAAAAAGAGGAGACATGCATGCCAGACGCCAGGCTTCTGGTTTCTTATATGAAAAAGATGTCTTAAAGAAACTCTTTAATGAAACCGTCGGAAATTTCAAATCTAGAAAAGGCGGCTACACCAGGCTTATTAAAACAGTTCCAAGACGTGGTGATGCTGCTCCAACTGCCATATTACAATTAGTAAATTAATGTCATCACTTGAAACAAACCTTGGCAAAGTAAAATTAAAAAATCCTATTTTACTTGCCTCTGGCACCTGTGGTGTTGCAGCTAGAGAATTTGAACCCTATTTTAAACTGAGCGATCTGGGCAGTATAGTCACTAAAAGTTTAAGCATAAAACCAAGGGTCGGAAATCCTACGCCACGTGTAGTGGAAGTTTCTCCTGCATGCGGAATGTTAAATTCCATAGGTCTTCAAAATCCGGGAATTGAATATTTTGTAAAAAATGAGCTGCCTTATTTAACTGAACAAAAAGTTACATGTGTAATAAATATTGTCGGTGAAACTCTGGATGATTATTTACAGGCAGTTGATGTTATTAAAAATAAATCTGAGTTTTGTGCAATTGAATTAAATCTTTCCTGTCCAAATGTAGAAGGCGGATTGGATTTCAGCCAGGATCCAAAAAAAGCATTTACTATGGTGAGTGAAGTTAAAAAAATTACAAATATTCCTGTATGGGCAAAACTTTCTCCAAATATTACAGACATTACAGAAATCGCCAAAGCCTGTATTGATGCAGGATCTGATGGTTTGTGTTTAATAAATACTGTTCTTGGTCTGGCTATAAACCGTTGGACTAAAAAACCTGTTTTGCCTCGCGGTGTCGGCGGTTATAGCGGACCGGCTATAAAACCAATTGCACTCAGGATGATTTGGGAAACATATAAAAAGTTTCCAAAAACTCCAATTATTGGAATAGGCGGCATTCATACTACAGATGATGCTATTGAATTTTTACTCTGCGGAGCAAGTGCTATTCAAATAGGCACTGCAAACTTTGTAAATCCAAAAGCAAGTATTGAAATTATTGAAGGATTAAAAAAATATATGGAGCAAATGAAAATTAGCTCCATTAATGAAATAGTAGGTCAAGCACATCTACAGAGTGAAAAACCCTTAGCAAAATCAGCTTACTGAGGCTGCTCATCAGGTCTATCGGAAGGCTCTTGGAGATTTATTCCAAACAACTGTGCAAGTTTTTCTACTAACATATCAGTTGACATGCCTGTTGGATCAATTACCAAAATACCTGGTTTAGCATTTAGACTTTCTGCAACTGAAATTGTCTTTTCAAAAAATTCTTTAAGTTTAGGATTTGTATCTAGTGTTTCTTCATCAGCAGATAAATCTGTAATCGGAATTTCATGATCAACTAATTTAAGTGATCCAATGGTACCGTTAATTACTAAGTATCTGCCATCGCTGCGAATCCCTATTCTAAGATCATCATGAACCTTAACTGGTCCATCAAATGCTATTCCAAAAATATGATACTTAGATTTTTCATCTGAATCAGAAACTGGTTTTGCTGCTTGTATGCCACCTACGCTTGAAGCCCACCAAGGACTAACCCAACCGCCATCTGTACCAGCTAGTATTAGATTACGCCAAGGAATATTGTTGCTAACTGCTATTATTAATAACATTTTTAATATCTACTTAGCATTATTAGGCCACATTTTTATTTTCCTTGTCAATTAGAAAATGATTAAAACTTTTTAATCAAGACTGAGTGATTTCTACTTATAGTTCTCTAATTAGTGGCTTCTGGGTAGCTAGTCTCCAGCTATGGAACATAATATGCAAATCAACCGACCATATGAAAAGGTCTACTTATTTATGTCTCTACGATATATCTGGTGTACCTAACATATTGCCATATATACATGTTGTGTATTAATAGATTCTAAATTTGCTGGCCAAGTAATGGATAATATGATAAAAAATATAGTCTTACTGTCTATAAAAGCTATTAATATTTAATGTCCTTTTTAAAGGAAATTATGGATACAAAGTTACGTTTAAAAGAAATTGAAATTGATAATTTTAAATCCTTTGGGAAAAGAACACTTGTTCCGTTTCTTCCAGGATTTACAACCATTTCCGGACCAAATGGTTCAGGAAAATCAAATATTATCGACAGTATTTTATTTGCACTTGGACTTTCAAGCTCAAGAACCATGCGGGCTGAGAGACTTCCTGATCTTATAAATAATTTAAGCGGGAAAAAAGAAGCTCAGGCAACCATAAAATTTACCGATGACAAAGAAATTGAAATTGAAGTTACAAGAAAAATAAAAGTAAAAGATAACGGATACACCAGTACTTATTACATGGACGGCAGAACTTGCACGCTTACTGAAGTTCACGACAAACTTCTTTCCTATAACATAAGCCCTCATGGATATAACGTAGTTATGCAGGGTGACGTTACATCCATCATCAGCATGTCACTTAATGAGCGTAGAAAAATTATAGATGAGCTTGCAGGGGTTGCTGACTTTGACAGAAAAATTGAACTTGCACAGATAGAGCTGCAAAAAGTCCAGGAAGCAGTTGAAAAAGAAAATATAATCATGCTTGAGCTGGATGAGAGGCTAAGACAGCTTGAAGGTGAAAGAAATGAAGCACTAAAATATTTGAAACTTAAAAATGAACTTAGGGAGCTGGAAAAACACTGTCTGGCAGCAAGGCTAAATAAGGTAGAAACTGAATACAATTTACTCAAGGAAGAAAACGCAACTCTCAGGCAAAAAAGAACTGATTCTATCATAAAGCTTGGTCAATTAAACGACGAGATAGAAGCTGATAAACAAACCATAGCAGACATTGAAAATGAAGTTCAGAAAATTACAGAGCAAAACCAGAGAAAACTCAGTGAAGAGCTTGAGACTGCAAAAATTGAAATAAGCAAAACTCAGTCTACAGTTGACTTTTTAAACAAACAAATTAAAGACCATAAAGATAACATTGAAAATCTAGAAAGTGAAATTAAAACTTTAGATAAAAAATTAAACGATCTTGAAAGAAAAAAAGAAAAAAACAAAAAAGAACAAGAAAAACTTGAAGATGCAATCTGGAAATTAAATCAGGAATATCAAAAACTTCAGGACAAACTAAAATCCAAAGGACAAAACCAAAACCTCTCCACCACAAAAATCCTTGAAGTTCAGAAGAAAATAAATAATCACAAGCAGGATAAAGAAGAGCTTCTCACGAAATACACCAGACTTGAAGAACAAATTATTCATTTAAAGGATGACTTAACTCAGACAAAAGAAGAAGCTGAGAAATCTCTTAGCGAACTAAAGGAACTAACCCAAAGCAATAACTATAAAAACTCAAAACTAAGCCAGCTTCAGCAAAAACATGCAGCACTTCAAAAACACATCTCAAAACTTAAAGCCGAAGAAATTGAGACTAGAGAAGAGTTAAATGAAAGAACTAAAAAACTTGCAAAACTAGAACGTGAGCTGGATAAGCTTGAAGTTCACAAGCAAGTAACTAAAGAAGCTGGCGGGCTTGGTGCAGCAGTAGATACAGTGTTGAGTGCTGGCATAAAAGGTGTTCACGGCACACTTGCACAGCTTGTTTATGTAGAAGAAAAATATAAAACTGCAATTGAAGTTGCTTCAGGAAACAGATTAAAAGCTATTGTCGTGGATACTGATGCAATAGCTGCAAAATGTATTGAGCTCTTAAGAAGCACACACAGCGGAAGAGCTACATTCTTACCCTTAAATAAATTAAAACCAGCTCCTTCTTTATTACCCACGAGCCAAAAAGGAGCACTTGGCTCAGCAATGGATTTAATAAAGTTTGAAAATAAATACAAAGATGCATTTTATTATGCATTTAGTGACACCATAATAATGGACACCCTGGATAATGCCAGAAAAAACATCGGCAAAAACAGAATGGTAACACTTGAAGGTGATTTGCTTGAAAAAAGCGGAGCTATTACTGGTGGCTCTCAGGCAAAATCAAACATAAGTTTTGGAGTTTCAGGAGAAGCAGAACAAGAAAGACTGCAAAGAGAAGTAAAGTCCCTTCAGGATTATGTAAGTCAGCTTGAAAATGATTTAAATGAACTAAGCAAACAAGTTGAAGAAGCAAAAGAAGAGTTTGACACTTTAAAAACTGAGATTACAAAAGAAGAAACAAACAACTCTTCTTTAATTGAAACAATTAAAAAACTTACACAGACCTCAGAAATCAGTAAAGAAAAAGTGACTGAGCTTGCAACAAGCATAGAAACAAACACAGAAGAGCTGGAAAAACTTGACAAAAAAGTAAAAGAAAAAGAACAGGATATTATAAATCTGGAAGTAGAGTTACAGCAAATAGCTGCAGGTATAAAAGACACCAGCCTTGAAGCACTTGTGACAGATACACAGGACATTGAATCAAAAACTAAAGACTGTGAGACTAAACTTCAGGAGATTGTTACTGAAAACAGAAGTTATGCTGTAGAAGCTGAGTTTAATTTAAAAGCAAAAGAACAATACGAGGGAAAAATCACAAATTCCCAGAAAGAAATTGAAAGAATTATAAATGAATTGCCGGAGCACGAAGCTAAATTAAAATTACTTGAAGAAAAAGTAGGCGAGCTGGAAGGAGAAAGTGCAAGTGAAATTAAGCGTTTGGGCGAATTAAATACAAAGCGTAATGAAATTTCAAACGGTCTTATAAACAAAGGTGAGCAAAAAGGAGAGCTGCAGCAGCTTATAGAGCAGTTTGCTGAAAAAGTAACTTCTATAGAGCTTAAACTCCGCGAGCTTGAACAGGATCTTGGTGATTTACGTACAAAATTTGAAGAACAAACACAAAACGAAGAATATAAACTCCCTGAAAATATTGACCTGGATAAAATAATCAAACAAATTGAAAGTATTGAAAAAAGAATGAGGGCTTTGGAGCCTGTGAACATGCGTGCTATCAATGAGTACGATAATGTGACAAGTCGCCAGCAGGAAATTAAAGATAAGCTGACTTCACTTAGTAAAGAAAAAGAAGCTATTACTAATAAAATTAGCTCCTACAGCGAGCAAAAAAAGATAAATTTCTTTGAAACATTTCAAGGAGTAGATAAGTATTTCCAGGAAATATTTCATGAACTTTCATTTGGACATGGAGAATTGGTTCTGGAAAATCCGGAAGATCCATTTGGCGGAGGTCTTATAATCAGAGCACGTCCTCGTGATAAAAAAATGCAACGCCTTGAAGCAATGTCAGGCGGTGAAAAATCCCTTACAGCACTTAGCTTTATGTTTGCACTGCAGAGATATTCTCCTGCACCGTTTTATGCATTTGACGAAGTAGATATGTTTCTTGACAGTATAAATGCCGAAAGACTTGCACAAATGATAAAAAAACAATCAATACATGCTCAGTTTGTAGTAGTAAGTTTACGAAGGCACATGCTTGAAAAGTCAGATCAGGCTATTGGCGTAACACTTAGAACAGATGGATTTACACAAATAATTGGTGTTCAAAACATGCAAAAGAAAAAAGATGAAGAACCAGAGCTCATGACTGCGTAACGGCGTATCGGAGTATCGGCGAAAAGGACAAGAAGAAATAAGAGACGGCGAAATAAGGGAAAAAATGGGACAAGTTGAACAAATAAAAGAAAAGATTGATGTTAAAAACCTAGGTGGCGGGCTTGAAATACTTGTCCAGCTTGCCGAAAAAGGTGATATTGATCCCTGGGATATAGATATTATTGATTTAACTGATAAATATCTAGCAGCACTGGATAAAAGCCCCAGAGAAAATCTACTTAATGCCGGAAGAGCAATCTTTTTTGCAAGTGTACTTTTGCGCTTAAAGTCAGATATCCTTCTAAATTTATCAAATGAAACTCTTCTTGCCAGTCAGCAGACTGAAAACTTCTTCCCTGAAGATGAGATTTTAACCGAAGATGGAGAAATCAGAATTGATGTTTCAAAGCTTGAGTCTTTTCTTGTAAGAAGCTCTTTAAGTAAGCAGCAAAGAAAACGTAAAATCCTGCTTACAGATTTAATTTTTGCACTTCAGCAGGCAGAAGAAGAAGAAGAAAGAAGAGCAGTTAGGGCAAAATTAAGAGCAGAACGTGCATTTACCATTATTGCTCCTGAAACTCCGGACGATCTTCTTGAAATAACTCAGGAAGAAGATCTTGATAAAGTTGTTGAAAAAATTGAAGCTATTATTGAAGAGCATCTTACTGATGAAAAGCCAATTACATTAAGTTTTCTTTCTAAAATACTTAATGATAAAATCAAATCTTTTATTGCACTTTTATTTTTGGCACATGTCCAAAAAGTTGTCCTGGTTCAAAACGAAATGTACAGTGAGGTTTATGTATATAGAGCAGGCACTGTGATTGAAGAGCCAGAAGAAAAGAAGCAAGAAGCAGAGAAACAAGAAGCAAAGAAACAAAAAGTAAAAAAGAAGAAAAAAGGTATTATTGAAAAAATAAAAGATAAAATAACCGGTAAAAAAGACAAGCCCGAAGAAGATAAAATTATAGATCTAACAGAAATAAATAACGAAAGCGAGGTGACAGACAATGGAAACCATCCTGGAGAATCAGGAAGTCAATGACAATAATGAAAGCATTGAAATAAAACCTGAAGTTGATTCTGAAAACCAAGAAGAAGAAGAAAATACCCTGGAAGAAATATCACAAGGTCCTTCTACTCTAGGTGCAATTGCAAATGCACTTAAGTCTGATTTAAAAGCACAGGTTGAAGCAGTACTTTTTGTTACTGATCTGCCAGTTAAAACTGGTGCCATAGCAAAGATGTTAAACGCAGCATATGAAGATGTTCAGTCAGCATTGGTTCAGCTCATTCAGGAATATGAAGACAGAAATGGCGGGCTGGAAATAGGAACTGATGACGGCTATATAATTCAGGTAAAAACCCAGTATTTAAACATAGTCACAGACATGATGCCGCTTGAGTTAAATCCAGGTCCGATGAGAACGCTTTCTGCAATTGCACTTAAAGAACCTGTTCTCCAGTCAGAAGTAATTGATATGAGAGGCTCAGGCGCATATGATCACATAAATGAACTGGTTGAAATGGATTTAATCACTAAAAAACCACAGGGGCTTTCATATATTCTAAAAACCACTAAAAAATTCCAGCAATATTTCAGACTTACTCAGGATGCGGCAAAAATTAAAGAAAGACTTCAGGAAGAAGCTTTAAGACGTACTAAAGAAAAAGAAAAGCAAAAAGAACTGGAAGAAGCATTAAAGAATGAAGCTGCAAATGCAAATACAGAACAACCACAAAACGTATTGTAGAGACAGGGTGATCCTGTCTCTATCGTCATAAATTCCCCTGATCCGTATAATCCATCTCTACTTCATTATCACAGCCAAACTGGCTGGCAAGAGCAATTCTTTGTTCATCAATTTCTTCTTCTATTGCTGCTTGGTTTGATTTTAAAATATTTGTAAGTGGTTTTAATCTTATTATTCTGTGACCAGAAATAAGTTCAATAATTTTTTCAGGGGTAGTTTTTATTTTCAGAAAGTCAAAGCCATTAACATTAATATGAAGTCTGTTATTAAACACTATGGTTGAGTCATATGAATTTGCATAAACTTCAATTACAAAACCTTCGCCTTTTGCTACAGAAAGATTATCAATCATATCTATATATTCAACACGATCCAGATCTCTTAAAATTCTAATCATATCTCTTTTTGAATAAACAATGCCATAATCCACTAAACAAGAAATTTGATTTTCGGAGTCTATACTTTTCATTAAAATAATCCTTCTTTAATTAACAATCTCCATTCTACACCCCGCCTTGGAAATATGAAATAATTGTTTTTTTTATTATCTCTAATAAGTTATGTTATTACCACAGGCAGCTCTTGCGGTGACGTTGCTCCTCAGAGCTGCCTTTCCATAGACCACTCGGCTTGCTGAGTAAATCAGACAAGCCTCGTTTTATTAAAAAGCCTAGTTGGTAAAACCTGATTATTTTGCATTAGAATAACGTAGTAGTTAATAAGTTATACTTTTAATAAACTATGATAAACGATTTATTATTAAGAATTCAAAATAATGAACTGTCCAGTAAAGGCTTTTCTTTTGACTTTTGTACAGATTCAGAAAGAAAAGAATTATATGAACTCTTTCTTGAAATAATTAAAGAAGGGGATTCTTATCCGCATACGTTGCCATATAGTTTTGATGACTTTCTTGGTTACTTCTTCCCAAAAGGGTCAAAAGTTCTTATCTGTAAGAAGGGTAAAGAAATTGCCGGAGGATTTTATTTAAAACCTAACTTTGCCGGAAATTCATCACACATTGCTAACTGTGGATACATTGTCGGAAAAGAATATCGAGGACAAAAAATTGGTTTTCACCTTGGGAAATGTTCTATTGACATTGCAAAAGAGATGGGTTATAGAGGAATTATTTTTAATCTTGTTTTTAAAGAAAACAAACCTGCTGTAAATCTGTGGCAAAAACTTGGCTTTAAAATTATAGGTACAATTCCAAATGCTATAAAAAAATCTGACGGGAATTTTCAGGACGGATACATAATGTTCATAAATCTTGTTTAAAAACTCATTTTTGATTTTTCGCTGTACCCCTTAAAAACAGAATTTATATAAGAAATAAAATTGAATTTACTAAGGTTACATAGGGCCGCCCCCGTGAAAATAAGCTCTAAAAGTGGATATTTCCTATTACAGGAAAGCTATAAAAAATATGGAAAATCTAAATATTGAAGATATGGACGATGCTGAGTTTCTAGAGGGGGTTAATGAAGGCTTTCAAATTGAGGACTTTCTTAATCAACACTTAAACACAAATTTAGACAAAGTGGACACAGACAGAAAGGCTCACAATGCTCTTGTTACTTATTTAAAAGAGATTTCTAAAACACCGCTTTTAAAAGCAAATGAAGAACTTAGACTTGCAAGGATATTCTCTGAAGGTTTAACTGATAACGCTACTTTAAAACAAAAAAAATTAGCACACATTGCAAGACAA
Organism: Candidatus Melainabacteria bacterium RIFCSPHIGHO2_02_FULL_34_12; assembly: GCA_001784555.1. GTDB lineage: Bacteria > Cyanobacteriota > Vampirovibrionia > 2-02-FULL-35-15 > 2-02-FULL-35-15 > 2-02-FULL-34-12. Next base: position 154,503 of record MFRM01000005.1, on the reverse strand, counting down.
AAATTAATAAGGGCAAACCTAAGGCTTGTGGTTAGTATTGCCAGAAAATATAATTCAAAAGGTCTAGATCTTTTAGATTTAATTCAAGAAGGTAATCTTGGATTAATTAAAGCAGCTGAAAAATTTGATTATAGGCTTGGATATAGATTTTCCACCTACGCTACCTGGTGGATCAGGCAGGCAATAACAAGAGCTATCTCCGAAAAAAGCAGAATAATCAGATTGCCAAATTCTATTCAAGGAGTACTTCTTAAATTAAGAAAGGCAAAAGAAGCATTGCCTTCTGCACTGGGGAGAGAGCCAAATATTGAAGATCTTTCAATTGCAACAGGTTTCCCAAAGAAAAAAATAGAAAAAGTTCTTAAGTCAGAAATTCAGCCGATATCTCTAGACCTGCCAGTAGGAAATGAACAAGACTCAAGTCTTGGCGATTTGCTTGAAACTGAAGAAATAGAAATAACCTCTGATGAAAAATCAGATCAAAAATTATTATCAGACGAGGTTAATAAAGCAATCGATTCACTTCTAACTGAAAGAGAAAAAGAAGTTATCAGGCTAAAATTTAGAATAAACGAAAATTTGCAAATAAGCGAAGAAAGAAGTTTAATTGAAATAGCACATATGCTGGAAATTAGCATAGAAAGAGTAAGGCAAATTGAAGTACGTGCTATTTATAAGTTACGAAGTAACATAAGCATGAGAAAACATCTTTTGTCACTTGTAAAAGGAATATAAGACAGTAGAGCCGCGATTAATCGCGGCTCTACTAATTGTTCTCTGGACCCAGCGGGATTCGAACCCGCCACCTCTTCGTTGCGAACGAAACGCTCTACCAACTGAGCTATGGGCCCTTTCAGAGAATCAGAAGATCGGATACCGGATTATCAGAATAAGAATTTAAAAATTCTAGCTTTATCCTCTAAACTGTCCAATATACATAATAATTTAACGACAGTATGTAGTAATCTCTTGGCCAGAAATGTACTTTTACTCTATACTATTAAATTGGAGAGTAGAGTTTAAGTAAATACATGGCAGAATTTTGTAAGGTTTGCGGGATAAAGCTAAGCACAAAGAACACAGTAGACTACAGGCCTGGATCCTGTAGGGATTGTGAGCTTGAAAGAAAAAAGCTATATAGTGGCTTATCTTTTGATTTTGGTTCTGCAAAAAGCTCAAAGAAATTAAAAAGTAAAAAGAAAGATAAATTAAAACTTCAAAAGTTAAAAGGCTCAAAAAAAGGTAAAAAAGACAAGACATTAAAGAAAAAGCTTAAACTTCTTAAGTCAAAACTTAAAAAGCAAAAATTTCTAAAAGATAAAAAAATAAAAGCTAAAAAACTAGCTCAGATTAAAAAATTAACTGGGATTCGTGCTGAAAGAGAAAAAAAGAAAAAGAAACTCAGAGCAAAGCTTGATAAGCTAAGGAAACTTAGAATTAAAAAAGCACTTAAGATAAAGCTTTTAAAGAAAAAACAAAAAATAAAGGAAAAGAAAGCCCGTGAAAAATTAAAATTAAGGGTTAAAAAAGCAAGGGAGGGAGAAAAGAAACTCCTTCAAAAAGAAAAAGAATATTTAAGAAAAGAAAAAGACAAATTACGTCAGGTTCTTAGACAGGAAAAAGAAGGATTAAGAGCTGAAAAACGTGCTGAAAAAGAAAGAATCCGTACTGAAAAACAAAGAGTAAAATCAGAAAAGCATCAAGAAAAAGAAAGACTTAAAAAAGCAAAAGAGGCTGCAAAGCTTGCACTTATTCAAGCAAGAGAAGCTGCCAGACAGGCAGCTCAGGAAGCAAGAAGACTTAGGGAAGAAGCTAAGAAGCCTGCTCTTGTCAGTGTGGTTACAAAGCTAAAAGAAATGCAACCTCCGCCTGATGTAAAGATAATTACTCCGTCTGCCAGAGAACAACAACAAAGACCTCTTCAGCCTACAAAAGTAATTGATCCAAAAAAACCTGCCAGTGTATCAGGTACCAGCTCATCATTGCTTGAATCTGCCACTGTAATTCCTGCTAAAGCAGATGTTAATGAAGAAAAGAATATTTTAAAACAATCATTAACTGCACAGCACAATGAAGTAATCCAAAAAGAAGTAGAAAAATTACAAAAAGACACTGATCCAATTATCGACAGATATAATCCATATACAAATAAAACAAATGATCCGGATGCTCCCAGAGCACCTTCTCCAACACCATGGCTTGCATCAAATTTCTCTGTAGTCAAAGGTGATTTTAAGGAATCAAAACAAGAAGAAGGTTCCGGAATATCAAGCGGTCTTTCAGAGCAACAAGTCAAAGACATAATTGAAAAGATTAAGACAGAACATAAGCGTAAATCTACGTAGAGATTATCATTATCACAGTTAAAGATAATCGTTTAAGATAAACATAAGATATATATTCAGTTCAGGACAACCATGACCTTACAAGATGGAACCTTAACTCAAATGAATTGTCTTTTTTTTTGTTATATAGTCACATAATTTATGAAAAAGATAATAAAACATTTTAGTAAAAAACTTTTTTTACTTTTAATTTTCCTTTTAGCATTTATCTTAATTTGCACTTCAGGTGAGGTAATTGCCCAAGATTTTGATTTAGACATAGCACCTACGATCGAAACGGAACTTGGGAAAGATATTTTAAATCAAAAAACAAAAAAAGATGAGTCTGTTACAAAAAAAGAGGCAAAAAAAATACCCAGTGAAGATTTAATTACTTTTTCTGCAAGAAACATCGCAATTAAAGATGCCTTTGCAACCCTTGCAAGAATAAGCGGGAAAAGCCTTTCGGTGGGAAGTGACATAAGAGATGATGAAACCATTGCAGTAATAGAAATCCAGGATCAGACTTTTGAAGAAGCTTTTTTTAGCTTGATTGATGCATCAATGGTAAATTTTACAACTACTGGAACCGGCTACACAGTAATAAAAGGCGGCACTGCAAATCCTATAATGATTTTTGGGTTAGGAGCTACTACTGTTGACAAGAGTCTGCCACTACTGGAAAGAACTGCAGACATATCATACGATAATCAGGACTTAGCAACACTTTTAAAAGACCTTGCAAATAAGTACGGAATTGATATTGTTCTTACTGCCACACCTACTGAGCGGGTGAGCTGTCGCGTAAGAGATGTAAACATCGAAGAAGCACTAAAGCTTGTGCTAAGCGGTACATCATTCGACTATACTACATCAGGTGATGCTAATGAAACCTATGTTATTTATAACAGGCTAAATAAAAACTTTACAGTGGGTCAGGAAACCAAGATGTTTCCACTTATGAATCTTGAAGCAATGGATGTTCAGGCATTATTGCCTGTAGAAGTAAGAACAAACGTAAGAATAAGCAATGACCAAAACTCGATTATTGCTGACGGTTCTCCAAATGATTTAAGAAGAATCAAAGAATTCCTGGATAGAATTGATAAGCCATTGCCACAGGTTGAGCTGGAACTAAAATTAATTGAGGTGCAAAAAAGAGCATCAGAAGATCTTCAAATATTCAGGGATAGTGGATTTGTCATAGGAAAAATAGCCAGAGGTGTTACACTTTTTGACTTCAGTGCAGATATGTGGAAAATCTTTAATAAACAAATCACTTATCTTGAAAGAGCAGGACTGGCACAGGTTCGTGCATACCCAAAACTTGTTTCACTTTCCGGCAGAACTGCGATGATAAATATTGACCAGGACACTAACCTTGTATTAGGTGCTGCAACCGGACAAGGTCAACAAATAGGTGTGGTTGCTACTCAACAATTACAAAGAATCACTGCAGGTACTGCATTAAGCATTACCCCAATAGTTGGTGCCGGTGGTTTAATTACTGCAAAAATACAAATTGAGGTTTCAGATAATTCTGGAACCACTACTCAAAACGGTGTAACTGTTCCTGCAACAACTACCAGAAGAAGAATTAATGCCGATGTCCAGGTTCGGGATGGTGAAACTGTAGCAATTGGCGGATTAATAATTGATAACACCTCCACAGACAGAGTAGGATTACCATTTTTAACTAAGATTCCTCTTATTGGAGATTATATAAACAACAGAAACAGACAAAAGAGCCAGAGTGAATTAATTGTACTTATTACACCCACCATCAGAAACATACCTGAAGAAAATATAACTGCTGAAAAAGATAGAGCTATTAAGATTGGTAGTCCAAGTGGGTAGAAAGATATTATGAAAAACTTAAAAAAAATTATTGTAACTATTACACTGATATGCCTGATATCTACGGTGAATCAAAAAATATCTTACTCTCAAGAAACAACAGAACCAGAAAAAAAAGAAGTAACTGAACCACCTACATCAGAAACAGCTCAATTACGAGAAAAACAAAGACTTGAAAGAAAAGAACTTAAAGAAAGACTTAAAAAAGAAAAACAAGAAGCAAGGAAAAAAAAGCGATTAGAAAGACTTGAAAAGAAAGAAATTAAAAGAAGACTCATAGAAGAAGAAAGAGCAAAAAAAGCAGAAATTCGACAAAAAAATTATGAGAAAAAAATAGTTTTAAGACAAGGACTAAATGAACGCAAACAAGTAATTAAGGATACAAAAAAAGCTAAAAGATATTTAGAGGTAGTTACAAGTCAAGAAGATCCTTTATTTATCGTAGATGCAGATGTCAAAAACACAAAAACACAATTTCTGAAAATAAAAAATGTAGACTTTCAATACTGGGTAAAACTTTCAAATCAGACACCTAAAATAATTAACTCAGCACTCTTAATCTGGGAAAGAAGGATTCCTTTTACACAAACCCAAACACTAATGAAGGAAACTATAGTCTCAGATCCAATTATCCCTTATGAGAAAAAAGTTATTGAATATAATGAGTTGGATTCAAAGCGAAATGGAGAAGCCTACAGTGTAAGAGTAGGCAGGGTAATATTTGAAGACGGTACACAATGGAAAAATCCTAAGTGGGAAGAATCTGAAGTTTCTCTTAAAGAATAAAGCCCATATGCTATAAAAAAGATATGGTCATTCACTTGGCAATAAATAACAAAAGAAACGAATACGGCTTAACTCTTCCTTTTGCTTTAATTCTCACCTTTATTTTTTCAGGCTTGGTTGGAGTATCTTATCTCCTTGTGTCTGTAAATCTTTCCCAGATGCAATCAAACCAGAATACCATGGCTGCAATTGCAATTAGTGAAGGAATAAATGAAAGAATAAAAGCAAGGCTAAACACAAAACAAAAAATAAAACCTTCTCCCAAGCAGGAAGAAAAACTTAAGAGCAGTGAATCAGAAGATGAAGGATTCGAAGAATTTGGTGAAGAAGATTTTGAAGATGAATTTAGTGAAGTAACAGAAGATTTTGATGAATATTACGCAGATGAAATATTAAAGATCCTGAGATATATCACATTTAGGGAGCCGCCTGAAGAAATAGAAACCACCAGTGAAGAACAAGAACGACCGCAAACTCCATTGGAACAAGCAGAAGAAAGCCCTGCTTTAAGACCAGAAGCAAATATTTCAATGGTAGGAGACATTGATATTCCGCAGGGAACAGTTTTAAATCCCGGAACAATGGTTGTTGTTTACAAAGATAAAAAAATAAATCTTAAACTTAAAGATATAGTCCAGGACCAAAAAACACCGTATAAAGCTAAGCTTCCAATTCCAAAAATTACTGCATTGTCTCCAAATTACAGTGAAGGAAATAAAAGATCCGAGTTTCTTGTAGCAGGAGAGAACTTTTCATATAATCACCAGCCCAGGTTTTCAAATAAAAATATTGTCATAGAAGATGTTAAAGCTGGTCCTACAGTTGAATTTTTAATTGGAATGGATGTAATGGCTGGGTTAAATAATTTTTATTGGGAAAATGCCAGAGGTGAATTTTATATAATCCCATCTTTTGATGGGAGCTTAAGACCTGCTATTTATGAGGTAACCACAAATGACAATAAACAATTTCTTGAAATCAAGGCTGGACAAAGAAATATTTACCTTACTGTTTCCGGAGATGAGCTCTATTTGAAAAAAGGGCTTCCTGTAGTAGTTCCTGACGTCTGCGGAATAATTCCAAAATTAAAAGATCAATTATCTAACGGCAAACAACTTTTAATAAGCTTAAGCATTGATAGAAATGTTGAGCCTGGTGTTCACTCACTGGTTGTTGCAACTGAAGGAGGTCTATCAAATACATGGATTTTTAATGTTATTGCACCTGATGAGGATCATATTGAAATAACTAATAACACAGCTGTAGTAACTTCTAGTTTAACGTTACTTGGACTTAGAGTGGTAGAAAACCTGCTTCCTATAATTGACGAGGAAGAGGAGCTTGAAGAAAAAAAGGAAGAAGAGAAAAAAGAAGAGCCCGAAGAAGAGCTTGTTGAACAAGAAGAAGAGGAGGAAGAAGATCTGACAGAGAAAGAAAAATTAAGTCCTTTTGCAAATATTGATCTTGAAACTACATGGTTACTTGAAACATCAGCAATGGTAGGGAAAATAACCAGAACCGTCAGTGAAGTAGTCCAAAGACAGATCCCAAATATCCAAAGTGCAGTTACTACTAATGGAGAGATTTCCTTTGATGGGGGAAGTTATCAGATACTCGGAGCTACAACAGCTATGACTACACTCACAGAACCTACATATATTTCAAATACTAATCTGGTAGTAGAAGGACCTCCGGAAGAACCATCAGAACCAATTGACACAAATACAGGCACAGAAACTACGCCCCCTTTGCCAAAATCACCGGCAGAGGTTGGATTTACACCAGGTTCGTTAGTAGCAGTTTATAAAGAAAGCGACAGACTTTCTGAGCTGGATTATGCAGTGGTGAGTAATATAGGAAGAAATACTATTGAGTTGGTACCTCCAGGCTTGAAAGATTTTCATTATGAGGGCGATCAGGTATTTCAGTTTGTGCCACCAATAATCTCAAAAGAAAAAATTGAGGGCACAGAAGCAGAAAAACACATTATTCCAAAAGATTTTGCGCTGGGCATTCCACAGTCTGCAAATGCAAGAAACTTATTTAGAACAAACATTGAGCAATATGCAGAACTTGCTGATTTATATACAAGTGACGGGACTATTCCTAGAGATGAAAATGATATTCCTGTGGGATATATGTTACTCACATATGTAGACGGAACTCCTACTTACGATGAAAATAATGTTCTTGCAGGAAAAGGGATTTTAATAATAGACACCAGGGCAGATAATCAGGGCAGACCCATAGGCGATGTAGAAATAAGAGGAGACAGTAGAAGTCCTGTTGATTTTAATGGAATAATTTATGTAAAAGGGAATTTAAGAATAGATGGAAACGTTTCAATTAACGGTGCACTTATTGTAGATAATGAAGACAGGGGTAAAATTCAAATCTCAAGTAATGCTTTAGGCAGAATTGCATATGATGCCAGGGCAATTCAGCAATCAATTTTATATACACCTTTTACCACAAAGCCTGGCACTGTTATGATTTCAAACAAAGTAATAGATTTAAAAGGTTATGTTGAAAGTGGAGCACAATCACAAGAGCTAGGTACAGCACCTACTCCGTCTGAAAGTCAGCCTCAGGCAGTAAAATCATTTGAATCAGCCCCAGTGAAAGATCTTCCGCCTGAAGAAGCGCTTGTAGAAACTATTCCGGGAGAAAAAGAAAAAAGACCAAAAGTAGAATCTGTTAAAGTCAGACCAGGCAGCGGAAGTTCAAAATCAGCAGAGGAAGAATTGATAGATTTGTTTTAACAGTTCATGTCATTGCGAACCCGCCTTAGGCGGGTGAAGCAATCTCACAACGCAAATAACGGTAATAATAAACCTTCCTTAAGCTTAATCGCAATATGAGATTGCTTCGTCGTCCGCCTCAGGCGGACTTCTCGCAATGACAATTTTGATGTGATGTATCTCGTCGCTACCGCTCCTCACAACTCTGACAATATTTGTGAGGTCAAGCCTAGATTATTATATTTAAATACTGCCTATCACGCCGCCAGCCACTGTCAGCACCTGACCTGTAACATAAGAAGATAAATCTGATGCAAAAAATAAAATTGCATTTGCAACGTCTTCTGGTTGACCTGGATCTCTGGCTAGTCCTGTTTCTTTTTGCAGATTTAAAAGCATTTGTTTTTGTTTTTCAGGAATACCAAAATCTTCACCTTCTTTTTTAGCCTGGGTAAGCCTGGTTTCGATTACTCCAGGAGCAATTGCATTACATCTTATGTTATATCTTGCCCATTCCTTAGCTACGGTTTTTGTAAGTCCTACTATTCCTGCTTTGCTTGCTGCATAATTAATTTGACCGGGATTTCCAGTAGTACCGGAAGTAGATGAAATATTTATTATGGAGCGAGAATTAATTTTTCCTGTTTTTTCAAGTTCATTTTTTGCTGTTTCTCGAATATATGGCTCAGCAGCCTGAATACAATTAAAAGTCCCGGTAAGATTAATGCTAATAATAAAATTCCAGTCCTCAAGCGTCATCTTTTGAATTACCCTGTCACGTGTAATGCCTGCAATATTACAAAGAATATCTATAGAACCATTACCAAATTCTGCTGCCTTTTTCATTATGTTTTGTACGTCGGATTGTTTTGTTACATCGCCCGATATACCAGAAATATGTCTATTAATTGATTTAATTTCATTTATTGTTTTTTCCAACGGATCCTTATCAACATCACAAAGAAAAACCTTTGCGCCTTCTTTTGCAAATAAAGCTGCAGTTGCACGGCCTATTCCACGACCAGCACCTGTAATTACAGCTAGTTTGTTTTTCAGTAAATCTGCCATTGGTTTCTTTATTATATATCGTTGCCATATTGTAAGGGCAAAGCCTTAACGTCAGCAACTATCTTTTATTTTAAAATATTAAATATAAACGAGGTAAAAATTTATGCCGCCAAAATCCAGGGAAGAAGTTGAAAAAGAAATAAACGATAACATTGAAAAAAGAATAATTGAACCAATTGCACCTTCAGTTGAGCTGATTCAATATACTCAAAACATGAAATATCTTATTTGGCGTGCTGCACGGGTTTGTTATTCAGTTAAATCTATGCCTGAACTTGAACAAGAATGGAATGAAACACCTGAAGAAAAACGAACAGGATTAGTTGTCGGGTTAATGGAAAGAGGCCACAGAACAACATACAGCCATCCTAATTTTAGCTATGTAATTGTCTGCTCCAGAGTAGTAAGTCATCAGATCGTAAGACATCAGGTAGGAGTAACCATTGATCAGGAATCCCAAAGGTATGTCCCTTACGAAACAGGTTTTAGATATATCCAGCCAGAGGGTGTAGATAATAATTCATTTAAAAAACTTATGGAAGCTGCTCATGATCAGTATATGGTCTTATATAAGGAGTATAGATTGAGTGGTTTGGGTAAAAGAGAATCAGCAGAGCTTGCAAGATATGTTCTGCCTTCTGCAATATCGACTAGAATGGTATGCACAACTTCTCTTGCTGCATTGATTCATTTAAATAATGTAAGAGTGCAAGGAGATACTGGCAGGCCACAAGGTGAAACTCAAATTGTCTGCAGTGAAATGGTTAAACTAGCTCTTGCGACAGAACCCTGGTTAAAGCCTGCATTCGAGAAGAAGAAAAAAAAAGTTAATGACAATATCGTCGTCAGTAATAAATAAAATTTCACAGGTTTCCTTATTTCAGGATATGGGGCCTGCTGAACTTGAAGAAATTGCACTTATGTGCACCAGAAAAAACTATGCTGCCCAGGCTTCAATCATAATAACTGAAGATGAAGAACATTCTTTTTATATAGTTAGCAGCGGAAATGTAATTGTAAAAGCCATTGACCCTACCATGCGTGAAAAGGTACTGGCATATCTTGAGCCTGGAGATTTTTTTGGTGAAATGTCTGCGATTGACTCAGAACCTAGATCAGCTGATGTAACTGCAGGAAATCAGGAAGTAGAAGTACTTGTATTTTCACAGAAAGATTTTCTGGAAATGTTACAAACCTATCCTTCAGTACATCTGGCACTTAGCAGGGAGTTTTGCAGAAGATTAAGACTCACCAGCAGCAGACTTAGCAGTGTTTCACTGCCAGCAGCAGCAAGAATTGCAAAAGCACTTATAACTATTGCAAATGAACACGGAAAAATGACAAAAGAAGGTCTTCTTCTGCCAAAACTTACACAGTCAGAAATTGGTAAGATGTCTGATTCACCACGTGAAACAGTAAACCGTGCATTTAGCGAACTTAGAGATGAAGGTTTAATTATTCCTACTGAATCAAAACAAGTTCTTATTCCAAGCAAAGAAAAGCTTGAAGAGTGGATTAAAACAAAAGCAGGAATTTAGAAAGTCAACCTAAAGATTTAGCCTTTTTAATTCTTTTATTTTTTTTACTTTTGATGACCCAAATTCCTTGGGCTTTCACAAGAAGTTTATTGCTTTTTGATTTAACTCCGCCTTCTACAAATGCAAGTGTATTTCCTTTTTTTATTAACTGGCCAAAACCAAAAATTGGTTCATTTGGAAATGCAGGATAAAGAAATTGTATATTCAATTGCGCAGTTACGCACCACTCTTCTTTTGCCATAGCCATTTCAATTGCACCGGCTAAAGCAATATCACATAAAGTTGCTAATACACCGCCATGAACAATTCCGCCATGATTTAAATGATTTGGTTTCATGTCTAACTTAACTTTGCAATAACCCTTTTTACGGGTTATAACCTTTGCTCCAATTTTTTTGTTAAAAGTCATGATCTAATTTTACAAGAAGTAGGGACATTTCATTGATAAAACGTTTTCAAAAAATGGTGTTTGGGGTATTATAGTTAACAGGATCCTGTTAACTAACAGGCTTATCCAGAGTAGCAGAGGGACTGGCCCAACGAAGCTACAGCAACCTGAACCGCAGAGATAAAACAGAGATACAAAAGAAGTTTATATTTCAGTGGTTGCAACGGTGCTAATTCCAGATAGATGAGCGATAAAACTTTAAAGCAAGTAACATCGCTTTCAATTAAAGAAGGAGAATTCTTATTATGGCAAAACGATTGTTTACATCAGAATCAGTAACTGAAGGACATCCGGATAAATTATGTGATCAAATATCTGATGCAGTGCTGGACGCAGCACTGGCTGGTGATCCTAAAAGCCGTGTAGCTTGTGAAACATATGCTACCACTGGGCTAGTTGTAGTTGGTGGAGAAATTACATCAAAGACACGCATTGATTTTGATACACTTGCAAGAAAAACCATTGAAGAAATTGGCTATGCAGGTCCTGATGCTGGTGGTTTTGATGCACATACATGTGGTGTTATTGTCTGTGTTAAAGAACAATCTCCAGATATTAGTCAGGGAGTAACTACGGCAAAAGAACACAGAGATGAAGATTCAAGCGATGAAATAGATAAGCTTGGAGCAGGAGATCAGGGATTAATGTTCGGATTTGCATGTGATGAAACACCTGAACTTATGCCACTTCCTATAAGCCTTGCCCAAAAACTTGCACTGAAGCTTTCACAGGTTAGAAAAAAAGGTACTCTTCCATATCTCAGACCTGACGGTAAAACACAGGTAACCATTGAATATGATGAAAAAGGGATGCCAAAAAGAATTGACACTCTTGTAATATCCACCCAACATGCAGCAAAAATAAATGGAAAAACTGAAAATAGCGATCTTCAAAAGTTTATTGAAGCTGATATGAGGGAATTTGTCATTAAGCCGGTTGTTGAACAGCTTAGTCATTTAATTGATAATGAAACTAAGTATTTTATTAATCCTTCGGGACGATTTGTAATCGGCGGACCTCAGGGAGATGCTGGTCTTACAGGAAGAAAAATTATAGTTGATACTTACGGAGGATATGCCAGACACGGTGGCGGTGCATTTTCAGGAAAAGATCCTACAAAAGTAGACCGATCCGCATGTTATGCAGCCAGGTACATTGCAAAAAACATTGTAGCTGCAGGACTTGCCAGACACTGTGAGGTACAGGTTTCATATGCTATCGGCGTAGCAAAACCAATCTCTATAAGTGTTTCAACTTTCGGCACAGGAAAAGCTAAAGACACTGTTCTATGCGACATAGTAAATCAGGTTTTTGACTTAAGACCACTTGCAATTATTAAAAAGTTCAATATGCAAAATCTCCCGAAATTAAATAAGGGCGTATTTTATAGAAATACTGCATCATATGGACACTTTGGCAGACTGGATCTAAATCTTCCATGGGAAGAATTAGATAAGGTAGAAGAATTAAAAAAAGCTGCTAACGGGGCTTGTGCGGTGGTTTGATATTTCTTCTGATTTCAGTACTTGATATATCAATTAACTTTGTATGAACAGGTGACCATTGTAGATTTTTTATTTTAGGTGGTTTAATCTTTTTTAGGCTTCTTGGCAAAACCAGAAAGGTGACTAGCTTTGCAAGTTCATTTGGTTTATTCCAGGTTTTTAGGTTTTCAAATTCATCCTGTCCGATTAAAAAATACAGTAGGGACCAGTCGCGACTGGTCCCTACAAGGGTTTTAACGGTATCAATCGTATAACATGGTTTCTTTTTTTTAACTTCTATATCCAGAACCTTGAAATATTTTTTTCCTTTAATAGCATCTTTCACAAGTTTATACCTGAGCTTTGCAGGAAGAAGATCTTTAATTTTTTTATGAGGCGGAATTCCACACGGAATAAAATACACCTTTGAAAGCTTATATTCTTTAAGTGCCTTATCAGCCATCTGTAAATGCCCATTGTGAATAGGATTAAAGGTACCGCCAAAAAGACCTATACGGCTACCTGGCCGTGAGGCAGTTTGCCGATTCATCATGTCCTAGTCTGTCCTTCACCTGAAATTAAATATTTATAAGTCACAAGCTGCTCAAGTGCAATTGGTCCACGTGCATGTAATTTTTGCGTGGAAATTCCTATCTCAGATCCAAATCCAAATTCTTCGCCGTCAGTAAAACGTGTGCTGGCATTTACATAAACACAAGCAGCATCGACTTCATCCTGAAATTTAGAAGCGTTTTCTTTATTTTCTGTAATTATGGATTCTGAATGACGAGTGCCGTATTTATTTATATGTTCAATAGCCTCATCCAGTGAATCTACAACTTTCACTGCTACTTTTAAATCCAGGTATTCTTTATACCAGTCTTCTTCTGTTGCAGGTTTTACATCTGAAATAATTTTTCCTGTTCTGTCACATGCAAATATCTCTACTTTTTTTTCATTTAATTTTGCTTGTAATTTAGGAAGAATATTTTTAGCTATATTTTTATGGACTAAAACAGTTTCAATGGCATTACAAACCCCAGGTCTTTGGGTTTTAGCATTAAATGCAATATCTACTGCCATATTTTCTTTTGCACTTTCATCTATAAATAAATGACATGTACCGCCGCCTGCTCCTATCACCGGTATTTTAGAATGTTTTAAAACAAAATCTTTTAGGTCTTCACCGCCTCTTGGAATAACAAGATCTACATAATCTTTTGCTTCAAGGATTTTTATGGTTTCTTCACGGTCTTTTGAGGCGATGAATTGAACAATTCCCTCATTCAACAAGGGCGTACCATGGTACGCCCCTACGAGATTTTTCAATGCACGATGTATGCAATCCACAATTGCTTGGTTTGATTCTGTAGCATGCTGACTTCCGCGAAGAATAATGGCATTTCCTGATTTTACGGCTAGTGAAACTGCATCAGTAGTGACATTAGGTCTGGCTTCATAAATTACACATATTACACCCAGCGGCACAGAGACTTTTGTAATCATCATGCCTTTAGGGTGTTTCCATGAGGCAATTTTATTACCCACAGGATCTTTTTGGGCTAGTACTTTTTTTATCCCCTCTGCCATGCCTGAAAGTCTTTTCTCATCCAACATAAGCCTGTCTAGAAGTGCATTTGAAAGATTACTGTTCTTACCTGCTTCGAGATCTTTTTTATTTGCACTTAGTATTACATCTTTAGATAAAAGTAACTCATCAGCAATTAAATTAAGTGCTTTATTTTTTTCTTCATTTGAAGCTTTAGCAAGCTTACGTGATGCAGCTTTTGCAGATTTGAGTTGTGTTATAGTATCAGTTTCTTTGATTTGTAAACCCATGGGAATATTATATCCAATTCATTAATTGCTGGTGGCACCGGAAGGGAGGCGTGGCAATCCCGATCGATTTACGCAAGTTAGTCCGGGATTGCTTCGTTGTCACTACGTTCCTCCTCGCAATGACATTGTTCATATCTTATACACCTTAATCACAGGTCCCGAACGCTCTCTTTGCCAGAGGCTAAGAAAGGGTGAGTATAATTCTTCAGGCAAAGAATGTTTTGTTTTTTTATCGTAGTCTTTAAGATATGGATCAAAAACCATATATGGTTTTTGCTTAAGCATCTTTAAATAATATTTTTTCTTTGGAATTTGTCCAGACTGCTTTAATGTAAGTTCATAATCATAGCTGTTTATAACAACATAGTCTGCTTTTTTTCTTAAGAACTTAAACCAGTCTTTTTTCTTAAGTAAATCATATTCAATCGGAAAGTTTCTTCGATTTAGAAGAAGTACTGCTTCACCTGTTAAGCCTTTTAATTCCTTCTTATCATAAGCATTCTGCCAGTTTAACTGCAGGCTGTTTTTATCCCAGGCAATCTTCATTCTATCTGATACATTTTCTTTAACCCAGTCACTAGCAATAGTACGAGTATCCGGCAAACTCATAAGTTTATTGTATTTAACTGAATATTTGAACGGAATCCATAGAGCAAATAAAACAAGGAGAATGAAAATAAACTTTCTTTCATTATCTTCTCTGTAAAAAGAACTAAAAAATAATGCAGAGGCTAGGCAAAAAAACGGTACCAGCAACACAGCATAACCAAGCTCTGTAAAATGAAACAAACCAATAAATGCAAGATATGCGATTGGTATTAAAAATAAAACCTTGATTTTTAGATTATCATAATTTTTTAAATATAAAAGTGAGAAAACTGCTGAAAGCCAGACTACAGGACCCACTCCATGCCATAGATATTTAAAAAGATAAAGAAGAAAGGAACTTAAGTGATAATTATTATAACCAATAAAATAAGAATTTAATATTTTAGGAAATAAAAAAACAAAATCAATAACAACAAAAAGATTTAATATTACAGACAAAAAAACGAACCTGCCAAGAACAGATTTTAATTCCACATATTCTTTTTTTAAAGCCAAAACAAACAATAAAGGAAGTATGCTTATTAAACCCGAATAATGCATAAGAGAAGAAAGCAAAGCAAATAAAAAAGAAAGTTTGTAGTTAAATTTAAGCGTAAAGTAGAGGGATAACAGTAAAAAGAATATGACTCCGCTAAAGGGATGAATTAATCCAGAAAACTTCACATGTAACAGAGATACAGCCAGAAAACCGCTGGCAAGAACTCCACATGTAGCAGTGAATAAGGAGCCGATAAAATAAATAATAACAACTGAGCCTGCACTAAAAAAAGCACTTAAATATCTAAGGGGGAGGTAAATAACTGCTGGATCTACATCAAGTTTATTCAACAAAGTATTTAAATCAAAAGAAAATGATGAAATAAAAACTATGAGCGAATTAATAAACAAAAATAAAGGCGAGGAATGAAATGAATGAAACTGAAAAAGGCTTCTGAACGGAGAAATTATTTTTAAAACATAAGAAGCCTCTGCTGGATTAATGGAATAAGACGCTGAATGCCCGACTCCAGCAAGTCTTAAATAAAGGCCAATAAAGGTAAAAAATAAGAATAGCTGTACTATCAGGATTTTTTCTCTTCTTGACACTCATCTTTTACAAACTGCTGTTCTTCCTGAGCATATTCAAGAATGTTTTTAACATTATCTTTAACGTCTTTGTTTGTAATTTTCGGTATTGCCTCAGTTAATCCGCTGATAGCTTCTCCGTAGACCTTAAGTGCAAATGGACAATTTGGTTCATCAGCTCCATCCAGGTGATTTCCACCCTGAGCATATTTTAGAAATGAGTCAGCAACCTTTTTATATGTATCAACTTCAGGACACTTACATGTCTTAGCAAGGTTATTAATTGTTTCGATGGCATTTTTTGATTCAACTATTGCTTTTGGCCATTCATCTTCTTCTAGCGAACCGTAAGCTTTTAAAATAGCTTTATTGCCTGGCTCCAGACATGCACATGCTGAATCAACAACTCCAGAGGTCCCGCCTCCGCCTGTCATTGCTTTTCTTTCCTCTAAGTTTGTCTCTTTATTTTGTGCAATGGAAAGATTGTTTGAAAATGCTATTAACGAGATTAATGCTGTTAGTACTATTAAATATCTTCTTGCGGATTTCATATCCTGTAACTCCTTTAATGTAATTTATACCACAACATAAGATTATAAAACGCCTCCCTTCAAATCGACTATCTCTGGAGCAAGCTCACAGAGTTTTTCGCCGATTTGAGCCATGGGCATCGGGAAGCGTTAGTAAGGAGGCGTTTTGTTGCTACTCGCTCACATCTCCGGGAGCAAGCTCCCGAGTTTTTCGCTCGGGCGCAATAAAACTCCCGTGATACAAATCAAGAAAATAAATGACTTTAAGATATAACTAGGGCTTAACAGCTACTTGAATTGCATCTCCGGACTGATGCATTAAAAATGCTTTTTCCAGTTCTCTGAGAGGAACAATATGGGTAATTATCTTTTCAAATACTTTTTCATGGAATGAGCCGTTTTTAAGTAGATTTAAAGCGGTTTGTACATGTTTTGGAGTATGGTGAAAAACTCCTATTAACTTAAGCTCATCATAATGAAGCCTGTAAGTATCAAGTTCGACTTTAGAACCTTTCTTACATCCTCCAAAAAAATTAACCAGTCCGCCTCTGGTGACTAATCTAGTAGCAAGTTCCCATGTCTCTGGCTGACCCACAGCTTCAATAACTATTTCAGGCCCGAAACCATTTGTCAGATTATTTACTTTTTTTTGCAAGTCTTCAGGATTTCCAAACTCTGTCATATTTAAAACATAATCAGCTCCAAGATTTTTTGCTGCATTTAATTTGTAATCTTTTCTGCCTATTGAAATAACTTTAGCGCCGTTTAGTTTTGCAAGAGCTACAAACATAAGACCTATTGATCCTGTGCCGATAATACAAATTGTTTTATCACTGGATATTTCAGATCTTTCAATTCCATGAATTACTACTGCAAGTCCTTCAAGTGATGCAGCAGCTTCAAATGGAATATTTCCCGGGATTTCATAAGTATTATGCTTAACTATGTTTTCAGGTACTGCAATGTATTCTGCATATGCTCCATTTAAAAATTCAATGTTTTCACAGAGGCTAAATTGTTCTTTTATACAAAATCTGCATTGGTAACATGGAGTGGAATTAAGTGCTACTACTCTCTGTCCCACGCTAAAGTTTTTAACATTTGTACCAGTTTTAACTACTACTCCTGAGAACTGATGTCCAAAAGTAGAAGGGATAGATTTTATTAAAAGTGGATGACCCCTCTGAAAGGTTTTTAAATCAGTGCCACAAGTTAAAGCTGCTTTAATTTTTACAAGTATCTCATTATCGTTAATTTGCGGAACAGAGATTTTTTCATTTCGTATATCATAAGGTCCATAAAATAAACAAGCATTCATTAGCTCCGGAATATTTTCAATATTTTTTTCAATATTCTGAGAGGTGATTTGTTTTGTTCTTACAAGATGCAATGCCATGGTTAATAATAATAGCAGAAAAATTTATATGACTTTAAAAAGCTACACTTCTAATTTAAACTCTTTAAGTTTTTTCTTAAATTCTTTCGTATGACCCCATGGTTTCTTATTTACATAGAGCCAAAAATGAACCATTTCATGATAAAGAACACGTGCTATTTCTTTTGGATCACTACAGAGCTTTTGTGAAAGCCTTATAAACGGTTTCTTTCCAGGTAGTGCAATAAAATCCCCAAATTGTTTAAACCATTCTCCATGCCCAAATGTATTTGTCCAAAGTATCCTAATATATGGCAATGACCCGTTAAAATAATGTTTATTTAACCTGTCATATATTTCGTAAATTTCTTCACTTTGAATTACTTTTTTATTTGGTTTGTTCATGATTATCGCTAAATCTAACGTACAATAATAACGTATCATGTCTTTATTTCAAGAAGAAAAAATCATAATTAACATACCTGCTAAGCAAAGAGATGCAAGCCTCATGGCAATTGCATTTCCAAATATATACTCTGTCGGTATGGCAAGTCTGGGTTTTCAAACTGCATGGAAGTTATTTAATCAGAACGAGGATTTAAAAGCCATACGGTGGTTTACGGATATAGAAGAAAATTCCGGTAAATCAGGTTTCAATGCTAGACCCTCATACGTAGGTTTTTCATTTTCGTGGGAGCTGGATTATAAAAATATTTTTTCAATGTTAGAAAAAAATAATATTCCTTTATATTCAAATGAAAGAGGCGAAAAGGATCCTATTATATTTTGTGGCGGACAGGTCCCAAATGCAAATCCTGAGCCATTTTGTGATAATTTTGATTTCTTTCTGACTGGCGATTTAGAAGAAATTGCAGAAGGTTTTATAAATAAAATTGTTGAAATAAAAGATTTAAACCGTGAGGAAAAATTAAATGCCTTGGCAAAATTAGATGGTGTTTATGTTCCCTCTTGTAGGGAACAGTTGCGACTGTTCCCTACAACAAAACGAAAAACAAATCGTGGTAACCTTACCTCCTCATCCATCCTTACCCCAAATTCCGTTTGGCCTGATACTTTTATTGTCGAGGTAGTACGCAGCTGTCCTGAGCTTTGCAGGTTTTGTTTAGCTAGTTACGGTTCACTTCCTTTCCGTACACCTGATTTAAAAGAAAGTTTAATTCCAGTAATTGATTTTGGTTTAAAACATACAAATAAAATCGGGTTGCTCGGAGCATCGGTTACACAACATCCGGAATTTGAAGGATTGATTGAATATCTCAATGGACAAAACAAGGAAAATAAAATCCATGTCCAGATTGCATCAGTAAGAGCAGATACTATATCTAAAAATCTTGCGAACGGACTTTTTGAATTAGGCGCAAAGTCAATAACCATGGCAGTTGAAACAGGTTCAGAAAGACTGCGCGAGATAATAAATAAAAAAGTCAGCAACCAGACCATAACAAACTCTATTGAGACTATTTATAATGCTGGTTTTAAATCTATAAAACTTTATGGAATGGTTGGATTACCACATGAAACCGATAGTGATTTAAAAGAAACTGTTAATTTCTTGAAAGAAATTAAATTAAAAAACAAAACTAAAAAGCTAGTCTGGGGAAGTTCTGTCTTTGTACCAAAAGCAGGTACACCATTCCAGTGGTATGGAGTAGATAAAGACGCTGAAAAAAAATTAAAATATTATTCAAAAGAACTGCATCAAATAGGAGTGGATTTTAGAGCAGAAAGTTACAGATGGTCACTTATTCAGGCACTTATATCACGCGGAGACAGAAGCATAAATAAAGCACTTGTAAAAGCATATAAATATGGAAGTACTCTTGGCAGCTTTAATAAAGCATTGAAAGAAGAAAAAATAAATGCAGATTATTTTATTTTTAAAAAGTGGGATGAGAAAATAAAACTGCCATGGGACAATATTCAGGGATTTTTAAATAAAGAGGTTATTGAAAAACACTTCGTAACCGCTAAGCGTGGCAGCGAGGGATTTTATAATTCATAGGAGCCTGGGCAGTTACTATAAAATCATGGCTAACATCTCTTTGTTCGCTATCTAACACTGATAAACCCAACTGACTAGGATAAAGAAATACTGTTTTTGTGTTTGTTTCTCTTGAAAAGTTAATAGGTCCTTTAAAAGGCTCTCTAAATATTCCTACATTTGTAAGTGCAGGCGACAGATTACCACTGATAAATACAGCGTATCCATCTAAAGGACTGCCATCACTGTTTTTTACTGGAATATCGGATATACGGGCTCCCGGTTTAATTAATGAGGAAGGCTTTACTGCGCCAGGCGCTAAAGCAGCTTGAACTATAGACATATTTTCTCCTTTTTTAATTATTTAGTATTATATCAGAGGTTAATATCTATGTCTTTACCATAAAACAATGTTTGACCAATTATCTGACAATCTTCAAAACATATTTAAAAACTGGGATAATCGTCGCGGCACACCATTAAGTGCCGCAATAGGATAATAATCAAGAGAGAGAAAAAGGAAATTTGTTTCTATTTATCCCTGCAGATTTCCCCATAACTTCAAATGCAGATTGAGTTCCTGCAATTTCTATGCTTGGATATACTGCTCCTTGCGCAAAGTTACCCATGGGTATTTCACCTAAAGGATAAAAACTAAGCAGATAACCTTCTTGCTTTGCCTGAGCATATGCTCTTGTTAAATAAGCCATGGCATTTCTTGCTGCTGTTGAACAATTCTGGATTCTTCCATCTGCAATGTCATGTCCTTGTGATTTAACTGCCCAATCCGCAAGCATTACATTGTAGCCAAGAGCACCATTTAAAATTTCATGGCATTCAACTTTTTCTGCTCTGTCATCAGGAATATAAACTACATGCGGATTATGTTTTTTAGGATAACCAAGATTTACTATTACTCTTCCTTTTTCAAACTCAAGGACCATTCCTAAGAATGATTCTTCTGTTCCTTGGGAACCACCTGGCCTGCCTCCTGCGCCTTTTCCACCGCTAAGAGAAATCTCTACCCTGCCATCTTTCGTACTAAGAGAACCTTTTGTTGTTCCATACGTTTCAAGATGTAAGTCACCTGCTTCATATCCAAGAATTCTTGCTCTGTCAAACGCATCCAGAGAAGCATTGTTTAAACTTAATCCTTCATTCCTACACCACCATCTAATAAAATCATCCGTCATTGCTGCTGAATGGGAGGCAGTATCAGCAAAAACCCCGCTTCCTGCAATTTCCTCAATCATCAACCATTCTCTTCCGGGTTCCGGTAGCCACGGTTCACTGCAAACAGCATGAATGGCTGTAAGGTTTCCAAACTGTCTAAGTAAATCCTCATGTTCTTTTAAATAAGTTATTGCTTCACCATAAACAAAAAAGTCCACTCCCTTTGCACCAGCTAACATTTGTCTTTCGATAATGTCAGGTAATTGAGGGTTCATTGCTTGTCCGTAAGGTTTTTCATTGTATACATTCCCAATCCCGTTTGAAGTCAATAATTCAACTGCAGGAGCGTGATCATTTACAGGGGTAGTGACAAAACCAAATTTTATTTCAACTTCTCTGCCGTCTAATTTAAGAACACCATTTTCTAATGCTCCACTTTCTAATAAACTTCTTGGGACATAATTGACAACTCTATTTAACGGCAGGCCTCTTGGATATTCATCTGATCCTTGAGACAAAGCAGCCAGTCTGTTAGATATAATTTCAGAACCTATTCTTTTTATTTTTTCACCGGTCACATTCCAGGCACCGTCTACAAGTGCAGCTTCATATGATCTTTCTGGTTCATAAACATCAGAAATTACAAAATCAAGCGGAAGCTGCCTGCCTAAATCGGACAAAAGCTGATTAATACCTGGACCTATAAGCCTTGGATTAATTAATGCAAATCCTCCTATTTGGAGACAGGTAGCTGGATTACCTTCTCCAAGCAAGTCAAGTTGACCAGGCAAATAAGTATTTGGTCTTTGAACCTTTTTATGATTTAATCTGCCATCGTGTTCGTTAACTACTTGCCTAAAATAATCTGCGGGCAACTGGCTTTGAGTTTGAGTTGGTCTTTGTACTTTCATATCGATTAGTTACAGGATATTCTACATAAAATAAAGAGGATTTTCTCTTCTTACAGATTAAAAAATTTTAATATTGAGAGAAAAATATTGCCTAAACAAATATACACATACAAATATATGTTTTCCTTGAATTTTTTAATAGAATAGATCTTAAAATCATGTTCGATCAATTAACAGAAAATCTCCAAAACATCTTTAAATCTCTTCGCTCTCAGTCAAAAATTACTGAAGAAAATATTGATATTGCCATACGTGAGATAAAAAGAGCACTTATAGATGCTGACGTTAGTTTAAAAGCCATTAAAACATTTACAAATAAGGTACGTGAAAAAGCAATTGGTCAGGAAGTTTTAAAGGGAGTTTCTCCCAGCGAGTTTTTTATAAAAATAATTAGTGATGAGCTTACAAATCTTCTTGGCGGTACAGACACCCCAATGGAGCGTCTCAACATCAATGCTACGCCATCTGTAATATTAATGCTCGGTCTTCAGGGTGCCGGTAAAACTACTACCTGTGCAAAGCTGGCAAACTTTTTAAAGAAAAAAGGTAAAAACCCGCTTTTAGTGCCATTAGATTTAAAACGTCCTGCTGCTGTGGAGCAATTAAATATACTAGGAAATCAAATTGGCATAGCAGTATATCAAATGCCAGGCGATATAGGGGCGTATGGCCATACGCCCCTACTGGCGCAAAACGCTATTGACCACGCAAAAAAAAATAACCACGACGTAGTCATCCTTGACAGCGCAGGGAGATTACAGATCGATACAGAAATGATGGCTGAGCTTTTGCTTATAGACAGAACTGTTGAACCAGATGAAAAACTTTTGGTAATAGATTCTATGTTGGGTCAGGAAGCAGCAAATATAGGAGCTGCATTTAACACACAGATTGGAATTACAGGAATTATTCTTACAAAGCTGGACGGTGATGCCAGAGGCGGCGCCGCTCTTTCTGTAGTAGAGGAAACAGGAAAACGAGTAAAGTTTGCAGGTGTTGGAGAAAAAATTGACGATCTTCAGGAGTTTTATCCTGAGCGCATGGCATCTAGAATCCTTGGAATGGGTGATGTACTAACTCTGGTAGAACAAGCCCAGGAAAAAATAAAAGAAGACGAGGCTAAAGAAATAGAAAAACAATTGTTAGGTGATTTTAATTTTGAATCTTTTCTTTCTGCTCAAAACATGATGTCAAAGATGGGTGATTTTTCAAATATATT
This sequence comes from Candidatus Melainabacteria bacterium RIFCSPHIGHO2_02_FULL_34_12, assembly GCA_001784555.1. GTDB lineage: Bacteria > Cyanobacteriota > Vampirovibrionia > 2-02-FULL-35-15 > 2-02-FULL-35-15 > 2-02-FULL-34-12. Next base: position 131,534 of record MFRM01000005.1, on the reverse strand, counting down.
TAATATGATGGGCATGGGTGGAATGCTTGGGAATATGGGAGTAAACATAGATAAAAACACTCAGGAAAAATTACTTTCTGAAGGTGAAGTAAAAATGAAAAAGTTTAAATCCCTTATTCAAAGCATGAGTAAAGAAGAAAAAATGAAACCATCTCTTTTAAATCTAAGCAGAAAAAGAAGAATTGCACGCGGGGCCGGACTAAAAGAAAAAGATGCAGATCAATTAGTCAGTGAATTCTCAAAAATGAAAAAAATGATGGGTATGTTTAGCGGACAGGGAAAAGGCATGATGAATCCTGGAAATGTTATGCCAAATAATATGCAAAGATCACAAATAAAGCCACAAAGCAGCCTCTTAAAGGGTTTTAAACCAAAAAAGAACAAAGAAAATTAAATTCCTTTAATAATACATTCTGATTCTTTACCTATCTTGCTAACATTTAAACAATGTCACCAGCTATTGCAGATACCGTAAGAAATACAACAACAGCACTGCCACAAACTGTTGTCAGTCCGTTAATTACTTCAGCTAGCTCTGATCCATTTGAAATTATTATTGAATTGTCAGGACTTAACTACAAAAGAGCACTTTTTAAGAGTCAGATTGATCTTGCTTATCATAAAACCTCAAACAGTACAGGCAGAAGAAAAACTGTAAACAGATTAAATCTCTCTGCCTTTATTTATGCAGTAAATAAAATCTTTCACGAGGAAATAACAAACGGCATTTTTAATCCCAACGGTTATGCAAACAGGATTGAAACGATTTTTAGTGCTTTAGAAAGATTATCGGATGCACATCGAAGGCATGGTCAATTAAAAGAAAGACATCCTCTTGATCCGGAAATGCAAGATGCATGCGATAGAGCATATGAATTGCTCAGTGAATTGTTTAAACCATCTTTTAATAGAAATAGAGAGCTACTTAAGTTTCATTCACCCGATGAGGATGACTTTCTTAGACTTATAAGTCAGCATACTGACCAAACAGATATACAAGCTATTGCAAAAGAAAAAATCGCTAAAGCTAAGGTTGCTCTTGGACAGGATCTTATAACTCAAGCAAGGATTAATTCTGCTGATGCAATTAAAAATAAACATCGTATTCTTCTTGCACTTGAGTTAGTAAATTTGTTCACAGGAATGAAACCTCTTTATCTGCGTTACTTTAACCTTTCTGTAGAAGAAGACCCTCCACCAGAAGCCACTAGAGAAATTAAACTGACTGATAGTGCAACAGTTGCAAGATTAAGTACAGCACCCTTTGTTCAAAAATTACTTTTTACTTAACTTACAAAGACTTGGCTATTCAAAAGATAAAATATCTTTAATAATACACATTTATGACTTCTGATAGCTTATAAAATATCCTTCATGACTATTATAGAACCAGCCAATCGAAGATTTACTTCTAGTCCATCACTGCCTGCAGCAGAAACTCTGCCAGATTTATCGGTTCGAGCTGTAAAAGATCTAAATGAACTTATCCTTGCTTACCCAAATGAAACAGGTAATATAGCAGTTCTTGCTGAGTCTCCATGTGCTGCCGCAAGCATAAGAGAAAGGCTAATTTTAAGCGGCATACCTCCTGAAAGAATAATAATCACTGATGAGTTTGATCCAAGAGGTGATTGGCTGGGAGTTGTAGCTGACACTAAACATATTAATGCTTTAAAAGGTGCAAAAAGAGACCATGACAGGGATGTACTTTGCATTTATGTTGCAAGTGATAAATCAGATAAAGTAAACGATAATACTGCTCATTTAGCTGTCTTCCCAAACATGACTGCTGAAAAAATTGCTGATGCTTTATACGCACCATTATTTGAAGTTCTTGAGGTTCGCAATCCTACAACTGTTTCTGCACCACCAGAGGCAAATGAAACACAAACAGTTGTCGATAAAGCAAAATCACACTTAGCAAGTGGGAAAATACTTTTACACTCACATATTTGGAATGAATATTCGCTTAGCGACCATTTCAAGGGAATTATTAATATGTATGAAAGTGACAACTTTTCTGAAAAAACTGAATGGGCTAGAACTCCCGAAGAAGCTTTAGAAAAACTTAGACAAAATCCAGCGGGCTACTATACAGCTGTTTTTTCTGAAAATGCAGACTTTTTAGGAAGCTTAGAAAAATCAAATCCAGAATTATGCAGACTATTTATATCAATGAACAGATACTATGAAGGTGATTATTTGCTTGATGGGCAAAGAGCAAAAGCTCATGCAATCCTTAACGCACACCATGCACCTGTAAAATCGTTAGCTACAATTATTGATAAAGCATTCTGTTTACTAAAAATTGGACAAGATATTTCAATGCCAGAGGCAGATGAGACATTACTACCAAAATCTTATGGGATTATGTAAGCCTTGCCTCTAAGATTTTTCTATTCCTTCGGTGCAACACTTACAAATCTTTTTGTAATCATATGAGGTCTGGTTATTGCAGTTCCTATTACAACTGCAAATGCTCCCATTTCAAATGCTTTTTTTACTTCCTGAGGATACCAGATTCTTCCTTCCATAATTACTGGAGCTGGGGATTCCTGTGTAAGTTCAGCTAAAAGTTCAAAATCCGGTCCCTCATTTACTTTAAATCTGGTTTCTTTTGTATAGCCACTAAGTGTAGTAGAGACTATATCAGCTCCAAGTTCTGCAGCACCCATAGCTTCATCAAATGTAGAAATATCTGCAATTGCAATTTTATTGTTTTCTTTTATAAGAATTATTTGATCTTCAAGAGTCGATCCATCTGCCCGTGGTCTCTTAGTTCCGTCCACTGCAATAAATTCGACACCGCATGTAATCAGTTCTTTTATGTCGCTAATTTTTGCTGAAATATATACTGTATCCAGCCAGTTAAAAGGAGTAGGTTCTAGTTTTGTAAGTCCGATAATGGGTACCAAAACTTTTTTCTTTATGTGCTTTATATTTTTTATGCCGCATAGCCTGAGTCCGCCAGCTCCGCCATTTATTACTGACTGGCTAAGTGCCAGTAAATTCTCAGGAGAATTTAACGGTTCACTTCCTTCAGCCTGGACTGATACAATAACTTTGTTTCTTAGTTTATTAATTTCATCTGACATAATCGCCTGTGCAAAATATAATAAAAATCATTGCTCTATCTTACCGTCTTTATAAAAGATTTGCCAAACAAATGAAAAGAAAAATATTAATTACAAAAGACAAAAAATCAGGGGATAAAAAAGCCTTTGAAGTAATTAAAAACCAAATATTAAAAAAGCCGGATTCGCTTATAGGTCTTGCAGCAGGAAAAACCATTGATGATTTATATAAATTAATCTCAAAAGATGTTAGTTTAAACCCAAACAAATGGAAAAAAGTAAAACTTTTTCAGATTGATGAAAATCTAGGGGTAAAACCTGATTCCTCGATTAGTTTTAATCTTGAAATAAGAGACAAACTAAAACCTTTATTTAAAACAGTAAATCCAAAGAATGTTTTTCTAATGGATGGATCAAAAAATCCAAAAGAAACAATAAAAAAAGCTAATGAGTTCATAAGAAAAAATAAAGGAATTGATTTAATAATTCTGGGGATTGGAGCTGAGTATGATCCACATATTGCTTATAACACTACAGGGAAGTCATCAATAGATTCAAAAATGAGAGTGGTGGATCTACATCCAATAGTTATAAAAAAGATCCGATGTAGGGGCTTGCTGCAGCAAGCCCCTGTAAAGGGCATCACCTTGGGTATACAAGACATTTTAAAATCCAGAAAGGCACTTCTTATTGCATATGGAGAAGAAAAAGCAAAGTCAATTCAGTTAGCATTTAGAGATAAAAAAGTAAATATAAAAAAAGCATCTGCAAGTGCATTATTACTACATAAAAATCTTATTGTGATTACTGATAAAGACGCAGCAAAATATTTGTAGAGACATTGCGCCGCAATGTCTCTACATTCGTGTAAAATTAAATCATGACTACTCAAATTATTCCTAAGCCACCTAAAATTCCAGAACCAATTGTATATGATCCACGAAGGGAATTAGATGGTTACCCGGATACACCTGAAGATAAAAACTTTGTTTTAAAGATAAAAAACACAAGACCAAAAATATTCAGTGAATCTAAATATGTCGGGAAAATTAAAAACCCATTAACTGCAATTGAAAAAATCTGGTATGCACATCTGGATGCAGGAGATCCGGTTATAAAAGGTTCTATTATTTATTTAAGACCAGATCTCCTGTTAATTCAGGATGCTACAGGAAAATTACTTCTTCTTCAGGCAGAACTTTTATTTAAACTTCTTGGAAGAGATCAGTCTGACATTCTTACAGTTTTATATTATGACCATAATATAAAAGTCGATTATGGAATTGAACAGGCAATTATTCAGGACAAAGAAGGAATTAAGTTTTTAGGAACCAGCTCAAGTAAGCGAGGAATAGTTTTTTCACTTCCTGGAAACGGTATCTGCCACAGAGTAAGCGATGAATATTTTGATATGCCAGGCGGAGTGCTTTTTGGCTCTGATTCACATACACCAACAGCTGGCGGAATGGGTATGTTTGCTATTGGAAAAGGCGGCTGGAGCATTGCAAAATCACTTGCAGCCGGACTTCCTATGGCAGTAGACAGAAATCCTATAATTGGGGTTCATCTTAAGGGTTCATTGCCTGAAGGAACCGAACCAAAACAAATTGTTCAATTATTAAACAGGGATATTATCAGACTTTTTGGAAATGAAGGAAATGGAAGCTATATTGAGTTTTTTGGAGAAGGAGTAAAATCAGTTTCTGTCGTGGGCAGAAGTTCTATTACAAATTCCCTCGTAGACGGAGGAATGGGTACAGGGCTTTTTCCTCCTGATGAAGAGGTAGTAAAATATCTTGAATCAAGAAATAGATCTGATCTGGCAAAATGGACTGAAAAAAATCTAAAAGATTTAAATCCGGATCCTGAGGTCATAAAAGACCCTGGGAAATATTATGATAAAGTTCTTGAATATGACCTCTCAAAAGAAATACATCCTGCACTGGCACTTCCTGGAAATCCAAAAAACGTTTTTTACCTGGATGAAATTCCAAAAGTTATTAATTTTATAAACGAAGAAATATTTTCTCGATACAAAGATTTTTTAAAAGACGGTAAGGTGGACAAAGAAAAGGTAAAAGATTTTGTAGGAGTATGCCGCGGTACGCCCGTTTTACGCGCCACCCCACAAGAAACCCTTATTAATTTCGTCGTACAGGAAATAGACATTAAAAAATCCTATGAAAAAAGGAAATTAAGCCTTGACATCAGCTCAGGCAGTATTGGAAGCTGCACACATTCTGGAAAAGATGATATTGAAGCTGCCGTGTGGGCAAATTTACAGCTTGCAAAAAATAAAGCAAAAAGAAAAACTCCTATAAGCGTTACTTACGGCTCACGTGACGGCTGGCTTTCAGTTCAGTCAAACACAACTATTAAAGAACTCATTGAAAAGGGACATCTTATTCTTCTTGACAGTGCATGTGGTCCTTGTATCGGTATGGGATTTGCTCCGGAGGAAGATACTGCATCTGTTAGATCCTTTAACAGAAATTTCATGGGAAGAGCAGGCACTAAATCTAAAATCGATCAGGTTTATCTGGCAAGTCCTGCAGTTGTAGTATATCTAGCCAGTTGTGGAAGATTCGATAGTTATGATCCAGACTCAAGATCATTTATAACTAAAGACGAATCCGGCAAAGAAGTAAAAATAAAACTTTCAAATCCTACAAGCGAAGCAAAATTAACACCCGTTATCTCAAATGATTTTAATAACCCAGATGGCAAAAGACCAGCATTTATTCTTCCTGCACCAAAAGACAAATCCAAAGAAATAGAAGTACTTTATGATGGAAAAACAATTTCAGCACTTCCTGATGATATGTACGACATCCCGCCAGATAAGTTTGAGAATATTCCTGTACTAATAGTTCTTGGTGACAATGTAACCACAGATGATTTATCTGCTGCAGGAATAAACTATATTCCAAAAAGAGGAAATCTTCTTGAACTTGAGCTTGGATTCTTTGAAAGTAAGGCTTCTCAGGAAAATAGAGATCCTCAGTATTACTATAATCTAGGAAAAGAATATAAGAAAAATAATAATGGTTCAGTGATGGTAGGTGGAAAACTTTTTGGTTCGGGCAGTTCACGTGAAGCAGCAGCATTTATTCCAAGACACTTAAGGGCAAGGGTCTGTATAGCCGAAAGCTTTGCCCCAATTCACAGAGAAAATGCAATTGAACAGGGGTTATTTTATATGACATATAAAAACCCTGCTGACAGAGCAAAGCTCGATAGAGAAGATTTAATTTCAATTTATGGTTTAGATAAATTAGATGCTGATAAAAGAGATGTAGAAGTAAAGATTAGGAAAAACGTGTCGGCGAACCGGCGTATCGGCGTATCGGCGAATGAGGAATTCTCAATTATCTGTGAGCATGTTCTGGACACTCCATATAAAATAGAAGTTTTTAGAGCTGGTTCTGAGCCAAATCTTTTTAAGAAAGTACTTATAGATCAATTTAAAGGAAATGTAACTGAGTTTATGAAATGGTTTAGTGAGAAGAATAGATTGTGAAAGAAATACTTGATTAATGTTATGTTTAAGCTTAGAATTTTCTATAAAATAAATAAAAGGGAGAGGCATTATGAAAGTTAATCTGTTTACAAGTCAAGGAAATGGAAGATCAATCCTTCAATTTGAGCCAAAACGGACTGAGTTAGAATCCGAGCGAGAAAAACCTGTGATTAAAGAAACTGCTCTTACCGATCGCCAGGACTTTTCAAGATTTGTTTTATTAGGTTATACTCCAACTGCAAGTGGAGTAAAGTGGTCCAGGGTAGTTGATGTTCAAATAAAACCTGATGGAAACAATGAGTGGGAAGGTACCAATGAGCAAGCAATTACTTTCAATACAAATACAATTCAAAGAAATCGGGCAGCATAAAAAATAAATATGAATGTCTATTTATAAAAAGATTATTGTTTTAATTTCTACAACGATTTTGTCATTTATTTTTATTTCACAAACGTTTCACGTCATTGCTTCATCACCAAAACAAAGTAGAGGCGTATTGGAATACGCTTCTACAACACACAACGATACATGCACCGTCTATAAATGGTTTGACCCAAACACATCCAGTAAAGAAGGGGAATTACTTTTAAAAAATTGTTCTTCATGTCACATAGCTTATTACAAAGAATGGAAAGATGATAAACATTCCATGAGCCAAAACAATCCTTTCTTTTTAGAAGTTTATAAACGATTTAAAGAAGATCACCCTGATAAAAATGGGAATTGTGCTCTCTGCCACAACCCTGAAGCAACATTATCCGGTAGAGACGCCCCGGCAGGGCGTCTTAATGATATTGATTTAAGAAAACGCAATGCAAAAAAAACAAACGGTATCTCCTGTGATTTCTGTCATAAGATTGAAAGTGTAGATCAAAATCCATTTAAAAAAGGAGTCGAAGGTTTAAATATTTTACGAACATGCAAAGGAATGAAGGATATAAGGTTTGGACCAATTAAGGACTCAATAAAAATAGAACGAATTGATGATGAAACAGAGCAAAAATACGGCGAAAATGAGGAATTAAAATATAATTCGCTTTATAAAACAAGTCTCATCTGTGCTAAATGCCATGATGGCTCAAATGGAAATGTACAAATTTACTCAACATTTACAGAATGGGCAAATAGTCCGGCAGCAAAAAAAGGTGTGCAGTGTCAAAGTTGTCATATGAAACCCGGTAGAGACGCTCTGACAGAGCGTTTTTCAATCGTTGATAATCCAAATATAAAACAAAAATCACGTCCTTACCACCAGATTCATAGTCATAGTTTCTTGAGCAGCAATCCCCATGAGTTTAGGAAGAAATATGTTGATCTAATGATCACCGTAAAGACGCCCCATCGGGGCGTCTCAACAAATGGCAACAATATACTAATCGTCACCGCAAAAGTCTCAAACAACAACTTCGGTCATAGCTTCCCAACAGGTTCTCCGATGAGAAATGCAATTCTTGTTATTGATGTTAAATATAAAAACCGTAGAGACGGGGTAACCCCGTCTCTACAACCCGTACAAATCAAAGGTCCAAAATTACCAATTTATGCAGGCAATTTAAAAAACAAACCAGGAAAATTATTTGCAAAGATTCTCTCCGAAACATATAGTGAATATGGTACGCGATTTGTAGGGGCACACCGTGGTGCGCCCGGTATAAGAGACATTCCACCGCCTGATTGGTGGAATGTTTTTATTGCAAGTGATACAAGAATTATGGCAGGTAAATCCGACATAACGACGTATGAATTTGAGATTCCCGATCATGCCAGGGTTGAGGTAACCTCAACCCTACGATGGCGAAACACGTGGCCTGGGCTTGCAAAAATTAAAGGGATTAAATTAGAAGAGGATATTTTATTCTTCGTACGTTAAGGGAATCTCTGTTTGCTTAATTATTTCTGTGCCTGGAAGTAAAAGATTAAATGATAATTTAATTTCTTCTGGCAATTCACCTGTAATAATATCTTTCAGGCTGTCTTTTGATTTAATAGAAATCAAAATTTTGATTTTGTTTCTTTTACTGTTTACTATAAAACTGGGTGGCTTAATTTTTACAGCATTAGTGGAAAAATTTGATGAAACTAAAACCTTCTTGTTAATAAAAGTATTTATTGTATTTTCATCTAGACTAAGAATGACAAAACTTTTTGTTGGTTTTTTAGAAGAAACTTTTATCCCATGTGCTGCCTTGCCACTTAGTGTAAAAGAAAAATCGTCAGGGTTTGCATTTACATCGACACCACCTGAGCTTGTTTCATGGCTTTCTCCACCACTGCTAGATGAGCTTGATACAGTTGTATTATTTTCAGCATCTATGCCTGCATTGCTTGGGATTTCAGTTTGGTTTCTGGTCAGGGTTAAATTGCCTCCTGTTATTGGAAGCCTGAAAATCCCCCCTCCATTTGTTGCTGCATAAACACTAGAACCGTCCGGTGTAACTGCCAGATTTTCTAATTCACGAATTAATAAACCGTCATTAAATTGAGTCCAGGTATTTCCATCATCACCAGATACATAAAATCCGGTTGCATTTGCGCCGGCATAAACCTGATGTGTAGATGCTACTGGATTAAAAACAATTGAAACAATGTTATCGTTTTCACGCACATCAGATAATACAGGGGTCCAGCTTTCTCCATTATCTTCAGATCTAAAAATCTGTCCGTTAGCACTTCCTGCCAAAAGCACCATTGTATTTGCAGAGTAAATTGATATTGAATGAAAAGATTTTTCATTATCAAAGCCATTATTTATTTGAGTCCAGTTTTCTCCGCCATCAATACTTTTTACTATGCCTGAGTCATTTGTAGCTGCATAAACAATATTTTCATTTGCAGGATCTATATCAAGAGACCAGGTATTTTTAAATCCTGAGATTCCATTTTGTTTATTTGTCCATGTCATTCCGCCATTTACAGATTTAAAAGTTCCCCACCCGATTGAGTCAACAAAGTCGTGAAACAATGATTTTTTTACACAGGAAGCAATGGCAATATTTGGATTTGACTTAGACCATTTTATGTCAGTGAAAACAATTTCTCCGTCTAAACCTGTGCTGCTTGGGCGAGCTGAAAAATCTTCATTAAAAAGCATAAAAACTGTTTTCCAGCTCATTCCTCCATCAACACTAAGAAATATTGAATTCATTGCATTTTGACTGTCACCAAGAAGGATTTTATTATTATCAATAGGATTCAGAGAAACTGCTTGAAGCTCATCCAGCTTAATATCTCCAAGTCCTACTGGCAGCCAGTTTATTCCTTTATCTTTGCTTAAAAATATGCCTGATCTGGATGTAGCAAAAACATTATTATTATCAGAGCTTACAGCCACTCCTCTTGTTTCAGATCCGGAATATCCAAATGCATTTGTTACCCAGGTTTTTCCACCGTCTGTAGATTTAAAAACCCCTCCTACATAACTGTCTACATAAACAATATTTTCATTGTCTGGATCTACTTCAATATCTATCGGATGTCCAGGATTTGATCCAAGCGGACCAAAACCAGTCTCTGTCCATGTCATTCCGCCATCAGTCGATTTAACAAAAAATCCAAATGCTCCTGCATAAATTACATTTGAATTTGTCGGGCTGATTCCCAGTGCTGAATAAATTTGCGGTGCACCGCTGTTACGCTGTCTTTTAGATTCTGTCCAGGTCATTCCTGCATCTTTAGTTACAATAATTGCGCCGTCTTGATTTTCAACATCAGTGTCAAACTGAGGAATCATTCCTGTTGTTCCCCAAATTATATTTGGATTTTCCGGGTCAAATTTTATATTTGTGACATAAAGATTTCTTATTCCATTATTTATCTGGGACCATACAGTCCCGCCATCAGTACTTTTATATACACCTTCTAATTTTTCAAGCTGATGTCTGTCAAAAAATCCGCTTGCTACATAAGTTGTATTAGGATTATTTGGATCAATTATTATGTCCTTAAAAAGATTGCCTCCGGATAAAACCTGGGTCCAGTTTTCTCCGCCATCAGTAGTTCTGTAAACTATTCCTTGTGTTCTTTGGAATGCTCCCATAATAGGACCTATTTCTTCTAAATCTCCTGCTGCAAAGACAGTATTCGAATCACCTGGCTTTACTGCAAGCCCTCTTATTTCAACCTCACTTCCGCTAGGCAGGCCGTTATCTTTATGCTGCCATGTAATTCCTCCGTCTGTGGAAAGAAATACTCCCATTGCGTTTTTTACACCACACCATATTCTATTTGGATTATTTGGATCTATGGTGGTGACAAAAACTGGAACAGCATCTCCTGACTTTCCAGAACGTGAATCTATTCCTTCATCACTTTCATTCCAGGTAAGTCCTCTGTCATTTGAAACATGAATCCCTGCAAATGAGTCAGTAACAATTATTTTATTTGTGTTGCTTGGACTAAATCTTATCGTATATCCTTGTCCGCCAAACGGCCCGTTTAATTTTTGCCATGGCATCGAAAGAATTTGATTTCTGGTTATAAGTTCTTCAGGGGTAGCAAAGTCAGAATATTCTTTTGAGAATGAGAAAATATTACTTTGAAAGAATAATAAATAAAAACCAGAAACAAGAATGGCTAAAAAGACTAAATTAATTTTTAAAAACTTCATTAGTTTTATTTTAAGGCATTATTGTGATGGCGATCACATATACCCACTTCACTGTATGTTTAACTTCCCAGGCAAAATAACAATTTTTAGCCAAAATAAGCAGCTAATGTGATCAATGTAACAATCTTAAAAATCAACTATTAGGATAATTGATTTAGGGGAAAGAAAAACATAGCCATGAAAGATTTAATAAAAAAAGATAGTGAAGTTGAAAAAATCCTAAGTCAGGTAAAAGATATTGCACCTGAAGTAGTAAATGATTTTGTTTCATACTGGTCAATAAGAAAATCTCCTTCATTTGTTGCTGATGAATTAATTACTAAAATGACTCATAAAGGTTCTTGGCTAAGTCTTATAAAAGCAAATCATGAATTTAGAACTGTATTTGGAGATGATTTTGCAGAAGAATTAATTTGTGCAATTGAGAAAAATACAGAGACTTATCACGGTAAGTCCATTAAATCATAATTTTTAGAGATTTTTTATTTATTCTATTTAGGTGCTGGAGCATTTTCTTCCAGCTTTATAATTTTTTCATCTGATTCTTCAGCTGGCGGAGGTGCTACCTCTTTGCTTTTATCTGGTCCTGAAAATAAGGGATCTGGCATGGGTACTAAAGGTGTGTCCTCAGAAAAATCTTCTGGGGCTGGTGGCACTTCTATAGACGGCAAACCATCGTCTGGTATAGGAGGTTTGAATTCAGGAAGCTTTCTTAAAGCACCAAATAAAGACACAAAAAATTGTAATCTCTGTCTTACTTGTTCTGCTCTTTGCGCTAAAGCCCTTGTTCTTACATCATTATAATCTGGCAGCTCAGGGATTCTTTCCTCATCTGGAATAATGCCCGCTAAAACCAACGGTATATTTGCAGGATTTCGAAGATTAGATATTCGCTTTATTTCCCAGGCTAACTTTTCATCATCACTCATTACATCCATGCCACATCTGCCTTGGAGAGTTTCTTTAAGATTTGTTATTGCAAAACCAGTTGGCATTATGCCCTGTCTATTTGTAAATGATGAGATTGCTATTACTCTTCCTTCTAAATCAACTACTGAGCTGCCTGAATTACCAACATTTAAAGCAGGCTCTAGTTGAATATATTCTGCAAGGTGTTGCCCTTTGGTTATATTATCCCCATTAGTCAGATCAAAAAATCTGCCCAAACCAGAAATAGTTCTTAGTGTTGCTGTATGCTCAAGACCAATTGGATTTCCTATAGTAAGAACTTCTTCCCCTTTTCTTAATGGATCTTTTGCTAAATTTCTAAGCGGAAGCCCAATGCCAGGTGGTAAAGTTTTCACAATATCATCAGGTAATGGAATAAGAGCAAGATCGCTTTCCTCAGCAAAGGAGAAAAATGCTACTTTATTTCCATTAAATGGTGGTGGTGTTATTTTAAAGGAGTAATTTGGTCCTTTTACTTTTATTTCAGTTAAAACAAAGTCCCCAACATCTGTATAAGGATGAGCTGCGGTTGAAAGAAATAATTTTCCATTAATTTTCCAAATGGATCCAGCCCATTTTGCACTATCTGACTCAATCATTACAGTAGATGGTTCAACTTTTTGAATTGCTTTAACAAGCTCGTCTTTATCTTCTTTTGAACTAACAACTTTTGTCAGGTTATCTAATGCAGTGGCAAGTTCTTCATTTCTAGCTTTTTCATTTTCAAGCTTATCTTTTAAACTAAGATTTTCATCTTCTGTTTGAGCTAATCTTCCGACTAGATCATCTCTTTCATTTCTTTCATCTTCTTGTGCTTGTGTAAGTATGGTAAGTCTTCCATCAAATTCAGAACTTTTTCGATTTGATTCCTGTATAAGTTTTGCTATTGCACTTTGTTGAGCAGCAATTTGTTGGCTTCTTTCTGTTTCTTTTTCATCTAAGGTTTCCTTTAAGTTTGTATCTTGTTCTCTAAGAGCTTGGTTTTCATTTACTTGAGAATTAACGGCTAGTCCTGCTGCTCCTAAAGCAGCAAGAACAACCCCTGGTCTTACAATTCTTTGTAATAAACTTACCTGTGGCACTATTTATGCAGTTCCTTAAATATTTATTTCTAAGCTTGAAAATATTGTACTACCTGAAATGTTTTCTGTCTAGACTGATTTGTATGGGTTTTGTTAAATATATCGCGAGAGCGCCATGCGGCTCTCTATATGCATCTTTTGCTCAGCTTCTTCCAGGATTTTAACTACCTGATAGCCGCTGGTTCCGTCTGAGCGCGGTGCTTCGCCTGACTCTATACAATGAATAAAATGTTCACATTCTAATTTCAGGGGTTCTTCTTCGCTGAAACTTACTGAATCAATATTTACTGTTCCGTCTGCTTCTACTGAATAAAGTTCAAGTTTGTTTTCTTTTCTTATGTCATTTAAAACTGCTGTTTTTTTACTGCCGTTTACTGTAAGTAAAACCTGTTTCTGTGGATCAATCCATGAATTATGAATATGTGCAGGAATATCTCCCGGGAAATTTATATCCAAGTGAGCCACATCAATTACAGAATCATTATTTGTAGACCAGCCGCATGCATTAATAATTCCTGCCGGCTCCAGTCCTAAAATATAACTCATCATTGAAATATCATGCGGGGCAAGATCCCAGATAACATTATTATCTCTTCTTGCTTTTTGATTAAAGTTTCTTCTGTCGCTATTTAAAAATCTTATTTCCCCAAGCTCGCCGTTAAAAATTAATTCTCTCAGGCAATTTACAGCAGGATGATAAACCAAAAGATGTCCAACCATAAGGGTTAAATTTTTCACACCTGCCAGATGGCTTAATTCCTGAGCCTGGAGATATCCTCGTGCCAACGGTTTTTCTACATACACATGCTTTCCTGCAAGGAGCGCAAGTCTGGCAAGAGCATAATGTGTATGTGAAGGAGTTGCAATTATTACACCTTTTATTTCTGGATCTGAAACTACATCAGAAAAATTAACTGTAATTTTTACGCTATATGTTTTTTTTACAAAATCAAGAATTTTTGGATCTGCATCACATACGGTAGACAAAACGCCGAGGCTATAAAGATTACGTGCCAGGTTTCTGCCCCAGCTACCACATCCGACAAGTGCAATGTTTGTTTTCATAATGATCTCACGTAGGCGGGATCCCGGGACCCCGCCTACGGAAGGGATTATTTTTTATTTACAGTGCCTTTAAATTGTTTGCCTGCGCTGAATGCCGGAACTTTCTTTGCAGGAATATTAATTTCTGCACCTGTTCTTGGGTCGCGCCCTTTTCTGGCTTTGCGCTCTCTTCTTTGAAATGTTCCAAAACCAACAAGGGTTACTTTTTCACCTTTTGCAACTGATTTTGTAATTGCACTGATTGCCATATCAAGACAATCTTCTGCTTGCCTTTTGCTTGTACCTGTTTTATTTGCTATTAATTCGATCAAGTCTGCTTTGTTCATATTTTTATCCTCTCTTATCTTAAAGTTATCTATTTGATTAGATTTTCAGTTCTTCATAACCTGAAAGCCCCGAAAATACTGAGTAATACTCTACACCAAATGTAAAAATCAAGCCAGTCCTACGTTATTAAGTTTTAATGTTTTAACCAAAACTATGGCATTATTATTTACAATACAATAAACATATGACAATAATCTCAACCTCTGACAATAAACCTGAAAAAGATATAAAAAAAAAGAATAAAATATCACAAACTACGATCTCTTTAAAATCAGAACCAACACAACTTGATCAACAATTTGAACCAAGTTTAAGACCGCATAATTTAAGTCAGTATATTGGTCAAAGCAGACTAAAAGAGTTATTACGTGTTTGTATTGGTGCTGCAAAAAAAAGAGGCGATCTTACAAGCATTGGACATTTCTTACTTTATGGATCTCCTGGCCTTGGAAAAACAAGCTGTGCCATAATCCTGGCGCGCGAACTCGGTACTGAAGCAAAAGTTTTTAGCGCACCTGCACTTACCCAGCCAAAAGATATTATCGGTGTTTTACTTTCATTAAATTCAGGCGATGTTTTATTTATAGATGAAATCCACAGATTAAACAAAGTTACAGAAGAGCTTCTTTATTCAGCAATGGAAGATTATGTTTTGGATCTTACGGTAGGAAAATCTCAGGCAGCTAGAGTAGCCAGGCTTCCTGTAAACAGATTTATTCTTGTCGGCGCCACTACAAGGCTTGGTACATTATCAAGCCCGCTTAGGGACAGGTTTACACACATTTATAAAATGGAGTTTTACAGTCAGGAGGAGCTAGTCCAGATTATTGAAAACTCAAGTAAAGTATTAAAATACAAAATCACGAAGGATGCAGCATTTGAAATCGCAAAAAGAGCTAGAGGTACTCCAAGAATTGCAAATAGACTAAGCAGACTAGTAAGAGATTTTTCGCAGCATGAAAATATTGATGTTACAGAAAAAGAAGATACCATACGTGCACTTGAACTTTTTAAAATAGATCCAAGCGGTCTGGATGAAAACGATAAGCTTCTTTTAAGAACTATTATTGAAAACTACAACGGAGGTCCTGTAGGAATAGATGCACTGGCAGCAACGCTGGGTGAAGAGAGGCAGACTATAGAAGATTGCTATGAGCCATATCTACTACAGGCAGGATTTTTAACCAGAACTACGCGAGGAAGAATAGTAACTGATGCTGCATTTAAGTATTTAAATGTTGAGAGAAAAAATACAGAAAACAGTCAGCTTAAAATTAATATTTAAGTATGTAGAAGAAGGGGTTTAAGAGTAGGTATCTGCCTTTCAAAAAATTCAGTGTTTTCATAATCTAATTTTCCAAGATTAAGAAAAACTGTCTCAGCAAAGGTTAGAACTATGGTTTAGGAGCATCTGTTGGTGCTGTTTTTGAAGCATCTGCCATTCCTTGATCAAATGCAACGTATGATGGCGTAAAATCAATGGTTCTTTGATGTGCCCCTGATTCTATAACTCCATCTTCTCTGTCCATATTCCCATCTTCCCATTCTTTAGATCTAGGTCCTATATACATAAGCTCTTTATTTCCATATGCATTTAAAGCTCTGGTAACTGCATTAAAGTTAATACCACCTTTTCCAAGTGACCTGAAATCCCAGCCTACATCTGCATCGCTAAATCTTACTCCACCGTTATATTTGCCTGCATTATGAACTCCGTTACCTTCAACATTTTCAGCATCCTTATCATGAACATGGAATATTCTTGGTAATAAATATGCAGCAGCTAAATCTGGTTTAATCCTTTGATGTTCAAAGTGACTAGGATCATAGTTAAAACCAAAATGCTCATGATCATCTAAAGCTCTCATAGCTTTATCTGCAGTATGCAGGTTAAATGCCTGCTCTGTTGGATGAACTTCAAGAGCAAAATAGCGACCGTTATCTCCAAATACATCAAGTATTGGCTTCCAATCATCTGCAAATTGTACATATCCTCTATGTAAAACTTCAGCTGGAGTTGGTGGGAAATCATATACTTCCTGATGCCAGGTTCTTGAGCCTGTAAATCCATTTACAACTTTTACATTTAAATTCTTTGCTGCTATTGCAGTAAGTTTCATTTTCTCAATAGCTCTAGTTCTTACACCCACAGGGTTTCCATCTCCCCATATATCTGGCGATAAAATGCCTTTATGTCTTACATCAATAATTTCATCTGAAATTGCTTGACCTACTAAATGGCTACTAATTGATTCCAGTACCAATCCATGCTTTGCAACAGTTTCAAGAATATCTTGGCAATATTTTTCATCAGTTGCAGCTTTTTGAACGTCAATGCCACATTTTCCCCAGCATGCAAGTTCAACTGCTTTACAACCAGCCTTTACTGCTAACTCACAAAATTTATCTAAGGTTAGATCTGCATATTGTCCACTAAAGAAAGAAGGGATTCTTTTTCTGTTTGCTGCCAGATATGTTTCAGCTTCAGTTCCTCTCCATAGATGTTGTGAACCATTCCCTGGTAATTTTGGCCTTAATTCAAAACCACCCTTTTGAAAATCTTCTACTCTTAATGCCATTTCTTTTCCTCCAAATACTTTTTAAAATCTCTTTCAAAGTTATCAGAATCTTTAGCAAATCACAATGATAATAGAGAAGACCAAATCTGCACTATACAAAATACACAATTAGAAATCACTCATTAATATTCAATTAAAATCAATATTCAGAAGGGAACTTGTATAGTGACTATTGAAAATAAAATTTATTTAATAAAAGAGAAGGGTAAATTTTATTTTGGTGAGGTTTTGATAGCTGGAAAGGATAAATAACCTATGCAGCGTCTCTTAAAATTCTTATTCTGGATTTTTTAGATCCAACCTCAAGTAAAAGATCATCAGCAATATGATCAGGAGGTATTTTAATAGGATTTGCCCCTGAAGACATTAATGCTACCAGTTCTAAATTACACATAGGTTTGGAACCGGGAACTCTTCTAGATCCTCTTAGATGAGCTGGTGTTTCTGCAATCCGGATAGGGCTGTGCTGTGCAATGAATCTTCTGGCTAGAAGATAGTCTGCATCATGTAATCCTTCAATAGATTCTCTAACTGCTCTTTCCATGACTCGCCTAACTCCCTCACTATCATCAGGCAAACCACTTTCAAGTAAGCTCATAACTTTTCCTGTCGTTCCAATTAATTCAAATAAAGGTTCTGTATGCTCATTGCCTGCATCATCTTTAAATTCAGTTGTAACCACTACATAGCCATGTTCTATCATTAGCTTTATATCAAGTGGGGCAATCTTATCGTCTACAACTAATTCATTTAATACAAGTGTTTCTGCTTTTCTTTGTTCTTGTCTTAAGGCCAACAGCACACTTATGCTTTGCCTTGTGAATGTCCCTAAATTTATTGCATCCAGTTTCATATTTATATACTAAGGTTTTTAAATATAAAGAGTAAAGGCCTTTACATTAGATTTGTTTAATCAAATGTAAATCTTTATTTTTTCTTTATTATTTATGTTCCAGAAATAAGTGCTCCAGGTGGCCCACAAAAAATGTTTGCTTTGGTAGCTCCTATGTGAGCATAGAGGACAAAACCCTGATTCTGTACAATTCTTTGCATTGTCTGGAGAATTAATATATATTCTGCATCTATTCTTTTAGAATCTAAATCCGGATTGTAAAAGTTAGTCAGCTCCATTTGATATTCCATAAGTCTCATATTAGGAATATCAAGATTAGCAAAATCACTAACAGTAGTTACTCCGCATGATGAAAATAAATTAAAGATATGTGTTCTTCTTGCTATGCAAGCATTTTCTTCTGTACATAAAAGTGCATTCTGAGTAGCAGTTGTAAAATTCACTTTGAGATTTTGAATGTCTGCAATCCTTGAAAATAATTCTTCTCCTTCACCTCTGTACTCAATCATCTTTCTTACAGGTTCTTGTACTGGAAGCATAAATCTTCCTTGTCTTGCCTGACTTACAAGAAATCCGTTTTTTATTGAAGCACTTAAAATTACATTACGAATTCTTACTGGACAAGCCATAAGCATCTGAGTAACAGCTGATGCAATTTCAGGCATATTATGCATGCCTATTAAACTTAAATCTGAATGTGTTACGCCAGAAGCTCTTTGAACAGACTCATGAATAAATTGAGTGAAAGGACTTCTTCTTCTTGGGTCAGGCATAAAGTAATGTCCGTGGATTCTATTTGTCATAAAGTTTATTTTATAATTAGTTTTATTATCTAATACATGTTACATGATTAGATTTTTCTCATAAATATAAGTTATGATTTTTAAATATGCCGGAATCTAATAAAAAAATAAAAATCGGACTGCTTGGTGCTGGAACTGTCGGTACAGGTGTAATAAAAACCCTGATCAATCATCCATACATTGAAATTAAAAAAATCGGTGTAAGAGACATAAATAAAAAAAGGCCAGTAGAGACGTTGTATACAACGTCTCTACTAACATCAAACTTAAACGAAATCGTCAATGACCCAGAAATCGAAATTATTGTAGAAGTTCTCGGCGGAATAAATCCTGCAAAAGAGCTTATTACTAAAGCCATTCAAAACAAAAAACATATTGTTACAGCAAATAAAGATTTAATTGCTACACATGGCGCCGAGCTTTTTGATTTGGCTAGAGAAAAAAACGTACAGATTCAGTTTGAGGCCAGTGTCTGTGGCGGCATTCCTATAATAAATACTCTTAAACAAACTCTAAGTGCAAATACTTTCTCAAAAATCATGGGGATTTTGAACGGCACTACAAACTATATTCTCACCGAAATGCTAAATAAGAATATAGATTTTGATGTGTGCTTAAAAGATGCACAAAAGCTGGGTTACGCTGAGCCTGATCCTACCAATGATATTTCCGGTAAAGACGCTGCATATAAGCTTGCAATCCTTGCAAGCATTGCATTTCACGAAAGAATAAAAATAAATGAAGTGTATACAGAAGGAATTGAAAAAATTACACCAGAGGATATAAGTCTTGCTGAGGAACTCGGATACAGGTTAAAACTTATCGGTCTTGCAAAAATTGATCCAGACAAAAAAATTGACATAAGGGTTCATCCTGCATTTATTAAAAATACAAATACGCTTGCATCTGTTTTTGGTGTAAATAACGGGGTGCTGGTGGAAGGAAATCTTGTCGGTGAACTTACACTTATAGGACGCGGTGCAGGAGAATTACCCACTGCAAGTTCAGTAGTGGGTGATATAAATCTTCTTGTGGCACAACTTTCTTCCTCAAGAGAGCCAAATCCTCAACTTACATGTCATCATAAAAATTATGCGAAAATAAAACCTATTTCAGAAACAGTAAACTGTTATTTTTTAAGAGTAAGAGCAGAAGATAAACCTGGAGTGGTAGGACAGCTTGGAACTATTTGCGGTAAATATGATGTAAGCATAAATGCACTTACTCAAAGAGGCACAAACCACGACGGTACAGCATCAATTACACTACTTACTCATTCAGTAAAAGAAGAAAAAATACAAAATGCAATTATTGAGATGAAGAAATTAAATGCTGTGAAACAGGTAGAGAATGTGATTAGGGTTTTGGAGTGACCTGCGGTAAAATATAAAATCTAATGTCAACCGAAGTTACAACTAAAACAAAATTAAAACGTTCTCATTTTTGCGGAGAATTAAAAGAATCAGATATTGGAAAACCTATTACAGTAGGCGGCTGGGTAGACACTACGCGGGATCTTGGTGGAATTATTTTTATTGAACTTAGGGATCATTCTGGACGCTTCCAGATAGTAGCCGATCCGGCTAAGAATAAAGAAGTACACAAAGTTTTTGAACATCTGCATAATGAATATGTGGTAATTGTAAAAGGTCCTGTGACTAAACGCCCACAAGGCACTGAAAACTCAAATCTTCCTACCGGTACTATAGAAATGTATCCTGCGGAGATAGAGCTTTTAAATAAATCAAGACCGCTTCCTTTTACGCTGGATCAGGCAGAAGATGTAGATGAAAATGTCAGACTAAAATATCGCTTCTTAGATCTGCGTAGAGAAAAAATGCAAAAAACTTTTATTACACGGCATAAAATTACACAAGCAATTAGAAACACTTTAAATAATCTGGGGTTTTATGAGCTGGAATCTCCTATTCTCACTAAAGCCACTCCTGAAGGCGCCAGGGACTATCTGGTCCCAAGCAGAGTCCAGCCGGGCAAGTTTTTTGCACTGCCACAGTCACCGCAGCTTTTTAAACAACTTTTCATGATAAGCGGCTTCCCGAAATACTATCAAATCGCCAGGTGCTTTCGTGATGAAGATTTAAGAGCAGACAGACAGCCTGAATTTACACAGGTAGACATAGAGATGTCATTTATTGATATGGAAGATGTTATAGGTGCTGTGGAAGAGGTTTTGATAAGTGCATTTAATGTAGCTGGAATAAAACTAAGCAAACCCTTTCCCAGAATGGACTATGACAAAGCTATGTCTCTTTATGGTTCAGACAAACCTGATCTTAGATTTAGCCTTGAGTTTGTAGACCTTACTGACATAATGGCAAAAAGTGAGTTTAAGTCATTTAGTGAAATTGCAAAGTCAAACGGAGAAGTTAAATGTCTCTGTGTTTCTGGAATATCTGAGTATTCCAGAAAAGAAATGGATGATTTAAAAGCACTCACTATGTCTAAAGAGTTCGGGGCAAAAGGACTTGCATGGATTACATTTAAATCTGACGGTCAGGTAAGTTCACCCATAGTTAAATTTTTTAAAGATGAAGAAATAAATGAAATGAAAAATAAAGCTGGTGTAAAATCTGGTGATACTTTACTTTTTGTGGCAGACAAACCAAAAATAGTTGCTCAGGCATTAGGAAGACTAAGACTTCATCTGGGAGAAAAACTCGGGCTCATTGATGAAACTAAACATGCTATGACTTGGCTTGTAAACTTTCCAGTCTTTGAATATGATCCAGTGGAAAAAAGACTAAACTCAGTAAATCATCCGTTTACCTCTCCGAAACCTGAAGACATTCATTTATTAGATTCAAATCCAGAAGTAGCCAAAGCAGCAGCTTATGACATTGTTTATAACGGAACTGAAATAGGCGGTGGCAGCATAAGAATTCACGATATGGAACTTCAAAGCAAGGTGTTTAAAATATTAGGACTGGATGAAAATACTGCTAAAGATAAATTTGGATTTTTACTGGATGCATTAAGTTTAGGAGCACCTCCACATGGCGGTCTGGCACTGGGTTTAGACAGGTTAGTAATGCTGCTAACAGGAAATAAATCTATCCGTGATGTTATTGCATTCCCTAAAACCCAAAACGCCAGCTGCCCGCTTACTGAAGCACCCAGTGAAGTATCAGATAAACAGTTAAAAGAGCTTTCTATTAGAGTGGTTGAGCCGAAGTAAAATTAATCTATGCTAGCCAAGCGTATAATCCCCTGCCTTGACATAAAAGACGGACGTGTTGTCAAAGGCACTAAGTTTTTAAATCTTAAAGACGCCGGTGATCCTGTTGAGCTGGCTAAATATTATAACGAACAGGGCGCTGATGAGCTTTGTTTTTTGGATATAACTGCAAGCCATGAGGAAAGAAAAACAATAATTGAAATTGTCGAGGCTGTAGCAAAGCAAGTATTTATTCCATTTACAGTAGGTGGCGGGATTTCTACTGTAGATCAAATGAAAGATATTTTACGTGCCGGCGCTGATAAAATCACTATTAATACTTCAGCAATTAAAAATCCTGATCTTATAAAAGAAGGGGCAAGGGCATTTGGTTCACAGTGTATTGTTTTAGCCATTGATGCAAAGAAAGAGAAAGCAGCGAAATGGAAAGTCTACATAAAAGGCGGGCGTGAAAACACCGGACTAGATGTTATTGAATGGGCTAAAAAAGCGGTATCACTGGGTGCTGGTGAAATTTTACTTACCAGTATGGATGCTGACGGTACAAAAGAAGGATATGACATTGAACTTACAAAAGCTGTGGTAGATGCAGTAAATGTTCCAGTAATTGCATCTGGCGGTGCAGGAAAAATTGAGCATGTGACAGAGGTTTTTAAAAAGACAAATTGTGATGCTGCACTACTGGCATCAATACTTCACTATAAAGATGTTTCAATAAAACAAATAAAAGAGCTTATGAAAAAAGAAATGGTGGCAGTGAGGTAGTTAGGGTAATTATCCTAGCCTAGTTTGATAGTGCTTCTTTCGTGTATCTTTTTGCTAGCTCTACTCCAGGCTGATCAAATGGATTTACACCTAAAAGGTGCCCGCAAATTGCAGTAGAAACTTCTAATATAAACATAAGCTGTGAAATGTAATATTCATCGAGCTCAGGAAGCGTAATTAAAATATTTGATCTTTGGTTTTCAGTAAGTGCACGACGTGTAGCATCCAGCTCAATATTTAATATCTCACCTACTTTATGTCCAGCATAGGGTCTAAACTCAGGTGACTCACTGGAATAATCAGGCACCGTTAAATCTCTTTTATGTTTATTTATTTTTAGAAAGCAGATAAGTTTATCGTTCGGTCCTTCATTAAACATTTGGATTTGTGAATGTTGATCTGTAGCACCAATAGAAGGAAGTGGTGTTGAACCTTTTTTTGATTTTCCAAGTGATTCTGCCCATAATTGTACAAACCAGTCCACAAAACGCTTCATGGATGTAGAGTAAGGCATAAGCACAAAAATATTTTTCCCATTCTGATAAGAAAAGAAAGCAGCAAGTGCAATGCTGGCTGCAATATTTGCTTTTAAATCCTGGACCTGAGAAATACGATCAGCTTCAAGCAATCCAGCTCTTACTTCATTTATATCAATTCCACAGAGCGCAGCAGGTAAAAGTCCTACGGGGGAAAACATAGAATATCTGCCGCCTACATTTTCAGGAATGGGAAACAAAGGTGCTCCATGCTTTTGAGACAGATCAGATAAAAGACCTTTATTTTTTGTGGTTATAAAAACACATTGTTTAAAGAAATTTATTCCGCTTTCTTCTGCCCATTCTTTTGCAATAAGCATAGGAACTACAGTTTCTACTGTTCCGCCGGTTTTTGAAATAATTACAAATAATGTCTGGTCAAGCTTAAGTCTGCTTAAGATAGTTCTTATAATTCCCGGGTCAAGATTATCAATAAAATCAACGGTTAGAAAACCTTTTCTTTTTCCACGTGAAAGCCTGTTCCAGAGCGGAGTGTTTAATGCTTCAATAAGTGCTTGTGCACCGAGGCTGGATCCGCCAATTCCAAAGACTAAAAGATGTTCATATTTATCCGAGTTTTTTATATCTGATACAAACTTATTTATATCATCGAAGGACTGTGTTTCATGAGGTAGATTTAACCAGCCAGTCATACTAGGAATGTTAGCTTTTGAGTTATAAAGACTTGAAATTATGCTGAAAACTTTATCCTGCTGTCCTCTGAAATCAGTACCTTGTTCCAAGCCAAAATAGTTAGTAAGATCAGTTTTAATCCTTGGTCTATCCATGAAAGTTTCCTTCTTATTTTAGAAAATAATTTATTACCTTATTCAGTCCTGCAACATGTGAGCCCTTTATAAGTGCAACTGTTTTAGGGACAAGAATATCATTTAAGATAGCACAGCACTCATCAGTATTTGCAACATTTGCAACATTTTTAGAACTTAAAGATGAGGCTAGCGTATTAAGTTTAGTCCCCACCGTAATCAATTTGTATATTGGTTTATCTCTTAACCATATGCCAAGTTCAGTTAATAAGCCCACCTGCTGCTCTCCAAGCTCAGCCAGCTCGCCTATGACTAAAACTTTTTTATAGTCCTCACTCCAGGAATCAACTAAATTTAAAACTGCTGCCTTCAGTGAATCTGGATTTGCATTATAAGATTCGTCAATTATATACACCTCATCCTTTATCTTAAGAACATTACCACGTCCTTCAGGTATTTTAAATTTTGAAAGACCATTTTGAATTTCATTCTTATTTAGGCCAAGTTTTTTAGCAAGCTTTATGACAAGGATTGAATTTAAAATATGTGTTTTGCCTTGTGCATTAATGAAATATTCTTCTCCGTCTAAAATAAACTTTGACTTACCGTCTTTAAAAAGAACTTTGGCTTCTAAATCTGAAATATCAAATTTTATAAAGTCATTTATATTTTTAAGATCTTTTGTATTTAGATAATCAATTAATTGTCCATTCTTATGTATAATCCCAATCCCACCTTTTTTTACATGTTCAAATATTTCACATTTAGCTTCTATGATGTTACTTAAGCTTCCAAGTCGTCCTATATGAGCAGAACCAACATTTATAATAATGGCAATGTCTGGTTCAGATATTTCAGATAAAAGTCTGATTTCACCTTTTGCTCTCATTGCTAGTTCAAGCACTAGCACTTCCGTATCTGGTGTGGTTTCAAGAATGGTTTTAGGAACTCCGATTTCATTGTTATAGTTTGCTTCTGTTTTATGAACTTTATATTTTTGTGAAAGTACAGATGCAATAAGTTCTTTTACTGTGGTTTTTCCCGAGCTGCCGGTGATAGTAATAACTTTTGCTTTTAGTTTTTTTCTATGGTAATTTGCTAGTTTTTGATAAGCTTCAAGTGTATTTTCTACAAGAATAAGGTTTGATTTATATTTATCTTGCACTTTAAATAATTTGTCTTGTTGACAAAACACTGGTAAGGGCTTGCCATGGCAAGCCCTTACATTTCTATCCATGACATCATTTATAAAATCATGTCCGTCAAATTTTTCTCCGAACAGGGGAATAAAAATTTGATCTTTTGTTATTGATCTTGAATCAGTAGAAAGTGAGAATTCATTAGACCCCTGGATTTCAAATCCAAAAAGTTCTTTGATTTCAGAGGTGGAAAATAAAGCATTAAACTGGGTAGTTACAGCCATTTTGTTTCAATTTATCTAATCTGGACAGGCATTACAAGGTATGTATAATTGTAATTTACTTTTTCATTTGGTTTTAAGACAATTGGACTTAAAGAACCCTCAAGCTGAATAACAAGCTTATCAATTCTTAAATTTCTAAGCGCCTCAGACATATATCTGTAATTAAATGCTATATCCAAATCATCGCCAGAATAAGTGACATCGACTTCATCTGTAGCATTTCCATAGTCAGGAGAGTTTGCACTTAGCTGCATAGTTTTTGATCCTTTTGACAGCGAAAGTTTAATAACATTAGTTCTTTCATTTGCCAGAATTGCAACTCTTTCAAGTGATGATAAAAACTCAGATCTTAAAAATTCAACTTTCAGGGGTTGTTCTTTTGGGATTAACTTGTCATAAGCCGGAAAATTACCATCAATTAATCTCGTACTTAGTGAGAAATCATTGTTCTGGAATATTACCTGACCAGGCATGAAATAAAAAGAAACCTCATTATTTCCGTCTTTAAAGTTTGTAATTAATCTTTCAAGCTCTGTCACTGCGCGCCATGGAATAACTATTGCATGTTTTGATTTTTGCTCTTTAGAGACCTTTTTAGAATTTAAAAGATTTCCAATGTATCTGGCTAACCTACTTCCGTCTGTTGCACCAATTTCAAATTCATCACCTGAAATTTCAAAATTTACGCCGGATAAAACACTGGTAGTTTCAAATTTTGAAGTGGCAAAAGAAGTAAGTGATATTGCCTGTAAGAGTTCTTCCTGACTTATTGTGTAAACATTTTCTAATTCTGATTTTTTTATAATTTCCGGGAACTCATCCGGTGAGGTTCCATTTATCTGAAACTTAGATCTATCACTTATGATTTTTGTGAGTTGGTTTTTATCTATTGAAAGATTTATGTTTTCTCCTGGTATCTTACTTACTATTTCATCAAATTTTTTAGCAGGCAGTGTAACTTTCCCGGGTTTTGAAACCTCTGCAGGTAATTTACATTCAATGGCTAGGTCTAAATCTGTAGCTGAAACTACTAGTGAACCATTTGTGCATGAAAGAAGTAAATTATTTAAAATAGGCTGTATTGCTTTATTTGCTGTAGCTTTAGATGTACATGAAACTACTTTTTTTAAATATTCTGTTTTAACTTCTACGTCCATAATTAATTAGAAACCTCTTAATTATTCTGTTTTTTACTTTTCTACTTCCCTGGCATCTATTTTATATCTAATTATCCATAAACCACAAGCTTAGACCTAATTAACTTCTTATTTATCTTTTATCTCTTTTTATTATAAATTTAATTAATAAGAGGTAGTAGAGAAGTCTTTTTAATGTAAGTAACTTAAAAAAGACTTAATTTTAAAGGAGATGACTTGTCTGTAAGTTGTTAATTAAAGAGAATAGAATCTTACATGTATTTCAAAATCGTCTTTAAACAAACAGCTTCCTCCTAGATATTTATTAGTTACTGTTAAATTACTAACAGCTTTTTTTATTTCTGTCATAATAGGTAAAAAGAAATGAATAAGGAAAAACACATAGTAATTATTGGTTCAGGTCCTGGTGGCTACCATGCTGCTGTATTACTAAGTAAGGAAAATCATAAAGTAACCATAATTGAAAAAGCTGGTATTGGCGGCACATGCCTTAATGTAGGCTGCATACCGACCAAGGCACTACTGGATCATGTAAGCCTTTTTGAGCACTTCCGAGAATCTGTAATTAAGAAAAAAATATTTCACGGAGAAAATTTAAGCATAAATATAGAAAGGTTAAAAGCTTTTCAAAGCGAAGTAATTAAGCAATTACAACAAGGACTTGAAAAGCTTTTAATGAAAAAACAAATTAAATTAATTCATGGAGAAGCGAAACTTTTAGCTGAGGGAAAAATCCAAGTCACTTCTAAAGACGGAAATCAGGTCATATTTGCAGATGAAATAATAATTGCTACAGGATCAAGACCAAAATCAATTCCAGGGTTTGAGTTTGATGGAAAGCTAATTGTTTCAAGCGACCATATCTGGAATATTCCCGCTGTTCCTAAAAATCTTCTAGTTATTGGTTCAGGTCCCATAGGGATTGAGTTTGCAAGGATTTATAATCTTCTTGGTTCAACAGTTACAATTTCTGAAATTAAAGAAAAAATATGCCCGATACTTGATTCTGAAATTTCTGAAAATCTTGTCCGCAGCCTGAAGCGCAGAGGGATAAATCTTAAACCAAACTTCGCTACAAAATTTATTGAAAAAAAATCTGATTCGGTAGTTGTTGAGTTTTTAAGCACAGAGATTTCAGAAAAAATAAGAGAAGAATTTGATCAGGTATTAATTTCTGTTGGAAGAGAGTCAAATACGCAGAACCTTGGACTAGCTGAATGTAAAGTAGAACTAGAACTGCCGGACTATATTAAAGTCGACAAGTTTTTAAAAACTAATGTCCATAATATCTGGGCAATTGGAGATGTAACTAAATTCCCACAGCTTGCACATACTGCAAGCTATCAGGCACGTACAGTGGCAGCAAATATTTGCGGGAATAACGGAAATAACAGGGAGTTCACAGGCTCAGTCATTCCTTCATGTATATTTGGATATCCGGAAATTGCTTTTGTAGGAAAAACCGAAGAAGAACTTAAAGATAGTAATGTTTCTTATAAAACTGGGAAATATTTATTTCTGTCAAGCGGAAAAGCTAAAGCCAGCGGGCTTACAGAAGGCATTGCAAAAGTTTTAATGGATGAAAAAACAAAAAAAATCTTTGGAGCTCATATAATTGGAGCTGAAGCATCAAATCTCATACATGAAATTGTTATTGCCATGCAAAATGAACTTACCGTAGAGGAAGTCATAAATTCAATTCATGCCCATCCCACATATTCTGAGGTTCTGTTAGAAGCATTAGAGGATTGTCTAGGAGAAGCAATTCACGTATAAAAATGTTAGATACAAAAACCATAAAAAAAATTTTAATCCTTCGCTACAGATTTATCGGCGATACAGTTCTTACCATCCCTTTTATAAAAAATGTCAGAAAACATTTCCCAGATGTGCAGATAGATATTCTGGTATCACCAAATAGCGGGGAAATCCTTGAAGGAAATCCAGATTTAAATAATATTTTTTACTATGACAATTCTAAATTTCATAAATATGAACGAACCGGCAATGAGGCGAGCCGGCGAAAGGGCGAGACTTATACAACATATAATTCATTTATAGATTGTGCCAAGGGTTTACGTAGTGAAAATTACGATCTCGCATTTGTTTTAAAACGTTCCTTTTCAAGTGCACTTCTAGCAGCACTTTCAGGTATTAAGTATAAAGTAGGATTTAATACTGAACTTCGCTCTTTTCTACTAACACATCCAGTAAAATACGACAAAAATATTCATGAATTAGATAATTATTTAAACTGCTTAAGGGTAATTGGAATTGAACCTTACAGGTACAGCCCTGAAATTTTCCCGACAGATTTTGAAAAATCCAAAGCTAATGGATTTTTAGTCAGGCTCGATCGTTACAAACCAAAAGTTCTTATTCATGCTAGTAGTGCACATCCATATAAACAATGGCCTAAAAGGTATTTTGCAAAGCTTATGGATTATTTATTTAAAGAATATGAAGCACAGTTTGTTTTTACAGGAGCTAAATCAGATAAATTAGTCTATGAGGAGATTATTAAACTTTGTGAGAATAGAAAAAAATTTAAATTTCTTGATTTGTGCGGATTAACTAATTTAAGAGAATGCTATTCGGTTTATAAAGGACTTGATCTGGCAATTTCTACAGATTCAGGAAATGCACATTTGGCAGCAGCTTCAGGAATACCTACTTATGTTTTATATGGACCAACAAGACCTGAAAAATGGCTTCCCATCGGACGATCAGTATTTCCTCTTAGGTTAAATCAGCTATTACCATGCCAGCCATGTGATGTGAAGGTTCAATGTTCTCATTTAAGCTGCATGAAGCTGTTGACACCAAATTTTGTTTTTCATAACTTAATAAATAATAAATTGATAGAAAAGAAGAGATTGACCGTTTGATGAATAAATGATTTTTGAGAATCAAAATCATGCAATAGTAAGTTTATTTGCGAAAGAAACAGATAAGGAAAATCTGCCGGTTTGACTTTGACAAGTAAAACAAATAAGAAAAATAATAAGAAATTAGGGATACAATTTTTTATAATGAAAAAGGTGCTATAAATATTCTGTCGTTTGCCGCGATAGCTCAGTTGGTAGAGCAGAGGACTGAAAATCCTTGTGTCGGCAGTTCAAATCTGCCTCGCGGCAACTTTTTTATATAGTCCTCGACAAGCTCGGGCTTCCCGCTGCTGATTCTTTTAAGATACTTTTAAGAGCATCTCTTAGTTTTTCATATTTAAATTCATAACCTGCTGCTTGTACTCTTTCCGGTAAAACTTTTTGCCCTGTGAGTACAATATCTGCCATTTCTCCCATTAAAAACCTTAGTGCAAATGCAGGTACTGGCATAAACGATGGCCTGTTTAAAATCTTTCCAAGTACATTTGAAAACTCTTTATTTGTTACTGGATTTGGTGCTGTTGCATTAAATATTCCTGAAATATGATCATTATCAATAGCATATTTAATTATTCCAGCCACATCATCAAGTGCTATCCATGACATATACTGTTTCCCTGCTCCTAATGGACCGCCAATAAACATCTTAAATGGAGGCAATATTTTTTCTAGTGCACCGCCATTTGCTCCAAGAACAATTCCAAATCTTAGGATTACAAGAGACGTGCCACGGCAAGTCTCTACTTTTCTTGCTTCAAGTTCCCAGTCTTTGCATATAGATGCTAAAAAATCAGATCCTAAAATAGAATCCTCGATAATTTTTTCATCTTTTCTGTCGCCGTAAATCCCGACAGCTGATGCACTGATTAATTTTTTTGGTTTTTTTGTTGATTTGTTAATGGCTTCTACAATTGCTTTTGTAGTTTCTATTCTGCTTCTTCTTAATTTTTCTTTTTGTTCAGGTGTCCATTTTTTACCTGCAACAGACTCACCTGCAAGATTAATTACAATATCCATTCCATCTATTATTTCTGTCAAATCTTTTGGATGTTTCCAGTGCCATGATATAAATTTTAGTTTCTCACTGCCCTCTCTTTTATATCGACTTAGTATAGTTAGCTCATGATTATTAAAAATCAACTCTTTCCTTAGAGCTTTTCCTATAAAACCTGTTCCGCCTGTTATTAATATCTTCATAGTTCTATCTCAATTCCAAGTGGACAATGATCTGAACCCATTACATCTGACATTATAAATGCGCTTTTTAAATTTTTTCTTAGATTTGGCGAAATAAAAAAGTAATCAATCCTCCATCCTACATTTCTTTCGCGGGCTCTTGTAATCTGGTCCCAGTAAGTGTAGTGTCCGCTATCTTTATTAAACTCTCTAAAAGTATCTATGTAACCATGTTCTACAAGCTTATCCATCCATTTCCTTTCAATGGGTAAAAACCCACTTGTATTTATGTTTTCTTTAGGACGAGCCAGATCTATTTCTTTATGAGCAGTGTTTACATCACCACATACAATTATTTTTTTACCTTTTTCTTTTAAGTCATCAATATATTTTAAAAACTCATCGTAAAATCCCATCTTGTAATTTAATCTTTCTTGGTCTCTTTGTCCATTTGGGAAATAAATATTAAATAAGATGAAATCATCATAGTCAGTAATTAAAATCCTCCCTTCACTGTCACATTTTTTTACTCCAAGGCCAGATTCGATTTTTTTTGGTTCTTTTTTTGTAAAGGTAGCAACTCCGCTATAGCCTTTTTTTTCTCCGCTTGACCAAAAAGATTTATAGCCGTCAGGATTAATAAGTTCGTTATTTAGCTGCTCAATATGAGCCTTAGTTTCCTGAACACATAGAATATCCGGACTTGTTTTTGTTAGCCATTCGACAAATCCTTTTTTTTGCTGAGCTCTTATTCCGTTTACGTTCCAAGAAATTAATTTTAGTTTTGCCATACTTTGCCATACAAATAACAGATAGATTTTATAAGTAAATGAAAATGAAAAGTCAGGCAGAGATTACAAATCTATTTTGATTTCTTTGAAGCCTGGTTCTTGCGGCAAGTTCTCTATATACAGGATTAAATGATGCCTCATCAACTACTCTGCCGGATAAATCCCTTGATACCCTTTGTACCGGCATAACTTTTGCCTTATCTTCTTGCTGTTGTCTGCTTACTCTTTGAGCAGCAAGCATTTGCATTGCAAATGTATTTGCTAGATTAGTTGTTGGTTGTATTCTTTCGTAACTCATAGCTTTGTATTTTCCTATAAGTAAGTATAAATGTCAAATTTTTACTATTTCAACAAATTAACCAGTTTTACCACAGTATCTTTTGCATCACCAAAAAGCATCATAGTTTTTGGCAGTAGAAAAAGTTCATTTTCTATCCCTGCAAAACCTGGTGCCATTGAGCGTTTTAAAAAAATTATTGTTTTTGCTTTTTCTACTTCAAGTATTGGCATGCCGTAAATGGGACTTTTTGAATTGTTTTTTGCGGCAGGATTTGTAACATCGTTTGCCCCTATTACTAGTGCTACATCTGCTCTTTCAAACTCAGGATTTATTGCATCCATTTCATAGAGCTTGTCATAAGGAACATTTGCTTCTGCAAGTAACACATTCATATGACCTGGCATTCTTCCTGCTACAGGGTGAATTGCATATTTTACTTCCACACCTTTTTTCTCTAAGATTTCTGCAAGTTCTCTTACATTGTGCTGTGCTTGAGCTACAGCTAGTCCGTATCCAGGAACTATAATTACCAGGCTGGCACTTTCAAGCACTATAGATGCATCATCTGGTGTATAACCTTGAACAGCTATCTGCTTACTGGTCCCAACCGAAGAAGCTTCCTCTACTTTTTTACCGAATGCGCCGAACATTACATTTGTAAGTGATCGATTCATTGCTTTGCACATAATTTGTGTAAGTATAATTCCGGATGCTCCCACCAAAGCTCCTGTAATAATGAGACAGTAATTTGATAAAACAAAACCAGCAGCACAACCTGCCATTCCTGAATATGAATTTAAAAGTGAAATTACAACAGGCATATCTGCTCCGCCTATTGGCAGAACAAGAAGAATACCCAGGATAAATGCAATTACTCCAATTACAATAAACCAAATATAACTTTCCGGGTGGAATAAAAGAAAAATGCTCCCGCCTATGACTACAAGAAACTGAAGTAAATTGAATATCTTTTGAAACGGATAAGTAATCGGCTGACCACTGACTATTCCCTGCAACTTTCCATATGCAACCATACTTCCAGAAAAAGTAATTGCACCTATAGCTATGGTAAGAATTATTGTCGAGGTTTCATAAAAATTTAAATTCGGGTATTGTTTTATATACTCAGCAACTCCTACCAATGTAGAAGCTAATCCTCCGAAGCCATTTAAAAGACCAACCATCTGCGGCATTTCAGTCATCTTTACAGTGACTGAAATGAAAGCGCCAATTATTGAACCAACTAATAAACCAATGATTATGAACTGATAACTTATAATTTCTTTTTCAAATAAAGTAGCAACAATTGCAATTAACATTCCAAGTGCAGAATAAAAATTACCGGCTCTTGCAGTTTTTGGCGAGCTTAACATCTTCAACCCGATAATAAAAAGCACAGCTGAAATTAGATAAGATAGATTTATTAGATTTTCTTGCATTTAAAGTTTTTTGTCCTTTCGCCGGTTCGCCGATACGCCCCACCGCCGGTTCATTTTTTCCTGAACATCTTTAACATTCTGTCAGTAACAGCATAACCAGCGACTACGTTTATGGTGGCAAATACTACTGCAATAATGCCGATTAATGTAGTCGAAGTATTATTGTCCCCGGTGGCAATTAAAGCTCCTACGATTGTAATTCCTGAAATAGCATTTGAGCCTGACATTAGAGGAGTATGCAAAGTAGGCGGTACTTTTGATATAACCTCAAAACCTACAAATACTGCCAGCACAAAAATATAAATTGTAATTAAAAATTCTCCAAATGCCATTTTATTTTCTCTCCATCGGGCAGACACACAGGTCTGCCCCTACACGTTAATGTATGCCTGATACAAGATGTTTTATACTCTCCTGCAATATTACTCCTTTGTGAGTAATTAAAGCACCCTTATTTATCTCATCATTGAGATCAAAATTAAACTCATTATTTTTTACCAGATGTGAAATTACGCTTTCCATATTTTTAGAAAACATCTGACTGGCATGGTTTGGCATTGTTGCAGGTAAATTTAAAAACCCACAAATGTTTACAGCATGTTTTACTACACTTTTTCCTAGTTCTGTAATCTCACAATTTCCACCCTGATCAGCCGCCAGATCAATTATTACAGATCCTGGCTTCATGTCTTTTACCATTAGCTCAGTAATTAAAATCGGAGCTCTTTTGCCGGGGACCTGTGCAGTGGTTATAACAACATCTGATTTTTTAACATGGTTACTAATTAATTCAAGCTCTCTGTCATGAAGTTCTTTTGAAATTTGTTTTGCATAGCCGCCTTCACCTTCAGTTTGCTCACCTTGAAGATCCAGTTCTACAAATCTGGCACCTAAGCTTTCAACCTGTTCTTTTACTACAGACCGTGTGTCAAATGCTTCAGTAATAGCACCTAATCTTCTGGCTGTAGCAATTGCCTGCAAGCCTGCAACTCCTGCACCTATAATAAATACTTTTGCCGGAGCAACAGTACCTGCTGCAGTCATTAACATTGGGAAAAATTTAGGCAGTGAATTAGCTGCAATAAGAACTGCTTTGTATCCGCTTACTGTACTCATAGAACTTAATATATCCATGCTTTGTGCTCTGGTAATCCTTGGAATACTTTCAAGTGAAAAAACGGAGATTTTTTTAGCTGTTAAATTTTTTAAGGTATCAAGATCTATTGAAGGCATTAACATTGAAACTAAAGTAATTTCTTCTCGCATTAAATCAATTTCGTTTGGCTCTGGTTTTTTAATTTTTATAATTAAGTCTGCTGAAGAATAAAGCGTCTTTGCATCAGGAATAATTTTTGCACCAGATTCTGTATATTCTTTATCTGAAAATGACGAATTTATTCCTGCACTGCTTTCAATTAAAACTTCAAGACCGTTTTTTACTAGTTTTTTAACGCTGACAGGAACAAGAGCTACTCTTGTTTCATTTTCTGTGATTTCTTTTGGAATACCTAATTTCATTTCTTTTTTGAGCTTGAGCTTATTTTAATTATATGCTTGAATATGAATATTATTATGATTATTTGTAAAAGCTTACAAATTAAAAAACAGACTGCAATTTATATATTTCTTGTATTGTTGTTTTTTATTACAAGTCAAAAAGAAGTATATTCCAAACCACTTAAACTTGATACACCTACTGAAGTAGCTGCTTATTATTTCCCTGCACCATCAGTAGTAAGATGTCTTAATCACAGCAACATTCCGCGGAAGTTCCATAAAGCATTTATTACAAGAACCATTGCAATTCCAGGAAAGCTAAGAATTCAGCAAAACATTTCAATAGGAACAGATAGCTTGATAGGAAAAAATTTTATTTTTTCAGGAAACGAACAATACGATGGGATGCTCTTACTGGTAAAAATAGATGGGGAGAAAGCGTTAGGGCTGGGAGTAGGCGGAAGAATGAAGTCTCCAAGCATTTTTGGTTTTGGAGATATTTTAGGTCTTCCTAGTGAAATAAATGTAAACGATAAAGTAGATAATATTAATGTAAAATACAAAATCTTTTTAAAGAATGTAAAAGGAATGATTGGAAATTCAAACTATTCACTTGAACTTAATGGGCAGGACAAAATAATTAAAGGAAGTAATGTATATCTTTTATCCGGGAACGGTAAAATCGGAAAAGATAAAATCACAGTAAACGGTCTTGGCAATGACAAGGATTATTATGAGATAAATGAAAAATACGGGAATATAGAAACGTTTACCAGCATTAAGGTTTTTGATTGATTTTGTAGGGCTTACTACAGTAAGCCCCTGTGGGAACATTTGTACATTTGTACAAGTCTTTTGTTTATATGGTTCAGACAAGCTGAACCTTCCATTGGTCAATCATTTACGTTTGATCGGATTTGCCAGGTAAACTGGACAAATCCTTTAATGATATAGTGAAAAATAAATATGGCAATAGAACTTACAGAAAACCAGAACGATTTTCTTAATGCTCTAAAGAAACAATATCATAAGAGTCCTTTGCCCTCTATGCGTCAGATTGCAGAAGACCTTGGTTATAAATTTCATAATTCAGTTCAACATTATCTGGAGGCACTTATGTTTCAAGGAATTATAAAAAAAATAGACAGCTTCACGTATTTAGATAAAAAACTTTTTGGATTAAAAATATTTGATTCCAGGATTCCAGCCGGCTCACCTGCTACAGCAGAAGATACTTATGAAGTATTTGACTTTGAAAATTATATGCGGGCAAATGATGAAAGAACTTTTATGCTTCGTGTCTCAGGAGATTCAATGATTGATGCAGGAATATATGATGGTGATTTAATCTTGGTGGATACAAAACTTCAACCTACACATGGATTAATAGTGGTTGCAATTGTAGATGGCGGATATACAGTTAAATATCTGAGAAAAAAAGGTAATAAATCTTACCTTAAACCAGCAAACCCAAATTATAAAGATATCTATCCTGAAAGTGAATTTAAGATAGTTGGAGTGGTTACAGGGTCAGTTAGGAAATTTTAATCGAACCGGTGTTCCACTGATACACAGGTTCTCTGGCATGCCATTACGTCAGCTAGGGTTGTCCTTAACCATCCATAATCATTATTTAATCCGCATATAGTAAAACCAGTTGCAGAGCCCAAAGGTGTGCTCTAGAATAGTATTCAAGGAATCATGAACTTTAAAAAAATATTTTTAACATTGGCATTTAGCAGCCTTCTGTTTTTAAATTCTTACGAGGCCGCATATGCTTATTCTGATGAAAAACCACTATTTGTTGAAATATCAACTGACTGGTGTTTTGCATGTAAGTTACTTAAGCCGACAATTGAAGAACTAAAAAACGAATATGCAGGCTCTGTAACATTTATAAAACTAAATCTTACAGATGAAGAGAGTACAAAAGAAGCAGAGTATCTTGCTAAACAATATGGTCTAAGCGATTTTTTAAATGCTAACAGAAATGCTTTTCCCAGAGTTGCAATATTTTGCACCAGTGGTCTTTCTCCTGAAAAAAATCTTCTTGGCTCACAACCTAAAGAAATCTATAAAGAATCACTAAATTACCTGATTTCAAATACTTATTGTAATCTGTCCAGTAATTTTAAACTGGCAGATCTTGGCCCTGGAAGACCTAATGAGTCACAAGAGATGGAAGTAATTGGCGGGAGACCTGAAGAAGTAGTTATATCTGGAAGGCCAGATGAAAGTAATCATTCAGGCAGACCAAATGAACTTAAGTTCTGGACTTATGGTCAGCCGGTTTCTGCTCTTGGTTACTATATCATTTCACGATGTTCTGGAGACAATCAAATCCTGTGCAGTAATGTAGCTGATGTAAATAATACTTCTGGAAACAAACCACAGTTTAAACCCTATAACCCAAATACCACCAGAAATGAAAAAGGATTCAATCAGATTTTAAATTAAAGGACACAGAATATGAAAAAGATATTTTTAATATTAATAGTTATTCTGACATTTTCTATGTCCTTTAATGTTCCATCTGCATTTGCAAGCAGTGATAATCCCTTATTTGTAACTATTACTGCAGAATCATGTCATTCCTGCCAAAAATTAAAACCAGTTGTTGAAAATCTTGAAAATAACTTTAATGGGAAAGTGACCTTTATTACACTGGATATTACTTCAAGAGCTTCGATTGAAGAAGCAAAATCAAAAGCCCAAGAATACGGCATAATTGATTTCTTTAATAAAAATAAGTCTACAGTGCCGAAGGTTGGAATATTGTGTCCTGGCGGGAAAGTAGAAAAAGAATTTCTTGGTGAGATTGACCAAAACATTTATGAGAGTGCACTAAATGAATTGCTGACAGATCCAGTACACCTTTGTAGCCTATAAAAAAACCAGAGAACTTTTCACAGCTCTCTGGTTTAATTTTTTTGATTCTCAAAAACTAGCTTACATGTTTTGCAATTAATTTTGTCATTTCAAACATGCTAACTTGTTTTTTGCCATTGAAGATTGCTTTTAAAACTTCATCAGCATCAATTTTTCTTCTATCCTTGGGGTTTTGAAGTTTATTCTTCTTTATGTAAACCCAAAGTCTTTTTGTGATCTCTGTTCTTGGAATGGGCTTATCTCCAACAACTTCTGCTAATGCACTATCAGGTTTAAGTGGTTTCATGAATGCTGCATTAGGTTTTCTTGTGCTTTTTTTCTTTGTTACCATATGATCATTTCTCCTTTTTTACTCTTTTACTCTGTTCCTGCTATGAGATTATATCTCGTACCATAGCTAATTTGGGAGAGGGGGTATGAAATTAAGAGTGAAACAGCCTATGAGTTCAGAGCAAAAACCCCTCTATAAAAGCACTTCATTTGTCAAAATCATAGTTATTGCATTGTGCGAATCTGCCACTTCTAGTGGGCAAAGAGCGTTTTTTTCAACATCAGCCATCTCTATAGAGCATGTATCATTACAGAAGTCATTTCTATGAACGAAACCTTCATTCTTGAAAAGCAGGTTATTTTTATCTACTTCGTGTATATCTTCATTAAATCTTTGTACTTACAGGTCTAAGTAGCTTTGTATGGTTTTAAGCAAGTAGGCTGTATCTTATATGTTTTATTACTTTATATATGAAAAATCAGATTCATTTATAATTTTTGAATTAACCTTATCTGCATGGAGCCATGTATAAGTTATAAAAGCTAAAGTAAATAATACAAAAATTAATCTAAGTAACATTACGGTAAATATACCCACAAATAATAAAAATAACACTTATAAAACAGTACCTCCCTTCCGGCGTCACCCCCCAGTGAATGGGACACTTAATTATTTATTTAGTTGACGGTGTATTAGTGTACAGCATCAGATAGAACTTACTTAGTGTTTATACGAGCGAAGCGAAAAACTCGGGAGCTTGCTCCCAGAGATAGGAGCGAGCGAGTTCAAAGCGACTTCCTTAGCAGCGACGACTGGTGCTGAAAGCAAAAATCGGCGTAAAACCCGGTAGCTTGCTGCCGGGTTAGCTGATTTTAGGGAAGTCGCTTTATTACTGCGGATTTTAATTTGCAAGAAGATAATGAAGTTTAAGATTTAGTTAATTTAGGGGCACAATAAATAGAAATAAGCCTATGAATCCCTTGCTTCTAATTAAAAAAACAGGTATTTAAACTAACTATAACTATTATCCTGTAGATTTTAGCTGCTCTTTGAGTAACATTGGTATTAAATTTATGGGGAAAAATCCACTAACACAAGTAAGAATTAATGCGGCCAGATATGAGCTGCAGACCTTAAGAAATAACAAGCAAAGGCTTTCAAATGAGCTATATGATATTGTTCTTATTAGAAATTTCTTTAAGTCGTTTAACGGTGTTATTAATGCTGATGGAAGTAATCTTTCTGATGCAATAAATGCAGGGATTGGTTCTCTTCCTCCTGATAATGAAGATACACCAAGAAATGAAGGGATTTCATATGAGCAATTCCTTGACATAATAAGAGAACAATATGGTGATATGGCAAATGACGGAATTAACTATGAAGAATCTCAGCTATTTAATGAAGAATATATGGATACTCATAACAGGGATCAAAGTTCAATTGGTTATAAAGTAAGAGCAATAATTGCAAAACAAATGCAGTTTGATTCTCAGATTAACGGTGTAAATGGTGAAATAAATGACCTTGTAGTAATAAGTAAATCAGAAAGCCAAAAAATTTAAATTACTTTAAAAAGTCAATTTTCACTCTGCTATTTTTCGAAAATC
Organism: Candidatus Melainabacteria bacterium RIFCSPHIGHO2_02_FULL_34_12; assembly: GCA_001784555.1. Taxonomy (GTDB): domain Bacteria; phylum Cyanobacteriota; class Vampirovibrionia; order 2-02-FULL-35-15; family 2-02-FULL-35-15; genus 2-02-FULL-34-12. The sequence goes on along the minus strand of MFRM01000005.1, from coordinate 91,991 downwards.
TCCTCGAACGAGCCCGATTAGTGTGTATACCAACTAACTTGCAGCATGTAGGATTTGCTGGATAAACCAGTCAAATCCGATCAATCGAGTAGAATTGACTAAGAGAAGCTCAAGCTTGTCTTGAGCTATATAAATAAAAAAATGATAAAAAGATATACACGGCCTGAGATGGAAAGTATCTGGTCAGAAGAAAATAAATATAATATTTGGTTACAGGTTGAAATTGCACAAGCAGAAGCCCTGGCTGAACTTAATAAAATCCCTAAAGATGCTCTATTGAAGATTAAAGAAAAAGCAAAGTTTAACATCAATAGAATTGAAGAAATTGACAAAGAAGTTCATCATGATGTAATTGCTTTTTTAACTTGTTTAACTGAATCAATCGGACCTGAAGGCAGATATTTGCACATGGGAATGACCAGCTCCGATCTGATAGATACTTCTTTTGCAATTCTCTTGAAACAATCAGGAGAAAAAATCCTTGAAGGAATTAATAAATTCTTATTAACTTTAAAGAATAAAGCCCTTCAATATAAAGACACTATTTGTATCGGAAGAACTCATGGTGTGCATGCAGAGCCTACAACATTTGGCTTAAAATTACTTGCATTTTATGAGGAACTTGAAAGAGCACAAAAAAGATTTAAAGAAGCTGTATCTGAAGTAAGTATTGCAATGTTTTCCGGAGCAGTTGGTACTTATTCAAATATTGATCCAAAAGTTGAGGAAATTGCTGCTGGTAAACTTGGATTAATATCTGCCCCAATCTCTACACAAATCATAAGCAGGGACAGACATGCACATTATTTAAGTGAGCTTGCGCTCATTGCTACTGAAATTGAAAAAGTTGCTACTGAAATCAGGCATCTTCAGAGGACTGAAGTTCTTGAAGTGGAAGAACCGTTTTATTCAAATCAAAAAGGCAGCTCAGCAATGCCGCATAAAAGAAATCCCTGGAGATCGGAGAATTTATGCGGGTTGGCAAGGCTTGTAAGATCTTATTCACTTAGTGCCATGGAAAATATTCCTCTCTGGCATGAAAGAGATATAAGCCATAGTTCAGTTGAAAGAATTATTTTTCCTGATTCAACTACACTGATTGATTTTATGCTTGATCGGATAAATGTAATAATTAGCGATTTGAATGTTTATCCTGAAAATATGAAAGAAAACATGAACAAGTTCGGCGGTATGGCTTTTTCACAGACCGTTTTAATTAAACTTATAGAAAGTGGACTTGAAAGAGAAAATGCATATAAGCTTGTTCAAAAAAATGCACATGAAGCATGGAATAAAAAAGAAGGAAACTTTAAAAAAAATCTTTTAGCTGATAAAGAAGTTTTAAAGCACTTGCCAATAGCTGAAATAGAAGAATGTTTTAAAGCTGAAAAACTTCTTAAACATGTTGACACAGTGTTTGACAGAGTTTTGAAAGTAAAAAAAGAACAAAACACCACGCACAAAAAAGAAAAAGCAACCATAAATATTTATGCAAACTAAGTCACCTAAAGTGACATTGACAAATGTCATCCTGAGCACATTCGCTTCGCTCAGTGTAAACTCCAGCGAAGGATCTCCTAACGTTAATAGATCCTTCGTCGCTAAAGCTCCTCAGGATGACAATACGGTTTACAGCGGTGAAAATTTAACCGATCTGATATTATAAAGTTTCTATGGTAAATGCATCTCCAAAAGTACTGATTGTCAGCTTTGATGGCGGAGTCTGGTCAAACCTTAAACCCATTGCTGAATCCGGCATTATGCCGAATTTAAAAGATTTGCTTGAAAAAGGATCACATGCGAATTTAGAATCTACTGTTCCGCCTGTTACACCACCAGCGTGGACTGCATTTATGACAGGCTGTAATCCAGGAAAAACCGGAGTCTTTGATTTTTATCAGTATCAGGAAGGGACATATAAACCTACACTTACTACCAGTAATTCTATCCAGGTAGATACTCTCTGGAAAGTACTTTCAAATAACGGATATAAAGTAGGTGTTATAGATGTGCCTATAAATTATCCGCCTCCTGAGGTAAATGGATTTATTGTTTCAGGATGGGAAAGACCCAGCAATAAAAAAGTTTTTACTTATCCACCAGATCTTGGACAAAAACTAATTGAAAAATTAGGAGACTATCCGATTTGCCTTCGTACATTCGACAGGCAGGGAACTAAAGATGTGGACTTTTTAAATAATTTAATTGACATTACTACAAAGGTTGGTGAAGCAGCATTATATATGCTGGAAACTGAACCAGTTGATTTTTTTATGGTTCATTTTCAAACTACAGACATAATTCAGCACAGCTTCTGGCCTCAGATTGCTACTTTTGATTATGAGTCTGAAAACCCGGTTATGAAAAAAACCTGGGAGTTTTATAGAAATCTTGATAAATATCTAGGACAAATAAAAGACAAAGCAGGCAGCGATACTACATTTATGCTTGTAAGTGATCACGGCTTCGGACCGGTTAAGAGAAGAATGTCAGTCAGTGTTTGGCTTCAGGAAAACGGATATCTTAAAGTGAAATCAGATATCGGTACGCAAATAAGAACCACAGTAAAAAGCTCAGCAGTAAAAATGGTTAATAAAATAGATGCACTGGCAAGACTAAAAAACAGAATAAAAGTAAAAAGAGAAGAAGATATGGATCAAAGAGTTATAGTTCCACGAGCACAATATGATCCCATAAATTACACTGAAACAAGAGCATTTGCTGGAATAGGAACAGTTTATGGCACCATCCAGTTAAACATTATTGGAAGAGAAGCAGAAGGAATTGTACCGTTAAGCGAAGCAGAGAACTTAAAAAATGAAATAATTGAAAAGTTACGTAATGTAAGAGATCCATTTTCAGGAAAACCATTCATTAAATCCATATTTAGAAAAGAAGATATTTTTAACGGACCTGAATTAAGCAAGATACCTGATTTAATAATTATTCCAGAGACCGACCTTTATCTTTTTGGTGGGCTTGGAGAAAAGGAACTTTTTCATGATGCACATCCTCTTTCAGCAGGAAATCATGTAAAAGAAGGAATCTTAGCAATAAGCGGACAATATAATGGGAAATTTGACCTACATACTCCTCAAATTATAGATATTTTCCCTACAATTCTTGATATTTTTAATTTACAAAGTCCTGAGTATATTGATGGTAAAAGCTTAATGGCTGATAAACCCCTAGTTAGCAGCACTCTAAAGGCTAAATAAAGCATTTTTAATGTTAAGAAAGCTGAAATTAAGACAAAATATGAAATAAATTTTATCAAATTTTTATTTTAAATTAAGGTTAAGCATTGACAAAGAATTGGTTAAAAATATATATTTGAAAGTGTATAGTTCAGTAAATTAATTTGAAACTTCTTTAAAAGAATACGTCAGGATAGAGATATAAGAGATGAATCCATTTATAAACCAAGTAGCCTCAAAAGACACCATAGAACTTCTTGCTAAATTTTTTGATGCAGCCAGTAAGTCAGTTAAAAGATTCAATTACAGCTCAGATATTTTAGAAGCGTTTGATTTAATACAAGCCATTTCATGTTTTAGATATTTCCCTACAGTTGAACAATGCATTGAAGCATTCCCATCGCTACTAACTGATAAACATAAAGTTGAATATATCTGGGAGCAATTTAAAAAACTTAGCTCAGAGCAATTGAGTGATGTATATATAGAGTCATTAAGCAAACTTGACTTTGATGATGAACTTGTACACTAGTAGAATGTCAAATAAATTAATCAACATTCCTTATTCCTTCACTGCAGGTCCTGTCGCCTGCAGGTACCCTTCAAGGAAACTAAGTTAAGAAACTTAATTGACAATGTACTAGAACTTTAACTTACTAATACAAAATGACTTAAACCCTGAATTATGCCTTAATATGACGGTTTAAAATTCAAAGAAACACATCTTAAAACAACATCGTCTTATCTTCAATTATGCCAGGCATAAAACAACCAAGTCTTACACCTGAACAAAAAAAGAAAATTGAACAGAGGCTCATTTCAATTTTTAAGGATGTTTATTTTAATAATAAAAATATTTTAAGTGCAAAAAACGAATCAGATCATATATCTGAAGAAATTGGCAAGTTTATTATGGACTATGCAGAACGTGCCCAGAATGTGGATGAAGTAGATCTGCTTTTAAAAGCTAAAGAAAAAGGACAAGAACTTGTAGAAAGTCATGAACTTATTTTTTTTGATGAGCAGATAGATAAAGAACTTAATATGAGGGCATTTCTTATACCAGGTATGAAAGTTGAGCTTACTGAAGAGAATGCTGCTGAAAAAATCACTGAAAATGATCTGCAAATTACAGATCACGAACTGTGTGTCAGCTTTAAGATAGATGAAGCAAACGAATTTACAAAGCTAGGTAATTTACTGGATATTAGAGCAAATCTTGCTAAGGCATTAAACAGTAAATCCATAGAAGATAAAGAAACAACAAACCTTATTAAGGAAAACAATATATTTCAAATGTCCCTGGAAAATCTTTTTGAATCTGCAGCTAGGGTATTGAGCGGACGGTAAACCTATCCTTTTCGTTTGTATCCGTCCATTACCATTAGATCTTTATTAGAGGTTCTGAGATACTTTTCCATTTCTTCTACGTGGGTTTGTTCACTGACTATTATTTGTTCTAACATCAGCTTCATCGGTAAATTATATTCTCCAAACTCTTTGAGTTGTTGTGTATAAAGTTCTAACTGATGCTTTTCGGCTTTTAAATCTTCAGATAGCATATCTTCTACTGTCTGATGTCCCGGTTCAAAAACCTGATCTACTTTTACTGTAGGATGACCGCCAAGAGCAGTGATTTTTTCGCCTAACTGGATAGCATGTGCCATGGATTCATTTGCTTGTGATCTAAACATCTGTACCAGTGGCCCTCTATTTGGTCCAAAAACAATAAATGAATGATGCAAATACCTGACTATTCCAGCCATTTCTTTTTCCAAGTCTTGATTTAAAGCTTTAATTAATTTTTCATTTGTTTTATCCATTTTTTCTCCTTTAAGAATATCTACTACTTATTTTGCCAGAAGAAGCACCTGGTAATCTATTCATTGATAAAGATTTGCAGGAAGCTCTGGTTTAACAGAAGTACTAGTTCTTTTTTCCAGTATATGTTCGTAACATTTCATGTATTTTTTAGCAGTTGCAAACTCTTTTGAATCAAAGTTCATTGCATTTTTAATTAACAATGTCCATTTTTCTTTATTTTTATATAGTTGTAATGCTCTGTTTGTAGCTTCAAACAAATCTTCTTTTGTACTTTCATTATATGTAATCCCGTTACCCTCAGTGTTTATATATATGTCTTTTATTATTTGCTTTATAGCACCGGCATTAAATGCAATTGGAACAGCGCCATATTTCATAGCTGCTAAAACTGATTCCCCGGCTGAATTTTGCTCGCTTGGACAAATAAAAAAATCCGATCCAGCGTATATTTTTTTTGAAAGAATATGATTAAAGGCAGTACTTACTTTTATATTTTTATATTTAGAAGCAAGCTTATTTAACTCCATCTCATATGAAGAATCACCCTTGCAAAGCAATACCAGAAGAACATTTAAATGAGCAATTTGCGGCAGAGCATTTACTAGAACATTTGAACCTTTGTCTGTAGAAAGTCTTGTAACTATACCAAATAAAGGTAACTGGCTGTTACTCTCAAACTCAATTAACTCCAGGAGATCTTCCTTGCATTTCCTTTTTCCTGCTGAAAAATAGTTTTTAGAGTATGGTTGTGCTATATCCTTATCAATCTCAGGATTATAAATTGTTTCATCAAGGCTGCTGTTTATTCCATAAAATTGCCCTTTCTTTTGTACAAGAGTTTCAGAAAACCCATCTTTATATGAATCACGAATTAATTCTTCAGCGTAAACCTCAGAAGTTGCAGTAATAAAATCAGAATTATTAATTGCAGATTTAGTTTTTGCTAAGAGTTCGCCTTTTACAGAAGATGAATTATTAATAGTAAATAAAATACCTGTTTTATTTAAGCCTGTATATTCTATGTTCTTGCTTTTTAATAAAGAAACAATTTGTGCAGTTCTGGAATTGAATAAATGCACAATATCAGGATCAATATTTAATTTTGAAATGATCTCAAGTGTAGAAAGACAAAAGAACCCAAATCTCTCGTCATCAGCAAGATCAGACAGATATATTTCTTTTGAATTGCTGAAATTGTTTTGACTTTCAATAAAATAAATACTTACAAATGAATCAGGCAATATCCCTTTATATACTGAAATTAAAATCTGAGAATTGTTAATGGTTATCTTAAAATCAGAAGGTATTCTTTCAATGTGATTTATAGACGGGTCGATGCATCCGTAGCGTGGAATAAATACTTTTATGTTATGGCCTTCCTGTGCAATGTCTTTAGAAAGCATAGCTACAAAATCAGCCAGAGAGCCAACTTTAGCAAATGGGAAGCATTCAGGAGCTATAAAAACAATATTCACATCTAAAATTTAGCATGTATTAAAAAAATAATTATAGTTTATCCTATGCCGCGATCTGAATACCCCATTTTTCTAATATCATCTTCACATAATCAATTCTTATTGAACCGCCTACCCCTCCTGCCCCTCTGTAAGACCATGTATTTATGCCGGCTAGCCTTCCTTTCATATCAAATAATCCTCCTCCTGAATTACCAGGGTTAATTGCAGCATCTGTTTGGATGTGGTGGTCCTTATCCAGCGCTGACTGTCTGTCACCGTGACTTATAATTCCAAAACTTATTGAATCGCTTTCTCCAAAAGGATTACCGACTGTAATCACTGATTCTCCAATATTCAGAGGATCAGTATTTAAATCTCTCATTGGTACTGTAGATTCTGGCGGTAAAATTATATCTGCAGGTATTTGTAAAAGAGCAAGATCATATTCCTCAGGAGGAGAATAAGCTCTTTGTCCGCTACTGAGTATTACAGGTGCAGTGTCAAATTCAACAGGGTTAGTAAAATCACTTCCGTTGTAAAGCTTTATGTGAAAAACAGCATCATTAAATTCATTATTACGAAAATCATTATTTTCTATAACATGACCGTTAGTTAAAATATATTTTCTGCCATGTAAGTCAGATATTATTACCCCGGATCCAAAAGAATCCGGACCTTCAATTTTTACTGTGGACTTACTTACCATGCTTGCAATAGTAGTAATGTGATCAAGGGTTATGCGACCAGACAGTTCTTTTATCAAATTTCTTTGATGACTTATTTCTTTGTTTAACTCTTTAACTGATTGATTATGCTCTAAATGATTCATATAGGTAAGAGCTCCATTGCCGGTTATTCCTGAACCAATCAGTCCTAAAAGAGCAAGCCTTAGCAATTTTTGCAATTTACCAGGTTCTTCATCTTTTAGAATTGTTTTTGCTTGTGTGGCAGATGGATTATATAAGCGCGGTGTTGTTCTGTGAACTTTGGTCATAAAAGCTCTCCTTATCTGGGTTTTAAAGCCAGATATAAAAATCCCGTAGTAAAAATTAGTATTAATTCTAATGGTTCAAGAAGAATTTGTCTTGTGGTATTTGCCTGTGGTTTGTAAGAATAAAAATTAAAAAATTACAAATAATATGGGAACAAATTTTTAATAATATGTTTTTAACAAGATTTTACTAGAGCTGACTTTTTTTATACGGCTTGTAAGCCAGGCGTATGAAAAATGTTATTAATAAAAAATAAATATTTTGCTATGTGCTCCTTAACAGTCGTTTACTTGATTAACTAAATAGAGGGTCTGTAAAACATTCGAGGATATTGTTTTACAGCGCGGGTCCTGTCGCCTGCAGGTACCCTTCAGAGCTTTGTCACAGAGTTCCTCGCTCTGAACCCTTCCCTTCTGGCGCCACCCGCTTGTATCCTCGAAAACTTTATACACCCCTAAATAGATCTGATATAATTATTTCCAGAGTTTTAAAGTTGTAGACAATGGCGTCTCGTAAAGACGATGATGTCTGGCTCAATTAGGAGGACACTAAATGAGCGTCTATTTTCGTACAGCTTGTGTAGGTAATCCGGCCTGGTTATACAGAACCGGTATCAACCGAACAAGTAAATAAAACGACGGAGGCGAAAGAAAGCCTCCGTTTTATTTTTTAAATATATCTTCTATTAAAAAGTTTTCAATAATATCTTTTGAATCACATTTTGCAATTTTTTCAACATCATTCAAACAGGAATTTAAACAATTGTCTTTTGAAACTTTAAGCTCAGTATTACTTGAATTATCATTGTTTGATTCTAACAAATCATTTTGCGGTAACTGAGCAATTAAAACTACAAATATAAATGTAGAAATAAAGATTGAAATATTTTGAAATTTATTGTGCATGACTGTTCTTTGAATATTTTATTGTGTCCAGTGTAATATTCCCCTAATTGTAAAAACTGCACTTTTTCTTAGCCCGATTTAATCACAGATAGAGCTATATCTTTCTTTTATAACTATATTCAAGGGGCTGCACAGTTAAAGCAAGGTTATTTAAAGTTGAAATACCAGATTAAAAAAATTTTATACTTTAATGCATTTTTAAGATGCTAATATTGTCCAGTTCTGATTCAGATTAGATAAACAGAGGACAAAAACTGACATGAAGATACTACTTAAGAAAATATTTTGCATTGTAATGCTGTCCACAATACTGCTATCGCAAACAGGTGCACAGGCACTTTACTACGGGCCTGCTAAGGTTAAAACATTTCTTGCACAGGAAAATCTGGCAAGTATTTTATTGCCGCAGTTTAGACGGGATAGATATAACATTGAACTTAACAGAAAGACACCTATACAGGTAATTATTAATGCAAACGCAGTGTCAGTAGCAGTTGAAATTACAGGAGCTGAGTCAGGTGGGCTTGGAATAGATGAAAATACGCTTGCAATGGATGGGCTTAAGATTTTAAGTATAAAAAATCTTCGAACTGCTGAAACCAATCCTCAAATATTAGATGGAATTCTAAAGTCAAAAAAGAACAAACCAGTAATTTTTAATTTAAACAAGAAACAAAACCAATTTTTAATCATTGAAGGAACAGACTATAAGGTAGTAAATGTCTTTGTAAAAGGTTTTTTACCTGGAATCTATAGTGTAACTGCTACAGTAGATGGTTCTCAAACAACCACAACCACAATTTATACAAAACCTGAATTTAGAATAGATGCAATTATTCCTTCAATTATTTCACGCGGTGTTGAAACAGTTCTTACTGTTCTAGGTAATGGATTTGACTCTCTTACTGATATATCATTTGGAGACAGCACTATTCAGATAAACAGTATAGAAAATATTGACGATGATACTTTATTGAAAGTAAAAGCTACTGCTACTACTAGTGCATTAGCTGGTTTTCGCAATGTAACTGCAACAGATCCATTTACTGATTCTACAGCTACTCTTGTAAACGGTGTTTTTGTAAGTGTTTCAAGCGGGCTTGGAACTGATCCACTTACCCCAGATGCTATAGCTGGACCTCAGGGACCAGCTGGTGAAAGTGGTGAAGATGGAATGGATGGCACTGGTGTTTGTAACAATATTACAGACATGCTTATGATTTTTACGAATAATCTTACTGCAGGTACACAAGCATCTGTATTTTTTGATCCTTTACTTTGTAATCTTACCTTTGGAATCCCTATAGGATTTAATGGTGTCAATGCTGGAACTGGAGCTGATGGCATGGGGCTTTGTAATGATAGAACACAAACACCAACCACTATTACAAACACTCTTGCTGCAGGTTCAATGGCAACAGTTACTCTTGATTCAAATGCATGTACCCTTACTTATGGTGTTCCACAGGGTGATACGGGTACAGACGGAACCAATGGTACAAATGGAACCAATGGTACAAATGGAACCAATGGTACAAATGGAACCAACGGTACAAATGGAACCAACGGTACAAATGGAACTAATGGTACAAATGGAACTAACGGTACAAATTGTTGGGATTCAAACGGCAATGGAACTAATGATTCATCTGAAGATGTTAATGGAGATGGTTCATATAATGCCCTTGATTGTCAGGGACTTCCTACTGTTGAAGAATTAATTGCAAACTGGGATACATTGTCCAGTGAACAAAGCTTCACTACTGTCGGTAGTGCAATGGCAAGAATGGTAAAAATTCCACAGTTTCGGGATGTCTTAAGTGATGGAATTATATATGGAGGTTTCTGGATTGATAAATATGAAGCATCCAGATCTGATGCTACAGCTTCTGATGCAGGAGCATCATCAAATGCAGCCAGCCAAAGGAACGTAGTTCCTTGGGGAAGCATAACTTATGCTGCAGCAAAGACAGCTGCTTCTCATGCAAACAGACAAATTACTACTATAGGTAGTTGTCATTTATTAACCATGAAAGAACTACAAGCACTCTATATTCTTGGAAGATATTCAAAAGTCTCTGGGAAATTTGGAGCTGACACAACTAACGGTTGGAATGAAAGAGGAAACACAAGAGGAGCAAGAGATGGAAGAAACAGCTCAAGCTTCGAGTGCAGTGATGATCCAATCGAAGGTGGAGCAACAACTGATAGATGCCTTACAGGAACTGGCTTTAAGAGCTGGGGACATTTACTCGATGGTTCATCTATAAGCAATACAAAATCAGGAAGTGGTGCTGGACAAGGAGCTCTTGGTGCTACTGCTGACACGATTAAAGATGATAGCGGTGGAACAGGAGCTGATACCTTTGACGGAGACCTTCAGGTCTATGATCTTATAGGTAATGTCAAAGAACTAGTTGACTTCACTGTTACACGTACCGGAACAGCAGGAGCAGGAGTCTGGACTATTGATTCCGGATTTACTGGAGCTGGAAGGACACTTCCTTTTACTACTAACAACAGTACTTTTAACTTCGATGATATTTCACAGGATCCCGATTTAAAAGCACTTGGTTTACCAGTAGATAGTGGCTCAACTACAGATACAAATGGCGGTAAAAACAGCGGTAAGATTTTAACCAGTTCAACAAATCAAACCATTGTTCCTGTTCGTGGCGGTTCATGGACTTCAAACACTGACTCACCTGCACCTCTTGCACTAGATCTGACAAATGCAGATTCATTTACAAGTGATCAAGCAGGTTTCCGTGTAACTTGCGGTCTTACGCCATAAATTAACAGCGTTTTATAATTATAAATATATAAGGAGAAAATTGTGAAAAATAAAATAGTAATTATTATTTTTCTTTTGTTTTTATTAAATGTCATTAATAAAAATGCATTTGCTGAAACTACATCAGTTGTACCAACATTAAGTGTTAACGGAAACGGAGAAGTAAAAGCTAAACCTGATATTGTTTCATTAAGTATAAGCGTCGTAACCAGGGGAAAAACTGCAGCAGAAGCTGCAAGTTCAAATGCAAGCTTAGCCCAGAAATTAATCAGTACTCTTCAGGCGCAAGGAATTGCTGAGAATGATCTGCAGACAAGCAACATAAGTATTAATCCTATTTATAAACAAAATCAGTCAGGAATAGTTGTAGGGGATTCACAAATAGTTGGCTATGAAGCAAATAATCAAGTACAGGTAAAAATCCGAAAAATCAGTGATGTAGGCCATATTATAGATGTGGTTTCACTCGCTGGGAATTTTACAATTAGCGGCGTTAATTTTGGACTTGATAAAAGTGATACTTTTGAAGAGCTTGCTCTTCAAAAAGCAGTAGCAGATGCAAAAAGAAAAGCTGATATTGTAGCAGAAGCTGCAGGTAAAACCGTAACCGGCATTAAAAGTATTTCAGTTGGCAGTGCAGTGGCATTTTCTGAAAGTAAATTTGCTGGTGCCGCTGCCTCTGATTTTTCTACTCCTGTTCTTCCTGGAGAATTAAGTGTCAGCTCAAATGTTTTTGTAGAATATTTTTTGGATGAAAATTAACTTTACGCTATAATAAACTCTGTTTTCAAGTTACAATTGAAAATTGCTAATCGCCAATTAAAAAGGGCCCTTACCTCAGTTGGATAGAGGATCCGGCTACGAACCGGAGTGTCGTGAGTTCGAATCTCTCAGGGCCCGCTTTTTTAACCTTCCGCCATAGGCGGACCCACCTCAGGCGGGAAATCTAAAAAAATTATAAATATTAAGAATCTACATTAAACAAAATTAATTTTTAAGCATTGATTTTAAATTAGTAAGTTTGAGTTAATTAGGTTAGAGATTTTAACAACAATGGCATTGGATATTTCAAGAATTTTTGGTGGTTATACACGGACCTGTAGACTGGTTTTTGAACAAGCTAAGGCCAGAAGAGAAGGTAACCTCGGTGCATTAAGGGAATTCAGAACATATGAATGTCATCCTCTAAACTTGAGCTCAATTTTTTGGTCAAAAAGAGATTTAATTACACCTGAGCAGAGTGATGTACTTAGAGAAACCTTCTCTGGATTTACTTGTAGTTTAAGAGATTTTGTTCAGAGCAATTTCGATGAAATGATGAAAAGTCGATCATATGATCTTTTAACAAGTACTGAGGGACATAAAGATCCTTTTTGTAGTGCAGTAGAAGAATTTTTAAATGATCAATTAAGAAATTTTAGATTAATAGTTCTTGAAAGAACAGGATTACTTCCAAGCGATTTTCCGCCATATATATTGGAACCAAATACAAGTGAGGCTTGTAACGTTATTTTTCCTCCTGAATTAGAAGTAAATCCGCCGACACCTATAGTTCTGAGTAGATTACAAATTTTAGGGGCATTGAGTTATTCTTCTTTTGCATATTTTAAGGATTTAATTTTAGATACCGTGTGTTCCTCTTTACGCACGAGCATAGGAAATCATATTGAACAGCTGGCAAAATCCGGAAACCCTGTTGATTTATTTAATGCAGAACTTTTTACACATAATCGCATATCTCCGTTTAGAGAGTCATTTAGAGAGCCTGCTGGTTTACGAATAAAAATTGATAAGAAGTGCCCCATTGTAAAAACAGAAGAAAAAGGCAAATCAATCCTAATTCCAGACACTTGTAGAATTGATGAAACTATATGGGTAGTAAAAATAGATGATGTAGATCCACTCTACAGGCAGAGAATTAAAGATTCAGATCCAATGAATCAGTGTGAGTATGTTGCTGTTTGTATCCGAACCATAAATGAGCCTGAAGAAGGCTTCCCTGGATTTTTACTTATTCCTCAAGAGGGGGCTGCACACATTTCCACTGATAGAAGTCATGCTGCAAGTAGGTTTTCTAAACCATTTTTAGTTCATGCATTAGGTGCTTCATTGAGTGTGGATAAGAATAGGATTAAATTGTTTAATATATATGATGAGCGATATCAAAATTATAGATTAGAACAAGCTTTAAATAATTGTCAGAGAAATGTACGCTCTGATCCTAGAGATATACCTGAAGCACAGCGAAGCTTTTACAGGGCAAAAAGAGCATTGGAAGAGATCCGAAGAAACAAATTTAGAATTTATAATGATAAAAGTTTAGAAAGAATTCACGATCTAGAAAGTGTCATTAGTGATACAGCAGAAATTGCAGGAGTAATAAATGATTTTACTAGTGCAACTCCTCTAATATTAGGATCTGAGGTTATATCAAATCCCAGTGCAAAAACACAAATAGCTCCATGTCTTTGGCTTGAAGTTATTTCTAAGCCTGGCGCGGAAGATTTCAGGTTTATGTTAGTTAATGCAAAAGACGAAAAGCAATATAGTTGTCACAATTTTTTATTTATTTATGGCGGCAAAGTGTTTACATCACAGAACAAAGAAGGCATAGAAATTAACTGTTATAATCCTGTTGTTTCAGCCAATATTCTAGTGATTAAAAGAGGTAATGAAGTATATGTATTGAAGGTAGAAATTCCTAAAGCATTAAAAATAAAAAAAATCATACAAGACTCACGTGGTGAGTCTTCAAAATCAATTACTCCGAAAATAATTGCTGAAGTATGGAAAAGTGAAGAATAAAAAATTCATAGATATTAAATATTAATCAGGATCATTACCTTCAAATTCTATTGTGTCCACATCAGAATCAGTTTCTTCTACAGGTTTAGCTTCAGGTGGAGCTTCAACTGCTGCAGGTTTTACTTCAACTGGTTTAGTTTCTGGCGCTGCTTGAGGTGGTGGTGCAGGTGGTGCTACTTGAACTTCAGCAGGTTTAGCCTCTGGTGCTGCTTGAGGTGGTGGTGCAGGTGGAGCTTCAGCAGCAGGAGCAGCTTGTTTTGTAACTATGTCGTCTTTGGTTGAATTAACTATAACTATAACTTCAATTTGTTCTTTATTCGGAACTTTAAATTTGTTTAAGCTGGCAAGTAAATCTTTTATCATTGCCTGCCACTCAGCATCGGTAATGTTTAATCCCTCGTGGGATTCTTTCATGCTTTTCCCAGAATATTTTTGCGGTCCGCCTGATTTTTCACAAAGAAGCTCGGTAATAAGAACCTTAAGCCCCGGTTTTGTAGTATGTGCAAGTCCTGCAACTACATCTTTATTTGCAGTTATTAGAGGATCAGAAAGAAGTTTATCTATAAAATCATCTACTACAGCTGCAATGCTGTTAATACTGCCAAGTCTTTCATAAAGAGATTTTTCTGCTGTTTGTGCAAAAGAATTTGAAAAACTTGTTAATGTAAGAATAAAAGCTGCTGTAAGAATAAAAAATAACTTCTTCATTTTTTCACTTCCTTGTCTTTTTAAAATACGCCTTTAATACTTTTAGCATATTTATGCTTTAATATCATAACTACAATGTCAACTAAAGATAATGGATATTTGACCTCTCTTATGAGAATGTTATATTTGTTTAAATACTCTTCAAATTTATTGATGCCGTATATATTCAAATAAAAATTGTCCAGCCCAACCTGCATATCCTTCAAAATAATTTTCAATCCATCTGCGCATGTCTTTATATTTCATTTTTTTATTTACTTTATAAAAGTCAGTCAGAACTCTTTTTCCCCAGACATCAAGCGGAGTTATATTATCAAAGCCAAGCGAAAATACCATAACACAATCAGTAATTTTATCTCCTACCCCTTTAATTTTTTTTAGTTCAATTCTTGTATTTTCTTCTGATAGTTTATGGATTTTTTTTGTGAGTTTGTTTTCAAGCAGGTATTTTGCAGTGCCTTTTAAATATTTTGCTCTAAAGCCCAGACTACAGCTTAAAAGGTCTTCAAGCTTAGCTTCTGCAATTACTTCAGTTCTAGGGAATAAATAGTATTTGTCTCCATTTACATTTATCGATTTGCCAAACTTTTGACTAAGGAGTCTAATATATTTTCTTATTGATTTAATGTTATTGTTTGTAGAAATTATAAAAGAAAGAAGCGTCTCTTCAAAATCTTGTTTAACTAATCGAAGATTTGGATATTTTTTAACTGCAGTTTTTACATAACGATCTTTTTGTATTTTATTTAAAATGTTTTTATAATTTACATCTAACCTTAAATAGGATTTTAAAAAATCAATATCGTCATTCTCAGGATATGTTTGCCATTGTAATAAAGACTTGCCACGGCAAGTCTCTACGGGCATTAATTTAATTATCCTGCTTTGTGTAAACCCGTAAAAACACTCATCTTCAAAATCCCAGTTAAATGCTTGCCCTCCAAGCAATGTCATTTCTAGATTGTAATCTTCTAAAATTAATTTATTCATTTTCTGAAATTATCAAACTTTGTCCACACGCTGTCTGAATTAGATGCTCCTTGGTGACAAGCATAGCAAGATTCTTTCGAGAAATTAATTGGGATAAAGGAGTTATCAGATGATGACATAGTGTATTCTATAAAATCCCAGCCTCCTGTGGTTTCATTCCCAGATTTTTTTCGCATAATTGAGATAAGAGTAATGTTGCTATTTGCTTTAGGAGTTATGCGGACTGCTTTAACTATAATTGTTCCTTCAGGATATGGAAAGAGCAGTTTTTTTGTTTTTGAATCTCTTAATATGCTTGTCTCCTGATTTACATAAACTTTTTTATAACCTCTATGTGGATCGTTAAAGCGTGGTCTAATTGTTTTTTTATTTATTTTTGTCCAGTTATTATAACCAGAAATATCTTCAGGAAGTCCAGCTGGTAAGGACTGTGATAATGCTGTAACAAAACCATAAAGACTTAGAGAAAATAAAAAGAAGAAAGTAATATATTTTTTCATAATTTTCTTGCCACTGTTAATCCATCTCTTATTGAAAGCATTATAGCCTCTACCCTTGTATCATAAGAAACAAACTTATTAAATGAATCTATTCCGAAGTCATCTTCTTTTTGAGGATTTAATACTCTTCCGCTCCATAAGACATTATCAGCTACTATTAATCCCCCTCGTCTGACCATTGGCATAGAGAGATCCCAGTACTGAATATAATCAGGTTTATGAGCATCAATAAAAACAAGATCAAACTGTCCTTCAAGTAACTGAATGCTTTGAATAGCATCACCAAGCACAAGTTTTATTTTTTTACCGTGAGGACTGCGTGCCCAGAATTTTTGAGCAATATCAGTATAAGAAGTATTTTTATCTAGAGTTATAAGCTCGCCGTCAGGAGGAAGTCCTTCAGCCATAACTAGAGCACTGTAGCCTGTAAAGGTTCCTATTTCAAGAATACGTTTTGCCTTTAAAAGGATTACAAGCAATTTAAGAAAAGCGCCTTCTATTTGTCCTATCTGCATCTGAGGAAGATCAGTTTTTTCTTTAGTTTCATTTACAAGCTCAAGAAGTAATGGTGATTCTTTTGCAGAATGAGCTTTTATATATTCTTCAATTTCTTCAGGGACAAGTGCGAGCATAAAAGCTTTGAAATCCACTTAAATCTGAAATCCCAATATTTTTTGATGCTTTTGCTTCAATTGCAAAAACTTCTCCATCTTTTTCTAGGATGAAATCTATTTCTGCCCCATGCTCAGTTCTATAAGACGATATTCTTATATCTTTATCGACAGAATTTGCACTTTACGCGTAATCATGTGGTTATTATACCGCGTAAACTTACCACTATCTTATTGAAGCTTTATTTACAAATGGAGTAACTGAGTAGTAGTTAGTAGTACACAGGCTTTGGCCAAGTACCTCCACCAGTTGTTGAAGTTGATAATTAAGGTAACGATGGTGCTGAAGTTGATGGTGGTGCTGTACCTGAAGTTGACAAGGGTAACGATGGTGCTGAAGGTTGTGGTAGTTTGCAAGTAAATGATTGATTGCAATCGCTTCCAGTACCATTCTCTGAACAACACAAACTGTGTCCGCCAACCCGACAAGCGGGGCTATAACCACTGAAGATTTCAGTACAATATACTTGCTCGCAATCTGTACAAGTTACTCCTCCTTGCACAGTACAACTACATGTTTTTAACTTGCCGTCAATTGTTAGAGTGTCAGTTATTCCACCGCTATCAGGTGCTTCATAAATGTTGCCGTTCTGGAAACCAGCAAAAACATTTTTTTGAAAATCCATAGATGTTAATAAAACAACCAGGCCCAAAATTAGAATTAATTTGTTTTTCATTATTATTACCCATCTCCTAATATTCATTTCTTAGCTTCAGTATATATACCCTATCTAATGTGGGGATAACCCCAATCTTTATGAGATCAAAAGCATAAATAGCTATAATCACATACTTTCTTTAAACAACAATAGCCTTGTTATTTTTAGTACTTGAAGAACCTTTGCCATCAAGTGCCTGCTTTAAATCATTAATTAAATCATTTGTTCCTTCAATACCGACAGAGATTCTTATAAGTCCTTCCGATAGCCCAAGCTTTTCTTTATGTTCTTCAGGTACCTCTGCATGTGTCATTGTGACTGGATGACCGATTAAAGACTCTACTCCGCCCAGACTTTCAGCTAGTGCAAAAAGTTTTGTACCCTCAACAATTTTTTTTACTGTATCAATTCCACCATTTACTTCAAAAGAAATCATTCCACCAAAACCAGTCATTTGTTTTTTTGCAAGTTCGTACTGCGGGTGAGATTTTAAGCCTGGATAATTTACTTTTTTTATTTTTGGATGATTTGATAAAAACTCTGCTATTTGCATGGCATTTTCTTCATGTTTTTTCATTCTGACAGCAAGAGTTTTTATGCCTCGTAAAACTAACCAGGAATCAAAAGGTCCGGGTATTGCACCAACAGATTTTTGAATAAATTTAAGTTCTTCAAAAAGATCGTTGTTGCTGGTAATAATTGCACCGCCCACCACATCACTGTGTCCACCAAGGTATTTAGTAGTGCTGTGAACTACAATATCAGCACCCAGATCCAAAGGTTTTTGAAAATAAGGACTGGCAAAAGTATTATCCACTGCCAAGATTAATTTTTTTGCTTTTGCAATTTTACTTACTTCGTTTATGTCAAACACCCGAAGCAATGGATTTGTCGGAGTCTCAAGCCAAATTAGTTTTGTTTTTCCTGTAATTGCAGATTCAAAGTTTTTTGGATTTGTGCCGTCTACATAAGTAAATTTAATGTTAAAGTTTGAATATATTTTGTCAAATAGCCTGACTGTTCCGCCGTAGAGATCATCTCCAGTTACAACTTCATCACCTGCTTTAAGTAAATTTAAAACAGTGCTGGTGGCTGCAAGTCCAGATGCAAAACACAAACCATATTTCCCATTTTCAAGGGAAGCTAGTGCAACTTCAAGTGCATGCCGTGTCGGATTATCTGCCCGGGAATAATCATATCCTTTATGTTTTCCAAGAGCATCGTGCGTATAAGTGGAAGTCTGATATATAGGAGTGATAGTAGCACCTGTAGCTTTGTCAGGCTCCTGTCCCATATGAATTGCTTTTGTTTCAAATTCCATTTTTATCCTTCTTGAAGAAATTGATCTAAAAGATCAATTTTTGTAAGTAAACCTATAGGCTCCTTTTTCCTGGTGACTATAATAGCAGAATGTCCCAATGAAAATTCCTTAAATGCATTTTCAGCTTCTATATTTCCATCTAGTTCCGGAAAAGGCTTGTTCATTATCTTTTCAACTGAATCAGACATCTGAATACTTTTTTCAAAAAGTCCTTGCATTAATGCAATTTCACTTAAGCTTCCTGTATAACCATTACTTCCGTTTACAGGCAGCTGGGAAATCCCATTAGTCCGCATTGTTTGTATAGCTTCTTTCACCGTAGCTTTTTTATTTATAGATATTAATTTATCTGCAAATTCTTTTCTTAAAAGAAGTTGCTTTAAAGTAAAACGACATGGACTGTCGATTAAAAAGCCCATTTCTTTCATCCATTTATCTGAATAAATCTTACTTATGTATCCTCTCCCTGTGTCAGGAAGTATAACTACAATTACATCAGTTTCTTTTAATTTTTTTGCGACCCTTAGTGCTGCACAAACTGCTGCTCCTGATGATCCTCCAGCTAGAATTCCTTCTTCTTTTGAAAGTTTTTTACATGTTTCAAAAGCATCCCGGTCAGATACTCTTTCAAAACAATCTATTAGTCCCATGTTTACATTTCGTGGTATAAAATCTTCTCCTATTCCTTCAATCTTATATGACTTACTGTAATCTCCAGAATAAATAGAACCTTCAGGATCCACTCCTATGATTTGAATTTTTGGATTTTTTTCCTTTAAGAATTTTGCAATACCTGAAATGGTTCCGCCAGTGCCAACACCAGCAAAAAAATGTGTAATTTGTCCGGCCGTTTCTTCCCATATTTCAGGACCTGTGGTTATGTAGTGAGCTCCTGGATTGTGCCGGTTTTGGAATTGATTAGGTAAAAATGCCCCCGGAATTTCAGTGGCTAATCTTTGAGCCACATTATTATAGCTTTCAGTGCTTGAAGTGCTAGTAGTAGGTACTTTAACTACTTCTGCGCCGTAAGCTTTTAATATGGAAAACTTTTCCTCACTCATTTTATCCGGCATTACAAGGATACATCTGTAACCCTTTACAGCAGCAGCCTGTGCCAGTCCTACGCCAGTGTTTCCGCTTGTAGGTTCTATTATAGTGCCTCCGCGTTTTAACAAACCTGCTTTTTCTGCCTCTTCTATCATTTTTATTGCCGGTCTGTCTTTTACTGATCCGCCAGGATTAAAAAATTCTGCTTTTACCAGTATGAGTGGTTTTAAACCCTTAGTAATTTTTGAAAGCTGAATAAGCGGAGTATGACCTATGGTCTCAAGTATATTTTTTTTATATTTCATTTTTGTTTTTGTTGAGGCAAGTTTTGAGCTTGCTTTTGTTTTTGTTGTACTCATAATAAATAAAATAGCATGGTTGCGGAATATAAGAATGTAAATATGCAAAGTAAAAGCTGTAGGGGCTTGCTGCAGCAAGCCCCTACAATCTGATTATAAATGTCGGATTTAATCTATTTAGTTAACCCATATCCCAAAAAATGTCCGTTTGCAGGATCGACAAAAACTTCTTTTTGTCCTTCATTTCCTTTAACTTCAAGTTTCCAAACTAAGGTTCCATCATCAGCAACAAGCTCAACTTTTTTTACCTTGCCTGGATATTCTTTAGTAGCAATTTTTTTTGCTTCTTTTTTTGTAACTTTTGCAAGTTCATCCAGATTTTGATCAACAGTAATTGTTACTGAACTTTTTTCACGAAGATTTGCCTGTGGTTGTGGAGGGTGATAACCGCACTGAGCGTATGCAATATTGTTTGTAATTAATATTAGTCCTAATAAAGTAAGAATATGTCTCATTTGTTTTTCTCCTAACAAAGTTTATATACCTTATTTCTTCTAATTTCTAACATCAACCCTTCTACCATTTATAATTAGATAATGTGTTGTGGCGGCATTTATCTTGACATCACTACAAATAAACTAATTAGAGTATTTTTCCCAATACCAAATATATTAATTCCAGTAATTGACCAGAGCGGTAATTATGAACTATGTCAATGGGGACAAAGAGAGAGCGATAAAAATCTTCTTAAAGAATTACCAATAACAGGCTGGACAAGAATAGAAAGTATAAATAAAATCTTCTGGACTAAACATAAACCTAAAAATGTTTTTATTCCTTTTAAATCGTTTTTTGAAAAAGATAGAAATGATCCTATATATCCGAAAAATAAAGCCAGTGAATTTCAGCTTCAGGAAAGTGAGTCTTTGCAAGGACTTTTAATAGAGGGTGCTGGTAGAAAAATTGTTTATATTAAAACCATGCCAATGGAAAGCTGGATTCATGATAGGTATCCAGTTATTATGAAATAACAACTGGATTATTAATCTGGGTTAGTTCTTAGCATCCGTCTCCAATTTATAAATCTTGCTATGGGATTTATTGGACGAGTATTTGCCTGTTTATAAACACATCTTGTGTCATGTCTTCTAGAATGTGGATTAGATCTGTCATATCTTTGATATGGCGGTTCATAACCATTAGTAAAACACTTCAATATGGCAGGTGCAAAAAGCCTTGTTCTCATAAAAATCTTCCTTTGTAATATTATTCTTTAATATATTTGAATTTATAAAAACAGTCAATGAATTAAACATAAAATTTGTTTAAGGTTCGTTTGTAATTTCATCAAATGTAAGATTTAAGACTGGATATTTATTACAATCTTTGTAATCGTAGTGCCACCATTCGTTTGGGTGGACCTTAAAGTCTCCATCTTTTTCCATAACCTTGATTAAGAAATCCCGATTTGCTTTTTCTTCTTTAGTACTGCCTGCATGTGAAGGAAATGCTTCTTCTGAAAAAGTATCATATTCACAAGGCATCTTAATTTCTTTTCCTGATTTTAATTCATATAAAGTCAAATCAACTGCACAACCCCGATTATGATTAGAGCCAACTTTTGGATCTGCTACAAAGTTTCTTTTTTCAGATGGGGTTTCATCCCAGAATATTTTAGTTGTTGACCATGGTCTGTAACCGTCGAAAACCAGAAGCCCATATCCTTCTTTATTTAAATCTTTGCTTATTTTTACAAGTGCTTCTGCTGCTTCTTTTTGAAGGAATGCTCTTGCTTCTTTATAGACAGGCCTCTTAAGAAAATTGTTTTTTGTAGCGTATCGAATATCCAGTTTTATTAGCGGATCTAAATCTGTAATTTCAATAAGTAGAGGCTTGTCGCGACAAGCCTCTACAATTTCTTGTTTTGTAAAAACTGGCATGGAAGCTATTATAATGTATAGGCTGAATGGACCCTTAGTTTAATGGTAAAACATTTCCTTCACACGGAAGAGAGCGCTGGTTCAATCCCAGTAGGGTCCAATGTTTTAAGACTCACTTTTCCAATTACTGTTTAAACACACCAGAGATATTGAACACACTGAACAAATCAGATGAAACTACTACTAACATAATTAATGAAATCGCAAATAAACTTACCATGCAAGTGCTCTTATCGAGTTTTCCGTTAAAACTTCCCAACATTTTTTCTTCCTTTTGATTTTGTAATTCTTGCGTCATTGCTTACATTACTTTCCTCGCAAGAATATTTCTTAAACAAAAAATAAATTAAAAGATTATAAAGATCTGGAATACAATTAAAGATGACAGGGCGTTTAATTAAAAGTGTTCACAAATGTGCGAGAACTAAATTAAAAAATATCTGTCATATATATCATGATAATTCCGGACATAAGTTTTAAAAGAAAAATAGGCGAGCCTCATCCTTCACCCGGCGTAGTAAAAGTAATTGGTCCTGAAGGCGGCTTACCTAATTTTGATGATGGCTATTGGCAGGGTATACCCTTAGGGGGAATTGGAGCAGGTACTTTTGCTCAAACTTACAGAGGGGATTTTTCAAAATGGCATCTTGAAATTGGAAAACATATCTATAAAACTATAAACACATGTCAATTTGCAATTTATGAAAATGGAAAAGCATTTGTTTTACATGATCATAAACCGGATGATGGTACGCTTTCAAGCTGGAATTTCCAAAAACAAAACGGTACTTATCATGCACTGTATCCTAGAGCATATTTTGAATATAAAGACTTAAATATTGTTCAGGAACAGTTTTCTCCAGTAATTCCTGAAAACCATCAGGAAACCTCATATCCAGTTGCAGTATTTAGATGGCATATTCAAAACCCAAAAGATACAGAAAGAGAATTATCTATTTTGTGCAGCTGGGAAAGTATTTTTGGATCTAATGAAAATATTTTTTATCAGGAGAATTTGTTCTCAGGAATTGTCTTTGATAATATAATTGGAGAAAAGTGTTATAAATACGGACAAATGGGAATCTTTGCCCAGAGAGAAGATGTAGAAATTAGTTATCTGAATACCTTTGATACATATGGTGATGGAAGCGAAGTCTGGAACAGTTTTTCTAAAACCGGTACATTGATTGATCAGACTGGCAATACTCATAATTTAAAAAATTCAAAAAATGCACCGGCTGCAATTTGTGCAAAAGTAAAATTAAAACCTCATGAGAATAAAACTATTACATTTGTAGTTGCATGGGACTTTCCTTTTATTGATACGCACTATGAAACCAAATGGTATAAACGATATACAAAGTTTTTCGGAAGAGATGGAAGGGGTGTAATAAAAATAGCAAGAAATGCATTTAAATTTCATGAGAAATGGATTTTTGAAATTATAAAATGGCAGAATATTTATTTAAAATCTGATAAACCAGACTGGTTTAAGACATTGCTTATAAATGAACTTTATTTCTTAGCAGATGGAGGAACTATATGGACTGCCGGACGATATGAAGAACGAACCGGCGGATCGGCGGTGGGGCGAGCCGGCGAAGAAACAACAACAATAGTAGTAAAGCAGGAAGAACATTTTGGAAACATAGAATGCTTTGATTACCCCTTTTATGAAACCCTGGATGTTAGATTTTATGGCTCATTTGTACTTTTAAAACTATGGCCTGACCTTGAAAAAATTGTAATGAGGGATTATTTTAAGACCATTGATCTTGAAATTAAAGAAAAAGTATTTTTTAATCACCCGCTTGACCAGAGCACGGCAGAAAGAAAACTAAAAGGAGCAGTACCGCATGATCTGGGAGCTCCTTATGAGGCTCCTTTTATTAAGATAAATTCATATAATCATGTAAACATTAATCTTTGGAAAGATTTAAATTCAAAGTTTGTGCTTCTTGTATACCGTGATTATTACCTGACAGGCAGAAAAGACACTGATTTTTTAAAAGCAGCATGGGAGCCTGTATGTAATTCTTTAATATATTTAAAGCAATTTGACAGGGACAATGACTGTCTGATTGAAAATAATAATATTCCCGATCAAACTTACGATAACTGGACAATGTACGGACCCAGCACATACTGTAACGGTCTCTGGTTAGCTTCGCTAGCAGCAGCCATTGAAATAGGAAAGATTATTAATAAAGACGCTAAATTATTTCAGGGATGGCTGGATGTCGGGAAAATGAACCTTGAGGCAAAGCTTTGGCATAATGATTACTATTTATATGATACAAAAAGCCCACATAGGGAAAATATCATGGCTGATCAGCTTTGTGGTCAATGGTATGCTGACCTCTTAAATTTAGGAGATATCTTCCAGAAAGACAGGGTTCAAAAGGTCTTAAAGAAAATATTTGATTTCAATGTTAAAAAAGTTGGAAATGGAGATATTGGAGCAATTAATGGCATAAATCCTGACGGAACGCTTCTGCCTGAAAGTAAGGTTTGGAAACTAAACACCCAGTCAAATGAGATCTGGACAGGAGTAACTCTTGCCTTGGCATCTCATATGGAATTAAGAGGACTTAAAAAGGAAGCCATGGAAACTGCTCATGGAATTTATTCAGTAGTCTATGAAAAGAAGGCTTACTGGTTTAGGACACCTGAAGCATGGGATGTAAACGGTAATTTTAGAGCCTCTATGTATCAAAGACCAGGATCGATCTGGGCATTTACCTTTCTGTAGGGGTTTGCCATGGCAAACCCCTACAGATCATCTGTGCTACTATCTAATTATTATGCTCCCATTTAACCTAGGAATACCCGAAGTCATTGTTATTTTAGGAATTGCACTTGTAATTTTTGGGCCTAAAAAGCTCCCAGAATTAGGCAAGAATCTTGGCAAAGGACTTAGAAATTTTAAGGAATCACTGACATCTGCAGCCACTGAAATGAAGGCTGGTTTTACCGACGAAGACAGCTCTAAAAAAGACTAAATCCTTTTCTGTAACATTCAATCACGTTTGGCCATTTCAAGTCCCTTCAGGAGTAGAATACTTCATTAAAAAGTTTTTTACTTATGAAAAGGATTTTTATATAGATGCCAAGAGTTTACGGACCGCTAGACACGGTACTAAATAAAACTATTCCACAAACACCTTTTTATAAAAGAAATGTTCCAAACACACAGATATCATTTGGTCAGCTTACCGGTCGTTCGTTAGTAGTATTTTCATTTGGAAAATTTTTATGTGATTTAATTTTTAATACAGGAAACTCAGTGGTTGAAACATTGGTACTGCCGTTAATTGGAGTTGTAGCTGGTTCGATCATGAATGTTTGTATGGGAAGTGAAAATACATTGCCTAACTTGCAAATTTTTCCTCCAAATGAACAAACAGATGCAAATCTTTCTAGTCCAAATTCTGGCAGAGCAAATATCCCAGATATTCCTGTAACCTTAAGAAAGGCTGCATCTGGTTAAAGGTTAACCGTCGTAGAGACGCGGTTACCGCGTCTCTACTTAGCACCGACAGGTTGTTTCTGGGAATCGTCATCTCTGTTTGTTTCAACGTTGCCGGTTTTCTTTTTCTTTGGTCCTGCCCACCATTCTGCGCCACCTTTGCCTTTGCCGTAGATGTAGGTAGATACTGCACCAGCAGCACTGGCTGCTTCTCCAAATTCCATAACTATTAAATGTCTTTTACCGATATATTCTGTAGCATCACCTACTGCAAAAATACCTGACTGATTTGTTTTGCAAATCTCATTAGTTACTATCATTCCTTTTTCATTTAATTCAAGACCCCATTTTTTAAGTGCATCAGTAGTAGGTCTGAAACCTGCACAAATAATAATACTTTGAACAGGAAAAGCTTTTTCTTCATTTGTCTGATTATTAAAAACAGTAACTTTTTCAACTTTACCTGCACCTTCAATTTTTTTTATTTCATAAGGAATAAACATATTTATTTCTTTAGCTTCTGCCATGGCTTTTACCTGATTTACTGCACCAATATGAGCTTTAAATCCGTCTCTGCGGTGGATTAATGTAACGCTTTTTGCTACATCTTTAAGTGTGCATGTCCAGTCCATTGCACTGTCACCGCCGCCTACTATTAAAATATCTTTTCCTTTATAATCTGAAATGTGTTTTACGCTATAAGTAAGTCCTTTCCCTGCATATTCATCTTCGCCGGGAACTCCAAGTCTGATTGGAGAAAATGCACCCTTACCAGTAGCAACCACCATAGCTTTAGTTTTAAAAACTTTTCCTGATTTGCAGATTAAATTCCATACACCATCAATGTGTTTCATTTCTTCAACGCTCTGATTAAACTCAACATGTGGTTCTATTTGCATTACCTGTTCAGTTAATGTGTCAGCAAGTTCTTGTCCTGTACATTCAATTATTCCAGGAACATCATAGACAGGTTTTTCAGGATAAAGAGCAGCAGACTGACCGCCAAGAAAATCCAGCGCTTCAAGTATCATTGGTTTTATGCCGCTAGTCCCGCAATAAAAAGCACACATAAGACCTGCAGGGCCACCGCCGATAATTATTACGTCATGAACTTTATCTTGAGCACTCATTTAATCTTCATCCTTCATTTTCTTATTATTCACTGGATTTTATGTCTTTTTAGAATTTATATTCCATACAGACGGAGTTTAAAACAATTTTGTTTTCCATTGTTAATAAAAAAGAAACAAATTAATAATAACCGAAAATTTGCAATTATACGCCTGTAGAGACATGCTGCAGCATGTCTCTACAGTGATGTAAAATATTACCCTAGATAAAGGAGATAAATAATGATTAACGTAGCAATATTAGGCTCGGGCGGATTAGGCAAAAATATGGCTTTGCTTATTGAACAAAAAAAAGAATTTAAACTGGTTGGCATATGTGACAGAAGCGCATATTTTTTTAATGAGAGCGGCATTGATGGATTAACTGTGAAGGAAGCTTCTTCTGTTGAAAAAATTACAGGTGCAAGATCTTCTACTACACCAATTAATGACTTGATTAAAAATCATAAAGGAAAAATAAATGCAATTTTTATTGCACTGCCAAATCTTCCTAATGAGTTTATTCCAAGCATTGCAAAAGAAATTTCTGCTCTTGGTTATAAAGGTGTAATAGTAGATGCGCTTAAAAGAACAAAAGCAGTTCAGATGATAAAAGATCTTGACAGCCTTTTTAAAGAATGTGGCATTCTTTATTTAACTGGTTGTGGTGCAACACCTGGACTTCTTACTACAGCAGCAGCACTAGGAGCCCAGTCATTTGTAGAGATTCTGGATGTAACCATAACTTTTGGTGTAGGAATAAGCAACTGGGAAACATACAAAGCCACCATACGTGAAGACATTGCACATCTGGATGGATTTAATCCTGCAATAGTTTTAAAAATGACAGATGAAGAAATTATTCAGGAATTAAATAAACGCAATGGAATTCTTGAGCTTCATCATATGGAGCATGCAGATGACATTATGCTTGAGATGGCAAATATATGTCCACGCGACAGAGTCACAACTGGTGGAGTAGTTGATACCAGAAATACAAAAAAACCACTTTCTACAAATGTAAAAATTACAGGCAGAACATTTGAAGGAAAAATTTCAACTCATCAATTTGTTTTAGGTGATGAAACCACAATGGCAGCAAATGTAAATGGTCCGATTTTAGGTTTTATGAAAAGCGGTATTTGGCTGTATGGACTAGGTGTGCGTGGTACTGTTACATCTGCAGAAATCATGCCTCATTTTGGCCCGGCAAAAGAAAACTATCTGGAAATACAGAAAAAGCAAAAGGCGACACTTGTTAATGCCGCCTTTTAAATACCCTTTTGTTGATTAATCCCGTAATTTAATTATCGTAAATCAATGGTGGTTTTGTCAATGGCTTTTATCTCCTCAATCTATTTTGCATAATTTACTAGAGATTGCTTCGCTTTACTCGCAATTAAAAGGTTAAAATTAAGTTAATGAATAACGAAGAAATCACAAAAAAAATAGATTTTTCTAAAATTCAGTGGCAAAACCACGGGCTTGTGCCGGCAATAGTTCAGGACTATAAAGACGGTGCGATTTTAATGGTGGCATTTATGAATAAAGAATCTTTTGAAAAAACACTTGAAACCAAAGAAACTTATTTTTATAGCCGCTCACGAAATGAACTCTGGCACAAAGGACATAAATCAGGCGATGTCCAAAAAGTGAAAGAACTTTACTATGACTGTGACAATGACACCATTCTGGTAAAAGTTGAACAAATCGGCGAGGTTGCATGCCATACAGGAAGCAGATCTTGTTTTTTTAACAGGGTGGTTTAATAAAGATCATGTTTGTTAGGCACATGTCATTTATTGAAAGACCAGCCATGCCTCATAGTTTAGTAGGTCTTGTTAAAACTCATGCAAGAAAGCATGAAAATTCTATATCTGGCATAGATATTTATGACTTTACAAGGCTTGCAAAAAAAGTTTCAAAAAACACTAGTGGCAGGGTTGTATACGGTACAGATAAAAACATTGTTTTTATTGGAGTTGCCTGGGACACGAATAAGGGTGATTATGATCATGGTTCAGCACTCTTAGATCATGCTAGTAGAAAATTAGAAATAGATATGACTAATGAAAGAAATCATTTTAATTTAATAAATCCAGGGACATGTTTTCAGATAGAAAGATTAGGAGACAGAAATCCTAGATCTTTTAGGGTGGTAAGAAATGATATTGATGAGCTGATTTTAAGCTGTCAAAAATTTTCTGAAGCAAACAGCCCTCACATTGCCCCGCTTATTTCTGACAATAATATTGGAGGGAAATTTATAGGCATCTCAGGTAAGCTTAAAAGACTTGGAAATTTTAAAAGTCTGCATGATTTCATTGCAACTATTACCGATGTCCTGGATCCTGCACATGATGTAGGAGCTGCAATAGAAGAAACTATGGATGAACATTTAGATGGAGATTTACTTACAGCAGGAGAGTCTCGTTCTATTGTTCTGCCTGGTACAGCACAGTATGCTTACTGGAGTATGGTGTTAGTTCAGGTATAACTTACACTAAAACTTTCAAAACAGCCTTGTGGGAAACCAACTGAGTGAATAAAATTAGATACAGTAGTTCTTGGTACATTTGCAATTCCTCCTTCATGGTTTCTAACAAAAGTTTCTTGTAATTCAATAGTTTGTAGGTATCTTCTCCTTGAAGAATCAATTTTTCTTGTACCATGACAAATTAATGCTCCGTCAGCAAATATAATGACTGGGAATTCATAGTTATCTTGTCCTTCTGGAATAAATCGTGGCAAATGCACGTATTTTTTAGGATAAGTCACAGAGCTTTCTGAGATGAGTTCATCTGGTTTACATTCTATAGTATCCACAAAAAATAACTCACCATTAATTAGTGGATAAGAAAATGATCTGAGTGTAGGCCTATTATAATCACAATGAGGCGATGATGTGCTAATTTTTTTTCTCATGTATATAGTAGGTTTAAGGGTAAGATGATCATCTTGCTTTAAGAGATTAGGATACTGGTTTACTAAATGATGTGCTGTCCACATAGTTGTTCTAAATTGAAGCGCTCTTTGTATCATTCTCATTGCCTTCCTATTAACTTTATTTGCTACTAGGTTTTGAGTTGCTTGTGCAACATTATGAATACAAACCACACCATCGCTGGTAAGTCTTTCGAATACTTCTTCTAAAGCATTGTTTGTTAATCTTACATTTGGATATTCATTAGAGTTTCCATTTCTTGATGTAAGTTGAAGATCTTTTTTACTAATAGGAAAATTTGCTTTTTCTGCCCAGTCACATGTTCTAGGGAGTTGACTGAGTACAGTTTGATTTACTCTTCGAATAAACATAGTACTAAACCAAAACCTTCAATGCCTTCTCAATTCTGCTTTTTACTTTCTCAGCACCCAGAAGTGAAATAATTAAACCCAGGTCAGGGCCTTTGTTTGAGCCGGACAGTGCTACACGAAGCGGCCAATATAAATCTTTTCCTTTAAGAGCTAACTCTTTCCCAATGCCATCTACTTTATTTTTACAATCACCTGGGTTTTGAAAATTAAATAAATTAATTTGGATCAATATTTTCTCTAAAACCCTTCGCCCATTTTCTGTACGTAGAGACGAGGCAACCTCGTCTCTACTAAAATCAAATTCGTCATTGAAAAAGAACTTTATAAGCCCTGGCAGCTCGTCCAGCTTATTTAAACCAGTACGGACAGCATCTATCATTTTTAAGATTTGATCTTTTGGATAGATAGATAAATTTAAATCTTTTTCAAGAAATCTTTTTGAGAGCTCGTATATTTCACTTAGAGATTTTTCTTTTATGTAGTGATTGTTAAACCAGTTTAATTTCGGTAGATCATAAACAGCAGAGCTTTTGCTGATTCTAGAAAGTTCAAATTTTAAAGCTACAGCATCGATTTTAAATATTTCTTCTTCAGGTTTATCTGGCTGTGTCCAGCTCATATGGACTAAATAATTTGCCATAGCTTCAGGAAGATATCCTTCTTTTTGGTATTTATCTATATTTGCAATGTCGCCGTGTTTTCTTTTACTTAACTTTTCTCTGTCATGGGTAAAAATAAGCGGAGCATGCGCAAAAATTGGTACAGGAAATCCAAGAGCTTCAAAAATAGGGATTTGCTTAGCTGTGTTATGAAGGTGATCATCACCACGTATAACATGGGTCATTTTCATATCACCGTCATCTACTACCACTGCAAAGTTATAAAGCGGAATACCATCAGCACGCATAATGACTGGATCTCCGCCCAGGTCATTAGTGTTTACTGAAACAAGTCCTCTTATTTCATCATTCCATTTTATGTCTGTATTGTCGGGCAGTTTAAATCTGGTTACTGCTTTTCTTCCTTCAGAGATAAATTTATCTTTTTGATCTTTAGTAAGATTTCTGTGTCTGTTGTCGTATTTTTCAGGGACTTTTGCAGCACGTTGGATTTTTCTAAGCTCATCTAGTTCTTCTGGTGTGACAAAACAATAATATGCTTTTCCCTCATCTAAAAGCTTTTGAGCAAACTTTCTGTATAAATCTAGTCTGGCACTTTGATAATAAGGTCCTTCATCAAATTTAATCCCAAGCCAGTTAAAACCATCTAAGATTTCTTTTGTATATTCGTCTTTGTTTCTTTGAACATCAGTATCTTCAATTCTAAGAATGAATTTCCCGCCATGTTTTTTTGCAAATAGACAATTATAAAAAGATGTTCTTACAGTGCCTAAATGAAGACTGCCAGTTGGGCTTGGGGCTATGCGGACTCTTATTTCTTTTTCTGACATTTATTTTACTTTCTGTAATTTAATACACTTACTTGCTTGATTTCACCGTTTGGAATAATGTGAATTCCACCAGAGGTATCTTTTAAAGAAGTAATTCTTAAATTCATATTTTCAACTACACCAGTAATATCTCCAATTTTTATTGTGTCACCAATTCCAAATTGATCCTCAAGTAAAATAAAAAATCCGTTTACTACATCTTTTACAATGTGCTGTGCTCCTAAACTTACTGCTAAGCTGAGTAATCCTGCACTGGCAATAATGGGCATAACATCCAGCCCAAGCTCATGAAGTATCATTATGGCTGCAATTGCAGTAATAATTGCACTGCTTGTAGAATAAAAAATTTGCTTTAGTGAACTAATTCTGCCGGTTTTTCTTAACCTGCTTAAAAAATTATCAGCAGCAACGTTAACCAAATATTTACTGAAAAATGCGACTAAAACAACTAAAAGAATTTTAAAGCAGCTTGGCAGCACCAAAGTCATAAAAGTTTCAATTAAATTTTGAAAAAATTCCAACATCAATTTACTAAGTAATTTTAACAACCCCTACTTTACCTTATTGACATAATGTCATAACAGGAGTAAAATATTTATTAACTATAAAATTAAGGAATTAAAAATATGAGCGAATCAACTGTTCATCATGTTATGGCACCTGCTTTGTTTAGTGTATTTGATATTTTTAAGAGAATGGGCAAGTTTAATGGACTTGACTTGAGGATCAATGGAAATAAAGCTCAAATAAGCGGACATGACTGTTCCTCTACTGGTTGCTCTCTGCTTAAAAGCATTCTTGAAAGTGAAGGATATAAGGTTAGTCCAGAAAATATAGAACTAGGTGTAATTTAACTAATTAAATTGTCCCTGAACTTTTCAAGAGCAGATTTCAGCTCTTTCTTTTCATTATCATCAAGAGCTGCACCGCTGTTTAATTTATCTTCTAGTTTTTTATTGTTTGCACTCATGAATCTAAACCATTCTGATTTAAATCTTTGAATGTCTTTATTTTCGACATTATCAAGAACACCTTCATTTGCTGCATAAATGATGGTGACTTGTTGTGCTACTGAAAGCGGGTTGTACTGTGGCTGCTTTAATACCTCGGTAAGTTTTTGACCGCGCTTAATCTGTTGCTGGGTTGCTGGATCAAGATCCGATGCAAACTGTGCAAATGCCTCCATTTCTCTAAACTGTGCCAAATCCAGTCTGAGTTTTCCTGCCACCATTTTCATGGCTTTTGTCTGGGCTGCACCGCCTACACGACTTACTGAAATACCGGCATTGATTGCAGGTCTTGTACCGGCATTAAATAAATCTGTTTCAAGAAATATCTGTCCGTCAGTAATAGAAATTACATTTGTAGGAATATATGCAGAAACATCACCTGCCTGAGTTTCAATAATTGGAAGAGCTGTCATTGAGCCGCCGCCAAGTTTATCGCTTAGTTTTGCAGCACGTTCTAGCAGTCTGCTATGCAGATAAAACACATCACCGGGATATGCTTCACGACCAGGCGGTCGACGAAGCAAAAGACTCATTGCTCTGTATGCCCATGAATGTTTTGTAAGATCATCATAAATAATTAAAACGTGTTTCCCTTTTTCCATAAACTCTTCGCCTATGGCTGCTCCTGCAAACGGTGCAATAAACTGCAGTGCTGGAGGATCAGTGGATGCTGCAGTGACAATTATGGTATATTCCATTGCTCCTGCATCTTCAAGTGTTTTTTTAATCTGAGCAACTGAACCTTGCCTTTGTCCGATGGCTACATAAATGCAGATAGGACGGTTTGGCTGATTTTTTTGATTTATGATAGTGTCAATTGCAATTGCAGTTTTTCCTGTCTGTCTGTCGCCTATAATTAATTCTCTTTGTCCGCGACCGATTGGAATCATGGAGTCAATTGCTGCAATTCCTGTTTGAAGTGGCTCACAAACCGATTGTCTTTTTATAATCCCAGGAGCTACTTTTTCTACTGGTCTGAATTTGTTTGATTTAAATTCACCTTTGCCGTCAAGCGGTTTTCCAATAGGACTTACAACACGACCGATTAATTCATCACCTACAGGAACCGATGCAATTCTTCCTGTAGTTTTTACTTGTGTTCCTTCTCTTACGTCTCTGGCATCGCCAAATAAAACTATACCGACACTGTCTTCTTCCAGGTTTAAAACCATTCCCACGGTTTTATCTTTATCATCAAATTCCACTAGTTCACTGGACATTGCTTTTTCAAGTCCATGAACTCTTGCAATTCCGTCACCGACTGATATTACACTTCCAACATTGCTTACAGTCAGTTTTTCCTGATACTGACTTATCTCTTCTTTTAATATGCTTACTATTTCATCTGTCTTAATTGCCATTTTTTCCCTCTCTTTGTCCTTTCATATATTTTTCTTACTGAAGTTTCTATTTCCCTTTGTTCTTTCGCCGTCTCGCCCCACCGCCGGTTCGTTCTATCCCAGTCTCTGTTTTAAATTTTCAAGTTTTCCTTTTATGCTTCCGTCATATATCAGATCGTTTACTTTTACTACCAGTCCACCGATTAAACCAGGTTCGATTTTTGTTTCTATTGTAACTTTTTCATTTTTACTTAAGATATTTTCTAATTTTTGCTTAAGCTTTTCAAGTGTTGTATTGTCAAGCTCACTAGCTGATGAAACCTCGGCAATTACTATGTTTTTTGACTTATTTACAAGTTTTATAAGATGATTTTGTATTTCAGGAAGCAAGTTAAACCTTTTATTATCCAGAAGAACAAAAAGCAGATTATAAACATTTTGACTTATCTTTTCTGAAAACAGTTTTTTTAGAAGTCCTTTTTTTTCTTCAGCTGAAATTGCCGGATTTTCAAAGATTTTTTTTGTGTCTTTAATTTCTTCAAATGCGTTATTAATTGTTTTAATTTCACTTAGAAAAGTTTCCTGCAGATTTACATCACCGTTTGTAAGCTCTATTAGTGCCTGCGCATAATTTTTTATTGTTTTTTTTGATGTTTGCATATTTGTGCGGGCGAGGTTACGTAACCTCGCTTTCAGTTTTTGCTGGGCGCTCCTAGCTCTGCTATAAAGTTTTCCATTAACTTATTTCCAATCTCCTTGTTTTTAACTATCTGATTTAAAGAATCCTCAGCAAGTTTAATAGCAGTTTGTGCGGCTGATCTTTTTATTTCCTGAATAGCCTCGTCTTGTTTTGCATTTATTTCTTTTTTAACTTTAATGTGCAATTGTTCAAGCTCAGCCTCAGTCTCATCTTCTGTTTGTTTTTTAATGGTGCCGGCAGTGTTTTTAGCTTCTTCTTTAATGGCTTGAATCTCTTTTTCAGCATTTTCTACTTTCTTTTTAATCTCTTCAAGTTCTTTTGTAGCTTTAATTCGAGTGTTTTTTGCTTCGTCCAGCTCTTTACTTATTTGTTTTTTTCTTTGATCAATGATTTTCGGCATAAATTTATTTCCCAGATAAATAAAAGCAAGAGCTAGAATTATAATATTTAGAAGATTTGAATTTACAAATATATCCCATGCCGTAGGAGCATGATGATGTGCTTCAGTATGTGCAGTGGTATTTTCAATGTGCTCTGACAAGTGTTTTCTCCCCGCTTCCCAGGACTTTATTTGTAATTAATTCTGTTAGTGCTTTTATTTTACTCTCCATTTGTTTCATGGCTTCGTTTTGTTCTTCTCTTATGAGCTTTATTGACTTATCTTTTTCTTTATTTAGCTCAGCCAGAAGTGCATTAATTTTTTCTTCTTTTTTCTTTTTGGCTTCGTTGATTCCATCTTCTATTAACCCCTGAGCTGTATGCCTGGCTGATTTCATCTGGGTTTTATAATTTTCAAGAAGTTTACTTGCAGCTTCAGATGAATTTTTTGCCTCTAAATATTCTCCTTCTATAAGATTTTTTCTTTTTTCAACAATTTCACCTACTGGTTTGTATAAAGTCAGATTTACAAGGTAAATAAATACCAGAAAACTAATGGCAAATAAAACAAGTGTGAAATTTAATTCAAGTAACATTTAATACCGCCTGGTGTAGGGGCGCAGTGTACTACGCCTGCAATTGTAAGAACAACAAAATTGCAATTAAAAATGCAAAAAGTCCAAGTGCTTCTGCAAGTGCTGCAAAAATAAGTGTATTTGCTAAAAGTCTTCCTGTAGCTTCAGGCTGACGTGCCATTCCTTCAAGTGCTTTGCTGGCTGCAAGACCGACACCTATTGCCGGGCCGCCAACTCCTGTTACTGCTAAACCTGCTCCAATAGCTAGTCCCATTTTTGCCAGATCTGAATTATTGGCTACTGCTGCTCCTGCTTCTGCAATTAAAACTGGATCCATTTATTTCCTCCGAATTCCTGTGTATAACATGATTTTTACCTTAAGGATTATAACAAATACAGAATGTCGAATGTCGAATGCAGAATTAATATTAATAAAGAAATGAAAATCAGGTTAAAAAATCTGCCTCTACAGATCTAAAACAAACATTAATTTAAATCTGCTCTGTTAATTCCAGGTGATGTTATTCCTCTAATTAAAATATTTTTATCTGATAATTTTGAAGCTTCATTTAAAACCCACATTTTTTCATTAACCATTTCACGGGTTGAATAAATAGTTATAACATCTCTTCCATTTTCATTTGTAGCTCTTAGTTTTGTGAATCCATTACTTTTTAAAAAAGCCATGGCATCCTGAAATCTTTCAGGAAGGATTATATAAATTATGGTTCTATTTATGCAGAAGTCAACTTTTTTATATGCTGGTCTTACAGTGGTCATGATTTTTACTCAGGTGGCTCGCTCATAATTCACTTCGCCACCTTTCCAGAGTGCACTAAATATCTGTTTCTTACCACAATATCCAGGTTTTGCCGAACAAGTCGAACAAAACCTTTCCTGATTAATTGTTATTGTGGTCATTTTATAGGTGGTGAGTAATTACTGGTCATATTAATTCTTAAACGGTTAATTAAATTAGAGGATTAATAATACATTGCACTATGTATAAAGAGAAAAAAATTAATTAATTTTTTATTAAAGCAAATTAATATGCAGTCTTTTGGATTAAAAATCCATTAGCTCCTGGTGTTAATCCATATCCTGCCCGAAGTTTTCCAGGTTGCCTCATACTATCTATTGCTTTTTCTAGGGTTCTTCGCATACTATTAGGTATGTATCCTCTACTTTGGAAAGTTAAATATGGTCCTTCGCCATCCGTAGCGACTTCTTTAAAAAGCACTTCAACTTCATAACCTGATCCTGTGCTAAATCCTGCAGCAGCTAACACTTGTCTTGCTTTAGCTGCTGGATCATCGGCAGCTGGTGTTGCAGAAGCAGAAGCTACTATAGGTGGAAATGCTGAAGAGCCAGTAGGTATACCAGGTGGTTGAGTTGCCATAGACATAAGTTAATTTCCTTTCTTTAAATATTTTGAAATTAGGTACAGTTTAATTTTTCCTTGAAATATTGTCAATAATATACATAATTAATTGGATTTAATCTTCATAAATCAGGTATTGCTTTTATTATTATGTAAACTTTGTACGAGTTCTATAATTAATAAACCAATGATTTTTAAGAAATTAATATTAAAGAATTTCATGTCTTATTTAAATGCCGAAGTTGATTTTTCAGGCATACATGTTTCATGTCTTACCGGCGTAAACGGTGCTGGAAAATCCACTCTTCTTGATGCCATTACATGGGCTCTTTGGGAAGAAGGAAGAGCAAAAACAGATGAATTAATAAAGCTGGGAAAAGATGAAATGTCCTGTGAGCTGGATTTTTTTATGGAGGATGAGCTTTACAGGGTTTACCGCTCACGTGTAAAAGGTTTTAAAAACTCACAAGGAAAATCAAATCTTGAGTTTCAAATTTTTAATTCCAAAGATAATAACTGGGTTTCACTGAGTAGGAGTTCCACCAGACAGACTCAGGAATTAATAACTAAAACTCTTAGAATGGACCATGCAACTTTTGTAAACAGTGTGTATCTCAGGCAGGGAAAAGCAGATGAGTTCACTGTAAAAAAACCAAATGAAAGAAAACAAATACTGGCAGATATTCTGGGACTTGAAGTTTATGACAGGCTTTGTGAGGCAGCAAGGGAAAAAACAAAAGAAATAGAACAAAACGTTTCATTTGAGCTGAATATCATTAATTCATTTAAGGAAAAAATTTTAAAAGAAGACAGCATAAAAGAATCTTTAAGTAGCATAAATGAAAAACTGAAACTTGAGGAGGATAAATTTAATCAAATTAAAAAAGAACTAAAGCAGAAAGAAAAAGAACTGAATGAAAAGAAAGAAAAAGAAAAGCAGATTCAAACACTTGAACAATCCCTCAGTAGCCATGAAAGCCTTATAAACACTTTAGGTGACCAGCTTAAGAATGCTCAGGCAAAAGAAGAAAAATATAAAAAATTATTAGATAACAGATCTCAGATAGAAAACGAATATAAAATATATATAGAAGCAAAAAAAGCCCTTGAGCTGCATGAAAGAGAAAAAGATCTCTATAATCAACTTTTACAAGAAAAGAACCTTCTTGAATTAGAGCTAAAAAGTGCAATTAATCAATCATTAAAAGACTCCCTGTCAAAAGTAGAAACAGAAGGATTAACACTAAAACATAAAAAAGAGTTACTTTTATCGGACTTAAAGAAGTTAGCTGAAAAAAAACAGGAAATGGCTAATAAAATTGAAACCCTTCTTTTGCACAATCATTCTGAACCATGTCCTCTCTGTAAGGGTGAAATAAAGGATAAACAAAAAGTAATAGAGTCATATAAATCAGAGTTAAAAAATTGTGAAACAGAAGAACAAGTTTTATCTACTTCTCTAAAGCTACAAGAAAAAGAACTTTTAGAAAAAAGGGGCAGGTTTAATGAAATACTTGAAATCTCAAAAGGGGAATTCCAGAGAGCAAAAGAACATGTTCTTACTCTTGAAAAGGAAAATGATCACCTGATTAAAAAAATTGTTGGAAAGCTAAATTCTGCTATAGCTAGTTTAGGAAATTCAAGCTATGACCAAAAGTTTTGTGATGATCTGAAAAGAAGTTTGGAAGAAAAAGAAAATATTATTTTTATCTATAGTTCACTCCAGGAAGCAGAAGCTGAATCTGAAAAATTAAAATATGAAATAAAAAATCTTAGCCTTAAGATAAATACAGGCAAGGAAGAACTTTTCAGGCTTTCAGAAATGATAAATGACAGCAAAAAACACACAGGGAATATATCTTTGCTGGTAAATGAGGTTGAAGAAATAAGAAAAAACGAATTAACTGCAGATACTATTTTAAATCAGACTAAAAAAGAAACAATAATTCTTGAAGAACAGCTTAAAGATATTGAAAATATTAAGTCTTCAGTAAGAGAAAAAGAAAATAAAATAGAATCCCTCACTAACGATAAAAAATACTTTGAAATACTTGAAAAGGCTTTCAGTAAAAATGGTATTCAGGTAGCTATTATAGAAACTATTGTTCCGGAAATTGAAAAAGAAGCAAACAGAATATTAGGCAGACTGACTGAAAATCAGATGCACGTTGGTTTAAAAACACAAAGAGAAAAAAAATCTTCTCTTGGACTCATAGAAACCCTGGATGTAATTATTTCTGACGGTGCAGGCTCACGAAACTATGAACTTTACAGCGGAGGCGAGGCTTTTAAAATTGATTTTTCAATTAGGCTTGCACTGTCCCGACTTCTGGCTAATCGTGCTGGAGCAAAACTTCAGTCACTAATCATAGATGAAGGTTTTGGATCGCAGGATAAAGCCGGAAGAGAAAGACTGGTAGAAGTAATAAAATCGATTCAGAATGAATTCGAATTAATTATTGTGGTTACTCATATTGATGAACTTAAAGAATCTTTCCCTGTGCAAATTCAGGTAGACAAGGATGATGAAGGTTCAAAAATCACTCTTTTAGCTTAGCTATTAACATTGCATATACGTCAGATAACATCATGAATAAAGCAGAAATAAAGTAAATCTCTTTGAAAATTTTGAAATAATGTGTAAAACCCTATGTATTTGTCTATAATTCAAATAAGGGTTTCAAAGATGAGCTCGAAATATTAAAAAACATATAGTGCCAACCTTGGACGAAACAACATATACAAAATTTATTAACCAGTTCATTGATAAATTTTCCAAACTGGATAGGCCGCAGGCAGAGCTTGAAAGAGTAAAAAAAGCCCTTGAATTTGCCTGCAAACTTCATCGCGGGCAGGAAAGAATCAGTAAAGAACCTTATATAACTCACCCTATTTCAGTAGCTGAAATATTAATTGATTTGAACTGCGATACTGATACTATTTGTGCCGGACTTTTACACGATACGCTTGAAGATACTGATATAGATGTTTTAAAACTTGAAGCTGAGTTTGGACCTAAAATAAGCCAGCTTGTTGAAGGAGTTACAAAACTTGGAAAACTAAATTTTATTTCTACTCAGGAGCACCAGGCAGAAAACTTCCGTAAAATGCTAATGGCTATAGCAGTTGATTTGAGGGTAGTTCTGGTAAAGATTGCAGATAGACTCCACAATATGAAAACCCTCGGGCATCTGCCGCCGGAAAAACAAAAAAGAATTGCAAAAGAAACACTGGATATTTTTGCTCCCCTTGCAAATAGATTTGGCTTAAACAAAGCTAAAAATGAACTTGAGGATTTATCATTTTTTTATCTTGATCCGGAAAAATTTAAAGAAGTTGAAGGACTGGTAATAGGTGACAGAGAATACAGCGAAAAGAAAATAAAGGAAATCATTGAAAAAATAAAAACTGAGCTGAGTAAATCTGAGATTCATGCTGAAATTTACGGTCGCCCGAAACATCTCTACAGCATCTACAAAAAAATGAAAAGACTTGATTCAAAGGAACTTTATGATTTACTTGGAATAAGAATTATTGTAGAAAGAGAAAGACAATGTTATGAAGTAATGGGAATAATTCATGATCTCTTCAGTCCTATTCCAGGGAAATTTAAAGACTATATTGCTATCCCGAAAACAAATCTATATCAGTCACTTCATACCGCAGTAGTAGGACCTCATGGAAGGCCGGTAGAAATTCAAATTAGAACTGAAGAAATGCATCAGATAGCAGAATATGGTATTGCAGCACACTGGAAATATAAGGAAACGGGTTCTCATAAAAAAGCAGACGATATTTATGATGAAAAACTTTCATGGATAAGGCAACTCATTGACTGGCAGAGAGAACTTAAAGATCCTGAAGAGTTTGTTGATGCTGTTAAACTTGATTTTTTTTCAGATGAAGTTTTTATTCTTACACCAAAAGGGGAAGTAATTGATCTGCCTCGTGATTCTACGCCAGTGGATTTTGCATATAAAATTCACACAGACGTAGGAAACAGATGCATTGGAGCAAAAGTAAACGGAAGAATAGTCCCACTTGACACAAAACTAAAAACAGGAGACATAATAGAAATCATTACCGGTAAAAATGCACATCCAAGCCTGGATTGGCTTAACTATGTGGTTACAAGCTCAGGTAAGAACAAAATCAGACAATGGTTTAAAAAACAACACAGAGATATTCATATTGATCAGGGCAAGAAACTTATTGAATCTGCTTTTGGAGAGGATAAGGCAGATCAAATCATGGCATCTGAAGAATTTCTTCAGGCAGTGCAAAAACTTAACAGACCAAGTAAAGAAGATCTTCTGGCATCGCTTGGATGCGGGGACATAACAATTTCACAGCTTAAAGGAAAGCTAAAAGATATCCTGCCGCAGGAAGAAGAAAATATTCAGATTGTACCTCCTAAAACAGAAGAAGAAATAGCAGCACTGGACGGAATGATGCATCATCTTGCTAAATGTTGTTCACCTCTGCCTGGTGAACAAATTGTAGGGATGGTTTCAAAAGGCAAAGGGATTATTGTTCACAGATATGATTGCCAGAATCTTGATACGGTGGAGGAAGACAGAATAATTCAAATTCAATGGCAAGGAAGTAAAGAAAAAGCTTACAGTGCAGCACTGGAAATTGAATGCATTGACAGGGTAGGAATCTCAAGAGATATTTTAAATAAGATTGCAGATGAAAAAATAAATGTACGTGATTTACGTGTGATTGCAAGAACATCAAATGACACCGCGGTTATAAAAATAGTTGTTGAGGTTATTGATCTTTATGATCTTAGAAAAATAATGGCAAGCATAGGAAGGGTAAGTGATGTACTGAATGTTTTTAGGTCAGGAGAATATAAACGAACTACTTTGTTTAAGAAAAAATCAATTGCAAATAAAGACAAAAACGGTAAGTCAAAAAAATCTTTAGAAGATGATTTTTAATTTATTTTTAAATACCAGGTAAATATCTGGATACACTTAAAGAACTTGGACAATCAAACGCGCTTGTTTTATAAGGTTTAGTATTAAAAGGGCAAATCTCACCCTCATGAAATTCACAGAAATATGTTACTTGTTTGTCATCTTTACTGTCTTCTGAACAGCAGCATTTACTAAAGGCAGCTCTTGGTCTACCGTCTGATGCTTCGTAATAGCCTGAACTCTCTGCAAAAGAGGGTTGTGTAAGACCGAAAAGCATAGTAAACAGCAAAAATGAAAATATGCTGAGCGGCCAATTCTGAATTGTAATTTGTCGTATGTGCATGCTAATTAAGTTTCTAAGCTAGCTTCATAAGGGTTATACCCACGCTTAATTAAGGGTTAACTAAATAAGAGGATGTATTATGCTTAAAATTAGTACTTAAACACTTTTTTTATAGTGATTTATATCACCAAAACAGTGGGTTTACTCACTTATATTAAATCCACAGGTACAACTATCACTTTCCTTTGTGGATATTTTAAAGTTAAAAGTTTTATCATCTTCAGTTACTTGTAAGCCTGGACATTTTTTATCACCTTTATTTGTCATGGGTTTGCAGGTGTATGTTTTAGATGCAACTTGTTTGCAGCAACAAATCTCGCTGCTTTTATTCATCGGCATTTTATTGTCTTTTGCACATGTAAGTGCAAATGCTGGAAATTGTATACTCAGCATGTTGGCCAATAAAACTAAATAAAATAATTTGGTTAACATATTTCTTTTATGTTTGTTTATAATCTTAGATTCTTAATTAGATTATGGAATCAGATATATTCTATAGCCTCATCAAAAGTATATGGTTAAGCACCTTTAACTAAAGGTTTTAGCAGCGATAAAAATTTCTTTACTGGCAATCCGACCACATTTGAATAATCACCAGAAATACCTTTTACAAATTTTTTCCCTATACCTTGTATTGCATAAGCTCCGGCTTTATCCATGGGCTCTTTTGTTTTTATGTAATCAAGAGCCTCCTTTTTTTTGATTTGTTTCATTTTTACAGCTGTTCTTTCATAGCCAACCACTGCTTTTTTCTTTTTAAGATCTAGTATTGCTATTCCGGTATAAACATCATGTTTTTTATTACTTAGAAAAGTTAATTTTGAAAGTGCATCTTTTTTATTTTTTGGTTTGTTTATAATTTTATTTTTACAGACAACAATTGTATCAAAACCAAGAATAATCTCATCACCGTTCAGTTTCCCCGGATTCGTTAAAATAGCAGAAGTTGCTTTTAGAATTGCTAGGATTTTTACTAAATCATTTTTTCTTTTATTTGTTAAGTTTTTTATAGCTGCAGTTTCATCCAGATTACTGTTAAGCACCTGGAATTTAATGCCTGCATCTTTTAGCAGCCTTTGTCTTCGCTTTGATTCTGAAGCCAGGATAATGTTTCTCATTTTGTTTTAGCTTAGTAAAGTAGTAAATTATTGTATTAGCAGAAAATATGAATGTGATACCATAATAGCTGATATTAATAAGAGGGTATAAGCAGCTTATGAAAATAAAAGTAGTTTTAGCTTTGATTTTATCTTTAGAACTGATATGTTCTGTTTTTAGCTTTGCTTTTGCAGAAGAAAATATCAAAAGCGAACCTGCCGAATCTGAAAAACCCAGTGATGTAAAAGTAGTTAATGAGAATTCTATAGAAGAAGAAATTGAAAACAAATGGACTGAAACCTTAAAATTAAAAGATTATTATTTATTGCCTGATTACCTTGAAGTAAGAGACAGGTTTAAAGACTATGCTGCAACAATAGCTAAAAACTATGAAGAGACCCCGGATGTATTTAGTTCTGCAGTAGTCCATGGTCTGATTTTAATTGATCGTGGAGAAATCTCAAGAGCAAGAAAAGTCTGGGAAAAAGCAGTGGAAGATTTTGCAGGTAATCCAACACCAAAGGTTTACAAAGCCTGGGTTGATGCACTTGAAGGAAATTATCTTCTTGCAAAAGATGCCTGGTATCCGGTTGCAAAAGAAAAAATAGAACTTGGAATAACTGGGTCCATGTCTGGAATATGGCTTCCTTACCATACTGATTCAATCCTTGGTCTTTATTTGATAAAGGATAATTTACCTGAAAAAGACAAACTAGAAGTAGAAAATGTAATTGATGAAATAGCTAAACACTTTGCAAGAAATCCAAAAATTGCCTCTATACTTATAACAAAGGATTATAAGGCTGGAAAAATTAAATCTGCTGCAGAAAAACTTGCAGTGGTTCTTGAAAGATATCCAGAGGAACCTGAACTTATAACTCTCCTTGGCATAGGGCAGCTGCTTTCCAGACATTATGAGGATGCATTGAATTTATTTGATAACTCAAATAAAATATTTCCTAATTCACCCACGACACATCTTATGAAAGCAAGAGTATTATTTGCTTTAAATAAAAAGAAAGAATCTGAATCTGAGTATGAGAAAGCTTTAAAAATTGAACCTGGATTACAGGATCCTGAAAATTATAAAAGCAATAAATTATTAGCTGAAAAAAGCTATATTGTTAAGCCAGCAAAAGCTGATAAAAAACGAAAAAAAGACGAATTTCACAAAAGCTAACATAAAGAATTTAAGGAACAACTGTATCCTCTTATCTTTTAGTCCGTCATAATTAAACGTTATGAAATCTGCAATACTATCTACTTCATTACAAGTTTTATTTCTTTTAATTTTTGCTTGTTTTAATTTGCCGGCAAATGCAATTTTACAGGAAAAACCTGCTGGAAGAATTATAAGTTTATCTGGTGATGTTACAGTTGCAAAAAACGGAACTCAGTCAAAAGCAAAACCATTTCAAGA
Organism: Candidatus Melainabacteria bacterium RIFCSPHIGHO2_02_FULL_34_12; assembly: GCA_001784555.1. Classification (GTDB taxonomy): domain Bacteria; phylum Cyanobacteriota; class Vampirovibrionia; order 2-02-FULL-35-15; family 2-02-FULL-35-15; genus 2-02-FULL-34-12. The sequence goes on along the minus strand of MFRM01000005.1, from coordinate 47,369 downwards.
ACTTACTCCTGGCGATGTAATTACTACTGGAGTGAATTCAAGAGCAGCAATTTTATTAAGAGATGAAAGTTTAATTAAACTTAATTCAAATTCCCAAATTACAATTAAAAATGTAATCCCTTCAGTAAAGCCAGTTTTAGCAGGCCCACAAGAGAAAACTCAGATTAAAAATAATAACGGTGAAATATGGGTTAGAACTAAAAACAGACCCGGCGAAATGGAAATTGATACAAAATCAGGTTCTGCTGCAATTCGTGGAACTGAATTCATACTTTATTCAGATGATAATAAAACATTGCTTACTTTAATTAATGGATCTGCTGAGCTATCGAATTCTCTTGGCTCAGTCCTGGTTGCACAAAATGAACAAGGAGAATCTACACCTGACACTGCACCTGTAAAACGCGCTCTTACGGTTGAAGAAGCTGACAATGCAGTGCAATGGATATTTTATTTCCCTGAAAACTTAAAATATGATGTTAAAGATTCAAGCCTTGAAGTTCTTATAGAAAACTATAAAAACAATCCTGACAAAGATGAGCCAAAAGTTTTGCTTGGTGTAAAAAAGTTAATAAGCGGAAAATATGAAGAAGCACTTAAGCTTTTTGAAGAAGCAGAAAAGATTAACCCTGATTCTTCTGTAATTCATGTAATGAAAGCCAGAACACTTTTTGTTCTCCACAGACAAAAAGAAGCACTGGCTGAAATTGACAAAGCAATTAGCCTGGATCCAAGCTGGTATTTGCCAAGAGCTGAAAAAAGTAAGCTTCTCACGGCACAGGGGGAATTTACAAAAGCAGAAGATGAAGCAAAAGAAGCCATGAAACTTGATTCAAAAGCACCTGAATCATGGCTAAGTCTTGGTGAAATTCAATATGCAACAGGAAGAGTAAATGATGCTCTTAAAAATTTCGAAGAGGCAATTAACCTGGATCCAAATCTGGCGGAAGCACACATAGGTAAGGGTAAAACATTAATTAGTAAGTTTCATAACAGCGAAGCCATTGATGAGTTTTTAAGTGCAGTTTTACTGGAACCTAGCTTTGCAAGAGCACATTTGTATTTAGGACAGGCATACTACCAGAGTAACGAAACAAAAAAAGCAATAAGTGAGATTCAAGAAGCAAGAAAACTGGATCCAAATGATCCTTTGGTGTTAAATAGTTTGTCCATTATTTATGATGTGGCACATGAATATGGAATGGCACTTGAGCTGGATGAAGAAACGATTTCAATTACTCCAAATTTATTTGAATCCGGTGCAAGACAAAGTAGAAACCTTTCAGTAGCCAGTGGAAACCTTGGTATTGAACCGCTTAGATTTGGATTAAGTGACTGGGCATTTTTTCAGGCAAATAAAGCTCTTAGAGAAAACCCAATTGATGGAGCGAGCCATTTTACTCTGGGAAATATTTACAGCAGTAACCGGGTAGATCCTGTAATTCCAAAAGATGGAAGTTCAGGCGTATCTCAGGCACAGCTTAGCACTGGTCAAATCAGAACTCTAAGCGGTACTAATCTAACCGGCATAAATGCAAGAACTTCTACAAATGAATTTGATCTAGGATTAAATTATGCTTCTGATTCTGAAAGAACCATTGGCAGATTACTTACCCCGAGTGTTATTGGTTCACCTAACGGGAGGTACAGATTTTTCAGAGCACCGGAGCTTTATGTAACATCTGAAGGATTTTTTGGGCAGCAGCAAACTTCAGTCTTAAATGAAGGTTCCATTATGGCAAACGGATATCTTGGAACACCATGGAATATTTATGTGAATGGACAGTTTATGGGCGGTCTTGCAAGAAATGTATTTGGAGATTTGACAGGTAAGGGAAATAGATCTTTTGGAAAAGCAGATTTTGCTTTTAGTCCCTTAAAAACACTGGATGTAATTGGTTCATATACCAGAGCGGACGTTAACTTACGAATATTCGATAAAAATTTTCCTAAAGCCAGATCACTTTTTACTCCTGATTTAAATAATTTTGAGGTTGCGACAAACTGGCACCCAAACACTCATAACACAGTCCTCAGCAGATTTTACGGTCAAATAAGTTCATCGAGACTTGATTCCAGTACTCCTGAGCTGGGTAGTTCTAAAGTTTTTGCAGGAATATTTCCGAGAAATTATGGTTATCAGCTTAGACATCTTTTAAATCATAATAAACACAGATTTACCTGGGGTGGTGAATGGTTGAGGTCAAATAATCCCGCTCATGTAAACGTAAGCTTTTTTAGTATGGGACTTATACCGCCTGTTCAGACAATTGGATTTTTAAAAGAAAGAGGAAGATATGACGTTATAACAGGATATACTCAGGATCTTATAAGAGTTAACAAAAAAACAGATGTAGTTCTTGGATTCAGATATGATCAGATTTTCCAAAGAATAAGAGATAATTCTATAACCCAAACCATAACTGATTCTATGAGCAGCAGCGTAGAAGGATTTGAAAAAAGATTTACTGACAGAATTTCATTTAGCCCGCAGGCAGCAGTTGCATATAACATTGGTGAAAACTTTGTACTAAGACTTGGTTCACAACACAAAGCTTTTTATAATACTTTTCTTCCTGAGCTTGCACCTCAGGATGTAGCAGGACTGACTTTTGGGGATCAGGGAGAATTTTTTACACGAGGAACTGAAGGATGGGAGCATGCAGCTAGTTTTGAATATAGAATGCCAAGAATTGTTTCATGGCTTGAATCATTTGTAAAAGTTAAACCGTTTTACAGAAGAATGATGGTAAGAAATTTTGATAGCAGTGCAGATTACCAGGTTCAGAGAGTACGAAACTTGGGCTTTGAAACCAGCTATAATCAGCTCTTATTTAAACAGGTAGGATTTTTTGCAACATATGTTTATCAGCATATAAGAGATAGAACTCCATATAAGATTTTTGATGATGTATCCAGTACACTTGCAATTGTAAACGGTAAAATACCGACATTGCAGGTGCCAAACAGATTTAGATTTGGACTTACATGGCACAGCCCAAGTGGTTTTAGCTTGAATTTCATTAATACTTACATAGGATCAAAATTTGGATCTATCGGAGAGACAGATAAAATCAGAGGATATTTCTTAGGTGATGTAAGTGCCACATATGAATCCCCCAGAACGAAAAGTTATCTTGTAACTTTTGGTGTTAACAATATTTATGGAGCAGCCTTCAGGCAATCATTGCGTCAACGAGATCCGGGAGTTACCTTCTACGGTAATTTTGAGATGAGAGGTGTAATACCTCTAAGTAAATATTTCTGGAGATGACACGAAGTGTCACCCTGAACAAAGTGAAAGGTCTCGTAACGTTTTGAGATTCTTTGCTAACGCTCAGAATGACATCTATCTGTTAATATTTTTATATGCATTTAGATTATCGGTTCTTATTTCCAAATCTTATCTTATTTTTAGCCTATGTTTTAATAACCCTTGAAAAACTTCCTCGAGTGGTAATAGCACTTTTAGGTGCAAGCATTCTTCTTGTCTCTAAATCAATTACACAGGAAGAAGCCTTTCGCGCAATTGATTTTAACGTTATTTTTCTACTTGTTGGAATGATGATACTCGTAAATATTTTAAAAGAAACCGGTGGAGTCAGGTGGCTTGCAATATGGATAGCAAAAAAAGTAAACGGAAGCGGTGTTCTTTTAATGATATATTTTGCACTTCTTACTGCTTTTATTTCAGCATTCCTTGACAATGTAACCACTGTTTTACTTGTGGGTTCAGTAACTATTGCAATTGCAAAGGATTTAAAAATAAATCCGATTCCATATCTGGTTTCTCAGACAATTGCTTCAAATGTTGGAGGCACAGCCACGCTTATAGGTGATCCTCCAAATATAATGATAGGTTCTGCTGCTAAGCTTGATTTTAACCAGTTTATATTTCATCTTGCACCTGTAATTTTAATGATTCTGCCTGTTACAGTTTTTACACTTTATTTAATTTATAAAAACCAGCTTGAAATTCCAAAAGCTGCAAAAAAAGAACTTGTGGAAATGTCACTTAAGGGAGTAATTACTAATAAGAAACTTTTAAGCAAAACACTTATTATTCTTTTAGCAGTAATAATCATCTTCTTTTTTCATAAAGCACTAAATCTGGAAGCAGGCACGATTGCACTGGCTGGAGCATCTGTACTTTTAATTTTTGAAAACAAAAGACATATATGGGAAGATGTAGAATGGACTGCAATTTTCTTTTTTATAGGTTTGTTTATTATTGTAGGAGCAGTTGAAAAAGTCGGCACGATTAAATACCTGGCAGAACTTGTGTTTAATTTAAGCAAGGGTAATTTTGCAGTTACTACTTATGCAATTCTTTGGATATCAGGCTTTGCATCTGCAATTATTGACAACATTCCTTATACTGCAACTATGATCCCTCTTATAAAAGAGCTTGGTCATCATTATTCTGATTTAAATCCTCTTTGGTGGTCACTGGCTCTTGGTGCTTGTCTTGGCGGAAACGGCTCTCTCATCGGTGCCAGTGCAAATATTGTAAGTGCTGAAATGTCAGGCAAGCTTGGGTATCCAATTTCATTTTTAGAGTTTTTCAAAGCAGGATTTATTGTAATGATTGAATCACTTATAATTTGTACAGTATATATTTGGCTTAGATATTTGCATTAACCAAAATTGTCATTGCGAGGAGGACGAAGCCCGACGAAGCAATGACAAAATGTGAAGTTACTTGCTTACTAAATTAGTTAGATGTAACAGTTACTATTAATTAATTATTGTCCTATAGTTACAAGGCTACTACAGAGAGTACCATCAAGCGTACATAACTTAACCTGCAATCCTACCGCAGCTTGTGATGTAAATTGTGTTATAGCTACATTTGTACTTGACAAACACATCTTACCTACAGAAGCTCCAGCTACATGTAAAGAAGTACCATCTGCTGTTGTAAGCCTAACGCATTGATCAGAAGATGCAGGAGAAAAAGCTGACTTTGTAAAATTAATGCTTAAAGCAGCTCCTCCACTATAGCTAGTATTTATTACTTTAGTAACACTATTTAGATTAATGGTTCCAGTAATAGGTGTTGTTGTTGAAGTAACGGTAGCAGAATTACTACAATATCCAGTTGTGGTATTACATAGCCTTACTTGAATCCCGGACTGAAAACTAGAGGTAAAATAAGTATCTTTGCTATAAGAAATTGGTCCATTATTAAAAGCCAGGCATAACGATGGGTGCATATTATTATTATTGGTATCTTTTAACACTGCACAATTACTTCCACCAAGCGAGTTTGCATTAAAATCAATAGTTACAGTGCCTCCATTTATGCTTACGCTGTTCAATGTAATAGACTCTGCTTGTGTTACTGCTACAGTTGAGCTGCAATTGTTTGAATTATCTTGGTTGCATAACTTGACCTGTGTACCACTTACAAGAGAAGGAGTGAAATCAGATGTAGGGAAAACAGAATTGAAAGATCCAGTCCCGCATAAATTGCCTGGCTTGATTGTAGTATTGTTTGTATCTTTTACCAGCAAACATGCGTAAGGATCAACACTGTGGGATATCGTTACATTGCTACCACTAATGGTTACACTCGTAAGCGTAATTGTTGGGGGTGGAGTACAGCCAGATTCAGAGTAAGTTCCTCCAGATGGACATGAGCAAACATTTTGAGAATTATATGTTGCAGTGCCTGCACACTGGCAAGGGTTTGAGGAGCTGTAAACTTCATTTAGGGGACATACCCGACAACCTATTGCAGTATAAGAAATAGCAGAGCTTGGACATTTGCAATAACCATTTACATTGGTAGTTGTCCCGCCCAGGGACTGACAGGTGCATGGACTAGCGGAGCTAATATTTGGTCCTTCACCAGCTCCACAGGTACGCGTTGTTGATACCGGACAACCTCCTGAAGCATAGACTTGTCCATTTGTACATTGACATTGACCGTTAGAACCAACTGTTGCGCCGCTTGCACAAGTACAAGGATTTGATGAACTTGATACTTCACCTAGTGTACATGTATGAGTTGTTGTTGAACCACAACCTGTTGCTGTGTATGGAGGAGTATTGTTATTTGGACATTGACAAGTATTGCCAGTACCAAATGTTGCAGTACCTGCACATGTGCAAGGATTTGATGATGTGTTAGCTTCACCAACTGTACAGGTACGAGTTGTTGATCCTGGACAACCTCCTGAAGCATAGACTTGTCCATTTGTACATTGACATTGTCCGTTAGAACCAACCGTTGCACCAGTTGCACAAGTACAAGGATTAGATGAATTTGATACTTCACCTAGTGCACAAGTATGAGTTGTCGTTGAACCACAACCAGCTTGTGTAATAGCACAACTTCCGTCAGAACATTTATACGGGGTTGCTGGAGGACAGGAAGAGACAGGGCATGTTGCAAGCGTAACTGCACAAGTGTTATCAGAACATCTAATTGGTGTAGCTGGAGGACAGGAAATATTAGAACATCCTGCTTGTGTATATGCTTGCCCGTTTGTACATTGGCATAATCCATTTTGTAAGTTAAATACTCCACCAGGTGCACAAGTACATGGATTTGTTGCCGTTGGAACAATACCTGGTGAGCAATAATTTGATGTGGCTAAAGAATTACTGCAACCATTTTCTTTAGTATATGTTTGAGTTAAAGATGTGCAAGTACAAATATTATTGGAGTTTAAATAAGTTCCGCCTGAAGGATTACAGGTACAAGGATTAGTCGTTGTAGATGCTATTCCTGGTGAGCAATAGTATGTTGACGAAGAACATGTTCCAGATCCTGTTGGATAACTACCGTCAGTACATTTGCAAACTTGTCTTGTACTGCTATAAGCAGTGCCAGCAATGGCAGTGGGAACTAAGTTAGAAGGACATGTAGAAACACAAGTAGTGCCTAACTCATATGGTGTTGATGGTGGACAATTACATTGATTAGAAAATACTGGATCTTTGATATACGGCGGCGGGCATGTAAATGTTGATGTGCCGCATCCGGTGGCTGTATAAGGCTGTCCGTTTGAACATTGACAAGAAGATCCATTATTAGTTGAACCTGGGACACATTGGCATACAAGTGGTTGCGGTGTTTCTCCAGGGTTGCAATAACGAAGAATTGAACTGCATCCTAAAGCAGAATAAGCTATTGAGTATCCAGGAGGACATTGACATATGCCGGTGTCAGAAAGATATCCAGGTGATGCACAGGTGCAATTTTTTTCCGATGGTTTTTCACCGGCTTCACAATAACGAGAGTTTTGTTTTTTACAACCTTCAGGACCCAGGCTTGTTGCAATGCTTCCATCTAAATTACATCTGCATATACCGTTTGGATCTGCATATTGTCCAACTCCACATGTACCTATTGGCTTGCTGCCAAAACATCTTTGGCATTCAGGCGAGATAAACATACCTCCGGTAGTATCTCCAAACCCAGATGTGGCAGGTCTTGGGATATTACTTCCTGTTGAATCTCCAAAATTTAAGGAGCCGGATCCGCCTTGTGGTCTAGTAACTTGATTTAAATATTCTCTCACCATAGGAATATTTTTACAATAATCCGGACATTCAAATGATTCACATTTTCCGGATGGTCCGGGGAATTGCCCGGCTGGACAATTACAATTTCCTGATTCATCTTCAATAAATCCAGGCGGGCATTTCTTTTTACAAAATCCATTTGGATCTCTGACTAGTCCTGTTTCACATACAGGCAGACAAATAGATTTATTTGGATCTTTTTCATATTCTTCCGGACATATGTTTGCACAAACTGATGTTGCACCGTCAATTACAATGCCCCTATCGTCAAAATTATCAGGATCCTCACAAAGGCAAGATTTTATGTCAATAGGAACAGGTCCTTTATTGTTTCCTTGTAAAAGTTTAATGTCGTTTGGAAGTTCCTTATTTTCATTACAGCATTTATTTGAAAAATATTTTGACTGTGCATTACATTCAACTCTTCTTCCTGAATTAATATCACAGCCTATATGACAATCACAAACTGGACATGTTTCCGGCTCAGGATTTGATGGCGTATAGTTTAATTTTGTATTATTTGGATCAGACTTATAAGTTTCTTCACAAGCTCTGTGACATGAGATTACCTCACATTCTTTGGTTATATTTTCTTGAGAAGAAACAGAAGGTATACAATATTCTTGCCCATTGGAATCTGAGCCTGTAGTCCACTTGAAAGAGCTAAAGTTTTGACTGTTTTGACTAAAGCATTCTTCTTCTGAAATATCTAATCCTATTCTTGCACAATATAAATCTTTTCTAGGTCTTGCAATGCATGAAGGAATAACAGGCTTACATTTTGAACCTCTGCAGATTTGTTCTGTTTCTTCAGACAATGATTTATCTTCGTTATCACTGCAAAATTCTTTAGGATTAATACATCTTGGTGGTTTTATATTACTAAATTCTTCACAAACCAACGGAGGGCAAGGTAATTGCTTAATAGCACCGGATTTAAATTTACTTAAAACTTCTGCATAAACCTGACATGGTTTTGTTATATCTTCATTTTGTCTCGTAATTGCATTTTCACAATATCCTTTTCCTATATATAAGTTTGCATCTTCTGGTGATTCACTAATAATTTCTCTTATTAAATTAAATTCCGGAAAATTACATTGTGAGTTTTTAATATAATCTTTAAAATCTGCTCCAATTGAATAAAGAATATCTTCATTGTTTAAATCACATCTGTCATCAAATTGAAAAATATCACATCCTAAATCATCCGATGATTCAGATGTTTCAGTGCCTGATTCCAGTTCAGTTAATTGATTTTCTGCTACCTCTTTAGCAAGTGGTTTATATGCCAAGCCTATATTAGCCGTTAAACTTGTTGACTCACTTAAAATAAGAGGTTTATTAACTTTTAACGAATTACTTTCTGCATCATTATCTAAAGCTGTAATTGCATAGAGGTCTTTATCTGTTACAGCATGAACTATACCAGTGGTAACTGTTTCATTGTTTTCTTGCGTTGAATTATCCGTTGATTTTCCATTGAAAGATATAGATTTCAGTTTGAAGTTATTTCTTTTCTTATTTATGTCTTTAATGTTATTTAAATTATTTGCTCTAACCTCAGTCAGGAACGAGCCATTAGGACTTATAGCTACTGTCTTTTCTGAAATCAGGTTTCCATTTAGGTCTTCAACTGTAATAAAACCGTTATTCGAAGATTTTACTACCCCTACAATTAATATTGGAGTCTGATAATTAAATGTATCTGTGGTTGCATCAAGTTCATCTCCTATCAGCCTTAGTTTATAATCTCCGCTAGGAAGTGAGCTTGGTGAAATAGTTACTCCTGAAGGACTGGATACACTTGCAAAATTAACTACAAGAAATCTTCCGCTTAAACCTTTTATTCTTTTTCTTTGAATGCTTAGGGCATTTGCAGGGACAGTATATGTTTTTGTTGAATCTAATGAGGAAACAACGTTTATATTTAATCTTGCTGTTCCATATTTTCTGATTATGTATAAAAGTGGTTTTGGAAGCAATAACAAAACCTGGTTTATATTTGGATCAAGCACACTTCCAAATATATTTTTGTTGCCTTCATTATTAATTGCTGATAAGGTAATTCCTTCAGACGGATTTTTTTTCTTTAGTGCAAATGTACTGCATGGCATTGAAAAAACTAAAATCAATGCTAGAAAAATTGAAAAAATTATATTGGCTGATTTGTTCATATTTAAATCTTGATTAGATATAGATAACTACAGTGTGAATTCCCTCACCTTTTCAAAATAAAACAGGGCAGAGGGGTGTTTTGAAATATTCCAGCAATTCTGCCTTAAAGGAAAACATCAATATTTGGCATTGTAGGGATTCCCCTTACATCTAATTCCGATATTATTTTTAGTACTTAATAAACCCCAATCATTCTAAAAGTAAATTTTATAATTTTATTTTTTAGGCCGGTTTATTTCCAACATTATTCAGTGTTAGTTTTTATTAAAATTTAGGTTTAAGATGTTGATTAAATATATCCATTGGAAATGGAAAAGGATTTGAATCTTTTGGCTTATCTGTATTTTGTTCTTGTTTGGTGGCTGGAGGAGAAATCTCTTGTGGGCTTATATTATTGTTATTTTGATTTTCAATATTGTTATTGGTAGATTCGCCACCATCTATTGGTGAAACAGAAACAACAGATGAATCATTTTCTTGTGGTTGTACATTGATTGGTTCAGAAACTACAGGTGCAGGTTCTGAGACTAGATTATCAGTTTGATCTTTAGATTTATCTTTATCTTCTTTGTCTTCAGTCTGCTTATTTTCTGATTTGTCTCTATCATCTTTATCTTCATTGTGATTCTCTAATTTATCATTATCATCTTTATTGTCATCGTGATTCTCTGATCTATCATTGTCATCTTTATTGTCATCGTGATTCTCTGATTTATTATTATCATCTTTATTGTTTTCAGCTTGCTTACCTTCAGATTTATCTTTATTCTCATTGCTGTGAGGAGAAACTTTTACTGATGGAGTTGGGGAAATAATTGGAGTAGAAATTGTAGCAAGAGAAGGAGAAATGGCTGGAGAAAGAGAAGTGGCTGGAGAAGGAGAAGTGGTTGGAGAAGGAGAAATGGCTGGAGAAAGAGAAATGGCTGGAGAAGGAGAAGTGGTTGTTATAGGAATTGGAGTAGGTAATATAATATTTGAATCATTGGATTTATTATTGTCATTTTTCTTTGTGTTGATTCCAATATTTACTGTGATTCCTGTAACAATTTGACTATTGCCATTGCCAATAGTTTGTGGAGATACTGAAACAATATTAGTACTCATAGAAGAACTAATTGAAACTGGCTGTGCAGTAAATATTGTTACCGGTGGCTCAGTAAAATCATTTATTTCTTCGTCTATATTCTCCAGATCTAAAATTGCTGAGTCATCCTGAACATTAGAATCTATAGCTTCATCCTCATATTCCCATAATATTCCACTAAGAGTAGCCTGATATCTTCTCTTAGTTCTAAACTCAATTATTAACTCTCCGTCCTGATTTGTCGGAGGGGATTTTATTTTTAAATTCAAAAAATTACTGCTGTCAGGATTTCTGTTTTTAATATAAACAATGTTGCCTATGCTGCCATCTGCATATGAAAGTTTTATTCTTAATTGCTGTTCTGGACTGTTTCCTACCAAAGGACTGAAATAAAGTTTTACAGGTAACCATGATACGTAGTTTTTATCGTTAGCAAGAACAATTTTAACTTCCATAGTTTTTCCTCTGTTAAGTGAAGTTAAATAATTTTTATCTTTTCGCGATAACCATCCAGCCTCCTTTAAATCATTTAAATCGATTAAAGATGCTTTTTTAATAACACCGTCAAAACTAATAGATTTTACAAATGGCGGAAGTTTAATCCGGGAATTATTTAGAGAAGGAAACCAGTAATATTTATATTTTTCATTTTGGTGGCTGTTTATATCAAGGACATCATTACTGCTTTCTTCTATAAAGGCAGAGTTTTGATATATAGTTTTAGTTTCAACAAATGCTCTTGCCGGGCCTGTAAGTAAAGTTAATCCTATTGCATAAGCAAGCAGAACTAATAAAAAGCTAAAGAAAAAGCATGTTTTGCAGTTAAATTTATTCATAAAATGCAGTCCCCTGCTACCCCCTAGAGGCATAGTAATTAATTCTTATTTAGATAAAGAATCAGTTAAATCAAGGTCATAAAGCATTAAATAAACAAAGAGCTAACATTAAATTTTTTTAATATATGGGGTGACTTATTCTCAAGCTTTCATCTTATTAATCGTTTGTTGAATTTCACTTTGCGTTTTAAGACCGTAAATCGCATTTCCAGCTACTAATACATTTGCGCCTGCTGATCTCACTATGGGTGCAGTATTTGTATTTATTCCCCCGTCTACTTCAATATATTTTTCTGTTAGATTTGCGTCCTGGAACATTTTTTTTACTTCTGAAATTTTTGGTACTACAGAGCTGATAAAAGTCTGTCCGCCAAACCCGGGATTTACTGTCATTAAAAGCACAAGATCTACAATTTCCAGTACATATTTAAGTAAGTCTACTGGGGTGTGTGGATTAAAAGAAACTCCTGCTTTACATCCAAATTCTTTTATAAGAGCAAGGGTTCTTTGAAGATGTTTACATGCTTCTGCATGTACAGTAATTATGTCTGCCCCGGCACTTGCAAAATCTTTTATGTGTTTATCAGGATCTACTATCATTAAGTGGACATCAAGCGGGAGTTTTGTGATTTTTCTAATGCATTTAACTACCGGAGCACCGATGGTAATATTCGGTACAAAACTACCATCCATTACATCTACATGAATCCAGTCAGCACCTGCATCCTCAACTTTTTTAATTTCATTTTTAAGATCAGAAAAATCAGCAGAGAGTATTGACGGTGCAATTAAAATTTTAGAATTCAGCATAATAATATTTTACAACTTTCATGCCTTTACAGCGACAGCATCCCTTTATAGTCTATAATGTACAGCACCTATGTTATGGTGACTTATTTTTTTACTATTCGCTATCTGCTAAACGCTATCCGCTAGAATAATACTATGGACTTTTTTAAGAGAAATTTTAGACTGCTTATAATTATTGTTTCATTATTGGTTTCATTTTTTTCGTTCTTTTCTTTTTATTTAACTGGTACATATAAACATTTAAAAGAGATTGAAGTAGATGTAGAAAATGCAAGAAACGAGAAAGAGCTTCTTCTTACTCAAAAAGTTGTTGGTTTAAATGAAAAAATTGAAGACCCGGTTCAAAACCTTAAAAAAGAAAAAAATATCTCAGATGCTCAAATAAGAGAAATTGAAACTAAAATTAAACCAGCTCAAATTGTTTTTCAGAACTCGTATGTTACTGTTCTTACACAGTTAATGCTTGGATTAGATTTAGTAGGCGGTGCTCAGCTTACTTTTCAGGCAATTCCAGAAGGTGGCACTGAAATAAATCGCGATACTATTCTTGGGCTTATAAAAGTTTTTGAAAATCGTGTAAATGCATCCGGTACTGCAGAAGCTATTATTCAACAAGTGGGAAAGGACAGATTGTTGGTTGAAATTCCTGGAGCTGATCCTGAGGTTGTAAAAAGAAGACTTTTAAAAACAGCATTTCTTGAATTTAAAGAACCCGCAAAGCTTATAAATCCTAAGCCTGATGGAAAAATTGATTTAAGCATGGCAGATGAGTTTATCTGGATTTCGAGTGGAATTACAGGAAAAGATCTTAAAAAAGCTCAGGCAGTTACAGATGGAGCCGGCAACTGGTTAATTGCTTTTTCTTTAAAAGGTCCTGCTATAGAACAATTCGGAAAACTTACTGAGAGATTAATTGAAAAACCACTTGCTATCTTTCTGGACGGCAGACTTATTTCAAGCCCGACAGTACGCTCTGCAATAACAGGTGGAGAAGGCCAAATTGAAGGAAGATTTAGTGCAGAAGAAGCACAGGATCTTGCAGTTCAGTTAAATGCCGGTGCGCTTCCTATACCTGTAAAAATTATTCAGGAGAGATCTGTCGGTGCAACACTCGGTCAGGATTCAATAAATAAAAGCTTAAAAGCTGGTGTTTACGGTATATTGTTTGTAATTTTATTTATGCTTATTTTTTACAGACTGCCTGGAATAATTGCCAGTATTGCTCTTCTTTTATATACATTAATAACTATTGCGATTTTTGAAAATACAGTTACTCTTACTCTGGCTGGTGTTGCAGGCTTTATTCTAAGTATTGGAATGGCAGTTGATGCTAATATTCTTATTTTTGAAAGAACCAAAGAAGAATTAAAAGCTGGAAAAAGTTTCTTTAATGCAATCAATGCAGGATTTGATCGGGCATTCAGCAGTATTTTTGACAGTAATGTGAATACTTTAATTGCATGTCTTGTTCTTGTGGTCTTTGGGACAGGGCTTGTAAGAGGCTTTGCTATTTCACTAGCCATAGGCGTACTTGTAAGCATGTTCTCGGCAATTTTTGTCACTAAAACCTTGTTATCAGTTGCTACAAAAATCGCTGCTTTTAGACATCCTGTTTTATATGGGGTAAAAATTTAGAAGGCAAGGTTTGCAAACCTCGCTTTCATTACAAGATAAATAAATCTGGGAAGTGATTTTAAAACTCTTGGAATTCTTTCAGGTTCATTCATTACCCTGAATAACCATTCCATGTGCATATCTCTAATCCATTTTGGTGCTCTTTGTTTTTTACCTGACCATACATCAAGGCTCCCGCCAATTCCAATCATTATGCTTTTTGGAAATAACATTGAATATTTATTTATCCATAATTCTTGTTTTGGTGAACCAAGTGCAACAAATATTACATCAGGGTCATTTTTTGCCATGTCAGTTGCGATTGCTGACTCCTCTTCATTTTTAAAAAAACCATTTTTTGAATATGCAATTTTTAATAATGGATATTTTTCTTTCAGATTAGTTAATGTTTTGCTGATTACACTATCTGTACTGCCTAGAATTGCAACGCTTTTTCCTGATTTATTTACAAGCTCTAGAATCTTTTCAGCTAGCTCAATACCGGGTATTCTTTCTGCATTTTTAAAACCATTTAATTTTAAAGCCCACACGATACCTGTTCCGTCAGCAACTATAAAATCAGAATCTTTCAATACATTCTGAAACTCAATGTTTTTTATTGCATTTATTATCATCTCAGGATTAAGAGTAATTATTTTCAGTTGATTAGCATTTATAAGTGCTGATTTTATAGTTGACGAAATTTCTTCTTTACTTAAAACATCTACAGGCAGATTTAATAATTTTGTTCTCATAAATTTTATCGAATGAATCTACTTAACAATTCAAGATTTCTTTTTTGAAGCTGTTGAGCTTTACCAGCAGCTTCTTTAGCTTTTGCAGATGAATGTTGCAGATTTTGCCAGAAATAACTCCATGGTTGTTCCAAATCATCTTTTAAAGCAATGCCAACCTGTGACGTAAAATCAAGAAGTGATTTAACTTTCTGATCGTAAATAATTCCAAAAACAGGTTTACCGTTTGCAATTGGAACAAGCAATGAATGATACCTCATGCCTACCATTACGTCGCATCTGGCTAATATTCCTGCCTGTTCAGAAATATGTAGCTTATTAAAGTAATCGAGTAAAATTATCCTGTTTGTTCCAGGGACTTTTTTCATAAGCAGATCATAGAGCTCATAAAGCACATGTAAATCTTCAGATGGCATTGAAGGTATAAGTAGAATTTGCCAGTCCTTAAGATCATTCATAACTTTAGATATTTTTTCCGCTAGATTAGTGATATGGTGCATTTTTAAATGCTTATCAATTCTCATTGAGATTCCTAGGATGGGAAGATTCCAGTTTACGTTTGGAATTTTGTTTTTAAAGTTATTGCTTGGAATGATGGACCAGACAGGATCACACGTAACAAAAATGTTCTCTTTATATGGCAGAAAATCAACAGATGCCTCATCTCGCACTATAATTGCTGAAGCAGCGCTGACTGCAAACTTAAACAATGAAATTGAAATATTGCCTTTAAAAGGACCTATTCCTGCGCCGTACAATAGAATTGATTTCTGAAAAATACCTGCAAGAAAAAGCTGGAAAAAGTAATACAAGAAACTTATAAAGCTTGTTTTATCCTGAAATAGCCCGCCTGTAAAAATTAGAATATCATTCTTTAAAATCCCTCTAACAATATGAGAAATATTCCATCTGTTTAATGTTCTTACCCCATAATTAAATGTGGTATGTCCGGTATTATTTGAAATTACGGTTATATTTTCTTTGGGTATGCCCAGATCGTTTAGATCCTTAAGGGTTACATAAAGAAGTGCTTCATCCCCAAAATTATCAAAACCAAAATATCCGCTTATAAGTATCTTTTTCATGTTTAACTTTAGGTAAGACCCTACTTCTTTGTATTCTTAATAATTTTGAGCTTTAGTCAGATAACTGTTTGATTTTAAGCTTTTTCGGGCAAATTTATCAAGAGAGCCCTATATTTTATTAATAAAACCAATAAATGTACAGGTTCTTTTATCTTTTATATTTTTTGGGCCTAAATAAAAGGTTTTATGGAAACTAAAACACAACAAATTCTTACAGCGCCTGTACTTACAGGAGAACTTTCGGAATTTAATCTAGTTCATATATTACAGCTTTTAAATGACTGTAATGCTGACGGTATTTTACAGGTAAAAAAAGGTGCGCTTTACGGCGTAATGTATTTTGAACACGGTCAAATTATTGATGCTCATGTCCTAACATATGACGGTGAAGATGCAATTTACGAAATATTCCTTTGGCTTAGCGGTAAATTTGCATTTTATTCTTTAAATGTCCAAAGACCAAAATCAATTAAAAGACCAACAGAAGATTTAATTTTAACAGGGGCTCGTTATGATGAACGGTGGAGAAAACTTTGTACACTGGGTATTAATTCAAACACTATTTTAAAAGCAAAATCGGATGAAGAAATTACAAGGATGATTGCTGAAGAAGAAGAAGGAATCATTCATCTGGCTCAGGCAGATCAGGAATTTTTGCATGCAGCAGATGGAACTAAAACCTTAGGTGAAATTGCTAACCAGCTTGGTTACAACAGACGAAAATTAGTTACAATTCTTTCGTTCTTACTTACAAATAATTTTCTTGATATTATTGCCACTGATCATGGAAGTCCATTTAATGAAAGTACTCAGGTATTTATGCCTGAGTTGGATTAGATATTTATAAAAAGTAAAATGACTATCCCAAGTGCTACACAAATAGCCTGAAAAATAAAAAATCTGTTAACTATCATTGTTTCTTTCCATCCTATTAATTCAAAATGATGATGTAAAGGAGTCATCTTAAATATTCTTATGTCTTTTCCAAGAAATCTTTTAGAAAATTGGCAGCTTGCTACCTGAAGAATGACTGACAATGCTTCTAGTATTGGTATGGTTGCAAACAATATCAGGTATAACTCAGAACGACTAACTATAGCCATAGATCCAATTGCTCCACCAATTGCAAGACTTCCAGTATCGCCCATAAAGATTTTTGCAGGATGTTTATTAAAGTATAAAAATCCAAGTAATGACCCGCAAAAAATAAGAGAAAGATAAACTAACTCAGGTTTTCCTGTCTGAAAAAATAAAACTATAAACCCTAAAAAACTTAATAAGCTAACTTTAGTTAAAAGACCATCCAGACCATCTGTAAGATTGTATGAGTTGCTTGCTCCACTAATAATGAAAAATACCCAAATTAAATAAAATAGACCTGCTCCTTCCTTATACTTGAGATAAATTATTAAACTTACTAAGAGTTGTATTAACAACTTCAACCAGCCTGATATTCCTTTATTATGTTTTTTTAAAACTTTTAATATGTCATCAAAAAAACCAAGAAACATCATTATGGCAGTGGTAAAAAGCACTGTTTTTAGATCCTGGGTCAGAATAAGTTTTTTGTAAAGAATGAGAGACAAAACTACTATAAAGGAAGGAATTAGAAATATTAAACTGCCAATAGTTGGGGTTTTAGCCTTAGATGTAAGATGACTTTTTGGTCCTTCTTCCCTGATAGTTTGTTTTGCATTTATTGATTTGAGGAGTTTTATTAAGGGATTTCCTATAGCTAAAGAAAATATCAGTGAAATAATAAAAAGAAGGAAATAAATCATTTCATAATAGCTGTCCAAGCAAGCTAGTAATTAACTGTAGTGCAATAAAACCTAGAATCGGGGCAATATCAATTCCATTTATAGGCGGGATTATTCTTCTAAATGGTTCAAGAAAAGGTATAAATAACTTATCTAAAAATCTATAGAAGCCTGAAAATCTTACATCAGGGATCCAGGAAAGCAATACCCAGATGAACATAAGGAAAGTATATCCCTGGACCAATGTTATTAAAATCATTATTATTGAAGGCATAACTCTATATTATATAAAAATCAAGGTACTATAAACACCTTCAGCCAAGATAGTCTTAAACTATCTTGGCTGAAGCTAAATCAAGCAGCGATTTTTGTTATCTTTTCTTCTTTTTTGATTTTTTAGCTGCTTTTTTCTTCGTTTTTTTCTTTGCCATTATTTTCTCCTTTCTTTCTAAGTTTTATCTAAGTTGATAAGTTTCTCTTGATCTCCAAGAAAATTTAAATTTTTTTACTCTTTGTGAAAGTAATCTGGCCAGAAGTTGACCAGTGAGAATAGATGTGGGAACTATACCCAAAGGTGCATTGTGACTACGCTTTTCGAGTGCATCAATCTTATTTTTGAACAGTTCTTTTTTAAACATTTTACTTTATTATTTTTTTTAGCTTCTTGAATTTATTTACTGCGTGTTGCAATTTATTTTTTGTTTTGCAAACATCACACTTATGTATACCCGACCTTAATAGCAAAATAACGTTTTTTTTAAAATTAGTCAATCGTTCTTTTAAATTTTATATCAGTAATTTTATTTTCAATGAACTCGATCAGAAAAACTACAGATCAAAGAAGCGGAAGAAATAAAAATGTTGCACCAAAAAACTTTCTTGATACATTTAAGCTTAATAATCTGCTTCAAATCCTTTTTTTAGAAGATTGATGGCTGAATTCAGGCTTATGGACCCTTTGTACAGTGACTTACCGAGAATTACTCCGACAATATTTTGATAGTTTTTCCTCATATTTAAGAGAGAAACAATGTCTTCAAGGCTGGAAATCCCACCTGAAACAATAATTTTTGATCTAAAAGTACCTGCAACCTCAGCTACCGAAGTAATATTTGGTCCGCTTAATGTGCCATCTTTTGAAATATCCGTGTAAATTATTTGCCTTACCTCACTTAGTTCTTCCCCCAGCATATTAATGCTTATGTCTGTAGTTTCACGCCATCCAGATATGGCTACCTTGTTATTTTTGAGATCCAGACCAATAATCAGCTCATCATTATATTTTTTAAGGGTTTCCGCAAGAAAATTTCTGTCATCAAAGGCTTTTGTCCCCAAAATAATGAAT
>MFRM01000005.1:18750-28350 GCA_001784555.1 Candidatus Melainabacteria bacterium RIFCSPHIGHO2_02_FULL_34_12 | reverse complement strand
GATAGTTTTTTATGGATTCTTCATTTCTGATTCCACCACCGACTTGGATAATTGCTTTTGTCGACTCTGCAAGTTTGGATATTATTTTAAAATTAACCGGATATCCGTCTTTTGCACCGTCTAAATCTACGATATGGAGCCTCTTTGCTCCCTCATCCAGCCATTTTTTTGCGATTTCAAGAGGATTATCAGAAAATTTTTCTACTGCGTCATACTTTCCCTGAGTAAGGCGCACGCATTTACCGCCAAGTATATCAATAGCTGGAATTATTTCAAAGTTCGGTCCTTCCATATTTATTTTCAACCTTTATTGTGTTAAACAAAGTTCTTTATTTTTTTGAACCCTGATTTCCGGGTAACAATGCCCAAAATTATATTTTTCATTTTCTTCCATGTAAGTTAAAACATTTAATCTTATATTTTTATCTACAGGAAGAATAGACTCATATTTTGTTATGGAGTCAAAGCCATTTGTAAGCACCTGTAATTGTGCTTTAAAATCTTCTTTTAGTTTCGAAGAAATAAAATAATATATTCCTTTTAAAATTTTTTTGTTTTTAACTGAAATTACTTTAAAAAGCAATGTCCTGAAACTTTGGAAATCACATTCTTTATTTTCATCAATAATTACAGACAGGCACGGTGCTTTAGGATCAATGAAAAAATCAATCACATATGCATTTAAATCTTTTTTCTTAAAAAATCCTTCCTGCAATCTGGATACAGAAGCCTGAGTAAGATTTGCCATGGTTTCCCAGGATTTAAGTTGTCTGTTATAAAGCCCAGTTTGGTGCAGGTATAAAAAAAATTCTTTTAAAAAGTAGCTAATAACCTGAGGTATTAACTCTAGTGTATTGTCCCCGTCAGTTTGTGTAATTTGAATATTTTCAATTGCACTTTGAATTTGTTTTGTATTAAATGTTCTTGGCGTCTGGGTTATTTTTTCACAGGTTAATATGAACGGATTCTTAAGAGAGAGTTTAAATTTAGCTATTTCTTTTTTACGTATGAGTATTTTGTAAAACATGATTCTAGATTATCAAAAGCTTTGTGCCCAAGCAATATAGAGCATTGCTTCCAGGTCAATGTTATGATGTATATGTATTAGATTTAAGAGTTTTTACTTTTTTACTTATGACTAAACTTGATTTTTACGGCTTACATTCTTATAAACTTGAAAGTGATACCTATCCTGGAAAGCTTATAGTAATAGAAGGAACCGATGGTGTCGGAAGGACAACACAGGCACTTATGCTTAGATCCTGGCTTGAAAGTCAGGGTCACGCAGTGGTGGATACCGGAGCAGCAAGATCAGAGCTGGCAGGTAAGGGAATTAAACGTGCAAAAGAAGGACATACTTTAGGACCCATTACTTTAAGTTTATTTTATGCAACTGATTTTGCAGACAGATTTGAAAAACAAATTTTACCTGCTTTAAAAGCAGGGTTCATTGTTTTAAATGATCGCTATATTTATTCGCTGATTGCAAGAGCCATTGTAAGGGGAGTAGATCCGCACTGGCTTACTGAATTATACGGAACGGCACTGAAACCTGATATTGTTTTTTATTTAAAAATTTCTGTTAAGGATTTAATACCAAGAGTGCTTGGAGCTAAGGGTTTTAACTACTGGGAAGCTGGAATGGATCTTAAATTAGGAAATGATCTTTACGAAAGTTTTGTAAATTACCAGTCAAGAGTAATAGACCAGCTGGACAAAATGTCAAAGGAATATAATTTTGTTGAGATAGATGCTACAAAAGAACCACAGGATGTATTTCTGGATATTAAAAACAGAATTTCTGAAATTTTGGTATAACTTAAAATGTGTTGCCGATGTAGCTCAGTGGTAGAGCAGCTGTTTCGTAAACAGCAGGTCACAGGTTCGAATCCCGTCATCGGCTAAAGTAAGATGAAAGTGAAGGTTTGTCCAAAGCGACAAACCTGAGCGTCGAGAATTAAGACAAACCATAAGAGCATGCAAAGCTGATGCGAGGAGCTACGTCACCGCAGCATCAGCGGCAAGAAAACACAGCAGCTGTTTCGTAAACAGCAGGTCACAGGTTCGAATCCCGTCATCGGCTAAGAATATTTCTTCTAGTCATCTTCACCTACTAATGATTTTGCTGCAGCTAGAAATAAATCTTTTGGAGTTGAGCCTGTTTCTATGGCGATTTTAAATGATTCTGCAAGTCCTTTTATATCTTTCCAGTCTGAATGAACCATTCTTATTAAGCCAGCTATACCTACAAGAGCCATAATATATTCTGTGGTAACCCCAGATCCTTTTTCTTTTATTAACCAAGCATATGCTTCTTCAAGCTTACCTATAAAGTCAGTAAATCCTCTTTCAAGCATGAGCTCAAATACCTCCTGACATGCAATTAACTGCTCATCGGATGCACCTGCTTTTTCAATGGTCTTTAGTTCTGGGAAATTTTCATAATCAGGAGATTGTATTGTTGAATTTCTTCTGTTACTACCCCAGGAAAATGGACATAGATTTCCAAGCCATGAAAGTATTCTCATATATATTTAATTAATCCTCAAATCTTTTAAGTGAATCTAAAAGCTGCATAAATTAAAAATTATTGAAGGAAAAATGTCATTTTAGTACTTAAAAAACCAGAAATCAATATGATAAGCTAATATTCAAAAATAAAAAAGTGCTAACTAGAAGACAATTCAATAAATTATTGCTGAGCTCTCTCTTATTTCCATCAATTGGCTGTACTAATTTAAGAAAAAAAAGTTATATTCCTGGCACACTTAGATTAAACCTAGGCTTTGAGCCGGATACGCTGGACTGGGCAAAAGCCACAGATTCATATTCATTTGATGTGATTACAAATATTATGGTTGGCCTTACTCAGTATGACAATAACTTAAAGTCAGTTCCGTCACTTGCTAAATCATGGAAGATATCACCTGACGGAAAAACTTATACTTTCTTGCTGGATAAAAATGCAAAATGGTCAGATGGAAAATCAGTAAGTGCAGAAGATTTTCTTTACAGCTGGCAGAGAATTTTAAATCCTGAAACAGCCGGACCATATGCTTATCTTTTATATCCGATTAAAAATGCTTATCTTTATAATACCGGTAAGATACAAGATCCTAATTTACTTGGAATAAAATATCTGGCTGATGATATTTTACGGGTAGAGCTGGAATTGCCTCTTGCATTTTTTTTAAATCTAACTTCATGGGCAGTATATTTCCCGCAGAGAAAAGATATTATTGAAAAATATAAAGATGAATGGACAGAGCCTGGGAAAATCATTACATGCGGACCATTTAATCTTGATAAATGGCAGCATGAATATAAATTACTTCTATCAAGAAATCCTTTTTATCAGAATCCGCCTCCAAAACTTGAAAAAATAAAATATTATATTGTACCTGAACAATCAAGTGCGTTCTCCCTCTATTTAAACAATGAAATTGACTCCATAGATTCAAGATCCATTCCCATCAGTGAAATTGAAACCACTCAAAAAATGAAAGAAACAAAAATCTATCCAGTTTTACGTGGAACATATGTAGGATTTAATGTAAATAAACCTCCATTTGATAATAAATATGTCCGTGCTGCTTTTTCACATGCAATTGACAGAAAAGTTTTTCCTAAAGTACTCAGACGCGGAGAAATTCCCACACAAACCTGGATACCGCCTGGTTTAAAAGAGTATTATTCACCTGAAATTGGTTGTGAATATAATCCTGAGCTTGCCAGAGAATATCTAAGAAAAGCTGGTTTTCCAAATGGATCTAGATTTCCTAAAGTTACTATGCTGTTTCCTACCAGAGAAGACGCAAAATTAATTGCAGAATCAATACAGTCTTTATGGCAGAGAGTATTAAATGTAAACATTGAAATTGAAAACCAGGAATGGAAAGTATATCTGAATACTCTTCAGCAAAATCCGCCACATTTGTTCAGAATGAGCTGGGGGGCAGATTATCCTGATCCTGATACCTTTATGACATTGTTTACCAGTACATCAGGAAATAATCACGGCCAGTGGAAAAATAAAACCTATGATGACCTAGTACTTCAATCTGCTACGACTCTTAACAATGAGACCAGAAAGTCTCTATACAAAACAGCGCAGAAAATCCTCTTAATGGAGGATATTGCAATTGCACCTTTGTTTTTTAATACACAGATTGTTCTTAACAAACCATGGGTTAAGAATTTTGAATTTAATTCAATGGATTTGTTGTTTTGCCAGAAAATCAGCGTTGAATGACATTTACCTTATTTCTTAACCTGACTTTCTACCCCAAATATTAATTATATTTTTATATTTCATAAATCTTTTTGAACAATTATTTTAGGATTACTTCTTTCTAATCAACCACGTTTTGTGATATTAATAAATCATAGCTAAATGAATACACCGATAAGAAAATATAAAAAACTAGAAGAAGAAAATTTAAACCGTGAAAGGCAGCTTTCAAGTTTATTTAATATTATAAGTAATAATCTTTTGCTTGCATCAGAAACGCTTGGAAATGAGCATAATAGCCTGAAGGCAGTTGAAGAGCTTGAATCGGTATCCCAAAAAGCAAAGAAACTTGCTGGAGACCTGGTCTCGCCTGATAAAAATGATGATTTAAATGAACGAATATCTTTATTAAAGCATAAGATGCTTTCACTGGTAGATGATTTAAGCGAAGAACTAAACAAAATTAAACAAGAAAAAGAAGTAGATGATAAAACCATCGAAGATATTATAGTAGCTAAAAGACTTTTAAGAGAATCACACAGAGGACTGGTAACTATTCAGGATTAAGGATTCAGAATATCTTCAGGTGATGCTGTAGCTTCAAGTTTTCCGTCAGATAAAGTATCAGGAATAACTATGGCGCCAATATCTGCACCCTTAGGTGTGATTACATTAAAAAGTTTTATACCAGGAGTAATATTTTTATCTATAGTTGCAGTTAGGATTATTTTCTTATTTTTAATTAGTTTGAAATCTTTAATTTTAATTCCAAGAGAAGGTACAAAAGTAACATTAGTAAAGAAATCAGCTTTGTTAATTAGCTTTTCTAATTTTCCATCAATGGTTACAAACTTACTGACAAAATTAGCTCCTTTAATTTTTAAAACTAATTCTGTACCATTCTTAGTTAAAAGTGCATTAATTGGTTCTTTAATTAATGGTCTTTCTATCACTCTTTTACCGATTTTTACATTTTTTGAAGGGGTTACTGTGAGTGGAATGGTTGCAATGGCTTCATTTTTATTTAAGACTGATAATTTTGCATCACCTTCACTTGCATCAGAAGGAACAGTTATAGCAGTAACCAGTTCAAGCAGCTGACCATCACTTGTCTGGAATCTGTGATGTTTCGTTCTTTGATTTAATATAGATCCTGCTTCTGTAAAAAAAGCAAAACCAGAAATAAAAGTTCTTCCTGTTCCATCTACAAGTACTACAGCTTTTAGTTTGCTTACATCTTCATTATTAACAATTCCAGGATCTTCACTAAAATCAACCCCAGCTGCAAAAGCAAATCCCTGTGGAATCTGAGGCAGATTTTCAGCTATTGGAATAATGTCAAGCCCTTTGGTTTCAGGCGGTGTAATTTTAGCTCTTATGCCCTCAGGAATAGGAGGTGGATTTGATATTTCAATGGACGTTGTAGAAGCTATATCTATTAATTCTCCTCCCCCAAAAGAAAGTTCATCTATAAGTGTTGAATTTAAATCTTCTACCTCTTCAGGAAGAGTTATGACTTCTTTCCCTGCTGGTGCTGCAAATGTAGTTTGAACAGGTTCTTTGTTTGTGCTTGAAACTTCGGAAGGTACGTAAGAAATTCTTATAATTGCACTTGAAGTATTTCCATTTCCATCAGTTGCATTTATTAGGATAAGATTTTCTCCTGTTTTTAGTGATAATGCCTGAGAATACTGAGAGCTACTTACAGGTGAAATTGTGCTTCCGTTAAATGTGACATTTTTTACCTCAGTATTATCGGTAACTGTGAAAGTTACATTAATGTTTTGTTCTTTCGATCTTTGACCATTTTGAGGAGATAAAACATTTATAACTGGAGGAATGCTGTCGCTTAAAGGAGTCCCGGCAAATTTTACTTCATTTGTATTGCCGGCAGAATCACTAACTGTAATAACTACAGGTATGGTACTGACAGTGGCAGTAAAGTTAACCAACTCACTCTGAGTAAACTGTAGAGGTGTTGAATTTACAGAAATCGAAACAATATTAGACCCATTTCCATTAGCTGTGCCTGTAACCTTAAACTGATTTTGAGAGATCTGTTCAATATTTGCAGCTACAGTAGGAGCCAGAGAGTCTATTTTTATTTTTATTGATTTTTCATTTATATTATTTGATTTATCTTTTGCATTAACTTTAATTTCAAAAATACCGTCGCTTTCAAATTGAATATCACTTATAAAGCTGACAATATTTGGCGAGCCGTCTG
The DNA here is from genome assembly GCA_001784555.1 of Candidatus Melainabacteria bacterium RIFCSPHIGHO2_02_FULL_34_12. Taxonomy (GTDB): domain Bacteria; phylum Cyanobacteriota; class Vampirovibrionia; order 2-02-FULL-35-15; family 2-02-FULL-35-15; genus 2-02-FULL-34-12. The sequence continues at coordinate 21,892 of MFRM01000005.1, read as the reverse complement.
AAGTGGTTGTTGTGGTTTTGCCATTCACATTGACACTTTCTATCTGAGAACCTGTTCCGTCTGCTTTTCCGAGCACAAGAATTCTTCTGGTTTTAAGCGTTGAAAGATCTTTTGGTGCAAGGATGGTTATTTCAGGAAGAAAAGTGTCAAAAATTGTTGAAGCATTTGAAAATAAATATAAACCCTCATATTTAGAGGTTTTAATGGTCTTATCGGAAATTGAAGTTGTGCCTAAGATTACATCCACAAGACCAAGCTCGTAAAATTTTGGTGTATAACCTATAATTTTTGTACCATCTCTTGAAACTGAAACAAATGAAGCACAAGTTTTATTACTTTTAAAACAAACACTCAAATCACCTGTAAATCTTAATGGATCAATAAACCCACTTATAGAAAAAGGAACACTGACTCCAACCGGACCAATATCTGGAACTATCTTTTTTAAGACAGGACCCAAATTAAAATCAGAGATAATGCTAAGCGATGATTCTGTTTCTGTATTTGGTGAAATAGCATAGCGTCCAAAAGGCTCAATTAAGAGAAAACTTTGAGCGTTATCATTTGATAAGGGTAGTTCTGTAAGCACAGAGAGTGTCTTTAAATCTAAAATCGTTAATTTCTTTACTCCATCTTTTAAATTTAAAACAAGTACTTTACTTTGATCTGGAGTAATTGATATATCAAGCAATATTCTGTCATCTGTAAAAATCGATGAGTTTAAAAGTGTAATTGCATTGTCCTGAGAAATTGATGACTTGTATAATTTAAATCCACCCGGGAAATCTATAATGCTTCCTGTAGTTACAGCTGTCCTGCCATCAGGCGAAATAGTAGAAATAGATGGACCTTCAAGCTTATCAAGAATACTAGTAACCAGTTTATTGCTTTTAAGATCCAGAAAATGTAAAATATGATTACCTCCAATAGATGAAAGTACAGCTCTTTTACTAGAAAGATCAAAGCTCACTCTGTCTAAAAAATCATCTGATACAGATTCAAATGATTTGTCTATTGAAACAGTTGAACTGGCTCCTGAAGCAGTGTTACGTATAAGAATTGATTGTCCCTGCTTAGAAGCAAAAGTAAATATTGTACTTGTAAAATCACCAGAAACATTTACTGACTGAACTAAATCAGGAAGTGCAATGTGAGAAGTTATTATATCTTGTTCAGTATCTATAATTACTGCTTCGGGTGATGAGGAATTAATTACTCCTGCAATAAGCAACTTACCATCAGGGTCAAGAAATGCAGGTCTACCGATTTGCGTAGAGTTAAGAGTTACTGATTTAAGTTCTTTTACTGAGTTAGTAGAAAGATCCACAATTTGCACCAAAGTATTTTCATGTTCAGTTGGTTCGCGATAGACGTATAGTTTATTGTTTTTATTATTAATCCCAATATTTAAAAGAGGTGAAGCATGAGAACCTTGTACAAGAGGAATAATTATGCTGTCTATAAAACCTTTTTGTGTGTAGGTAAATTTCTTTAAATATATTCCTTCTTCTTCAGGATTTGAAGAATCTACTACTATTAAGAAAGAACCATCGTTTGAAATAACAACATCATTTGGTCTTTTAAAGCAACCTTGATTTGTGCATCCGGAAAGCGTACTGGATATTTGATTTTTAAGGACTTTTTGAATCTTTGTATTGTTAATATGTAACTTTTCTGTTGTTTCGGCTACCGACCTTAAAGGAAAAATAAAGAGAAATACATTACTCATGGCCAGAAGTAATGCTACCCAGATGACATTTTTTGTTTTATAATAATTTTCTTGCATTGGACGAGGAAATACACCCACAATGTTATGGGGTTACTATCTTTGTACCAGCTGTTTCAATAAATAGTGTGAATCCTGACACATTTTTAATATAAAGGGCAATGATATGAACAATCGTTCTGCAGCTAGAGAAATAGTAATTTTGGCCATACCACAATTGCCTAAAGATAAATCTAGGCTTGAAAGTATGGATTTTGACCAGATTATGCTTGCATTAAGCAGATCGCTCAGTGATTATGCAAAAAAAAACATCAGCTCTGTAACATCGGATCTTATAAAAATGGAAAATTTTTTACTCAATGCAGAAATTGAACATCCTGATAATGAAAAACATATAAGCCAGATAAAATCAGTATTAATTCCTGATACTGCTGTTTTACGTAAACAAATTAATGCTTTAAAAGCGTCTGCACAGGAATTATTTAATGCAGTTGAACTTCCTGAGTTAGTGGTTCACACGCAACAAAAACAGACCATTGATTATGTCAGGGAAGTTCTTAAACAATATGTAGAAAATAAAAAACAAATCGATGACATTATTGAACAAGCTGCTCAAAATCGAGATAAGGATAAAAAGTGGAAATTAAACAGAATGGTCAGACTCGATCGCGACATACTTAGAATGTCTGCTACTGAGCTTTTATTTTTAAAAGATACACCGACTGAAGTCATATGTGATGAAGCTGTAAAAATTGCAGATAAATATGGCGATGTTGAAAGCAAAAGATTTGTGAATGGTGTGCTACGTGATGTGGTGGAACTCACTAGAAAAAATCACAAGGCAGCCTTATAAACACTTTCAATAAGCTCTTTTGTAAGCGGTTGAAGTGGATTAGTTATTCCTGAAATATCTTTCAGGGCATCTTCAGCCATTTCAGGAATATCACTTTCTTTTACCCCGCATTCACTTAGTTTTAATGGAATGCCAATATCTTTATTTAGCTTTTCAATCTCTGAAATAAACATATCACTAGCTTTATCATCAGACGTATTGGCAGGGTTAATGTGAAATGCTGTAAGCATAGTGGCATATTTTTGTGCACTTACTTTTTTATTTACTCTTAAAACATGTGGAAGCATCATTGCATTTGCTAGTCCATGAGCCAGATTACGTTTTGCTGATAATTGATGTGAGCAGGCATGAACTAAGCCTACTGATTTTTGGTTAAATGCCATACCAGCAACAGTAGCTGCCAGAGAAAGATTTATTCTGGCTACCACATCATTTCCATCAGCACATGCCTTTCGCAGATACTGAAAAATAAATGTCATTGCCTGTAGTGAAAACATATCAGCTACTGGATTTGAACGCAGGGATATAAACGCTTCAATTGCATGTGTCACTGCATCCATTCC
>MFRM01000005.1:15334-18731 GCA_001784555.1 Candidatus Melainabacteria bacterium RIFCSPHIGHO2_02_FULL_34_12 | reverse complement strand
GGTGGGCATGACAAAGTAAGCTGCGGATCTACCAGTGCAATAGTTGAAATAAGCGGGTACCCTAAAATTGTTATTTTTTTACTTCCACATGTGATCATTGCTACGATACTAACTTCAGAACCTGTTCCGCTGGTAGTAGGAATGCTTATCTGATGCGGAAGATTTTCATGTACTGCCATGATGGTGGATTTTGTGGCATCATAATCTGAAACTTTACCGCCCTGCTTTGCAATAAGCCGAATTATTTTAGCTGCATCAATAACGCTTCCGCCCCCAATTGCAATTACAGTGTCACAGCCAGACTCTTTATATTTTTGCACTCCTTTAATAATGGTTTCTTCTTTTGGATTTGGTTCTATCTCATTAAAAATTACAGATTTTATTCCGCTCTTTTCCAGATAGATCTGTACTTTTCTTGGAAATCCAAGTTTTTCAACTTCTTTATCCGTAACAATAAACGCATTCTGAGATTTTAAAAACAGTGATAAAAATCCAACTCTGTTTAAACATCCATATCCAAAAACTATCTGTGGTGCAAAACTAAAACCAATTACATCTGTATCCAGTATTTGACCTTTGATTGTGGGATCTATTAATGGAAGATTTATTTCTTCAGTATTTTGCATAGCTATATTTTAACTCTTTTAAATTAATCTAAAAAAGTTTTTAATCTATCCAAATCTAAATTCCCGCCGCTTAAAACTACAACAGTATTCTTTCCTACCGGTATATTTCTTTCAAGTAAGGCTGCTATAGTACAGGCAGCAGATGGTTCTACAAGTAGTTTTTGTCTTTCAAGAAGAAGTAATACAGCTTCCTTGGTTTTTTCGTCAGATATTGTAAAAATATCATCTACATATTTCTTCGTTAAGTTAAATGTAATATCACCTACACGGCAGGCAGATAGTCCTTCTGCAAAAGATGTAATTTTTGGCAGAGGCACAATTTTCCCTGACTTGAAACTCTGGTACATAGAATCAGCTCCAATAGTTTCTACACCAAAAACTTTTACGTCTTTTTTTATTTGTTTTATTGTGCTTGCCATTCCTGCAACCAGTCCTCCTCCTCCAATTGAACAAATGACGGTATCTACTTCAGGAAGATCTTTATAAATCTCAAGTGCAAGAGTTCCTTGACCAGCCACTATATCTATGTCATTAAATGCATGAACATGTTCATATCCTGTTTCTTTTTGAAGCTGGAACGAATAATCCATTGCATCCTGAAGTTCATTCCCGTGAATTATTACCTCAGCACCGTAACTTTTACAAGCATCAATTTTACAGTCAGGCACTCCGTGAAACATTACAAGCTTTGCTTTTAAACCCAGCTTCTGGGCAGCATAAGCAACTCCCTGAGCATGGTTTCCGCCGCTGGCTGCAACAAGTCCTTTTATTTTTTTTTCTTTAAATATTTTAAGTGTTTTATTTAATGCACCGCGTGGTTTAAAAGAGCCGGTCTTTTGCATATTTTCGAGCTTAAAAAAAATATTTGTCCCTGTTAATTCACTGAATGTAACTGTAGAAATTAATGGAGTCCAGACCAGATAAGGCATTATAGTTTCATGTGCCTTTTTAATTTCGTTTAACTCTAATTCCGGATATAAAACTGTAGCCTCTTTGCTCATAAGGATTATAATAGCATTTGAAAGCATGAAAAAAAATATTAAAGATAAGCTACAGAAAATTGACAAAGATTATCTTTCTTTGCTTATTGATATTGGAAAAACAGCAAAAGAAGAAAAACTTAAAGCTTACCTTGTAGGCGGCATGATCAGGGATTTATTGCTTGGATATGAAAATCTGGATATTGATATAGTCGTTGAAAACAGTGCTAAACATCTTGCAGAAACACTGGTTAAAAAATTCCCAAACTGTGAGCTTTCTGCAAAACATGACAGATTTCATACTGCAAAACTTATTTTTAATATAAACGGTAAAAAAGTACCTGTAGATCTTGCATCTACGCGTGAAGAAATTTATGAATATCCTGCAGCATTACCTACAGTGTCAGTGTCGGATTTAAAAAAGGATTTAATAAGACGTGATTTTACGATAAATGCCCTGGCTATATCACTTTTACCTGATGATTTTGGAGAAGTGGTGGATTTATTTAAAGGCTTAGAAGATTTAAATGATAAAAAGATAAAAATTCTACATAATAAAAGCTTTATTGACGATCCTACCAGAATGATAAGAGCCATAAGGTTTGCAGCAAAATTAGGTTTTGAAATAGAAGAAAATACAGAAAAATTATTAAAGGAAGCAATTGATTCAAAACAGTTTGATGATTTAATAGAAAAAATACGCGGCGATAGAGTAAAGATTGAAATTAGATATTTGTTTAATTTATCTGACATTGAAAAAGCAATAAAGATTTTTTTTGAATCTGGGGTTTATAGGATGATATCAACCCAATTAAAACCATGTAGAGGCGTTGCGCGCAACGCCTCTACAGCGAATAATTCATTCAAATGGCTTACATATTTGGCATTAATCATTAATAATGTAAATGATGATGACAAAGAGAAAATATTAAAGAACCTTCAATTGACTGCCAGTGAAATTAAAATTATTCAATTAGCATTTCAGGCATATGAAAATCTGCAAAAATTAAATAACATTGATTCAATAAATATTTATAGAAATTTAAAAGGATTAGAGGATGAAAGTTTAGCGATAGTTAAATTATTGACGTCTGTAGAGACGCTGCATTGCAGCGTCTCTACAGCATTAATTGATGAATTTATTAATAAAACCTCAAAAATAAAATTAGAAATATCAGGACAGGATCTGATATCGATAGGTGTTGCAGAAGGGAAACAAATCGGAGAAATCCTGGATAAAATACTTGAAATGAAAATTAAAAATCCTAATATGAAAAAAGAAGAAGAAATAAAGGAAGCAGAAAAATTAATTTAAGGATTTTCATTTTCAACCTTGGGCACAAACTTATCCTCTTTCTTTAGTCTTTTCCCCTTAAGCCATTTAAAGCTTCTTCGTGCTTTACTTGTGATTTTTTTTGGTTCTTTTATATTTCCCTTTACCTCAAATTTAAAATATTGAGGGGGATTAGAAGAAAGAAATGGAATAAAAAATCTTTTCTTTCCAATAGTATCTGGAATTATAGAGATTGCTCCATTAACTGTATTTGTAACAGCAGCTTTAATTTTACTTTCTTCTTCTTTACTTATTGCTGTAATTTTTTCTCTTTCGGGTAAATAACCATAAAAACGAAGTTCAATAGTTGAATCTTTTAAATTTATAGTTCCAAATGAGTTTAAAAATAAATCCCTAGCCTTGTACATAAATTCTTTTGCTTTTATAATCCCATTCTGTAAGACAAGAGCACCATTAATGCTCTTAAAGCTGCCATCCTGATATTTAAAAAATAAAGA
>MFRM01000005.1:0-15311 GCA_001784555.1 Candidatus Melainabacteria bacterium RIFCSPHIGHO2_02_FULL_34_12 | reverse complement strand
CAGAAAAAGACAGGTTTCCGTTTGCATTTGAGATTAACTCTTCTTTTGTTTTTCCTTTTCCATCAACTGTAATTGAGAAACTTGTCATTCCTGAAATTTTTTCAGGATCAAGGAAAATAAATGAACCTAGACTTGAAAGTTCAAGGTCAGCTCCATTTGTAATGAGATTAATCTCACCGTTTGTAGGATTATATGATCCTACTGCATGAATATTTCCCGGGTTACTGTCCACATAAAACTCATTCAAATAAATAACTGGTTTTAAATATCTTCCTGCTAAGGATACGGATTTTGCATCTAATGAAGCATATTTTATATTTTTTACCTGAGCATTTAAAAATCCTTGTTCATTATCCAGATATATACTTACCGTGCTGTCCATTGCAGTAAGTTTTTTGCCCAGAACTTCAGGCATTCTGATATTTGTAATCATTGAATTACTTGAAATAGAATACATAGACGGCGTACCGCTCAGTGAACCGCTTAAATCAATCATTCCCCATAACTTAAGACCCATTAGTGGAATTATCGGCTCAATAATCATAAATGTGGCACTTGGCTCATCAGTATTAAAAAACAACATTATTTCAGGGTTTTCAGAAGAAATATTTTTAATGCTTCCATTTGTAGTGAGTGAAAGCTTTTCAGACTTTATATTAAATTGATTTATATAGAGATTTAAATCCTTAGTGTCAAAATCAATATTTCCTGAAATCAGGTATTCTTTGTCAGCAGGTTTTTTTATGTAAGGCAGAAATTCAAGATTTAGCATCTCATGCAGCGTTGAAGAAAATAAAACATTAACCTTTGGAAAGGTCACATCAAAATCAACAACAGTAGGTATGATTCCGTCTGCAGTAATTTTATTAGGAAAATTAGGATTTATAGCTTTAACAAATTCAGACGGAGCAAGATCCAGAGAAACCTTTCCCTGAATGTTAAAGGCAGGATTGAGATAATTATAAACAGTCAAGTCACAGTTAAAATTATTTTTTTCATTTATTGCACCCATAAGTCCGAATAAGCTTAGATTTTTTTCACCGATTACAAGTCTTCCGACTAAATGATCAAGACCAAAAGGAAGTGATTTATATTTTATTTTCCCGTCTGTAAAATAAATATTTCCAAGAATAGCATCCTTATGTAGGAATATATCTACAGATGCAAGTCCTTCAAGCTGCTCAAGTTCATTTGCCTGTGCATTCAGTGAAGAGGTTTTTAATTGTTCTTTTATATAATTCCAAAATCTACTTATTTCAATATTACCTGTAACAAGCCTTATTTTTGGCATTGGTCCTGTGAATATATTCTGAATGAAACCAGTAACTCCAAAATCAGTGTCTTGAACTTTTCCATTTAGTTCTTCAATTACTAAATCCGCCCCTTCAAATTTTAATGAACCGGCAATATTACTGATTTTTTCATCCAGATTCGGGAGACTGAATGAAACACCACTGATTAAAACTTTTCCGTCAAGAACCGGTTTTGAAAATGTACCGCCAATATTTAAACTTAAATCACTGAACTCGCCTGAAATAGTTTCTGCAATTGGTTTTAAAGGGGTTTGTTTTGAAATGAATGAAAGGAGATATCGGATAATTTTCAGGTGTGCAGCATAAACAGCAAGATTTATTCGTTCATCTTCTTTTAAAGAAACATCACCGTTAATATAAAAAGTTTCATTGTTAATAAGACCGTTGAGCTTAGTAAAAATCACTTTTCTTCCATCCAGCGTAAGGTTACCGAGAATTTTTTTAATTTCAAGAGGTTCTTCCTGGGTGAGTGAAATACCGGCATCGTGAAAATTTATTTTTCCTCTTATGTCCGGAGATTTTTTGCTCTCAGCATTGATGTCCAGATTTATATCAAGAAGACCTTCTGTTTTGGAATTTGTCAGAACAGGAGGGCTTAATCCTGCCTGGGTTATAAGAGCTTGGAGAGAAGTGACATCCAGGTTTTCGCCGCTTATGTTAAATATACTTTTATATTTTGCATTGTCTACTGTACCTTTAATTACAAGTAATGAGTTTTTTATAGGAATGTTCAGATTTTCAATTTTAAGAATCTCATTGTCCAATTTAAGTTTTCCGCTTAATCCGCGTATTGTATTTATAAAACCTGATTCTGTGGTTAGATTAAAATCACTAAGTAAAATAGTACCGAAATATTTTGGTGCAATAACAGGTCCACTCAGCCTTAAATCCAATTCTACAAAGCCATCATCATTTATCGGCTCTATTCTGTCTCTAGTATTAGCCGGTAGTAAGGAAAGGGGCAGATAAGGTTTTACAGATCTAAAATTAAATTTATTTGTTTTTAAGAGTATTTCTGCTTCAGGTAAACTCTTAGACCAGTTTGTAATGTATCCTCCTATCTTATAGCTAAGCTGATTAATATTTGATTTAAAGTTTTTTATGGTGATTTTCTTTTCGTCAATTAAGAGCTTTAAGAGAAGATCTGTTTTTGGAATATCTAAGATTTGGGTTGCATCTTTATTTTTAATTTCAACTATAAGATTATTTGTTTTGGATTTAGATCTAAGCTTTATAAGAGGTTCATTTTTCTTTTTTTCTATTTTTGCAAAACCTGTAAACTCACCCATTATTTTTTTAATTTCAGGTTCTTTTAATAAGTTTGCAAAAAAACCATGATAATTAGCCAGATTTATTTTTTTTGCATGAATAAATAAATCAAACTGACTTTTTTTCCAGTTAAAGTCTTTTCTTTCAGCGTATTTTCCCTTGACTCTCAGAAACGAAAGGCTACTTAATGATCCTACTCTTGTCGTGAGATCAATATTTCTTGTTTTTGAAAATAATTTTTTTAACCAAGTAATGTTTAAATCCTTATACAGAACTGTTTTTGAAGTAGGGTTTAATTCATCTACAAAATAAATAATACTGTTATTAAGCCTTAGGTTATCTACTTTTGGCGGAGGGCCAGGGGGAAAAATCGCCACAAGATTCCATATGCCGGTTTTATATCTTATTGCATTTAAATATAAATTAGTTGATTCAATGCTGTAAAAATGTGAATATGTTCCCTTTATTAAATCTTTTATATGCCAGACTGCTCTTGAAGGACCACCTTGTAAAACCAGGTTATTATCCCTGTCATACATTGTAATTTCAGATGTGCTGACACCGAGTTTAAGCCCGTCCCAGTCCCAGTTTAATTCTCCCAGTTTTACCGTACAGTCAAGCTGACTTTTTAAGTTTATTTCTACTGCATTTTTAAGTCTGTTTATATTACCAAAATAATAAAGAAAACCAGCAGTTATTATGCAAAATAAAAGGAATGAATAAACAAGTATTCTTACAAGTAATTTTTTTATGCTCATTTATATTCAGATTAATTTTAAAAGGATTTCATTATTTACAAATAATCCTTTCTCTGTGAGATGAATTTTGTCCCTTGAAAGTTCTAAAAATCCGGCATTTGATAGATCATTTAACATATTTTTTATTTCTACTTGACTTTTTGCTGAAATTTCCTGTATTAAATTCAAATCAAATCCCTTGGTTAGCCTGGAAGTTAACATTATTTTTTCAAATGCATGATTTATAGGGAAGTCTGTTATTTCTTCCCTGTATGGATGTAATATATATGTCTTAAGCTCCCTTATATTTGATGTTCTAAGTCCATTTATGAATCTGTGTGCACCTACCCCGAATGCAAAATATTCTTTTGCTGACCAGTAAGTAAGATTATGAAAACATTCAAATCCCGGCTTAGCAAAGTTACTTACCTCATAATGAATAAATCCTGCTTTTTTTAAAATATTACAAAGCTCAAAGTAATATTCATATGAAATATCATCACCCGGAAGTTTTTTGGGATCTTTGTAAATATTTTCAAAAGGTGTACCGCCTTCAATTATTAAAGAATATGCTGAAATATGTTTTGGATTAAATTCAAGAGCTCTGCAAATAGACTCGACCCAGATTTCTTTAGTCATGCCGGGAACTGAAAAAATAAAATCAAAATTAATATTTTCAAATCCTGCCCGCTTAGCCATATTAATTGCTTCTATAGTTTCATTTACTGAATGTTTTCTCCCAAGAGTTACTAATACATCATCATTGAAACTTTGAACACCAATACTTACTCGATTTATTCCAAGTTTTTTGTAGCCAGTTAAATAGTCATCTCTTGCAGTGCCAGGATTTAATTCAAGAGTTATTTCACAATCTTTATCAATCTTATAGAATCTATCCAATTCTTTAAATAATTTTTCGTAATATTCAGGTGCTATTAAAGATGGTGTACCCCCGCCAATGAAGATAGAACGTATCGGTGATGGGGCGATGGGGCGATAGGGCGATAGGGCGATTCGCCGGTTCGCCGGTCCGCCGGTTCGCTGATTCGCCTGTCCGCCGGTTCTGATTCGCCGGTCCGCCGGTTCGCCGATTCGCCGGCTCGCCGGTTCCGTAACTTAAATATGCCTCACATTTTGTTTTTATTTCACTCATTAAGGAATCAAAGTACTCATCAATTAAGTTTTCCTTACCTGCCCATGATGCAAAATCACAATATGGGCATTTCGATTTGCAAAACGGAATATGAATATAAATGCTCTCTGGATAACTACTTAGTATCATTTATTTTTTCCTTACTGAGGCTTTCTTTGCCCATTTGCCGATCTGCTTTATCTATTATAAGGGCTGCATGTGTACTAACTCCGACATCCAGTTTTATTGCTGGTTTCTTAAGATTTAAATCAATAATTGAAATAAAATTTGTAGTTTCACTTGTGACAATCAGCCATTTACTGTCATCGGTAATTTCTAGGTCTCCAGGGAATTGAGTCTCTACAGGCAGCTGAATAGTATCTGTAACTTCTCCTTTTGTAATATCAATTATGCTTATGTTGTTTGATTTACCGTTTCCAACATAGAGTAAATTATTTTTTTCATCAAGTGCAAATGAAACAGGAGTTTCTCCTACTTCAATAGTCTTATTGTTTTCTTTATTTTTTGGATCAAATACAGATATTTTATTTCCTGTTCTATTGGTAATATAAAGAACATTCCTTAAATTATCCGCTAGTAGGTTTTCTGGGCTGTCTTTAACCTCGATTCGATGTGCCGGAGAGAAGGTTTCAAGATTTAAAAATGCAATACTATTAATTGCCGGACAAGATATAGCAATTAATTTTTCTCCTTTTAGCACTGAAAAATTTGCAGGTCCAGGTGGTGTTTTAGTTTTTATGATGATTTTTTCTTCTTTAAGATTATAAACAACAAACTCATTTGCCAGACTTTCAAGTATATATGCCAGTGAACCATCATCTGAAAGTTCTATGTCTTTTGGACTTGACATAAGAGGGAGAGCAATGCTTTTTGTAATTAAATCATTTAGAGGGTTTAATAAATATATTTTATCTTTCGCAAAGTCTGTTACAAGTAAAATCATATTTGTTTTATCTGATGTAATTTCCCAGGGTGCGCCTGTGGTTTGTATATGATTAATCATTGATAAATCATTTAAATCAACGTAGATAATTTCTCCGGTATCAGGACTGGTAAGGTATAAAATACCGTCAGTATTCAAGCTTTTTATTTCCTTACAATAAGACGGCAAAACCCCGAATGTAAAAATTAAGTAAAATATAAAAAAGTATCTCATGTCCTTAAATTTCAATACCAAAAGTAAGAATCTCAAAAACTTTAATATTAAAGGATATTTTATTATTTTTAATATTTAAGTTTTCTGTTGTCTCTTCATTTAAATTTAAAAAAGAAACTTTCTTTGGAGAAAAAGAGAATTGTAATTCCTGATTTTTTAAAGCTTTATCTGAAGGATTAAACAATCTTAAAACAATCATGTTTTCACTGTTTTCTGCTCTTTTTAATGCACTAATCAAAAGTTCTTCTGAAACTTTTATGAAAGAAGAGTTTAATGATACAGATGATTGATTTTTAATTATTGGACTTTGATATTTTAATTGTTCTTGTTCGATTTTTTCACCGGATGAATGAGGAAATAAAGCATATGAAAACATGATTTCCCTGTTACATTGTGCATCAGGAGTCTGAATAAGTGAATGTGATTTTACGCTTGATAATTTATCAACCGCTCTAATCAGTGTTAATGCATACCCGTTTCCATCTTCATATAACTCATAATCTGCAAGCCCGTCCCCAAAAAATGCCAGACCGGCATTATCATTTTTATGATCTATCCAGTTATAAAGAGGTTGTGAATCTGCATAGTTACCCCAGCTTAATGGAGGCCGTGCACGACATATAATACCGAAAGGAGTATCTGCATAAATATAGTTTGTATTCAATGAAGTTGGAAAATGTAATCTAATCCTGCTATTTTTATGTTTATTGTTTATTTTGGTTTTGAAATCAATTCTTTGGGAGTTAAAGTAACATGATATTTTTAATTCAATTTCAGTACCATTATCACAAAGCGTTCGTAATAAAAATCTTTTTCTAAATATATTACTGTCAATTTGTTTTATATCCCACTTCATTTCTTTTGATGAAATTGTTTTTCTGTCTTTATCAGGCATAAAATGATACTCATCTCCATTGTCATTTTCAAATGTAAAGAAATGAACTTTTTCAAAACAATTTTCCCCGTCTTTATTTAAAGAAATATCTAAAGTCCCGTCAGAGTTTAATTTCATATGGTAAAAGTCATTTACGAATTCTAAATCATCTGTATTTTTTGTTTTCTGCACAGTTTTATTTAAATCTTTAATGTCTATTTCAAATGAAGTAATTGAAAAAGGCTTAAGTTTTGGATTAAATAAGAGTTTTATTACTTGTACAGCCTGAAGTAATGGGACCTCATCTTTTGAACGATACATTTTTAATTTGCTTGAGTCACTGATGATTACACAGTCAATATTCTTTCCATTTTGCTTTAAATTAAAATTCTTAATTTCTTTTTCTTTAATCTCAGGTTTTACTCCTGGATCACTGGCAGGTGGACCCAGTATAAATTCAATTTCAGCTTCAATCACATCCTCTCTCTGGTAATTTGTGAGATTTATTAATTGCAGATGTTGGTTGTGTGGAACGACATCTTTACTTTCGATAGGATCTAAGCTACACAAAAGATTTTCTCTTAATTTTTCTATGACCTGCTTAACTTTTAAATATCTTATTTCCATTTCTTTGTGAACTTCATCAATAGAACATCCACAAATTGAATCATGGGCGTGGTTTTGTATCAGTGTTTTCCATGCATATTTAATTTCTGAGTAAGGATATTCATTATTTTTAAATATTGTTAAGAGAGTTGCCAGAGGTTCAATTACTTTTTCAAGTTTTGACTGGCATTCATAATTTGCAAGCTTAAGATACATGCGGCTTGAGAGGGTTCCAGCAAGAATAAATCTATTTTTATCCTCGCGAAGTTCTCCAAAATATACAGGGGAATCAGACTCTTTCAAGTTTTCCAGGATATTACTTATGGCATCTGGCAGAGAATCTTGTTTTATTGACCATTTGCCATTTGTGTTTATAGTTTTTAAAACCTCATTTATATTCTCCTGTGGAAAAAGATGGTCACATCCGTTCATAAGTAAAATATGACCTGAACTTGAGGTTCCTGCTTGCTTTGCATATATTTTTTCAATGTATTCTATTAAGGTCTTTTTATCTTTTGAATCAGGAAACCTCTGAGCATTGTTATACCAATGTGTAAGTGAAATTGCTAATATACTCGCGCCATTTAGCGCATGCCATTTATGCTCTGCCAGATTATCCTGAATTCCTCTGCCTATTACTGCTGATTTAATATTAAAACCTTTCAATATTTGCGGCAGCTGGGCTATTTGTCCAAATTGATCGGGGCAATATCCAACCAGCATAACTTTTCCGTAAACTTTTGAATCTCTTATCCCATATAGTAAGTTTCTTATGGTTGCTTCTCCACTTGTAAGAAACTGATCTGAAAGTACATACCACGGACCGACCAGAAGATTCCCTGAACTTACATACTTCTTAATTTCTTCTTTTTTCTCTGGTTTTATTTCAAGATAATCCTGTAAAATTATTGATTGACCGTCCAGATGAAAAATATATCTTTTATCTTTTTTTAGTATGTCAAGAAGACTATCAATTAACTCAACAAGTTCAAGTCTGAATATTTCAAAAGGCAGATACCATTCTCTATCCCAGTGTGTATGAGAAATAATATGAAAATTAATTTTTTCTCCAGATTTAATACCCATGAATTTCGAGGTGTTGCAGTGCTTACCTTTATAGTTTACTTTATAACATCAATTTGTGGCTGGTTAAATTTCCTGATAGCACATTTAACTAGGGGAAACTACTTCCCGGTTAAAAATTATTTAACCGTTTTTAACAATAGCCATATTATAAATATAAATGAAATCACAAAAAGCATTTATAATTTTTCAGGCTATCTTGTAAAAATAAAAACTAATTTTCCTTATAAAATCATTGATGATGTATTTTTTACATTACTTTCAACTTTACTGGTGATTTTATTTTTAATTGGTTATAAGCTTGTAAAAACCCAGAAAATAAGCCAGACAGAAATAATCAAGTGGTCAGTTGTCCTTTCTTTTTTAATGACATTCGCTCTTCCATCTCATTCTTCTGATCTTTTTGGATACATTGCACGTGGTGCCCAGCAGACATTGTTTCATCAGAATCCTTATATTCATACCGTAAGTGAAGTAAAAAATTATTCATCCTACCCACTTTTTTTAAATTTTATGTGGCCTAATCAGCCAACTACATATGGTCCGGTTTTTATTTATATAACTAAAGCAATAGTATTTTTAAGTAATAACAATCTTTTTCTTTCCTTTATTAATTTCAAGCTTTTGAATTTAACAATCTTTTTTCTTTTAATTTTATTTCTGGTCAGAAGCAGTGATAACGAAGATCTTTATCTGATTGCCTGGAACCCGCTTATATTAATTCAGGGGTTATGGAACTGCCATAACGATCTTATTTCAGGTGTGTTGATTTGTGTTGGTTTTATTTTGTTAAGTAATAAAACTAAAATCAATAATAATATTTTTTGGAGTATTTTTTGTCTGACATTTGCATGTGGGATTAAATATATTTCCTTAATTGCACTGCCTTTTGTTTTAATTTATGTCTTTCATAAGGGATTTAGTCTAAGAAAGTCAGTGAATTTTATTTTAGGTTTTTGTGCAGGGAGTATACTAATTCTGATTTTTTCACTTGATTATTTAAACACAATAAATTGGTTATCAGAGCAGTGCCTTTGTAAGCTTGTTGGGAATGTAAATCTCGTCCATCAATCTTTAATTGAAACCATAGCCACACTGATCAAAGATTTATGCAAATTATTTGGAATAAAATACGATTTATTTATAATTTATCATTTATTAAAAAGTCTTATTTATTTAGTTTTTGGACTCTTTTATTTTTACATGCTTTTTTTTAGAAAAAAGTCTAATTTAATTTCTGTTATTGCTTGGATGCTTTTTATTTTTCTTGCATTTACCATTGCAAAGTTTCACTCCTGGTATTTATTAAATATAATATTTTTGATTCCACTGCTAAAAGATTCTCTTATAAAGAAGCTGCTTATAGCCGTCTCACTAAGCCATGTTTATGCAATTACGTTTGTAGATCAATCAAAGATTCTTAATTTTGTTTCGATGACGCTTTTACCATGCATTTATACTTTAGTTAAACAAAGAAAAATTAATCATTAAAAATTGGAAGTTGTAAATCATCGAAGGAATAAAACTTTTCAACTGTGCATTGATTTTTTCTTATATTTTCCAACCAATCTTTTATATAAAGTAATGCACGACAGTCGTCTTCGTTATATTGAATGCTCATATCCAGATATTTTCTGTCTTTTGTTTCTAAATAATTACTGTACCAGCACATAGACTGAGTAGCACTGGCTTCTTTATTTTTCCATCTGAACCCCAGAAACTTTGCGATGTTTTTAAGGGAATAGCCGGTAACAGGTATGATTACTGAGTCTTTGACCACCTTTTCCATATTCACGAGCTTTACTTTTGGCAATGATTCCCATTTGTTTTCAAAGATTGATTGTTCATAATGACCGTAGTGATAAAAAGTACAGTCCATGTGATCTCTTAAATACGCTGTAAAGTCATTTAGTAATTGTTCTTCATTTTCTTCCAGAAGAAGATCGGTGTAATTCCATTTATTTCCTTCTTTTTTTAAAAGTCCTATAAGATAATCAATGCGTCTTAGCTCAGTTCCTTTTTCGTCAAAAAACATGTCACTTTCAAAATCAATAAATACTTCACTATTGTGAGATGAAATGTTAGGCAGAGATTTTAAATATATGGTTTTTTCAGTAAGAGATTTAGCTTGTAAAATAATACCTTTCCCTTTTTCTCCTGCAAGCTCTTCTATAGAATTAAAATCTTCTTTTGTACAGTTTGCAAGATCAGCATAATTTTTAACTGATATTTTTTCAAGGCTTTCTTTTATTTTTCTGTTTACGCCCGGGACTAACGATAAGTGTCTTTTTTCATTTGCCTCAGGCAAACAAAAGTTATACCACTGGCACATTGGACAGTTTGAATCGATAAATAGGTCGGGCATTTGCTCCGGATTACTTAGAATAGCTTTAGTTTCACTTATTGCATCTATTACCTCTTTCATAAGGGCGTAAAAATATCTAATTTGCAAATTAACATCAAGAAGCAAAAGTCCTCCGTATAAGGGGGTAAACGCCTGTATTTCTCCAAGCAGATAAGAATATGCTGCCAACTGGAATAAATATCTTTCACGTGATGTGCTGGCACCTTTTATATCTACTGCATAATAGTAATAATCACCAAAAACAGAATTTCCTTTTGCTTTAATTAAAAAATCCGGAATACCGACCAGCTCGTCATTTTTAAGTACTCCCTGGTAAATGGTTTCAACACCTTCTTTCATGAGCTTCAGTGTAACTTCAAAGCCTTTTTCATAATCACCAATTTTATATTTTGGTTTTTCGTATTTAAAAAAATCAATTACATTTGATTCATAATTACGCCCAACTTTCCAGAGTCTTTTTAAAAAGTCACTTGGAGCAAGCTGAAGTGATTTGTCACCAAAATGGTTTAAATAAAGCAGCCTTTGACAACGGTAATAATTAAGTAAATCTGTTACGCTTAGCTGCAATCTTACTTCCCTAACCTACGGTGAAACGCATTGAATGATTTTGGAGCTCCGCCACTGAACTTATTAGGATTTGAAAATTGTTGAAAAGGTTTTGGATTATTTAACGGTGCTTTAAAAGTACCCTTTTTATTTTCTAAATTATTTTTATCTTTGGGATTATCTTTTTGTCTTTTTTGATCTTTGTTTGCTGACATGGTTTTTGTCCTCTTAATTATTTATTATACCCTTCTTCCCTGATTTTTATTAACCAGGCTTTTAAAGTGGTTTAGCTAAAGATTCATTTATTATGCATGGGATAGACAAAAAACTTTTTAATAATGACAGGTACCCCATATACTAGACAAGTAGTTTAAAGTAAATGCGGAGTGAGGTTAGATGCCAAAATGAGTAAATTATATAGAAAAACAATTTTTATATTTATAATTATACTTCTAATAATTATTCCTTTTTCTAAGGTTCATGTATTTAGTTCTTTTTCATCTTCATCAAAAGTTTTATATCTATCTACTTATCCTGAAGATGCAATTGAAAAAAAGTGCAAAAAATGCACTAAGGAACCCATAGATCTTGTTTTTTATTTTCATGGTGCGGGAGGCCGAGTAGATGATTTTGCAAAACCATATTCATTTGGAGGACTAAATTTAGAGAAAGAAAATAAATTTAGAGAAGATATTGTTTTTTTAAGTTTTTGTTATGACACCAATTTTCATTGGGCGTCTTCTGACATAGTAAAAGACAGCATTGCAGAGATTCATAGGACTGTTAATAAATTTAATGTAAGAAAAATAATTCTAATTGGGATTTCGTCTGGAGGCACACTAGCTTTGAATATTTTAAGTTTAGCTGATAAGAAACTGCAAGAAAAAATTACAAATGTTTTGGCAGTATTTCCAATTACTGATTACAAATATACTGAACAAAATAACAAAAGTGAATGGTTGCAAGAAGAATTAAAGAAACATTTTGCACAATATAAAAATCCTGAAATAGAGGAAAAAAACTCATCGCCTATAACTTGGGTTAGCAAGATTCCTTCTTCAGTAGAGATAGCTTTAGTAGAAGGAACAAATGATACTTTGGTCAATCCAGCCCAGATTGAAAAATATTACAATGAACTAAAGAAAACTAACAATAATAGTGTGTTAATCAAGCTGGAGACAAATCATTTAGTTTCTCCATATGAAAAGGATTTTAGTGAGATTCTTAATTTAATACTTAGGTGAGGTATGGAATACTTTAGGCTTAGATAAAAGTTAAAATCATTACCCAAGAATAACCTTCACCATATGAACTTTTTTATCATCAGTTAATGGAATACCATTTTCTATTGGAATTACAAGTTTGCCATCGAGTTCAATTTTTTTGACACCATTTGAAACTAAATTAGGATTTTCAACAAAAATTTCATATTGTGTTGTTCCGTGTTGATAGTTAACTGTAAAGTTTTCCCAGTAATTTGGGATAGTGGGATTAATATGCAGAACATCTCCCTCAACTTGCAGTCCTAAAATTAATTCTACTCCCGCATAGTACATCCACCCAGCTGATCCTGTATACCATGTCCACCCTCCCCTTCCCACATGAGGCGGTTCAGAATAAACATCTGCTGCTATAACATAAGGTTCAACTTTATATCTATGTACACCTGAACGTGTATTTGAATGGTTAATTGGATTTAGCATACTAAAAAGTTCATAAGCCTTGTTTCCATTTCCTAACATTGCAAAAGCAATTACATTCCAAATTGCAGCATGAACATATTGACTACCGTTTTCACGGATACCAGGTAAATAACCTTTTATGTAGCCAGGATCAAGAGGGGTTTTATCAAAAGGGGGAGTAAAAAGAAGAATGAGATTATCACCGGGTCTAATTAAATACTTTTCAACAGATTCCATAGCTTTAAAAGCTCGAACAGTATTAGCTGCTTTTGAAATGACACTCCAAGATTGAGCAATAGAATCAATTCTGCACTCAGCATTTGATGCAGAACCAAGCGGTGTCCCATCATCAAAATATGCCCGTCTGTACCAAGCACCATCCCAAGCTTCTTTTTCAAGAGCATTTTTTAAATCCTCTGTATGTTTAAGCCACCTCTTTACACAATCATCTTCATTTCGCTCTTTGGCTACAGAAGCAAACCGTGTCAGTGTTGCATGAAGAAACCATCCAAGCCAAACACTTTCACCTAAGCCACCATGCCCTACCCTATTCATTCCGTCATTCCAGTCCCCGCTGCCAATTAGTGGTAATCCATGCACGCCTACTTTAAGACTTCTATCTAATATTCTCTTACAATGTTCAAAAAGTGTGGCACTGTGCTCTGAATGAACAGGTTCATAATAAGCACTCTCTTCTTCAGGTAAAAGTACTCGGCCGTCTAAAAATGGAACATCCTCATCAAGTATTTTGTAGTCACCTGTAACCTTTAAATAACGGTAAACAACATAAGGAAGCCACAAACTATCATCTGAACATCTTGTACGTGCACCTTTACCCACAGGAGGGTGCCACCAGTGCTGAACATCACCTTCTAGAAACTGATGACTACTAGCATTTAAAATATGTGCTCTTGTAATAGAAGGTTGTGAAAGAACAAGAGCCATTACGTCTTGAAGTTGATCCCGGAAACCATATGCACCGCCAGCTTGATAAAAAGCTGTACGTGCCCAATAGCGACAAACCAGGGTTTGATATAAAAGCCATCTATTTAACATTAAATCACCTTTACGATCGGGGGTCTTGACCTGGATTTTACAAAGAATGTTTTCCCAATTTTCTTTTACATTTTCTAATACAGATAACATTGATTCTGTATTAGAAAATGACCTATATTTTTTAATTAATTTGCGGGCAGTTTCTCTGTCATTTGTCTGTCCAAGGAAAAAAAATAATTCTGCTTTTCCACCAAGAGGAATTTCTACAACTACTTGTTGTGCACAACATGGATCAAGTCCAGCACCAACATTTCCGCTAAGCTGGTTATCATGTACTAGAGCTGCTGGCATCTCTAGAGTCCCGTTACGTCCTATAAATTCTGTTCTGTCAGCTGTCCAAGAATTTTGTTTTTTACAAAAATCAGCAAATGCAATTCTTCTCCCAAAATCTGCATTCCAAGGGTTATAGGCAAACATTGCACCCGTTTCTTCATCAATTTCAGTGATGATAAATGGGGTATTGATGCTGCGTGAAGAACCAAGAGCCCACTCTACATAAGAGGTTACTGAAAGATTTTTTACTCTTCCAGATTTATTTTCTAAAGTAAGATGGGAAATTTTTATTGGATCATCCCAGCTAACATACTGGGTAAGTTTACTTTCTATTCCATGTGAAAAATGTTCAAAGCTGCTGTAGCCTTGTCCATGCCGTGCAATATAAGTTGCATTATTAAAACGAATTGGCAGTGCTGTAGGAGTCCATAGCTCACCAGTTTCTTCATCACATATATAAAATACTTCTGAGCTTGGATCACACACTGGGTCATTAGACCATGGAGTAATTTGGTTTTCTCTGCTATTTAAAGACCATGTATAACCTGAGCCGGATTCAGAAATCAAAAACCCTATTTCATTATTAGCAATCACATTAATCCATGGCATTGGTGTGTATTGTAATTTTCCAAGAATTATTACATACTCACGTCCATTATCAGCAAAACCACCAAGCCCATTAAAAAATTCAAGTGTTGGGTGTACTACTGACCAATCTTTTTTTACAGGAGTACTGGTGTGATGTTTTAGCTCGTAAACAGGTTTATCAGCACTACGTTTCATACGCATTATTTGTTCTGCAAGACTTCCTTCTTTACAGGACATAACTGATCTGGCTGCAGTCTGCAGAAGTTCTTTTTCCTGCTGAGTGAGCAAATCAGCTCTTAAAATAAAAATCCTGCCGCCACCCTCATGCATATGGCTTCCTGGCATTCTAATAGTAGTTCTTACCATTGTTTCAAGAAGAACCTGAAGATCCTGAATATAAGATGTAGCTTTTTCATTAATAATAACCAAATCAACAGCAAGTCTTTTCATTTGCCAGTACTCATATGCTCGTAAAAGCTGCTTAATGACTGCTTGATCATCTGCATTATCTATATGGACTACAAGGATAGGATAATCACCAGAGATTTGGTGAGTCCACAACCCAGAAACACTTAAAGAATTTTGTTTAAGAATTTTACTTGGAGGTCGC
>MFRM01000004.1:27012-35469 GCA_001784555.1 Candidatus Melainabacteria bacterium RIFCSPHIGHO2_02_FULL_34_12 | reverse complement strand
GGGACGACGTCAAATCATCATGGCCCTTACGGCCAGGGCTACACACGTGTTACAATGGGCGCCACAACGGGCTGCAACTGTGCAAACAGAAGCGAATCCCTTAAAAGCGCTCTCAGTTCAGATCGTAGGCTGCAACTCGCCTACGTGAAGTTGGAATCGCTAGTAAATGCAGATCAGCACGCTGCATTGAATACGTTCCCGGGTCTTGTACACACCGCCCGTCACACCATGGAAGCTTGTGACGCCCTAAATCGGGATCTCAACCGCAAGGAGAGAACCGCCTAAGGCAGCGCCGGTGACTGGGGTGAAGTCGTAACAAGGTAGCCGTACCGGAAGGTGCGGCTGGATCACCTCCTTTCTAAGGAGAAAAACTAACAGCAAATTTATTTGCATGTAGTTTAAGTCGAATCATTTGAAGCTTAAAAGTTACTCAAATACTATTAAGTGGAAGTTTTAATGATGGCAGGATTGCATTTCGGTACAGAGAAGTTTAGGGGCAAACCAATGTGTTTGCCCAAATGTAGGGGCATACCAACGTGTTTGCCCAAATGTAGGGGCATACCAACGTGTTTGCCCAGTAGAAGTATAGAATTAAAGAATATGATTTCTTTGGAAACTTACAGCTAATCTTGTAAGCCAAAAAAGAACTGTAATTATAAGAAATAATCCAGATAGAACTCTATAGAGATCTTTTTTCTTGGTTACAGAAAGTTCGCCAATTCTTTCATCTTTTTTAAGAATGTATTCTGGTGAAATAAACCAAGCTGTAATAAAGCCACTTATTAGACCCCCAAGATGTGCTGAATTGTCTATTCTTGGAAGTAAAAATCCTAATAATAAATTTATTATCACCAGAGTATACATAGATTTAAATTTTAAATTTGCACCGGACATTTTCTCTCTTTGTCTAAAGAAAAATACTATTAAACTTCCGATGATTCCAAAAAGAGCCCCTGATGCTCCTATTGCAATGCCGCTGGAAAATGCATAGCTTGCAAGTCCAGCTCCCCAGCTTGATATCAGGTATATTAATAGAAATCTAAATGGTCCAAAAATTGATTCAACTTCAAATGCGAAAATATATAAGGCAGTAATATTTAATAATAAATGCAATAAGTTCCCGTGTAAAAAAGTACAACTTATAAATCTCCAATATTCACCATCTGTTATGCCAGGATTCCATTTAGCGCCAAGAAATATTATTGCTTTTTCACTGTACATAGCACCGTATAAAACCTCGATAATAAACATTGTTGCAATAAATGTAAGTATTATTCTTGTTAAAAAGGGTTTATGCTTGGGGATAGTGGGATTAAAAGTTACATAGTCATCATTAGACATTTTAATTACGCTCAACTATTTGATTGAAATCACAGATCTTTTCTAAGAGTGTTTTCCCCTTTTTTAGGAGTGCCTGTCTTGCGTTTTTGATTTTTATGTCAGGATCGTTTACTAGTATTTTGTCAAAAAAGTTATTTATTGGTTCTGTTAATCTTTTGAGTGAGTTGTAATACTCGTCAATATTCTTATATTTGCCTTTGTTCATCTCTTCAAATAGTTTCAGTAATGTTTGTTCTTCTTGTGATTTTAAAACATTTGTATCTAAGTCATTACTAACATTTGGTTCAATAATTCGTACTAGTCTTTTTGCGGCTATTAAGAATGCTTTATTTTCTTCGGTAAGTTTTTTAAAGTCTTTATATAGCAATTTTAATTTGTCTCTTGTTAAATAAAGATTGGTTAGTGGAGCTCCAGTAGCAAATACTGCATCTGTAAGATCCTGAATCGGTGCATGAACAAAATAATTTAATTTTAGTCGTTCTGTTAAAAACTCTTTGACTTTAGATATTGTTTCATTTGTTGTTTTTGATTTCAGGTTATCATCAGCAATATTATCCCTGAATGACTCCATGATCATAGATAAATCAAAAACCACATTATAGTGATCTTGAATAGCTTCAATGTTTATAAATAGCCAATGTGTTTGACTCCTCAGTGCAAATGGATCTGTTGAACCAGTTGGAATTTTGTTTATAGAGAATAAGCAAATTATATTATCTAGTCTGTCAGCCAGTCCTATAATCTGAGCAATTGTATTGTTTGGATCTGGGTTACTATAATGCTCTTGAATACCTTTGCAGATTTCTTCTTTAATATGATTTTTTCTTGCATATATTGAACCAATAATTCCCTGCAGTTCAGGCATTTCAAATACCATATGGGTGGTTAGATCAAGTTTGCATAACTTTGCTGTCTGCATTACATCTTCTTTAGTGCATTTTAGTGTTTTGTTTTGTGATGAAAGTAGGTTATAAATAAATACTGATAATTTAGTTATTCTTTCAACTTTTTCTTTCATTGCTCCAAGTCCTTTTTGGTATGTGACTTTAGATAATGTCTCTATTCTGGCTTCATAATTAAATGGTAATTTTAAATCTTCTTCCATGAAGAATTTTGCGTCGTTTAATCTCGCGCGTACGACTTTTTCGTTTCCTCGTTTTATATTTTTTGTCGTATCTTGGTTATTTAATTCATTGCAGTTTGTGATTACTAGAAATTCAGGTAAGATATTTTTAGATTTATCATAAAGTACAAAATACTTTTGATGCTTTTCTAATACAGTCTCAATTACTTTAGCTGGTAAGCTTAGAAATTCAGAATCAAATTCACAAACAATTACTCCTGGAGATTCTGTAATATTTATTACTGTTTCTAGTAAGTTATTTGGATTGTCTGATAATGTGGCATTTAATTCAGTGCATTTCTTTAAGAGCAAGTTTTTGTAAATAAATTGTTTTCTGCTTTCAGGATTACATTGAACAAATAATGTTTTTAAGATTTCTTCATACTTAGATGATTCAGTGATTTCAGCTTTTATGTTTTTTGAATTTAAGTTTCTGTGACCAAATGTATATTTGTCGCTGTTTATGTTTGCATATTTAAAGTTAATCACCTTATTATCTATCAAGGCTACTATCCATCTGATGGGACGAGCAAATTTTTCATCATAATTTCCCCAGGTCATAAATTTCTCGCCAGAAGTGCTTCTTATGCTGTTTGGCAGAATATTGGAAAGTAAATCCGAGATGTTTTTGCCGCCGGTTGTTACCTTTGCAAAAACATAATCAAGGTCATTGATTTTTTTCACAAAGAGATCTTTTGGTTCAAGATTGTATTTTTTTGCAAAACCTATGGCAGCTTGGGTTGGATTACCATTATTGTCGAATGCTTTTGTCTTATCCGGCCCTTTTACTTCTGTTTCTTTCTTTTCCTGTAATAAGGGCAGATCTTGTATATAAACAGCTAATCTTCTGGGTGTATTAAATGTCTTGATTTGATTCTCGGAAATATTAATGTCATTTTCAGTTAATCCTTTTTTTATATTTTCTTTAATTTGTGTACAAAGATTGTTAATCAGCCCTGGAGGTAGTTCTTCTGTTCCTATTTCAAATAACATTTCAGCCATTTATATTTGTATTTCACTATATATTTCTTACTTGTAATATTTACTCATATGCTGTTAAAATATCAAAGCTTAGTAATATAGTAACGGAAGATTAGATTCAAATTTTAACTTTTAATAAAACATATGGCATGTCCTAAAAAGAAAACATCACATAGAAAACAGCACCAAAGAAGAGCAAAATGGGTAGCAATACTACCTAATATTACGAAATGTTCTAATTGTGGTGAATCAGCTATATCACATAATGCCTGTACGTCATGTGGCTTTTATAATGGCAGAGAATATATAAAGTCACTGCCACGAAAAAAACGAAAAGCAACTGCTTAATCAAATTTAAACATAAGAAAATTTTAATTATGAGGAATAAATTGACATGACAACAATAGCAGTAGATGCTATGGGAGGTGATTATGCACCTGATGAAATAGTTCATGGTGCAGTAATTGCAGCAAAAGAATATGGTGTAAAAATTTACCTATGTGGTTTAGAAGATGTAATTCAGCGTGAATTAAATAAATATTCAGGAGCTGAATTACCCATAGAAATCATCCCAGCCTCAGAGGTTATTGATATGGGTGAATGTCAGCCTGCTTCAGCTGTTAGAAAAAGACCAAATTCATCTATTGTTGTAGCTATGAATCAAGTCGCTAATGGATTAGCAGGTGGCGTAGTTGCAGCTGGAAGTACTGGTGCAGCAGCAGCAGCAGCATTATTTACCTTAAAAAGGATTGAGGGTATTGAAAGACCATGTATAGCAGCTGTTATGCCTACGCATGATAAGCCAGTGATTTTAGCTGATGCCGGAGCAAATGTTGATTCTGCAAGTAAACATTTGGTCCAAAACGCATTAATGGGAGCTGCTCTTTCAAAAGGATTGTTTAAAATCAACAATCCAAAAGTTGCACTTTTAAATATAGGGGAAGAACCTGGCAAAGGAAATGTAATTGTAAAAGAGGCCTATGATATTCTGAAATCTATTCATGAATTAAACTTTGTTGGAAATGTTGAGGGACGTGATGTGCCACAGGGTGCATGTGATGTTTGTGTTTGTGATGGTTTTGTAGGCAATGTTTTTTTAAAAACTGCTGAGGGTGTTGCTAAGATGGTAGCAACCATGCTTCGAGAAGAACTTACAAGGGATGTTATGGGTAAATTGGGAGCATTATTAGCAAAAAATAGTTTTTACAGATTAAAAAAGAGAATTGATTATGCAGAATATGGTGGAGCCCATTTATTAGGTGTTAAAGGAGTTTGTATAATTGCTCATGGCAGTTCGAAGCATATTGCAATAAAAAACGCTATAAAAGTTGCAAAAAGTGCAGTAGAGGGAGATATTATCAAATTAATCGAAACATCGGTTCAAAATTATGTTAAAAATTAATCTTGTTAAGCTAATTGAAATCTAATTTAAGTTAATAAATAAGATAAAACTGTGCAAAAAAATTATGGTGTAAAAATTTTATCATTTTCAGGATCACTTCCGTCAAAAGTGGTAAAAAATAAGGATTTGGAAAAATTATTTGAAACATCAGATGAATGGATTTTTACTCGTACTGGAATTAGTGAACGAAGAATAATATCTGGAAATGAAAGCAGCCTAACACTTAGTTATGACGCTGCTCTTAAGGCTTTGGCTAATGCGGAATTATCCCCGGAACAAATTGACCTAATAATAGTTGCTACAGCTACACCAGACATGCTTTATCCTTCTACTGCTTGTTTGTTGCAGGGTAAGCTGGGTGCTAAAAATGCTGTAAGTTTTGATATCTCAGCAGCTTGTTCAGGTTTTATTTATGGAATGGTTACAGCAGCACAGTTTATATATAGTGGTATGTATAAAAACATTCTTCTTGTAGGAGTTGATGTTCATTCCAGATTCATTGACTGGAGTGAAAGATCCGTGGCAGTTCTTTTTGGTGATGGTGCTGGAGCTACTGTTCTTAGCAGATGTTTACCTCAGGATGATGAGTTATGCGGATATTTAATTAATTCTGATTCTGATATTAATTTAGATCTGAATCTGGGAAATAAAAACGTTTCATTTGATAAATTTAAAGAAGAAACCAGTCCGGATTTTGTACGAATGAATGGTCGTGCGATTTATCAGTTTGCATTAAGAGTAGTTCCGGATGTGGTTAATAAATTAATGGATAAATTAAATATGACCACAAAAGACATTGATTATTTTGTTCCACACCAAGCAAATCAAAGAATTATTGATGCTGTAGCCCAGCGAATAGGCTTTAGCCCAGACAAAGTAATATCAAATATAAAGTATGTAGGTAATACCTCAGCAGCTAGCATACCTCTTGCTATTGTTGATGCTATAGATAAGGGGCAAATAACAGTACCCAGTAAATTATTGCTAGTTGGATTTGGTGCTGGTCTAACATGGGGTGCTATTGTAATAAAATTAAATGTTAATGGTAAAGGTGAAAATGTATAATTTATGAATCAACGAAAATGAATGGTAAAAGATTTTATTTTTGGTTTTTAATTTCTGCTTTGCTTTTCTTGCCAATTTGCAACAGTTTTCTTGTAAATATACAGAAATTGCTTTTATCAGTAAATGAAAATAAACGCTATAGGCAGATTTTAGGTACACTTAATGACGAAAATATTAAATTATCTAATAAAGTGAGATATTATCAAACGGAAAATGGAATAAAAACCTTAATAAGGGATAGATTAAATAAAGTTGAAAAAGATGAGGTCTTGATCAAAATCCAAAATAAAAATATAAAATCACAATAATATGACAAACATGAAATTAAAAATACAAACTAACCCAAGCAAAAAAAATAACGAGATTGAAATGTCGGTTGAGGCGTTGCCTGAAATATCAGATAAAGCTTATTCAATTGCGTTTCGGGAAATAGCAAGTAATGTTGATATTCAAGGTTTTAGAAAAGGTAAGGCACCTAAAGAATTAATAGAAAAGCAAGTCGGAAAAGGTTATATTTGTCAAAAAGCTTTTGAGAAAATATTTTATGATGTCCTGTTAAATGCAGCAGTTCAGGAAAAATTAGAAATAATAGATGTAGTTGAAATACAGTCATATAATTTATTGCCAGGAGTTCCCTTTACATTTAAAGCAACAGTGGAATTAAAGCCTGAAGTTGATCTTGGGAAGTATAAGGGACTTAAAATTAAAGCCACTAAATATGAATATGATAAAGAAGCTTTCACTCAGAAAACATTAGAAAAAATTGTAAATAATATGATTACCTATAGCAAAACATCAAATAGAGATACTGTAAGAGAAGGTGATTTGATAGTTGTTAATTTCGAAGGGAAATTTAATGATGGAACAGAGGTACCAGGCGGTAAGGCTGAAAACTTTCAGGTCGTTTTAGAAAAAGACAAATTCTTGCCAGAATTTGTAGACCAATTGGTAGGTGTTCAAATTGGTCAGACAAAAAATGTAGAGGTTACGTTTCCTGAAAACTATGCTCAGGATTTCTCAGGAAGAAAAGCCAAATTTACAGTAAACATAAGCAGTCTTGAAGAGAAAGTGATTCCGCAGGTTAATGATGAATTGGCTGTAAAGCTGGGAATGAAAAACCTTAATGAATTACATAGCAAGATAGCTGAACATATGAATGAGTTAGAACAACAAAACAATCAAAAAGAGTTAGAAAATAAAATTGTTGATGAAATAATTAACCAATCAAAATGTGATCTCTCGGAACGTATGATTCAAAAAGAAGTAGATTTTTTATTGCGTGACATTCGTAGTCAATGTGAAAAGAATGGAATTACCTGGGATTCATTTAAAAAAGACGAGAAGAATAAGGATATTTTTCAAAAAGCTCATGAAGCTGCAGTTAAGCGCATACTCATTGATCTTGTATTAAGTAGCATAGCGAAGAAAGAAAACATAACTGCATCTGAAGAAGATATCAAGAATGAGATGAAATCACGAATAACTCAGATGGGTGAAAATTATAAAACACTTGAGAATGATCCTGGTTTTCGCAATACTGTAGAGCTAGTGCTTCTAAGAAATAAGGCAGTTGACTTTTTGATAAAAAACAATGAACCTGTCTGGGACTCAAAACCAGTAAAATTAAATTCAGAATAAACAAGCTATGGTATATATAGGTTAATCTTTCATATTATTTCCACTTTGTATGTAGGACTAAGATTAATAAGTTGAATTTTTAATTAATATGATTAAAATTGATTAGTAAGGGTAGATAGTAAAAAAGGAGTTTGATGTGTTTAAAAATTCAGAGCATAAATGTTTAATAGAATCGATGACAAAATTTCCTCCAGTTTATAACTATATGCCTTATGTTATTGAACAAACACCAAGAGGTGAAAGAGGCTTTGATATATTTTCACGATTATTGAGAGAGAGAATTGTATTCTTGGGAGTGCCTATAGATGATAATGTTGCAAATATCATTGTTGCTCAGTTATTACTATTAGACTCTGAAGATCCAGAGAAAGACATAATGTTATATATAAACTCACCTGGTGGTTCTGTTACTGCTGGCTTAGCTATATATGACACCTTGCAACATGTCAGATCTCAAGTATCTACGATTTGTCTGGGGCAGGCAGCAAGTATGGGAGCTTTTTTATTAGGTGCTGGTGCAAAAGGTAAGAGGCTTGCTCTGCCTCATTCTAGAATCTTAATCCATCAACCTCTTGGCGGTGCACAAGGTCAGGCTACTGATATAGAAATCCAGGCAAGAGAAATTTTACGCATTAAAAGACAACTAAACGAATTAATGGCTCAGCATACGGGCCAGCCTGTTAAACAAATAGAAAAAGATACAGACAGAGATTTTATTATGACTCCACCTGAAGCAAAGGAATATGGCATTATTGACCAGGTCATAGTTAAGTTAAGCGATGCTAAGGACAAAGCTCCATCCTTAACCTCTGTATAAGCTTTTGATAGACTTTATCTAATCTGTTTAACTAAAGTACTTAAATATATATAAAATACATGTATATATTTTTTATTATTTATTAAAATA
>MFRM01000004.1:0-26996 GCA_001784555.1 Candidatus Melainabacteria bacterium RIFCSPHIGHO2_02_FULL_34_12 | reverse complement strand
ATTAGAAGTGAGTTAACCAAAATATATTTATTGGAATCATATTAATGTAATAGTTGTCCTTAATTATTAAGGAAGTTTAATTCAAATGGCAAAGCACGATGACACAAGATTAAAATGTTCATTCTGTGGCAAGAGTCAGGATCAGGTAAAAAAACTTATTGCTGGGCCGGGTGTATACATATGTGACGAATGTGTTGATTTGTGCAATGAAATTCTTGATGAAGAACTGTTTGATTCATCATCTCAAAGTCAATCAAAAGACCAGTCATTACCTTTAATTGCAGAAATAGCTAAACCTTCTGAAATAAAAGCTTATTTAGACCAGCATATTATTTGTCAAGAATCCGCAAAAAAAATACTTGCAGTAGCAGTTTATAATCATTATAAAAGAATAAATCATAATCTTGAAAATAAAAATTCTGAAGCTATTGAAATTCAGAAATCTAACATTCTTCTGGTTGGTCCTACTGGTTCAGGGAAAACATACTTAGCACAAACTCTTGCAAAATTTTTAAATGTTCCTTTTGCACTCGCTGATGCTACTACTCTGACTGAAGCAGGATATGTTGGTGAAGATGTAGAAAATATATTATTAAGGCTTTATCAGGCTGCGGATTATGATGTGAAACGTGCAGAGCGAGGCATTATTTATATAGATGAAATTGATAAAATTTCAAGGAAGTCTGAAAATCCTTCAATTACCAGAGATGTCTCTGGAGAAGGAGTACAGCAGGCATTGTTAAAGATGATTGAAGGTACTACAGCAAATGTCCCCCCTCAAGGTGGCAGAAAACATCCGCATCAAGAATTTATTCAAATAGACACTTCAAATATTTTATTTATTGTAGGTGGGGCATTTGTAGGATTAGAAAAAATCATTGAATTAAGAATGAATAAAAATAGAGGCATTGGTTTTGGCTCACAGCCAATGACACAACTAGAAAAAGATATTAAAGCTTCACAGGAGTTTAAATACCTTATACCTGATGATCTCCTGAAATTTGGTTTAATACCAGAGTTTGTTGGCAGAATACCTGTGGTTGCAGCGCTTGATGCTCTTGATGTTATAGCTTTAAAGAGAATATTGATTGAGCCTAGAAATGCAATTATTAAACAATACCAACAATTGTTAAAACTCGATGCTGTAGAACTTTCGTTTGAACCAGATTCAATAACATCAATTGCTGAAGAAGCTATTAAGCGTAAGATGGGCGCTCGTGGACTAAGAAGTATTGTAGAAGAAATTATGACAGATATTATGTATGATGCACCATCAAGAACTGATATGAAAAAAGTCATTATTACAAAACAAATGGTTGAGAACCGCACAAAAGCAGAAGCAGTAATGCTTCCGTTTGAAAAACGAAAAGATGAAATTGCCTGATTTGTAATGTACTGACGATTGAATTATTAATAATTACACTATAATGATCATATTGTGAAAATAGGAATTCCAAAAGAGATATTAGACCAGGAATTTAGAGTGGCACTCACTCCAGCAGGAGTATATGCTTTAACATCACATGGACATGAGGTGTATGTTCAAAAATTTGCAGGTACTGGAAGTAGTATAAGTGATGCTGATTTTATAAAAGCTGGTGCAGTAATTTTAGAATCTACCCAAGAAATCTTTGATATATCGAATTTAATTCTAAAAGTTAAACAACCTTTAGATACAGAGTGCAAATATTTAAAACCTTCACATATACTTTTTACTTATTTGCATCTGGCTGCAGATAAAAAACTTGCGCAGGATCTGTGCAAGTCAAAAGCTACGTGTATTGCTTATGAAACAATTGAGCTTTCAAATGGTGCATTGCCTCTGCTTACACCTATGAGTGAAATTGCAGGCAGAATGTCTGTTCAGATTGGTGCACATCATTTAGAAAAATATTTTGGAGGCAGAGGTATTATGCTTGGCGGTGTTCCTGGAGTAGAACCTGCAAATGTAGTAATCATTGGTGGTGGTACCGTTGGAATTAATGCGGCTCGAATGGCAGTTGGACTTGGTGCAAATGTTGTTATACTTGATAATAATTTAAATAGATTAAGAACACTAGATGAATATTTTACGGGTAGATTGCACACGGTTTATTCCACTCAGCATAAACTTGCTGAACTTGTTTCACAAGCTGATTTGGTTATAACCGCTGTTTTGCTAACTGGTGCAAAAGCCCCAAAATTAATTAATAGTGAACTGTTAGCAAATATGAAATCAGGAGCAGTTATTGTAGATGTTGCAATTGATCAGGGTGGTTGTGTAGAAAATGTAAAACCTACCAAGCACTCTGAGCCTGTCATGAAGATAAATAATATAAATGTTTATGCTGTTCCAAATATACCAGGAGCTGTTCCTGTCACAAGTACCTATGCGCTAACAAATGCTACTTTGCCATATGTAATTAAGCTTGCCAATAATGGTTACAATGCAGTAACTCAAGATTTATCGCTCCTAAAAGGAGTAAATGTTCATAGTGGAATGATTGTACATAAAGCTGTAGCTGAAGCTTTAGAAATGCAGTTTTCCACCCTGAAGGTATAAGTACTATGTCATGTTCATATTTTTTATATGGAGATGATTATGAATCCATTAGAACACGTTTAATTCAAATCACAAACGAGTTAAGTATTCATAATGATTCAACTCAAACAATCGAACTATATAATGCCATTGATATTGAGTCCTTTTATAATCAAGGTACAAACCTGAACATGTTTTCAATTAATAGCGCCTCAGTTATCAGAATTAATATAAAAATATTTAAAATATTAGAGAAAGAATTTAATGATTTTATATCATATCTAAATTCCGTATCAAAATTAAAAAACATTTTTTTGATTTTAAAGATAGATAATTACGATAAATCTATTAAAACTTTTATTAGCAGCTCAAAATTAGTTAATGAGTTATGTAAGTCCTTTCAATGTGAAGAACATCTAAAACTTAAATATTGGCAGGTAAACGAAATTCGTGCATATGTTAATAAAATTGCTGAGGCTAACAAAATCAAATTTCAATCTGATGCTTTGGATGATTTCGTTGACTCTTTCAAGGAGCAAACAGAAAATATACCAGCAGAAATAATAAAACTTCAGACCTATAGGCTGCCTGATAATACTATTAGTCAGAATCTTGTTAATAATCTATACTCAAGTACTTCAAATATAGATATTTTATTTAACTCTTTAATTTCAAAGAAAGATGATAATCAAGTCGAGGTAATAGAGTCGATTAATAACATACAAAATCCTTTGTATGTTATTGCTGCTCTTCAAAATAAAGCCAGGTATTATTATTTGCTGGCATTATGTCAGGAAGTATCTCTCTCTGGCTTAGAAATACAAAAAATTACAGGTGTTCACCCATACAGAGCTCAAAAAGATATCTCTTTTGTAAAAAATACATCAACTGAAAGATTGTTAAATATTATAAAAATCTTAAGTGAGGTTGAGTGTAAATTAAAAACTGGTAATTGTTCGCCTGGGCTTGCTGTTCAAAATATATTTCTTAAATCTAATTGCCTAATTTAAGATTCTTGTCTTCAGTAAATAATTTTTCGAACATATCAAATGAATCCCATGTAACTTCAAGTTTTGTGTACCAGAATGTGGCTGGAGCTGCCTGGCATAATTCTTCAATCTTAACGGCGTCTTTTTCTGTAGTAATTATATTTTCTATTTTATGTTTCTGAGCCGTTTCAATTACTCTTAAAATATCATTGTATCCATAATTATAATGATCAGAAAATGATATATTGTCGACCACGTTTATTTGATGTCTTTGTAAAAGTTCAATGAAAGATTCTGGATTCCCTATTCCAGAAAAGGCAATTGTTTTTGTGCCTTTAAGTGAGTTTATATTTAGTATTTGTTTAGTGTTCAGTGAAATCAGTTCTTGTACTTGATAACCTATCTTATACACGGGTATATTTTTCTTATGTTTATTTATTGTTAATAAATCTTTTTCGTTTATTGTTTTTCTGTCTGTATTTGTTAAAATGATTCCAGTGGCACGTTTTATTGAGTTTGGAAGTTCACGAAGTTTGCCAAGTGGTAATAAATAGCCATTATCAAATGGTTTATAGCTATCTAATAACAAAATATTTTTATTTCTGTTTAATTTTAAATACTGATATCCGTCGTCCAGTAATATTATTTCTGCACCAAGCTTGATTGCAGATTTGCAACCTTCTATACGGTTTTTACTTACTAGCACTATACATTTAGGTATTTTTTTAGCTATTAAATAAGCTTCGTCACCACATATTTCATATTCAGTTAATAGCTCATTCCCGTCAGATACTAAAACCACATTATTGACATTTTTAATTTTAGCCATGTAGCCTCTTGATATTATTGCTACTTTGTAGCCAAGGCTCATATAATATTTTGCAGTTTCAATAGTAAAAGGTGTTTTGCCAGTACCACCACAGGTAATATTTCCAATGCTTATTACATAAGCAGGAATTGAGTATTTCTTTAATAGATTTAAATCGTAAAGGAGCTCGCGAAATTTATAAGCGATTAAATAAATTAATGAAAATAAATATAAAAACATTATAAAGACTTTGTTTTTTTTGTATTTG
This sequence comes from Candidatus Melainabacteria bacterium RIFCSPHIGHO2_02_FULL_34_12, assembly GCA_001784555.1. Taxonomy (GTDB): domain Bacteria; phylum Cyanobacteriota; class Vampirovibrionia; order 2-02-FULL-35-15; family 2-02-FULL-35-15; genus 2-02-FULL-34-12. The sequence continues at coordinate 22,410 of MFRM01000004.1, read as the reverse complement.
TTATAGATATTTAAGAATATGTTCAAGATATTTCTCAATGACATTTTCATTTTTTTTTATTAGAATGACTCCGTTATTTATTCTTTCTTTTACTTGTTCATTGTTATTAAGTGCATCTAGTATTTCAACTACTAATTCATCTTTGTTTTTTACTTGCACCAGTGCGTTGTTGCCTATAAAGACAGAAGTTAATTCCTTTATTTTAAAATCATAGGGACCAATTATTGTATATGATCCTGCTTTTATTGGCTCTAATATATTATGTCCACCAACCTTAGTAAAGGTTCCTCCTATGATAGTTACAGGGCAAAATTTAAATATATGTTTTAATTCACCAATTGTATCTAAGAGAAAAATGTTATGAGAAGTATTTGTTTTTTTATTTTCAGATCTTAATGTTACATCAAAACCTTCTCTTTTGATTAAATCAACTATTTGTGTAACACGCGTGATATGCCTTGGTGCAATAATCAGTCGTATATTGTTTTTTATTTTTAAGAGTTCTTTGTATGTTTCTATTGCTAGTAATTCTTCTCCCTCATGTGTACTTGCGAAAATAATATTTCCGTGTCCTCCATTTAATTCCAGATTATTGTTTTCCTTGAAATAATCATCGTCAGTATAAAACTTTAAATTTCCAATGGTTTCAACTGTAGCTGTATTTGCACCTAACTTAAGATATTTCTCTGTATCTTTTTGTGATTGTGTTAATATTTCGCTAAAATTGTTCAATACATTTTTAAAATAGAATTTAAACAAATGGTAATTTCTAAATGATTTATCAGATAATCTGCCATTAATTAAAATGACCGGTATCTCCCTGTTTTTGCATTCATTAAGGATATTTGGCCATATCTCAGTTTCAGCAATTATTAAAAGCTTAATTTTGATTTTATTAAAAAAGGATTTTAAAACTAATGGAATGTCAAAAGGAAAATAAATAACACAGATATCAGAGTTTCTGGTTAATGTTTTTGCATGTTCATAACCAGCTTTTGTTGTGCATGAGATTATGATTGGATATTTTGATTTAATATTTTTTAGTTTTTGAACCAGTGGAAAAATTGCATTTAATTCCCCTACGGAGACTGCATGAAACCAGAGCCAATCTTCATTATTTTTCCAATGATTTCTGATATCATTTGGCCAACAGCCTATTTTTTGCCAAAATCCGCTAAACATTATTATTTATTTTGTAAGCTTGCAATGTATTTGACATTAACATTGCAACGGTTACTGGACCAACTCCTCCAGGCACAGGTGTTATTGCTTTACAATTACTTTTTACATCTTCGAAATCAACATCTCCAACCAATAGTGATTTATTATTTTCAAGCGTTTTATTTATTCCAACATCAATTACAATAGCATTAGGTTTTACCCAGTTTTTCTTAACTAGTTTTGCTTTACCTACAGCAGATATTAATATATCTGCTGTTCTTGAAATTCCATCGATATTATCTGTTTTACTATGTGCTACCGTTACTGTTGCATTTTCATTTAGCATTAATAGTGACAAGGGTTTTCCCACCAGTGTTGACCTTCCTATAATAACGGCATTCATACCACGTATATTAATGGAATAATATTTTAGTATTTCTATTACACCTAAAGGAGTGCAAGGTACCAAGCATTTTTGACCAGATAGTAGTTTCCCAAGGTTATATGGGTGTAATCCATCAATGTCCTTTGCGGGATCAATAATTTCAATTATTTTCTCAGCTTTTATGTGTATTGGGAGTGGTAATTGAACCAATATCCCATCAATGGCATTGTTTTTATTAATTGATTTAATTATGTCTATTAACTCTTCTTCTGAAGTATTAGCTGGAAGTCTGTGAACTTCTGAATGTAAGCCTATCTTTATACAAGCCTTTTCTTTATTATTTACATAAACATGGCTTGCAGGATTATCTCCTACTAATATTACAGACAGTCCAGGAGGTCTTTTATTCTTACTATGAATATTACTCACTTCCGCTTTTATTTTGGTTATTATTTGTTCAGATACTTCTTTACCGTTTAAAATAAGAGGTGTTGTATTTGGTTTAGTCATATGCTTAATGGTTATTTTAGGTGATTAAATATGAGTGTTGTTTTGCCAAAAGCTTTAAAGAAAAATGCAAAAATTGGTTTAATTTGTCCTGCTGGTGGCTTTGATGATTATAAACCAATTCAATTAATTGTTAAATATTTAAATAATAAGGGATATAAAGTAAAGCTTGGAAAAGCTGTTTTAAAATCAAATAAATACTTTGATTATCTAGCAGGAGCTGATGCACAAAGGCTAAATGATTTACATACTTTTTTTACAGATAAGAGTATTGATGCAATATTTTGTCTAAGAGGCGGATATGGCTCTTTAAGATTTCTTAGAGATATTGACTATAAATTAATCTTAAGAAATAAAAAAATATTTCTTGGATACAGCGATATTTCGATATTGCTCTTGTCAATATTTTCAAAATGTAATTTTGTTACATTTCATGGACCATTGTTAGGAGTTGATTTTTTAAATAAGAATTTAAAACCAAATGATATAGAGTCAGAGAAAAACCTTTGGAAATTATTATCTGACGAACGCTATTCTTTTTCTTATAAATTAAAAGCTGATTCAGTAGTAATTAATCCTGGTAAAGTAACAGGTACTTTACTGGGAGGTAATTTAACTGATTTATGTTCAATGATAGGCAGTGGCTTCTTGCCGAATTTTAAAAATTCGATTTTATTTTTAGAAGATATAAATGAAGAGCCATATAAAATTGACCGTCTTGTTACACAATTAATAAATTCAAATACATTTAACTGTGTGTCAGCAGTTATATTTGCAGGCTTTAAAAAATCAAAATTTAAAAATCATAAAGAAGTCATATCTTTAATTAAAGATCGTATGAAGAAAAATCACATACCCGTTATATACAATTTCCCTATTGGTCATGGAAAGAAAAACTTTGTTGTGCCAGTAGGTAATAGAGTAACTCTCGATACTTATAGAAAAGTTCTATATTCTACTTAGACCTGCTGGATATTGTAAAATTACAGTATGACTATGACAATATATGTTTTACCATTTGAAAAAATGCATGGGCTTGGAAACGATTTCATTTTATTAGAACGAAGGCACTTGCCTAATAATGTAAATGATTTTAAGTTAGCGAAATTATTGTGTGATCGAAACTTTGCTATAGGAGCAGATGGAATCATAATCGTTGATTTCTCGCCCACAAAAGAAGCAGATTTTAAATGGGATTACTACAACTCTGATGGATCTATTGCAGAGATGTGTGGCAATGGAATGAGATGTTTTGCAAAATATGTATTTGAAAGAGGACTAACTGATAACACATCTTTTTCAGTTCTTACCAAAGCTGGGATAATATTTCCTACTATTGAAACTGATGGAACTGTGACAGTAAATATTGGAAGTCCTACATTACTGTCTGACAATGTAAATGTAAAAACCTTATCTTTCAATAATCAAAAATCTTTTAATTATACATATCTTGAAGTTGGCAATCCTCACTGTGTAATTATTTTAGATTCTGAAATATCAGACAATGACTTTAAGCAATATGGACCAATTATAGAAAAACATCCTAATTTTCCGAAAGGAGTTAATGTAGAATTTGTAGTAGTAAAGAATAAAAATCGCATTATTTCAAGAGTTTGGGAAAGAGGAGCTGGACCTACATTAGCCTGTGGTACTGGAGCATGTGCTTCACTTGTAGCAACAAATATAAGAGGCTTAACAGAAGATAGTGTTACAGTCCAATTGCCTGGAGGAGACTTAAAAACATTTTGGGATAAAGATAAAAATACTGTTTACTTAAACGGTCCTGTCAGCTTTGTTTTTACTGGTCAATTTAACTTAAATCCAAAAGATGTTTTAAGTTAGTTCCTGGTTGATGTATAATCAGATTTCTGTTTTTTATTGTAATTATGATAAATGAGCAAAACATTATTCAGAATAGAATAAATATTCTTCGCAAAAGAAGAAACTCTATACGCAAAACTTTTCAAATATTTATATTACTTATGTTCATTGTCTCACTAATAACTTTGTATATGAAACTTGCATTGCCAGCAGTCAAAGTCAATGTAAATGTCCAGGTATCAAATAATAAACTGTTAACGACAGAGGTTATTAATCAGTATGTTCTAAAATATATTAATAATCATAATATTCTTTTCCTTTCCCCCAGGGTTCTTTCACGGCAAATAATTAATGATTTTCCGCTGGTAGAAAATGTTATTATACGAAAATATTTTTTTCCTTCTCCCCGCATATATGTTTCATTAATTGAAAAGCAAATATGGGCAATCGTTTATTCCACAAACAATGTTCAAATGGATAAAAATCCTAAGTATGTAACTTTAGACGGAGAATTAATAAATAATATTAATATGGAAGAACATTTAATCACAGTATTTAGAATTCATGCAGACGATATAAATGCTTTAACTACAGAGCAAGTAAATAAAATAAAAGAATTCCTGGATATCCTAGATCGTAAAATGAAAAAAGTAATAAATTATATTCATATAAATGTAGATTCTGAAATCACATTTGTTCTAAACAATGAATCCAAAGTCTATTTAGGATATATTGATAATGATTTAAAAAGTCAGAAAGCTAAATTAGACTCGGCTATTAAACTGTTGTTGGAAAGAGAGATAAACCCCAAATATGTAGATTTAAGTCCCGAGAGCCATGTGGTTATTAAACCAGACCCTGATAATACTAATGGAAAATCAAACTTGTTTAAAAAGATATTTAAAAAATCAAAATCATCTGAATGATATTGTTCTTACAATATTTACTCATGGAAATTATAGTATCTACTAGTTGATTATTCATCCAATTATTCATTTATGGTAATATATATAATCTTGTAAATAATCTAAACGACATGAGACATACAAAAGCAAAAGACAAACTATCTAGAAAGTACGGAGAACTACTCTCCGGAATGCCAATGTTCGAAATAAACAAACGACCATATCCACCAGGTCAGCATGGATTAAAAAGAACCAAAAATTCAGAGTACGGGAGTTTATTGCAGGAAAAACAAAAGCTTAAATATAGTTATGGAGTTCAGGAAAATCAATTTAGAAGATATTTCCAAAAAGCAACAAAAATTAAAGGACCTACGGGGGAAATATTAATTCAGTTATTAGAAACACGTCTGGATAATCTTGTGTACAGGTTCGGTTTTGCACCGACATTAGCTGCTGCCAGACAACTAGTTACTCATGGACATGTATTAGTTAATAATAAAAAAGTTGATATTCCTTCTTATGCCATTAAGCCTGGTACAGAAATCATATTGAAAGAATCTGCCAGAAAATTAGAACCAGTAAAAAATGCTATCAAAAATACTCCTCAGGTTTTAGATTATTTATCTGTTCAAAAAGAGCTCTTTGTAGGAAAACTAGTTGAAATGCCTCAACGCTCTCAAATCCCTATAAACATTAATGAACGGTTAATTGTAGAGTTTTATTCCAGATAAAAGTTATCAATTTTAAATAAAATAGAAATAGCCCTTAAAAAGAGAGGGTTTTCTTAGGAAATTCTTTAACATTTTTTGCAATTATTCCTTATATCTTAACCCGCTTCTCAAACTCTATAAAGTAAGCTAATAAGACAGGTGCAGCATGACAAGCCAATTTGAACAAAACAATACATTACTTGATTCAACCAATTATTTAGATGATCAAATAGCTTCTATAAAATCAAGGCTGTCATATGCTTTAAACATTTCATATGATGAGATTCATGTAAGTTTTCCTACATTAAAGAATTTTTATTATATAAACAATGTTTATAAATCATCATGGGCAATATATATACACAATGAAAAATTACCCAAATTGCTTTTTACCGGTAATTTTTTAATTCAAGGCTCTCAATATGGACCACGCTCAACAAAATCACCTTTTGGTTCTAAAGATTTAGCAGTACTTACTTCAGTTGCAAATACTTTCTCAACACAAGCATCAGTATTTAAACAAAATTGGACAATGGATTTAAATCTCTTTGATGATGAAAATGAACAAAATAAACTTAATTTTACAGTTAAAGAATACCAGGAATTCCTAACACTATTAAATAATTTAAGGGCTCAATGGTCATTGCATCTTAGTGAAGAAGGTGCTTTTGATTTTGTAATAGTTGAGTTCTCCGAACCTTCAGATTCTGTATTGTTTATAGATACAGAAAAAATGGACAGTATAGGTACAAAAATAAAAACATACTTTAAGCCAGTTACGCCGATTGCAGTAAGTATGTTTCAGACACTTTCGCGTAAAACCGAATTTGAAGGAAAGTTTTTCAATATTCAGCCTGGCAACTGGATTAAAGATGATGTTTTAATTGAGATTGAAAACACTTTACTGAATAAAAGTGATACTAACATACTCGCTACAAATAAAGAACAAATTGATTCTAGTTATGCTAATCCATTTAAAGTACAGGCTTTAAGACCAACGTATTAAAATATTAAAAATAAATAATAGCTAAGATATGAATTAGTTAGACCCAGAGATTATAAAATTAATTTGTTCTACAATACTTTGAATTAAATCAGATATTTTTTCCTGTGATCTGACAGCTGCTAATAGTTGTGCTTCAATTTGAGCTTTCTGTCCGCCTTCAGTTGCTACTTCACTTAAGATCTGTTTATATAAAATGTCATGAATATAATTTATTTCTGAAAACTTTTTTGTAATTTCTTTACTCTGTGCGTTATTAGATGATAAGTACAGAGTAAGTGAAATCGTCAATAATTCCTGTACAATGCTTGCCATTTTGATTAGTTGGTCTTTAACTGAAGAACTAAGCAAGTTAACATCTGGAAGTGCTGATAAAGTTGATTTGTACTGATCGGTTAGTTTTTCTAGGTTTAGTACTATTTGCAATGATCCTATTACTAATCTTAAGTCTTTAATCAAAGGTTGTTGAAGCGTTAGCACAAGAAAACATTGATCATTTAATTCCTTGCAGTCTTTTTTTATTTCTTCTGTAATATCAGTTAGTCTTTTCTCAAGATTTGTTGAATAGTTGCCTATAAGAGTGTTATAAAGACTAGATATTTCTATGCACTTTTCACCCATCAAATATACTTTTTGCTTTAGATCTGCTAAATCTCTTCTTAATGGTGTACGTGTTGTCATATTTGTATTTCCAGCTATTGTACTATGTTACATTCTAAATCATTTACTTGTTAGATATCTTTCAAATAGTTATCATATCTCAGGCAAACATAGTTTACTAGATATTGTATTATTTAAAACCATCATAGGAGAAAAAAATGGATAAATATCTTTCTTATTTAATTATCGGCAGCTCAATTTTGGCAATTATTTTTGGGCTTTTATTAATTAAATTACTTACGAATCTTAATTCAGGTAATTCACGCATGCAAGAAATTGCAAAAGCAATTCAGGATGGAGCTGCTGCTTACTTGAACAGGCAATACAGAACTATTGCAATTGTTGGAATAGTTCTGTTTTTTATTATATTTTTTAATCTAGGATGGCAAACTGCAGTTGCTTTTTTAATTGGTGCAGTTTTTAGTGGATTAACTGGTTATATAGGAATGAATGTATCAGTAAGAGCAAATGTAAGATGTGCTCAGGCTGCTCATAATGGCTTAGCCAGTGCGCTGGATGTGGCTTTTAAAGGTGGACTGGTAAATGGATTGCTTGTCGTTGGATTAGGTTTATTAGGAGTTGCAGGCTATTTTTATTTATTACAATATTTGTATCCAAATAATGTAAATGAAAATGTTAGAGCTTTAATAGGCTTAGGTTTTGGAGGAAGTTTAATTTCAGTTTTTGCTCGTTTAGGAGGAGGAATTTATACTAAAGCTGCTGATGTAGGTGCTGATCTAGTAGGTAAAGTTGAAGCAGGGATTCCAGAAGATGATCCTAGAAATCCAGCAGTTATTGCCGATAATGTAGGTGATAATGTTGGTGATTGTGCAGGTATGGCTGCTGATTTATTTGAGACTTATGCTGTTACAGCAATTGCTGCAATGTTATTAGGCGTAATTGAGTTTCATGAATATATAAGCAAAGGAAATCTTTATCCTGTTATTTACCCATTAATTCTTGGAGCAATATCAATCATTGCAACAATTATTGGTTCTTTTTTTGTTAGGCTTGGTAAATCTCAAAATATTATGAATGCCTTATATAAAGGTGTTATTGTAAGTGGCTTAATTTCTGCAATTGCATTTTATCCAGTAACAAAATATTTCATGGCTGGTCTTGGATTAAATACGTGTAAGTTATATGTAACATCTTTAATAGGTTTAGTTATAACTGCACTCATAGTAATTATTACTGAGTATTATACTTCGGGAAAATTTGGACCAGTTCGATACATTGCAAATGCATCTGTATCAGGACATGCCACAAATATAATTGCAGGGTTAGCAGTGTCCATGAGATCAACTGCATTGCCTGTTATTACCATTGTTATTGGAATACTTAGTTCATATTTCCTTAGTGGAATTTATGGAATTGCATTAGCAGTCATGTCTATGCTTTCAATGGCAGGAATTATTGTTGCCATTGATTCTTATGGTCCGATTACGGATAATGCAGGTGGAATTGCTGAAATGTCTGGTTTACCAAAAGAAATTAGAAATATTACTGATCCTCTTGATGCTGTTGGAAATACTACAAAAGCGGTTACCAAAGGTTATGCAATTAGTTCGGCTGCTTTAGCTGCTATTGTCCTTTTTTCCTCATACACACAGGATCTGAAAGCTCATTGGCTGCAGCAAGGCAAGCAATTTACTAATTTTGATTTAGGTGATCCTTATGTACTTGCTGGATTATTTCTTGGTGGTTTAATACCATTTATATTTGCTTCACTTGCAATGGAAGCAGTTGGTAAGGCTGCTCAACAGGTAGTCGAAGAAGTCAGGCGACAATTTCATGAGATAAAAGGAATTATGGATAATAAGGCAAAACCTGACTATGCTTCATGCGTAGATATTGTTACAAAAAGTGCACTTAAAGAAATGATTGTACCTGCATTAATACCTGTACTTGCGCCTATAGTAATAATGTTTTTGGGTAAAATATTTTTGAACAATATTGATCCTTATGCGTCTGCTAAATTAATTGGAGGAATATTAGTAGGGAGCATAGTAACTGGAATATTCTTAGGCATTTCAATGACCAGCGGTGGTGGTGCATGGGACAATGCAAAAAAATATATTGAAGAAGGTAACTATGGTGGTAAAGGTTCAGATGCACATAAGGCTGCAGTGACAGGAGATACAGTAGGAGATCCATATAAAGATACAGCAGGACCTGCTATAAATCCAATGATAAAAGTTTTAAATATTGTTGCTATACTAATAATTAGATATCTGTAGAATTAACGTAATATATCAGTATTGATTTGATTGTAATGATGCATTGTCTTAATTGTGTCTGTAAGCTAATTTATCAGCAGAAGGATGTAGGAAACGCATAAGTAAATAATTTCATTTATCAGTAATCAGTAGTAACCAACAATCAGGCAACTAATGAGGATAGAAATTTATAAATAATACTATTTATCAGCAATGAATATCTTAATAAGAAAAATGAAACTAGAAGACATAGATTCAATAATCAATATTGAAAGATCAATATCAAGCATTAATCATTGGAGTAAAGAAACCTATATTAATGAAATTGAAAATAAATACTCAAGATATTTTATATATGAATTAGACATATCGCATGAAATTATTGGCTATATAGGATATTGGATCATTAATGATGAAGGACATATAATTACACTTGCTGTATCCCCATTTTATAGAAATAAAGGTGTTGCTGATAAATTACTTTACACACTAATTAAAGATGCAATTAGTAAATCAGTTAAGTGGCTAACACTAGAAGTAAGAATCTCTAATGCTCCTGCAATAAACCTATATAATAAATACAAGTTCAAACAATTAGGCATTAGAAAAAAATACTACCAGGACAATGGAGAAGATGCACTAATACTTTGGAGTGAAAATTTACAAGATGACTTTTATATGAATATGAAGAACCCTTTTCTATCAATAATTATAGAAAACACTACTGCTGATAAATTATAGTACATATTATACAAAATCTATTTAAAATTATTATCTAAATTTAAATAACTAACTTTAATAACTACAAAATTTTTAAAACAATAGAATTCCTTATATTAAAGCCTAAATTCAACCATTCCCACTTCAGATAATTCTATATTATTTATAGAACTACATTTCTATATATATTGAATATTTGGGAATGATATATTTCTATTTGTCACAATTTATTGTTTTTATTTGTTATAAATGTGGGTATTACATAGAATATAAAATGTTTTATATTCATAATTAAAGAACAGGGGCACCTTGAGTAAAATATTAGTAATTGATGATGATAAAGCTATTGTAGAACTTGTAAAGGTTAATTTAGAAATACAAGGTCACCATATTCATACTGCTAATGATGCCTTAACAGGAATTGCTATTGCCCAGCAAGAAGCTCCAGATTTAATTATTTTAGACCTTATGATGCCAGGTGTAGACGGCTTTACTGCCTGTCAAAGAATTAGAGCCAATGAAAATACAAAAAATATACCCGTTTTAATGCTTACAGCATTATCTAGAACAGATGATAAGGTTTCTGGGTTTAATTCCGGTGCTGATGATTATCTTACAAAACCTTTTGAATTACCTGAACTCTATGTAAGGGTAAAAGCACTTCTTCGTAGATCAGGCAAAGCTACAACAACAGTAACTCTACCTGAAATACTTCATGCAGGAGATCTTACATTAATACCTGAAAGTCGTGAAGTAAAAATAGTAGACAAACTGGTCCGATTAACACCTATAGAGTTTGAGGTACTACATTGTTTACTTCAACACCACGGTCAAACGGTAACCACCAGTAAACTTTTAGAAGAAGTTTGGGGTTATTCTCCAGATGACGATGTTGATACCATCAGAGTTCACATTAGACACTTAAGGACACGAATTGAAATAGGCGGAAAGAAATATATTAAAACAGTTTATGGTGGAGGCTATCAGTTAATACCACAAGGCTTTGTAGGTAAAGCTGAACAAGTCTCAGAACAACCTTCTTAAAAATTGCAATTTGCTATATTATTTTAATCCGGTGGCTCTTGCGGTGACATTGCTCCTCAGAGCCACCTTTGCATAGACCGCTCAGCTTGCTGAGTAAATCAGTCAAGCCTCGCTTTATTAATTTGCTATATTTATATTGTCTATTAAAAAAACACAAAAGGGCGCTTAGCTCAGTTGGTAGAGCACTTGTTTGACGTACAAGTGGTCAGAGGTTCGAATCCTCTAGCGCCCAGTTTAGAGAATTGGTGGTCAGAAGGAAGAATTAAATTTTCCTCTTTAAAATCACTTTAAACAATCCCCATACAGCAATTATAAGAATTACTAACATAACCCAGGGGAAAAATTTACCGTTGCCATTTATAGCCAATGCTTTATATTTTTCTATATTTTTATCTATAATCTTACTCTTTAGATTTTTTTTGTTTCTTCTCAACAATTCATCTTTAGTTAAAACATCATTTTCTAATGATGGATCCAAATTTGTATCTAGTTCCAGCAAATCAAGAGACGGATCAGTACTTTTATATATTTTTGTAGTTATATTTTCATCACTTAATTCATCATCACTTAAAAATGACTCATCTACTTCATTACTTCTATTATCAGGACTTGAAACTTCCTGAGGTGATTTTTGAGCCTGTGTACTCATAACAGGCTGAACAGAATCTTTTGCTAATGTTTTATTTGAAGAGACAAACAATGCAAAGCTTATAATCAGTAAAATTGCTAATTGCAACATTATGTACTTATTAAATTTTTTATGGTTATTAAATTGCATTAATTAGTTCAAAACATAGAGAGCCTTTTATAATTTTACATAATAAAGCGCCTTCCCTACAAATCGGTCATCACAACAGCAAGCTGCCATGTGTTTCGCTAATTTGTTGCCTTCGGCACCGGTCAGCGCTGCTGAGGATAATTTATATCTTTAGTTTCACATCATTTAAGCCTGTTAGTATAAAATATCTAGTGATAAACAAATAATGAATAAACATAATAAAAATATTTCCGCTTTAATTATTGTAATTTGTATTATATCAATTGTTATTAGCATATTCTTGCCTAAATCAAGTGAAAATATTTCCATATCTAAAACTAAATTTGACAGAGATTCACAGTTTAGCTTTAAGCCATTGTCGGTTCATAGTCCATTTAAAGGTGAAAGAATCACAGTAATTAAATTAGATGGCATCATAAGTGACTCTGGTAGTAATTCGTTTTTTAAAGATCTTACTTCAAGTAACGCAGTATTAGAGCTCGTAAATAAAGCAACTAAAGACCCCAGTATCAAAGCAATAGTACTTAGAATAAACAGCCCTGGTGGAACTGTAGCTGCCAGCCAGGAAATTTATCGTGCTTTAATAAAGGCCAGAAAGAAAAAACCTATTGTAGTAACAATGGGAGATGTTGCAGCTTCTGGCGGATACTATATAGCATCTGCTTCAGACGCTATATTTGCAAATCCCGGCACACTAACTGGAAGCATAGGAGTAATTACATCCTATTTAAATTTTCATGAATTACTTACCATGATTGGCGTTAAAGGCATTGTATTTAAAGCCGGTGAATTTAAAGATATTGGTAATCCTACAAGACCCTTAACTGAACAAGAAAAGAAAATATTACAGGCATTATTAGATGACACTTATGATCAATTTTTAAATGATGTCACAAAAGGAAGAAATATTCCAAGAGAAAAAGTAGAAAAGATAGCACAAGGATTAATATATACCGGAAAACAAGCTAAAAAAGTAGGACTAGTTGATCACTTAGGTGATTACTCAAAAGCTGTTAAGTTTGCTCAAAAACTTGCAAAAGAACGCTTTCCTGAACTAAGAAGAAGATATGGAAAAAAGGATTTACCGATAGAAGAATCTTGGAAATCAACTTCCTTCTTTGATGTTTTAATAGGTTCTTTTAGCCCAATCAATAAAATAAACAATCCTATAGAAAATAAAATATTGAAGACTTATTCTTATTCTAAATTTCAACCTCTCTGGCTTCTTGAATAGAATTTTTACTTTTTTACTTTTTTACTTTTTTATCGCCAAATGCGATAAATGATGACTAAATGGTTTAGGAAATTTCTTAAGTTCCTTGATTTTTTTAATTACAATATCTCGTACTTTTTTTTGTTGGTCATTAATAGATAAGGTAGCATCTATAACTGTCAATCCAAATTCTTGTATCATCTTTTCATATTCAATTAATATTTTCTCCTGAAACGATATAAAACTTTCTTTAATATCTTTAGATAATCCTAAATCCATACCAGCTTCATAATATTTTATTTGTGCCCTGCTGCTTAATATTCGTTCCATAGCAACATTTAAAGGCACCTTAAAATAAAATGCTATGGTGGGCTCTACTGCAAATTCATATAACTTTCTTACCCATTTTGGATCAACACCACGAGCAACATCTCTTGCAAAAGCCGTATAAATATATCTGTCTGCAAGAACTATTGCACCAGCTTTTAATGGTGGAATAATTTCTCTCTCTATCCTGTCTGCAAAATCTGTAGCATGAATCAGACTAAATGTCGTAGGTGTTAGTATTTGCCTGGTTTTTCCACGCCTTGTAGTAGTTTTTACAAGTGGGGATGAGTTCCATTCACTAAAAAACACTCCATATCCTTCATTTTGAAGCCACTGATGTAAGAGTTTTAACTGTGTGCTTTTGCCTGACCCATCTATTCCTTCAACTGTAAAAAGCTTTCCAGGAAAATCTATATTAAAATACTTATTCATGTTCTATCGTAAGAATAATAACACAGCAAAGTTAATATCATTATTATTAATTAGTAACAATGTTTTTATTATCAAATAATAGCTATATTTTTTATTAAATACGCATACATTATTTATTTATAGTTCACATCAAATGAAAACTCAGCATTTTTCGTTTAGTATTATTTAACGTGCATAAGAAATCATCAGGATTAAATATATCTGTATTAGGTTCAGGCAGCTGGGGCGGAACAATAGCTTGGCTCTTAAGCAAAAAGAAAATAAATGTAACTTTATGGGTGTATAGCAAAGAAGAATATGAGTTTATAAAAAAAACGAATTCTTTGCCTCGTCCTAAAAAACTAAAATTAAATAATTATATTTCTGTGACCACAAACCTAGAATCTGTTGTCAAAAACTCAAACGTAATAATAATTGCAGTTCCAACCAATGCATTTAAGTCTATTATCCTGAAATTAAAAAAGCTAGGATTAAACCGCAATGTAATTCTTTTAAGCGCTACAAAAGGAATCAACACCAAGGATAATTTAAGACCATCAAGAATTATTAGAAAATATTTGCCTAAAAATAAACTTGCTGTTCTTTCAGGACCAAATATCGCAATGGATGTAGTATCAAAAGCACCTATTATTTCTATAATAGCATCCAAGGATTTTAAGATCGCCAATAAACTACAGGAAATAATTTCTTCCAGTAATTTCAGGATTTATTTAAATAAAGATGTTGACGGAGTGGAAGTAGCTGGTGCATTAAAAAATGTAATTGCAATTGCATCAGGCATGTCAGATGGTTTTGGTTTTAATATAAGTACCAAAGCAGCATTAATAAGCAGAGGACTTATTGAAATAGCAAAGATTGCAATAAAAGAAGGCGCTGAAGCCAAAACCCTTCTTGGTGCTGCTGGCATCGGAGATTTAATTGCAACTTGCTGCAGCACAAACAGCAGAAATTATAAAGTAGGCTATCAGCTTGCAAAAGGAAAACCAATTAATAAAATATTAAAAGAACTTGGACAGGTTGCTGAGGGAGTAGAAACTGTAAAATCAATGGTTCAACTGGCAAATAAATACAGAATTAATGTACCAATAGCAAGTTCAGTATATGACGTTATTTATAAAAACAAGAATCCTAAGATTCTACTAAAAAAATTACTTAGCAGGCCATTGGCAAAATATGAAATTGAATTCTAATTTTTATTTAAGACTTTGCTAGTTTTTCTGCTTTTTCTTTTGCTTCATCAATATCACCCACCATATAAAATGCTTGCTCTGGAAGGTGATCATGTTTACCGTCAAGAATTTCTTTAAATCCTTGAACAGTTTTTTCTAATTTTACATATTTCCCTTTAGTACCGGTAAATACCTCAGCAACAGAAAATGGCTGGCTGAGAAATCTTTGGATTCTTCTTGCTCGGTTAACAGTTGATTTATCAGTCTCAGAAAGCTCATCCATTCCAAGAATTGCAATTATATCCTGCAGTTCTTTATACCTTTGCAATGTTTGCTGAACTCCACGAGCCACATTATAGTGTACTTCTCCAACTACTGAGGCTTTAAGTGCTGTACTTGTAGATGCAAGAGGATCTACTGCAGGGTAAATACCAAGCTCTGCAATTTGTCTGCTTAAAACAGTAATAGCATCTAAATGTCCAAATGTTGTAGCTGGTGCAGGATCGGTCAGGTCATCTGCAGGTACATAGATAGCCTGGACAGAAGTAATTGAGCCATCTTTTGTACTGGTAATTCTTTCTTGTAATTCTCCCATTTCAATTGCAAGTGTTGGCTGATAACCTACTGCACTTGGCATTCTTCCCAGAAGGGCAGAAACTTCAGAACCTGCCTGGGTAAATCTAAAAATATTATCCACAAAGAATAAAACATCTTTTTTCTCTACATCACGAAAATATTCAGCCATTGTAAGAGCTGAAAGACCTACTCTCATACGTGCACCTGGAGGCTCATTCATTTGTCCATAGACAAGCGCAACGTTTTCAATAACTCCAGATTCTTTCATTTCGTTCCAGAGATCGTTACCTTCTCTAGTTCTTTCTCCAACACCTCCAAAGACAGAAATACCTTTGTGTGCTTTGGCAACATTATTAATTAATTCCATAATAATAACGGTCTTACCTACACCAGCTCCACCAAACAATCCAATCTTTCCACCTTTTACATACGGCTCCAACAAATCAATAACCTTTATTCCTGTTTCAAATATTTTTACATCAGTACTTTGTTCTGTAAGCTTTGGAGCATGCCTGTGTATTGACCACATGTCAGTAGGTTTTATCGGAGAAAGCTCATCAACTAATTCACCCAAAACATTAAAAATTCGTCCCAGTGTTTCTTTGCCAACAGGAACTTTAATCGGGTTTTTTGTATTAATTACTTTTAATCCACGGGAGAGTCCATCAGTAGAACTCATAGCTACAGCTCTTACTTTATTATCACCTAAAATTTGCTGTACTTCAGCAACAATATTCACCTCTTCATTTACGGCATTTTTACCTTTAATCTGGAGTGCTGTATAAATATCAGGTAAAAATCCTGGTTGAAATTCAACATCTATAACCGGACCAATAACTTGTGAAATAATTCCTTCTTCTTTTTGTAATGCAATTGTCATAAGCCTCATTCCTATGTTAATAACCTTTAAATACTAACATTACAGAAAAAATTAGTAAATAAGTTACAGGTATAGAATTGGTTAATTATTTATACACATCAGAGGATGGTGCTGCTATAACATTTTCTTCATTTTTTTCTTTCTCATCAGGTTTACTTTCAGCATTAATTTCCCTTAAATCAACTTTATTATTAATCAGTACATAATTACTGTTTAAGTCTTCATCATGGCAAACGAATCTGACAGTAACAGGGGTTTGCTCCAGGTATTTATCCACAAATAAAAACAATGACAATCCTTCACCTGGATATAAAATATATATTTTATTTGGTGACAAAATATTTGCATCATCATCTGCAGTATTAGAAGACTTACGCATGGATCCCACCGTACGTATTGTACTTGCAGCGGTTTTAGCAATACCACCTAATGCAATTGATGCAGCACCAGCAGCAATATTAAATATTGCAAGCTTATTTGAGGATTTATTTTTATATAATGATTTTATTTCACTTGCAGAAGAATAATCCAGCCCAAGATCAATACTATAACCAGGTATTGAAAATGTCATATTTGATCTGTTCTCAAGGTAAAATTCATAAAGTTCAAATTTTCTTGCAATATCTTTATCTATAGGAGGGTTTTCGATTTTTCTAAGCACATACTCAAGTCCTTCAATCTTTTCATATGCAGCCAATGAATTGTACGTAAAAATATTTGTGACTAAAAAAATAATAATAAATATAATTTTAATTTTTAATAACAATTGTTTCATTAAATATCAATTTACCTTCATGTAAGGAATCCCTGTCTTAAATAAAAATATACCCGCTAATTTTTAACGATTTCTTAAATCACTTATTGGGAGATCAATACTTAAGTCACTATTCATGCCTTTTACATAGTTTTTAATCAGCTTTGGCGAAGACGGAAAAAGCATTATTGCATAATCAGAGGCTATTAAATATTGTTCAGATTTTTTCACTATTCCCTTAAAAGGAATAGTAAGTGTTTTTACTTTAATTTTATTA
This sequence comes from Candidatus Melainabacteria bacterium RIFCSPHIGHO2_02_FULL_34_12, assembly GCA_001784555.1. Taxonomy (GTDB): domain Bacteria; phylum Cyanobacteriota; class Vampirovibrionia; order 2-02-FULL-35-15; family 2-02-FULL-35-15; genus 2-02-FULL-34-12. The sequence goes on along the minus strand of MFRM01000004.1, from coordinate 4,869 downwards.
TAATCAATTTCTATAAGTTTATAAGAACAAGGATAAGCTATAGGGCTTGAAGTGCTTATAAAGAGAGTATTCTGGCGGTTATAAATCCTGTTTAAATAATCTCCGCCTGAAGCTACAAGTACAATTTGACTATGCTCTTCTATGGTTTTTAACAATTCCCTAACATTCTTATTTTTTACAGGTATGCCATCTGGGGTTAAAACTGAATCATGTAAGAATAAAACAGTATATTTAGTTTTATTTTCAACAAGTGTCTTTTTTAACCATATAAGTTGTTTTTCACAAAGCCTTGAATCATTTAAAATAAAACTACTGTTAAGTCCTATGAATAAAAAATCTTTAATTTTATGAGACCACCACAAATTATCAGAGTCAATACCAGACGATTTTAATGAATTAATAATTTCATCTGTGTTTAATAATTTCATTTCATTTAGTCCAGGTACAAAAATAGCCCTAGGCTTTAGCTCGCTTGTCATTTCTAGAAATAATTGCCAGATACTTTCTCTTTGATTTTCTTTAGTTTTAGATTCAGGAAGATATGCAATATTATTTCCTCCAAAGACAACTGCATCTAAATTTAATTTTTGATTTATATATCTAATAACATCTTGAAGAATTACCTGGCTTTCATAAATAAGCAATCCATTATTTTTTTCTAAGATATTTTTTTCTCTCCGAGAGACTAAAGGAGTAGGATATAAATTTAAATCTGTTATATATGCAAAGCTAATGTGTTTATGATTATCAGGCAATGCAAATGCCTTGGAAACCAGTGAAAGACAGAAAGTTGTAACTATGATTAGTGAAAGATATATTATACTTCTTGACATATTTGTAATAATTATCAAAAAAGAGAAAAGCAATACAATGGTTAGATAGTATTATAAATGAGAATGAAACTTATTAATATTTCATTAATAGCATTTTCATTAATAGCAATAACCATGCTTTCACCATTTACTGCTCAAGCAGAAATACCCATGCAAAATTCACCATATAAATTTATCACCAAATTAAACGGTATCAAGGAATATAGACTAAAAAACGGATTGAAAGTACTGCTAAAAGAAAATCACTCAATTCCACTCATTACATTTTCAGTATGGTATAAGGTCGGTTCCAGAAACGAGCATAAAGGTATCTATGGAATCGCACATTTCCTTGAACATATGATGTTTAAAGGAACAAAAAAATATAAAAAAGGTGAAATATCTTCCATTATTCAAAGTCATGGAGGTATATTTAATGCTTTTACATCAACTGACTGCACAACATACTATGAAACGATTTCGCCAAAATATCTCCACACCGTAATAGAAATTGAAGCAGATCGTATGAAAAGTTCAGCAATTGCTGAAAGCGAACTAAATTTAGAAAGATCAGTGGTTTTATCAGAACTTGAGGGTGGTTTAAACAATCCAATTACAGTACTTGATCAAAAATTACGTTTTCATGCATATGATCAAAGTCCTTACAAACATCCAACTATCGGATATGAAGAAGATATAAAAAATACAAATTCAGAAATCATGAAAGGATTTTATAGAAAATATTATAATCCTCAGAATTCGGTTGTTTTGTTGGTCGGAGATTTTAATGAAAACAATGCATTAACCTTGATAAATAAATTTTTTGGATCAATTAAAAACGAAAAAGATGCGTTTCCTACTACCCTCAGTGAAGTAAATATTCCAAGAGATAAACCCCAATTAAAAGAAAAAAGATTTACTTTGAATAAAGCAGGAACTTTTAAAGTTATTGAAATTGGATATCATATACCTGATATAAAAGATAAAGACATTTATCCATTAAACATTATTGAAGAATATTTAATTAAAGGAAAGAACAGTCCATTAAATAAAAAACTTATTGAGACTGGATTAGCAACTGAAGTTATAGGAGGTGCTGAAGCAAACACTGATCCAGGATTATTTTATATCCTAGCGTCTCTTACGCCAAAAACTACTCATAAAAAAGTCGAAAGCATTATTAATGAAATAATAAATGCTCTGATTAAAGACCCTCCTTCTGAAGAAGAAATAACTGCTGCTACAAATCGCATAAAAGCTGATTATTTATTTAATCTAGATGGCACATATGCTCAGGTCTTAAACATAGGATATTTTGAAGCTATAAATGACTGGAAACAGTCAATAACTTGGCTAGATGAAATATCTAAAGTTTCAAGAGATGATGTATCAAATGCACTAAAGAAATATTTTTCTAGGAATAACCGTACGGTAGGGTATTTCATTCCAAAGCTAAGAAAAGGTGAGAAATATGAACCTCAACCCATAAACATCACCAGAACCCAACACTACAAAAATACTGGAATTACACAATTAAAAAATAATGATTTGGGGTTTTATTTTATAAAATCGAAACTTGAAGAAGGATCTAAATTAATTCATTACAAAAACATTGATCAACCTGTTACTTATATAACAGGCATCATAAAAGGTGGTTATAGCTTAATCCCAAAAGAAAAAGAGTGGTATTGTGAAATTATTGCAAGGACACTAGAAAAAGGAAGTAAAAATTACACTAAAGAAGACATAGAAAACTTTTTAGATAAGACAGGGGCACATATTGATTTTGCCTGTGATGAAGAAATGTTTAAATTTAGCCTTGCGTCTCATAACGACAATTTAAAACAGACTATAGATATCTTTAGTGATATTCTTATGAATCCAACTTTCCCGGCAAATGAAATAAATAAGGAAAAACAAAAATTAACAGCAGAAATACTTGAAACTAAGGACAACACTGCAGAAATTGCCAGGCGAAAGCTTAGTCAGACCATCTATCCTAAAGACCATCCTTATTATCTCAATGATTTTAATGAAGATATAAAGCTTATTAAAAACATTGATATAAAGTCTATTTATAATATTCATGAAAAAATAATTAAAAATAATACCCTAATAATTTCAGCAGTTAACAATATGCCTAAAACAGAATTTAACTCAGTTATTAAGTCACTAAGTGAAAAGCTAACCACTAAAAAACAAAAGGTCAAACCTGCTGTCAATATTCCAGACACCTTAATGCGTGACACTCCAAAATCTGAAAGTTACTTTGTAAAAGATAAAGCACAATCTGATGTTTTCCTAGCCCATGCAGGTTACATAAAAAGACAAGATCCTGATTTTTATAAAGTACTTGTGGCTAATTACGTACTTGGAGGAAGTTCTTTAGCCAGTCGCCTAAGTAAACGAGTACGAGACAATGCAGGACTAGTTTACACGGTTTATTCTTATTACAGTGCTTCTCAGGGTAAAGGCGAATTCGGAATATATTTTGGTTCAAACAATAATAATGTAGATGCTGCTATTAAATTAATTAAGGATGAAATGCATAAATTTGTAAAAGAAGGAATTACTGAGGAAGAATTAAAATCTGCAAAGGCATCATTAACCGATTCTTTCGTTTCAAGGAATTTATCCAACTATAAAAATATTGCATCCACTCTCTCTACAATATATTATTTTAATCTTGGAGATAATTATATAAATAATTATCCTCAGATAATAAACTCCTTGAAAGTAAGCGATATAAATGCTGCTATTAAAAAATATTTCTTCCCTGACAAATTAAACATTGTAATTGCAGGAGAATACAGTCAAAAGAAGTGAGTCTTTTTAAAAAACAAATTGTAGTAATTGGAAGCAGTTCTTGCACCAAAGAATTAAAACAAATCGCATTTAAAGTAGGTGAAGAAATTGCAAAACACAGTTACGTGCTTATTTGCGGCGGCAAAGAAGGTGTAATGGAAGAGGCCTGCAAAGGAGCAAAAAAGCATAATGGCTTAACTGTTGGAATTATTCCGGATATGGAATCTAATTATGGTAATAAATATCTGGATATTATTATTCCTACAGGAATAAACTATTCAAGAAATTACATAGTGCAGAATTCAGGGAATGTCATCATAATGCTCGGCGGAAGCTACGGTACACTTAGCGAGTTAGCATATGCTCTCCTATTTGAGAAAAAAGTAATTGCCTTAAAAAGCAAATGGTCAAACATTTCAAAAGAAATAATCAAAGCTAAGAAACCTGAAGATGCTGTTCTTAAAGCAATTGAGCTGTGCAAAAAATAATTAATTTACACCTTCAACAGCTTTAGCACATGGTACACAAATTAATTCATGTTTTAAGTCTTGTCCAATATCAGTTGAATATTTCCAGCAGCGAGGACATTTTGAACCATTTGCATAAAAAACATAAACATCACAAATTTCACTTGACAAGCTCGAAAGAAAATCTTTAACCAAAATTTGCTTGTCAAATATTTCAACCTGAGAAACAATACAAATAGTAGGTAATTCATTTTTATACTTTGCCAAAACATCAAACATAGACTTGTCTTTAATAATAATTAAAACCTTAGCTTCAAGTGATTTGCCAATTTTCTTTTCTGCTCTGGCAATTTCTAAAGCCTTAAAAACATTTTCCTTTATTTGCAAAACAGACTTAAAATCCGTTGCAATCTCATTATTTAAATAAGTAGGATTAAGTTTATAAGACTCAACAAAAAGTACTGATTCATACTTTTTATTTATCCCATTAGGATAATGCCTACAAACATCTTCTGCTAAATGAGGTAAAACAGGTAAAATTATTGGTAACAAAGACTTAAGATGTTCACTCAGCACTATCTGAACAGGAGTTCTAGAACTAATATCACCAGCATATAATCTATCTTTTACAATATCAAAATAAAAACCTGACAAATCAGTAGTGCAATAGTTTTGAAGAATTTGGTAAAACTTATAAAATTCATAATTAGAAAAAATTTTATGGATTTCTTCCTTTACATATGACAATCTGTATAAAGCAAATTTATCTACAGCCCATAGAGCAT
>MFRM01000003.1:267933-282432 GCA_001784555.1 Candidatus Melainabacteria bacterium RIFCSPHIGHO2_02_FULL_34_12 | reverse complement strand
ATCAAGATTTCTCTATGAATTTGCTTTAATAATACTGTTTTCCAATGATTTGGAGACCTAGTTCCCGCCTTTGGCGGGCGGCGGAAACGATGTTTTCCACGCTAATACATTACTGAGGGCTGCTTAGTTTATTATTTACCTATAAATATCTTTTCTGTGTCTAATTTTATAAACCGTTACTATTTTATTTCTATCATCAATCTCATAAATTACTCTGTATACTCCTACTCTAATACGATAACTGGTATTATTTTTAAGTTTTTTAACACCCATTGGTCTTGAATTATGTGTTAGTAAACGGATTTTGTTAATGATTTGTTCAGCAAACTTTATAGGGATTAAATTTAATTCTTTTTCAGCAGTAGGCTTAAAGGCAATATTATATTTTCCCATGTTTTTTGTAGAGTCTTTTTTCTATCTCTTCAAGTGGGATGGATTTTTCATGTCTGCGATCTTCAATAGCTTTTATATCTGCTAAATCTTCTAGCAAATTTTCATATTTATTAATAGGAATAATGACATCAGTCTTATTGCCTTTGTCATCATAAATGTATTTGATTTTCTTTTGTGAACTCATGATTTTATTTTACCATCAAGAAAAACTGGAGACTTAGTTAACGATGTTTCCCACGCTATTACATTATTGAGGGCTGCTTAATTTATACCCCATGTACTTATATTTTAACCTTTCAACTGGCAGAATACTCTAAGGGGAAAGGCTATTTGAATCTATAAGAGGTTAACCTTTTATCTCCAAGCTTTTCTACTAGTTTTTTATCTACACAGTATTTTAAATCTCTACTAGCTGTGGCTGTTGAGATATTTTTAAATAAATCAATATAACTCTTTCTACTAAACGTCTTATTTTTAAAGTGCTCTTTAGCTTTACTTACCCTTTGTTCAATACTTACTGGCTCTGGCTTAAACTCAGAATAGTATCTAGTGAGTGAATTATAAATAATTTCTATCATGAATTCGATAAACCCGCTTGACTCACCTTGTTTATCAGACTGTTCTAAAGCTAAGTAGTAAGCCTGTTGATTTTCTTTGATTATTGATTCAATAGGAATGTATTGGAATATAGGATTGGAGTTATAAAGTATTAATGTTTGCCAAAATCTTCCTAGTCTACCGTTGCCATCAGCAAACGGATGAATAAATTCAAATTCATAGTGAAAAACAGAGCTTTTTATTAACGAGTGCTCATCTTTATTTTTCTTCAGATAATCAAAAATATTCTTTAGAAGCTTTGGTAACATTTTGGGCTGAGGAGCAATATGAGAAACTTTACTTCCTTTTAAAATTCCTACATTAGTAACTCTAATTCTTCCTGCATCAGGAATTAGACCATTCATGAATATTTTGTGGGCTTTACAAAGTGACTCCAATGAATTTGGATTATATTTACCTAAATCTTCATAAGCTTTAATTGCATTGTTTACTTCTAAAATATCTTTTTTGGGACCTATAACTCTTTTGTTTTCTATTATGGCTGTTATTTGTTCAATAGATAAAGTATTACCTTCAATTGATAGTGTACCGTAAATGGTTTTAATTTTATTTTGCTTTCTAAGCTGAGGTGTCGGTACAGATGAAGTCAAACCCTCTAACTTTCCAAGTAATATTGAAATATCAGCAATTAGAGATATTGATTTTTTTGTAATTGTATAAGGAGGGTACATAGTGTGATACTATCAAATGATAGTATCATTATACCCTGAATTATTGTTATCGTACCTATTAAAAATGATTTGGAGGCCTAGTTAACGATGTTTCCCACCTTATAAATCTTACTTTTCATAAGATAGCTGCTTAACTTATACCACCAACATATACATTTTAACCTTTTTTAGTTTCAATTAGCAAGTAGCACTAGCAGGATTTGCTATAGGGGTTGTGATGATTTTTTTGGTTTTATTTTCTTTGGAGGGACTTCAATTTTTCTTACAGCTCTTCCAAATGGGTTTGTTATAATTGCCACAAATTCACCCTGAATACTTTTATCTAAAATATGAAAGTAGGCCTTTGCAAAGGTGCCTTTTAATCGAATCAATTTTTTCTTGAATATCAGATTATCAGTAGGGATCACCTCAAAAATTGTTTGCTTTACTTTCTTCTTTTTAATCTTTAGATTTCTTAGGAAATTTTCACCTGTCAACTTCACTCTAAGAGATTTCTTTTTTCTAACTACTATTGCTTCTTCTATTACAGGAATGAATGGACTTAAACTTTCATCTGCTGTGCCATCTTCAACACGTGGCTTGACTACAGAGACAATTGTTTGAGCAACAGGAGCATTGTCAATTAAAATAATCAAATTTGAAAGAGAGGCATCATCTAGATTTTCCGGAACAATATCAGTTATAAGTAATGGAGAACTTGAATCAGGTGGGAAGAAAATAGATGCCATTATTGTATGAACCTGACCATCACGATCTGTGATTTGTATGGAAATGCTTTTACCAGTGCTATTAGCAAGAATATCTTTAATGTCATCTGAGAGATTTCTTAAAAATAATGCATTTTCAGAACCTGCTATTAACTGGCTACTATCAAATCCACTGACCATATCTCCATTAACAATATCCTGTACTGGAATAGGCTCAGAAGAAATGACAGGAAGAACTTCTGACTGAGTTGGAGGAGGTGTTGATGGAGGTGGATTTTTTATAGGATTATTTTTCTTTCCATCACTATTATTTTTTGCTCCCCCAGAAGTACTTGAAATTCCTCCTGATGAAGTAGAACTTGTTGAAGTATCATTAACTGGACCAGCTGAACCCCCTGGAATTATTACAGGCACTCCATTTGTACAGGTGTGAGTCATAATTTTACACCTTGAGCCAGCTAAACAATGCTTATCCTGAATACATAAGAATTCACACAAGCTATTTTCACAAACAGAACCAAATGGACAATTTTTATCTTCTATACATGAATAGGTACAAAGTTCATTGGTGCAGACAGAATTAACTGGGCAAACACTAAGAGTAGAGTCAACTGTACAATCTATTGTCATGCCTTTGGGTGTAGGACCACCACCAGAAGAAGATAGCAGTGGATTTCCAAAAGGTATACTGCCTGTGCAAGTGTTTGTCTTAGATTTACAAGTGGTACCACCAGGACAATGTTTATCTTCTAAACATAAATACTCACATGAGTTGTCCACACAGATAGAGCCATCAGGACATTCTTTATCACCCATACAAGAATAAGTACACATTGTATTAGTACAGACTGTACTATCAGGACACTGGCTATTCTCAGTGCATCCAGATTTAGGCTCTGGAGCTGGAACAGGAATCCCTGTATCATCACAAATATTGTTTAATCCGCATGCCATTGAAGGGCAGTTATTAATATCAAAACATAAGTACTGACATAAACTGTTTACACAGTTAGAACCAAATGGACATTCGGTTTTAACCATACAAGAAAAAGTACAAATGTTATTTTTACAAAGAGTGCCACTAGTACAATCATTATCATTTATACAACTTACTGTGCTTCCACTTGAACTTGGTCCTCCAAGTGGACCGTTACTACCAGAAGATAAAGGTAGAGGATTTCCAAATGGAACACCAGAGGTACAAGTACTGGTTTGAGATTTACAGCTTGCATTTGGCGGGCAGTCTTCATCTTTTAAGCATAGATATTCACATTGGTTAGTGACACAATTAGAGCCATAAGGACAATTGCTATTGGTTAGACAACTAATTACTTTGCCAATATTACCGGAGCTGCTGGTAGATGAAACAACTCCTTCTGTACATGTAAATGAAAGTTTTCCAATTTTGTTTTTACTGTCTTCAGTAAACCAGAGATTACCATCCGGTCCTGCTGTTATTCCTACCGGAAAGCTGTTAGCTGTAGGGATATCAAACTCAGTAATTTCTCCATCTGTTGTAATCTTTCCGATTTTGTTTCCAATAGATTCAATAAACCAGATATTACTATCTGGTCCTGCTGTTATTCCATCTGGCAAACTAGAAGATGTAGTAATTGAATATTCAGTGATATTGCCAGTAGCAGGTTCTATTTTTCCAATTTTGTTTTCAGAAAATTCAGTAAACCAAAGATTCCCATCTGGTCCTGCTGTTATTCCTGTTGGACTGCTGCCAGCTGTAGGAATATCGTATTCAGTGATTTTTCCATCTGTTGTAATCTTTCCAATTTTGTTTTTACCCCCTTCAGTAAACCAAAGATTTCCATCGGGTCCTGCTGTTATCTCCTTTGGAAAACTCCTAGCTGTAGGAATATCAAACTCAGTAATTTTTCCATCTGTTGTAATCTTCCCGATTTTGTTGTTAGAAAGTTCAGTAAACCAGAGATTACCATCTGGTCCTGTTGTTATTCCTTGTGGACTGCTGCTAGCTGTAGGAATATCAAACTCAGTAATTTTTCCATCTGTTGTAATCTTCCCGATTTTGTTTTTAACCACTTCAGTAAACCAGAGATTTCCATCGGGTCCTGCTGTTATCTTCTTTGGAAAACTCCTAGCTGTAGGAATATCAAACTCAGTAATTTTTCCATCTGTTGTAATCTTTCCAATTTTGTTTTTACCGTTTTCAGTAAACCAGAGATTACCATCTGGTCCTGTTGTTATTCCTTGTGGACTGCTTCTAGCTGTAGGAATATCAAACTCAGCAATTTCTCCTGCAGTGCAGCTAAGTACACCTCCTGATGAACTGGATGAAGATGAACCACTAGAAGAACTAGATGAACTTCCTGAGGATGAGCTAGAAGACACTCCACCTGATGAGCTGGATGATGAAGTCGTAGAAACAGCGTTAGAAAGTGAAGTACAAGTAGAGAACTTAACTATGCGAGATTCATCTTTGGAATCAAACGATGAATCACTAGAGCGGTCACGTTTAAAATCACTAAACCAAAGATTATTGTCAGATCCAAATGCAATGCTATTTATGTTTTTAAAATCCTTTGATAAATCAAACTCTGTAACTTTTCCATCCGGCGAAACTTTTCCAAATTTGTCACTATTTATCTGAAACCAGATGTTTTTATCAGGTCCTAATATTATTTTTGCTTCTTGATTATAGTTTCCAATATTGAATCCAGTAACTTCTTTACCATCAGTACTAATTTTTCCTATCTGACCTTTACCAGTGTCTATAAACCACAAATTACCATCTGAGCCAGCATGTATATCATATGGACGAGAATTGGATGAAGGCAAATCATATTCAGTAACTTCCCCTTCAGGAGTGATTTTTCCAATTTTATTTTGATTTAATATATTAAACCAAACATTACCATCAGGACCCAATCCAATCCAGCGTGGAAAACCAGAAACACTAAACTCTGTAGCTTTCCCTTCTGGTGTAATTTTTCCAATTTTATTATTTCTTTGAGCTACCCATATATTTCCATCAGAGCCTGTCGTTAGGTCATTTACAATACCTTTTGCAGTAAACTCTGTCGTTTTTCCCTCAGTTGTAAACTTTACAATTTTGTCGGAAAATGATTGATTGTACCAAAGATTTCCATCTGGTCCTAAAGTTATATTTGTTAGAGACCCAGAGACATCAAACTCTGTAACTTTGCCTTCTGAAGTAACTTTTCCAACTTTACTATCACCTGTAAACCAAAGATTGTTATCAGAGCCAAGAGTGATGTCATTTATTTCGCTGCTAACCTTAAATATTTTTGTATCTCCTTCAATGCAGTTAGTTATTCCACCAGAGCTGCTTGAAGATGAAGAACTAGAAGAGCTTGATGATGATGTAACACAATCAGTAAAACCTAAACAACTTTCTGGATTTGTAGGGCAGCAGCCATTTATACAGCAAAGAGGTCCACATTGGGTATAGGTACATGATGGTGGTGGAGCTGGAACACAGGTGTTATTAAGAAGAGCACTTACTTGTGTTGCAGTTAATGCGTTATCATAAATCTGCACCTCATCCAGTAATCCAGAAAATATAAGGTCATATGCCATTGAACCACTTTGTCTGCCACCGATTGAAACGACGTGGTTATTTGTATCTAGATTACCCTGAGCAGTAGCAGCTGAATTATCTAAAACACCATTAATATAAATTTTTGATGTTGTACCATCATAAGTAGCAGCCACATGTGTCCAATTAGTTGAAATTGTTGTTGCAGAGGCAACGCCGTATGATACCCCGCCTTTCCAAAAATAAAAACGATATTTACTAGCATCAATATCTACAGAATAAACTTCACCACCTGCACCATCACCTTTAGTAACAATTGCTGAACCATTTGTCTGTGTAGTTGAAGCAGGTTTAACCCATGCAGCAATAGTTATATTAGAAACATCAAGAGATGCACTATCAGCAACACTTACATAGTCATTAGTTCCGTCAAAACTTAGTGTATAAGAACTAGCAAAACATTTATTTGGTATATCAGCAGTAGTTGAATATGCTGGTCCATCAGTTAATATTCCTGTGTTACTTCCCTGTGAGTCGCTTGCAGTAGTACCACTTCCTTCCTCAAACTTATAGTAAGAAACCAGTGCTGCATCAGCATATAAAATACTTTGTTGAAAGGCTAACAACAGGCAAATAATTCCTTTAATTATTTTTTGCTTTAAATTAGAAAAATAACTTTTTGAAAGTTTGTTAATTTGTTTAAATCTCTTTTATTTATCTGCAAAAATTCAGACTTCTATCGTAGCAATGTAGTTCCAAATAATAAACAAATTAGGAAGCTAATTGTAGCTCAAACAAAAAAGCCCAAAGCTAATTGCCATGGACTTTTGGGAAGTAAGAGTATAAAAAATACTTTATTTGAAATTTTTGGAGGCGAGGAGGAACTGCCCCTCCTGTCCAAAAATGACCAGTTCTAAACATCTACAAGCTTGTCCTGAAATTTGATCAGAACCGCTGATCAGTGGGTCAGGCTACCGCCGGTGTTTTGATTTTAATTTTAAGTCAATTACTAAACCAAGAAACTTATTGACTCGTACTACCGGGTTTTGTTCAGAGCATGGGTTGGTAGTCACACTTGCGCTCTGTTTGGCAACCTAGAAACTAGGCGGCTAATGCGAAAGCAGGAGCCTTTACGCCAAATAATGAAACTACGTTATCGTTTCGTTTTGCTTTGATTATTTAAGTGGTGACCAAGCTTCCACTGCTTGCAGTTCAGAATCCATCAGGTTTGTCGAATCTAATACGCCCCCGCTTATGATTATACCCATGCTTAGTTAATATCAGATTTTGGCAATTATTTACATTTTCTTAAGAATTTAAATTGTTATAAGTATCGGCGTATGGGCGAACCGGCGAATCAATATATGAAAACCAAGTTTGCTGTGTTAGCATAATCCCTATGAAAAGAGCAGTAATTCTAGCTGCAGGTTTAGGAAAAAGACTGGGGAATCTTACAAAGGATATCCCCAAATGCTTATTGGTAGTGGAGCCTGAAAGCAAAAAAACATTGCTTGATTTTTTACTTTCTGCTTTATCAGATAATGGAATTAATGAAATTATTATCGTAACTGGGTTTGCTGAGGAAGCTTTGAAAAAGCATATTTCAACAAACTGGTCAGATAAATTTTCTGTTCACTATATTTTTAATGATAAGTTCTCTGACTATAACAATATTTACTCAGCGTATTTAGCCAGAAATGTTTGGGATGATGAAACTGTTTTGTTAAATTCAGACATTATTTTTCACCCGGATATTTTGCGAAATCTCTATCGTGAAGATAGTAGAGGCGTATTGCAATACGCCTCTACATCGTTTCTCATTGTTGATAACTCTAAAACCCTTACCTCTGAATCCATGAAGACCGAAATTGACAAGGAAGGAAAAATAAGAAAAATCAATAAAAATCTAGACATTAAAACCTCATTCGGTGAATATATTGGAATTACTTATTTAAGAGGGAGCGAAAGGGTTAAATTTTTAAAATCGCTTGAAAAAAATGTTAAGGACAAAAGACTTGATATATACTATGAAGATGCCCTGGCAGATATTTTAAGTGATTCATCGGTATTTCCTTGTTCTACGCTCAGTATGCCATGGACAGAAGTAGATACTGAAGAGGATCTAAGTCATGCCAGAGAAATTGCAAAAAAAATAAATAATTTGGCAACGGCAAATATAAAATGAATCAAATAAACATTCCTTATAAATTAAGAATCTTGGATTCAAACAAAGCAGTTGCCCAGGAGCTGATTAATTTTATTAAAGAACAAGGTTATTCAAAAATTGCTCTCATTACTACAAAAACCCCAAATTACTTAATTACAAATGAACTTGAGATTGCTTTATTTGATCATGTGGAAAAATTAAAAACCTTTCAGGTTATAACACCATCAATTGCTTATGTAAATCAATTGACGCTTAATGATTTTGATCTTGTAATTGGAATTGGTGGCGGAAAAGTTATTGACACTGCAAAATATGCTGCACATGTAAATAAAATACCCTGCGTGAGTATTCCAACAGTTGTTTCAAATGATGGAATTTGTTCTCCCATTGCAGTTTTAAAAGAAAAACAAAACAAATATTCTAGTCTCGGAGCTACCATGCCCATTGCACTTATTGTTCCGCTTCATCTTATTAAAGATTCTGATCCAGAAAACATAATAAGTGGTGTAGGAGATCTTCTTACAAACTTATCTGCTATTGAAGACTGGAAGCTTGCAAGTAGTGAGAATGGTGAGTTTATAGATGACTATTCTGTAATGATTAGTAAAAATGCAGCACTTAGTGTTTTTAGTGAAATTAAAAATTCCATACTTCTTCATAAACCTAAGGAAAAATTTTTAAAAGACAATTTAACACTAATAATAGAATCACTTGCTTTGTCTGGAATTGCTATGGAAATTGCTGGTACCAGCCGTCCGGCAAGCGGGGCAGAGCATCTTATAAGCCATTCTATTGATGAGCTTTTTGGTTCGATGAACACTCATGGAATGCAGGTAGCATTTGGAATGTACTTGGTTAGCTTTATTAGAATGGAGATGGGTTATATAAGCAGTGAGCAGTTTAATGAGATAAGAGCAGTTTTAAGATATCTTGGAGTGCCATTGACAATTGAAAAGTCAGGACTTTCAAAAGAACAAATCTTAGATGCAATTTTACATGCACCAAATACCAGAGCAGAAAGGTATACGGTCTTAAATAAAGTAAAACTTGAAAAGAATTATTTAAGTGATATGTTAGATAAATTATTTGGAAATAAAGTCACTGTTTCAATAACTAATTAAACATACCCCAGTTCTTCTAATCTTCTTCTTATCTCTTCCTCTTCATCTTTTGAATAAACATCTGTTCCTTGACCAGCTTCAGGAATGATATTTTGTTTAATCAGGTATTCAATTACTTTTTTCGCATTAAATTTTGGTTCATCCATTTTGTTCAGTGAAATATCAGTAAGTTCATCTTTATTTCCCAGATTTACCTGAATGTAATTCCTATATGTTTCTTTTACGATTTTTCTGTCTTTTAAAGAAATATTTTTTGAGACTACAAGTGCAAAAACTTTATTTCTGTGTAAAAGATTTCCTAAGAACCCTAACCTGTCAGCAAATGTTGATTTATCTTCACTGGTGTCTTTTAATCCGCGACCAAGGATTTCCCTGACTTCATTATGAGCAATAAGCTCAACATATTGTTCTCTATTAATTAACTCTTCACCTACTACTTCTGCTATTGAAGTAAGCAAATCCTCATTATCTCCACAAAACCATATAGTTTTCATTTTTGTGATTAAACCCCTATCCCTACGCCACAAATTGATTTTCCCAGCATATCTTTTGGTATTTTAACATCCAATAGATCTAAAATCGTTGGTGCTATATCCATTAAATGCGGACTATCGTCTCTTTTTCCTGTTAGATTTCCTTTTGCACTTGAAAGCAGATACATGCCCTGTTGTGCGTGGTTTGCATCATCTGGACCAGTATCATTTTCATAAGTGTAAACTGAATTTTTATTTGGGTTCCCTACGCTTCCTACAGATCGCCATCTAAGCTCATCAAAAATTACTATAAGATCTGGTGGTATACGCTTTACTTCCTTATATGTTTCTTCAGGAATATGAGCAACTGTTAAAAGTTTTTTACCAGTTTCATCTTTTATATTTTCAATTCTTTGTTTTAATTCAAGCCTGAACTTTTTATATTCATTAGCTGGGATTTGTCCGTTTGGTTCTCTGCCCTGAACGTTCATGAAAATTCTTGCATAGTATCCGCCTGCTCCCCAGACTTTGGTTTTAGACCAGTCAATTTCCAGCTTTTCAATTGGTGTAAATGTTTTTGGATATTCTTTAAGTGTTAATAAGCCTTCTTTAATTAGCCATTCATTTATGCATATGCCGCCAAGCATTGATTTTGCGCCGTGGTCAGAAACCACCATAACAGAAATGTCTTCATCTGTGGGCTTGCCACAGCAAGCCCCTACAGCATCTAACGTTTTTTTTAATTCATTATCTAGGTATTTATAATACTCAGGAATTACATTTTCATATTTATTTCCTTTTTCGTATTTTGGGTGAGCAGGATCTAAAAACTTCCAGAAACTATGATGAATGCGATCAGTGCCCATTTCAACAATCATTGCAAAATCCCATTCTTTGTTTTTTAAAAGATATCTAAATGTTTTAAATCTGGTTTCTGTTGCCTGATAAATTTGCTTTAAAATATAATCTCTGTCTTCGGTTCTAAAATGTTTTACATCAGGGATATATTCACCGATATTTTTTTCTATTTCATCTCTAAGTTCATTTGGGTAAGTGTATTGGGATTTTATGCTTGGAGTTAAAAAACATGTCACCATGTGACCGTTAATTTCTCTAGGTGGATAGGTTTGAGGTACACCGACAAGAATAGATTTCTTTCCTGCTTTTCCTAAGATATCCCAAACAGCAGGTTCTAAGATATCTGCGCCATTTGAAAAATATTGACCGTCATAGCTATAATCTTTTCTGTTTCTAAATCCATAAACTCCAAGCTGACCAGGGTCTTTGCTGGTTAACATGGACTGCCATGCAGGAACAGTAATTGGAGGAATAGTGCTGGTTAGATTTCCGTATACTCCTTTTTTTAAAAGAGATTTTAATGTGGGTAAATCATCAATCCACTTATCAAATACCCAGTCAGGTGGTGCACAATCCCATCCGATAATTAAAACCTTTTTTGCCATCCCAAACATAATAACAGATACAAATATATTTGTATTTGTAGAGACGCGCCGCGGGCACGTCTCTACAATGATTTTGTGTTTATTGTTTCAATGTGCTGCCAATTAATATCCCATTTGCGTAATAATAACCTGTCATTGAATCCGGCAAAATATCATAGGTGTATTTGTACTTATATGGTATTGATTTTGTTTCTACAACTAATCGTCCGTCTACGACATCACCCATTTTAAGATCCTTAAAAAGTCTTCCGTCCGCAGTAGGGTGGTTTGGACTGATTTCAAGCACTGTAGCATCGTTAAATAATATGCGTAGAATTTTGTGTTGTTTTACTTCAACAGAATTTATTTTAATTACCTTAACTGGTTTTTCTTCATCTGATAAAACAATATCTCCCTTCTTTATATCTGCAATTCTTTTTTGGACACCGTTTGTACGGATTTTTGTATCCGGCGAAAGGCAGATAGGAACAGGACATCCTGGCGGGAAACATCCATAAGCAGGTAATCCGCTGCATTCAGTTCCAGGCGGACAGGGTAATTCTTCGCTGTCTGGACCATGGCAGCTTCCTCTGGATGAGCAGTCATTGATTCCACCAGAGCTGCTTGAACTGGATGAGGAGCTTGTAGAAGAAGATCCTGGTCTTATGCAGTTTCTAGGGGCACTTATTTTTCTGACTTTAAAAGTTTCTCCGCTATCCAACACTCCTGAAATTATTCTTCTGTTAAGCAGTTCAAGTGTTAATAACCGGCTGTTATTTAACCTGTCTGTAACTGTAAGCTCGATAATATTTTCTGAGATTATGTTTTGTGAAACTATTACTGCTGATTCTAATATTTTTGGAATGTGAACTGTTTCTGTTATTTTTCCGTTTCTCACACAAAGTTTGAGCAGAACAGGACTTAAAAATCTTTGACCTGGCTTTCTGTCAATTCGTCCTCTCCATATTCCAGAGAAGTTTTTATTTATAGATGAGTGAAGTAGGCACGGATCAGCAAAAAAATTTAACTGGTGGCACTTCCCTTCCAGACATGAAAAGTTCTGATATGTGTAACCATCTGGACAAATTCCTGGTGGACAGTCAGAATCTATGGTGCATGTAAGTTCACCTGATGAACTTGAAGAACCACATTCTCCCTGTGTAAACTTTTTAACGCCATCGGCAGCTGCAAAACAACTGTTGCTGTATGTTTTGCCATTGCAACCACAGACAGGATCATATAAGAGAATACATACAACACCCTCAGAATTATTTATGCATCTTTCTCCATCAAATCGTTCTCCATCCGGACATTTGCAATCATCAATGCATTTGGGACATTCAGAACATGGAGCGTCAGGAACACTTAATATCTGACCTGAGGTACAGAGAGGCTCGGCACATGTAACACATACTTGAGGAGTAGCTATAGGAGTTATTTGCCCGCTGACTTTACGACTATCAATACCTAAGAGGAAAAAGATTGTTAAAAAAGCAGTAACAAAAACAAGTTTAAATTTTTTATTTTCAATTTTCATAAAACTCTATTTAACGATATAATTATTTAAAACTATTTAGCAAGTGACAAATGACACAAATCTATCTAAACTGATATAAACTTTAGGAATTAACCTAGTAATCAGAATATAAAAAACCATTCAATCAGTTATTTAAATATAAAAATTAAGTTGGACCAGATCCACCCATTCCAGCTCCGCCAGGAGCGCCACCTTGTTGAGGAGTACCACCTTGTTGTGGAGCGCCACCTTGTTGAGGAGTACCACCTTGTTGTGGAGCACCGCCTTGTTGAGGACCACTCATTCCACCAGGTGTTGGACTTGGTTGAGGATTACCTCCGCCTCCTCCACTCATGTTTGGGCCAGGGCCACTTTGTTGCGGACTACCTTCGCCCATACTTATATCAGGACCGGAAGGTTCACCAAGATCACCATCGGGTCCACCCATACCAGGACCACCTTGTTGCGGACCACCTTCGCCCATACTCATATCAGGACCAGAAGGTTCGCCAGGATCTTCACCATCACCAGCTTCACCCATACTGCCCATTCCACTGGGACCACCCATACCAGGTCCACCCATTCCAGGACCACCTTGTTGCGGACCACCTTCGCCCATGCTCATATCAGGACCAGATGGTTCGCCAAGATCTCCAGTAGGTTCGCCAGGATCTTCACCATCACCAGCTTCACCCATATTGCCCATTCCACTGGGACCACCCATACCAGGTCCGCCCATGCCAGCTCCGCCTTGTTGCGGACCACCTTCGCCCATACTCATATCAGGACCAGATGGTTCGCCAAGATCTCCAGAAGGTTCGCCGAGATCTTCACCACCACCAGGTTCACCCATACCACCAGGTTCACCCATGCTGCCCATTCCACCGGGACCACCCATTCCAGCTCCGCCTTGATTAGCTGGTCCGCCTGAAGTAGTAGGTTGAACACCTGCAAAATCACATGCTCTATTTGGTGCAACTTTTCTTCCAATAAATGTATGTCCATCTGCAAATGTTCCTGTAAACTCTCTCACACTATTGAGTTTAAGTTTTATATGTGCAGTCTTTCCATCCTTTGCTTCTGCATCAAACTCAACTTCATTTTCAGAGATTACAGTTTGAGTGGTAATTTTTCCTAAAATAAATACACCACCTTGTTGTACTTCGCCTTCAAGCATTCCATCTTTTACACAAAGCTTAAAACTAATTATGCTTGCACCAGGTCTTTCACTATCGATATGAGCTAAGTTTATGTTCGTAATTTCACCGGATGACGATGTTGTTGAACTTGAGGATGCTGGTCTTGGTTTTTCAATTTTTGCTTTCCATATGCCTGTAAAATCTTTACTGAGTTGAACTCCTGTTGAACCGCTTGAACTTTCGCCTGAAGTAATATTAACTTCGCCTGAGCTGCTTGGAGGAGTTTGAGCAAGTGTGTCTACGCACTCTCCATTTATAACTTCACATTGTACTGATGAGGGATTAAGTGTTGCAGTACATTCAGGATTTAAACATGCACCAATTAGTATGCCTTCTGGTGCACAGACAGTCATGCATGAGCAGTTTGTAAAATGGGGAATGCATGATATATTGCCGGAAGTTGAAGTCGATGTAGATGTCTCTGGCTGAATTTCTCCCGAGCTGGAGGAAATGACTGCTTCTCCTGAGCTGCTTGATGTACTTGTACCTTGGTCCTGACCTATAACAATATTATTTGGCAGACTTAAAAATCCAAACACTACTATCAACGCTACTAAAATAAATAGATAAATATCCGATCTTTTCATTTTCCCCTCCAGGTTATTTAAGAATATAAGAATAAACGAATAAATGCTAACACAGGATTTCACAGATTAGAGTAAT
>MFRM01000003.1:252815-267924 GCA_001784555.1 Candidatus Melainabacteria bacterium RIFCSPHIGHO2_02_FULL_34_12 | reverse complement strand
GATTATGTTTTGTAGAGTACCTGAGTAGTTACAATAATTGCTAAAATATTTAAGTATACTTTTTGAAACATAAAAACTATGGAGAGGTGGCTGAGTGGTCGAAAGCGGCTTCCTGCTAAGAAGTTGTAGGGCCAAAAGCTCTACCGCGGGTTCGAATCCCGCCCTCTCCGATTTGGGTATAATTAATGTATGAATGACAAAAAATTGCCAAAGTCTTTTGAACCACTATTTTGGTCGCAAGACTATGAAAAACTAGACTTGGATTTAGACAAGAAAACTATAATTATAAACACAATCAACTATGGAGATTTAGATGAGTGGAAGTGGGTAAAAACTTTTTATGGAGAAAAAATAATCAAAGATATTTTAATGAAATCACCTCATACTGAATTAAGAGATCATGTAAAACCACTAATACAAATATTTTTTTCTATTTCACAATTTAATCATGCACCAAGAGGCACTAACTAATACAGGTAAACTGCTTTTACCATATTTAAGTAAGATAAAGTCCTACTATCTGGCTGGTGGCACGGCTATAGCACTTCAGATAGGGCATAGGATATCTATTGATTTTGACTTTTTTGCAGATAAAAAAATACCATCAACTCTATATTCAGAAGTAAAAAAGATATTGCCAGAAAATATCACCATAAAACCATCTGTTAACAATTCTGACGAATTAACCCTTTTCGCAAGCAACACTAAAATCACCTTTCTTTATTATCCATTTCCATTAGTAAAACCTTTAATAGATTTAAGTGGATTTCAACTTGCATCAGTACAAGAATTAGGGGCCATTAAAGCTTATACAATTGGTAGAAGAGGTGAATATAAAGACTATATTGATCTGTATTATTTACTTTATGAAAGACATACTTCATTAGAAGAAATTATTGAACTATCAAAGAAGAAATATAAAAATGATTTTAGTGATCGTTTATTTTTAGAACAGTTGATTTATTTAGATGATATTAATTCTGCTGGTATTACTTTACTAAAGCAAGAGCATTTTACAAAAGAGCAGCTAAAGACTTTTTTCGAGAAACAAATAAAAAGCCTTAATTTATAGATCAGTAAAAATCGTGCACAATATTGTACAAGGTTTTGGGAGGTTGAGTAATTATGAAAGTCAAAATTACTATTATTCTTTTTTGCTTTCTAAGAAATCATTTCTTTAAATTGTTATTTATTTCTAACAAACTTTCAATAGATAAAACATTAAAGGAGCCGTCTGTATTAGTAATATACAACCCTTTTTGTGGTCCTCCATAATGAACAACTAGATTTTCCCCAGTGCGGGGGTTTTTATGTTTAGCTAGTGTTCCTGGTTTTAGTTTGAGTGATTTTTCAACATGTTTTATGTAATCTTCTTCAGACAACTTACTATTATCAACTGCTTGAAAATCTATTCGTAAGCCACCCAATACTTCATCTCTTTTTATATTCTTAATTTTTGCTACAACAAAACAATTGTTGTCCAGTAGTGCTGGATTATCATCTTTTTTCATAAGCCTTATAACAACATATTGGTCCTTACCAATGAACCCTTGTAATTGTTTCTCAATTTGAGGAATTGTAAGTGAAGTGACTTCTACTTCTGATGATTTATTTGTGGCCTTAATTGGAGGAATAGGAGTTGACATAAATTAGTTACCTCGCGGTTTATCCTAGCTGAGGAAATTATTCCCCCCCCCCGATTTTTAAACGTTTTTGTAGAAAAGTCCCTTTAAACCACTTAAACTTTATACTTCTCTGTAAAACAAAAGACCTAAGCCACCAATCCTAACCTTCTAACTTGCTTTTCCATTTCAATAACCTTGCTAAAATTGTTTCTGATGAAAGTTCGATAACTGTTCAGTGCTTCCCGATTTTCAGGATCTATAAAAAGTTATGAAAAAATTAATCACTCTAATTATTTTAATTTTAAGTATCTGGTTGATTTCTACTCAGGTAACATGGTCAAAACCACAAAAAATTCAGGTCACAAGTTCTTCTTTTGAAAATAAAGGTTTTATACCAGATACTTATGCCTGTGATGTTCTGGGAGAAAATAAATCTCCTCCGCTTGTTTTTAGTAATATTCCAGAGGGTACGAAAAGCCTAGCGTTAGTGCTTGATGATCAAGATGCTCCAGGGGGAATATTTAATCACTGGGTTATTTTGTATATTTCACCAGCTATAGATAATTTAGGTGAAGGCTTGCCACTTGATGATGGGGTAGTACAAGGTACTAATGGTACTAATCAAACTGGTTATTTTGGTCCATGTCCTCCGCCAAAAGAAACTCATCGTTATGTTTTTAAAGTTTTTGCTCTGGATAAAATTCTTGATCTTCCGATAATATCAACAAAAAAACAGCTATTTTCTGCTATGAAAAGTCATATTCTAGGTAAAGGGAAACTTGTAGGATTATATAAGAATAAAACCAATCTCTAGGACTTTATTTAACCAGTACCTAGTATAAACATATCTAGTATGGTTTATAATTTTAGCTCTGACTAAATACACGATATCCCTAGCTCAAGATCTATTAACAGGAGAAAAAATGAAAACAATTAATATTTTATGTTGTCTTTTGTCTATTTTTGTTTTTAGTACAAGCTTGGTTTTGGCTAAAGATAAAAAAGAAAAACCTGGACAAGCTAAATTAATTTTTAAAGCAAACAAATCCTCCCTCTGGTTTAAACATGGAGATGAAAATAACAGTAAAGAAGAAAAAAATGTTGTAGAAGTTTCATTGCCGGGAAAGGTATATGATGAGCCTAGACTCATAAATGACATAGCTGAAAACAAAATTGACAGAAGTACTCCTGAAGGATTGGTAGCCTCTTACTTTTCAGCAAGTGAAAAAGGTGATATTGAGTGGATAACTGAAAATTTCGTGAATGAAGAAAAAGAAAAAATAAAAAGTGTTTTTCAAGATAAAAGTACCTTGAAGAAAAGTCAGAAATCTGCAAAAAACATAAAAACCAAACATGTAACAGGTGAAGCAGAATATAAGGGTTATAAAATAGTGTTTGTTGAAGAGAATTTTGGAGATAAGAAAATAGTTGCTGAAGCTCTTGCATGTAAAAAAGAAGAAAATGAGTGGAAAATTACAAATGCACTTTCAAACGATAAAACATTTGATATAGTTTTTGCTGCTGTTTCATCCGGGGAAGTGGATTACGGTAAACGAAAAAATACTGATGAATCTATTAAAACAAAAATAAGACCGCCTGAAATAATAATTGAAAATTAATTTTTATCTTTTTTAAAACATTATGAAACGTACATTTACAGCTGGCGGAGTTGTATTAAATAAAGAACGAAAAGTACTGGTGGTCAGCCAGAATAGAAATTCATGGTCACTGCCTAAAGGACATATTGATGAAGGCGAAAATAAACTGCAAGCGGCAATAAGAGAAATTTACGAAGAATCCGGAATTAAAAATTTAAAACTTATAAAAGAATTGCCTTGCTATGACCGCTATCGTATAGGTTTAGATGGTACAGAGGATAAATCTGAACTTAAAACTATTTATATGTTTTTATTTGAAACCATAGAAGAAAAATTAAAACCAATTGATCCGACAAACCCAGAAGCCAGATGGGTAGAAAAAGATAAAGTTGCAGATTTACTTACTCATAAAAAAGATAAAGAGTTTTTTTTAAGTGTTTTAGGAGAGATATAATCTTGGCATATTAGGATTGTGGCAGAGATAAATTAGCAATCTCCAAATCCTCTTTAGATGCAACTGCAATAAATTTCATTGAACCGATGAGGCTTGAATCAAAGATACTTCCCATAGTGGCAGTACTTGGTTTTGGTTTTCCAAAAGAAGCTCTTGCAGATAAAAAGTCTCCACCTCTCATGGCAAGCATAGGTGAAGAAGATCTAAATGTACTATCTTGAACCACATCATTAACAATGTCAACATCAGCAACCTGTACAGTTCTATAAATATTTATTTCAAAGGCACCGTCTTGCCAATTCCCAGTATTAATACCGCTTAGTGAAGGTACATTTAAAAGTAATGGCTCCAAAACTTCATCTACTTTTGCTTCTTTATCAAGAGCTAATTTTTCTCGAGGAAGCAAGGTTGCTCTGTGGGAAATAAATCTTCCAAATGTACCAGGCGAAGGACTAAGCGGAAGCGGTTCATCACTTTTTAATTCATCTGGTGGTTTTATTGTTAGATATACTTCATTATATTTTGGTCCTTTTGTCTCTTTATCTTTTGATCTGCAAAGAGGTTCTTCATTATTTACTTTAATAGTTACAGCTATACGTTCTCTTTGCCAGCCAACAGCTTTTCGAGAAAAATCTAATCTTTTTTCAAAAGGTCTCCAGTCAGTTTGTACTGCACTTTGTGGCACTTCTATATAAAAACCACAGCGCATACCTGGCATTACTGCTACCCAATTATGGTCTTTCATTAAACTGGAAATGTCAGGTGCATTTCTTCTTCGTCTTCCAGATAGTCTTCTGCCTGTATCAAGCTCAGGGATACTATTGCTCCTTTTATAATTAAATGCAAGAGGTTCAAAATGATCAGAATATGTTATCGGTGACATCACTCCTGCATATCTAAGGAGTGGAACTATACCGCAGCTTGCTATGTTAGCAGCATGAATCCTAGTGCTGGAAGTAGTTGGTAAAGGACGATTTCTAAAAATACTGACTTTTACCTCTCCAAGCTCAGTATCTGAAACTAGAATGCCTCCATAATCAACTCTTACTTTTTGTTGGAATCCTGGAATTAAATCTTTAGTTCCTGAATGCTGTTTATCTACATTGTCTATTACCCAATTAAATATTGGTTTTTGTTTTGGATCTAATTCAACAAGAGCAGTTTGTGCAGTCCTTTGTGGCTGTGCTGCACTTCTTGTTACTAGGCTTAACCATGATATTGGAGGCATAATTATAATTAAAAATTATTTTTAAACATCAAATTTATTTAATCTTATTGTTTTAATCTTTAAAGATCAACGGAATGTCTTAAGTAAAAGTTAAATTTAAGATAAATTTTATCTAATATCTTAATTCTGTATTACTGAAGGCTCCTGCTTAGTCATACAGTGTATACCACCACCCTCCTGTATAAGCAGGGTACAGTCTAGACCTACTATTTTTCTTTTTGGAAATATTTTCTTAAATATTACCAGTGCTTCTTTGTCGGTGCTGCAGTTAAATACCGGAACAATGACTCCCTTATTCACAAAAATAAAATTTACATAAGAGTTAGGAAGTCTTTTATCTTTTAGATTCATTTTATCCGGCAATAGTATTTCAATAACTTCAAGCTTATATTTTTTCTTCGGATGTCTCCAGCTCTTTAAATATTTAATACTTTCATTCAGATGTTTGTGATTTTTGTCTTTTTTATCTTTTGTACTGCAGATTAATACTTTTCTGTTTCCGACAAATCTTGCCACATCATCTATATGTCCGTCTGTATGATCCCCTTCAAGACCACGTTTAAGCCAGATTATTTCTTCAATATTGAAAGCAGATTTTAAGATTGTTTCAATTTGATTTTTGTTTAATGTTGGATTTCTATTTTTATTTAAGAGATATTGTTCTGTAGTTAAAATAAGTCCGTCACCGGAAAACTCAAGCCCGCCGCCTTCCAGAATAATTGGGTAAGATTCTATTTCAATGCCGAGATATTTTGAAATTTCTTTTGGGACTTTATTATCCAGGTCCCACGGAGGGAATTTCCCTCCCCATGCATTAAATTCAAAATCTAACATGAATATGTCATTGCGAGGAGCGTTAGCGACGAAGCAATCCCGATCGGGATTGCTTCGCTCACTTCGTTCGCTCGCAATGACATTCATAAAAAACGGTCCATAATCACGTATCCAGACATCGTTGTTTGGAATTATGATTTTGTGTAATTTGTGTTTCTTTCGTAGAGGGGTTGCACGCAACGCCTCTATAGAGGACAATGTTTTTTCGTCAGGCAAAATCAATTTAACATCTTGAAAATCAAGAATAGTTAATATCAGCTTAATGTAGAATTCTCTTATTCTATTAATTTGTCCTTTTGCTGATTTTCCGTATTGCCGGTGTTCCCATTCTTTCTTATTATGGGGCCATGAAAGCCATGTAGCACGCTGTTTTTCCCATTCAGCAGGGTATCTTCGTTTTTGCATCAGCTATTATCCGAATATTTTAGAAGTGTTTCATAACTGTCAATTCTTCTGTCCCGTAAAAAAGGCCATGTTTGTCTGCATTCTTTTGTTTTATTAAAATCAATTTCTACTTCTGTAATTTTTTCTTCTGTTTTATCCTGATGAATTATTGCTCCGTATGGATTTGCTACAAATGAATGTCCCCAGAAATTTAAATGTCCTTCTTTTCCCACCCTATTTACTGCCATAACATAAATCCCATTTGCAATTGCATGTGAACGCATAATGGTGGTCCATGCTTCGACCTGTTCTTTGTTTAGGGCTTGTCGCGGCAAGTCCTTAGAAGGTTCATTATCATCCCATCCAATAGCAGTAGGATAAATTAAAATATCAGCCCCTTTAAGAGCTGTAATTCTAGCTGCTTCAGGAAACCATTGATCCCAGCAGATAAGAACTCCAAGCTTCCCGGCAGAAGTATCAGTCACAAGAAACCCTTTATCGCCAGGAGTAAAATAATATTTTTCATAAAATCCAGGATCATCAGGAATATGCATTTTTCTGTAATGCCCGACAATTTCACCGTTCTTTTCAATTATTAAGCAGCTGTTATGATATATGCCTTCTGCACGTTTTTCAAAGATTGGGAGAACAAGAACAATTTTTAATTCTTTTGCAAGTAACTGAAAATGTTTTACGGCATCTGAATCTATGCTGATGGCGGATTCAAAATTCTTTTTATCTTCAGTAATCGGGAAGTAATCCCAGAGAAATAATTCGGGTAAGACCACTAGTAGAGGCGAGGTTACCTCGCCTCTACGACAAACATCGCGGATCTTTTCTGTATAATATTTAAGATTTTTATTAAAATCGTTTTGTGATTTGCCTTGAATGTAAGATATTTTTGTTGTCATATAGACATAGTATAATAAAACCATGGCAGTGGAAATAAAAGGTGAATACGAAGGCGACTTAAGAGTAAAATCTGTACATGGTCCGTCAGGTTCAGTTCTTGAAACAGATGCACCGCTTGATAATCAAGGAAAAGGAGAAAAGTTCTCTCCTACAGATTTAGTAGTGACTTCATTGGCTTCTTGCATGATAACGATTATGGGAATTGTTGCAAGAAGAGATGGAATAAAACTTGAAGGTGTGACATTTCGGGCTGAAAAACATATGATTGAAAATCCCAGACGAATAGGAAAAATAATTCTTGAAATTAAAATGCCTGCTGGTCTATCAGATGATCAAAAGAAAAAACTTGAGAAATTTGCTCATACTTGCCCTGTTCATCAGTCGCTGCATCCGGATATAAAACAAGAAATAAAGTTTATTTACCCTTAGTGACTCAAAAAACCATACTTGTAGATGTTATTCCTCCTGATATTTCTAAGGAAGAAGGAATGCAGCGACTTGATGAGCTTGAAAGTCTCGTTAAAACATATGGAGGAATTGTAGTTGTAAAAGTCATCCAAAAAAAAGGGATACCGGACTATAGAACATATGTAGGTTCTGGGAAGATTCAGGAAGTGTTAACTGATAATAAAACACTGGATAAAAAAGGAAAAGCAAATCTTTTAATTATAAATAATCTACTTAAACCATCCCAGATTTTTAATCTAGGTGAAATATGCACAAAAGAAAATATTGAGGTCTGGGACAGAATTGATTTAATTTTAAAAATATTTGATAAGCATGCAAAGAGTGTAGAAGCAAAACTACAGATAGAGCTTGCTGCTATACGTCATATGGGTCCACGAATTTATGGTCTGGGACTTGAGCTAACCAGACAGGGCGGCGGTATCGGTACCAGAGGTATAGGTGAAACAAATATTCAGATAATGAAACGCCACTTAAAAAGAAGAGAAGTAAAAATAAGAGAAAAATTAAAACACTATGATCTGGTTCAGGCAAATCACAGAAAACAGAGAAGAAGCAAAGATTTAAAAACAGTTTCACTTGTAGGCTACACAAATGCTGGAAAAAGTACCCTTTTAAATGCACTTACAAAAAAAGGAGTTTATGTAGCAGATAAATTATTTGCAACGCTTGAAACTACGGTTGGGCAGCTTTATTTACCGCAAAGTGAGAAAATTACGCTTCTTTCGGACACCATTGGATTTATTCAGGACCTGCCTCCTGATTTAATAGATGCATTTAAATCTACACTAGGTGAAATCATTGATGCAGATTTATTGCTTCATGTAATTGATGTAAGCGATCCATTATTTGAGTCTAAAATCTTAGTAGTAGAAGATATACTTTCTGAACTTGAAATTTCTAACAAACCCAAAATCTATGTATTTAATAAAACAGATTTAGCAAAAAATATTAATAAAGAAGCAATCCTGGATCACTATAATTCATTTTTACCGGTATTTATATCAAGCCATACGAAAGAAGGATTACCAAATTTGGTTAATCAAATAGAGAAACACATAATGGCTGATGCGATAAATCAACTGATTTGATATCATCGTTTTTATGACAACACCGCAATTTAAATTAGAAAATTTTAAACCAGGGAAAGATTTTATCCAGTGGAATGAATCAATGTCACATAAGCAGGACATTGATCTTTATTATGAAGGTTCTCATCCCTTTATAAGGCATGTAGAAAAACAAAGACTGCACATTATTACAGATTTAATAAAAAATCACATGGTAAAAAACAATCTTACAAATCCCGTTATAGTGGAGGCAGGATGTGGTACTGGGCATGTTCTGGAAGAAATAGCCGACACCATTCATACAAAAAACCTGATTGGTATAGATCCGCTACAGTGGTGGCTGGATAAGGCAGAACTAAGACTTGGTAATCGGGCAAAATTAATAAAAGGTTTTGCTGAAGATATGCCGTTTGAAAATAAATCTGTGGATTTTGCTATTTGTACTGAAGTAATTGAACATGTCATAGATCCAAAAGTAGTGCTTAAAGAACTAAAACGAATTATTAAAGATGATGGACTTATAATAATTTCAATTCCAAATGAAAAATTAATTAATAAATTAAAAGATATTGCAGACTTTTTTAAATTATATAAAAAATTATTTTCAAATATACCTAAGAGAAATGATGATGAGTGGCACATTCATAGTTTTGATTTAGAATCATTTAAAGAATGTATACCTGAAAATGTTAAAGTTCATGCAGTTAAAAATTTACCCTACGTATTTTTACCATTAAGGTATGTGCTGACGATGTCATGAATACAAAACACACATCATGCCAGTGCTTCTATCGGTAAAATTCTGAACTGTAGATACCGGTGCAAATAACAAACTGAGCGGCATTAAATACCATGCCATTCCATTTTTTAATTTGACTTTTGTAAGTTTTTTATTTTGTAAAATGTTTTGAATTGAAATTGACCATTGACCAGGATCTGAAACAGGTTCAAAAGATACATCCTTAAATCCAAGATTAGTTGCAAGTTCTTTAATGTTTTGCCTGTTAAATATAAAAGTGTGTCTGGGGGCATGAAAGCCAGCCCAGTGTTTTTTGAATATTTTCAGTTCAAAAGCAGTGCTGTTCGGTGTAATTAAAATTATTTTTCCGTTTTCAGAAAGATGTTCTTTGCAGATTTTTAATACTTTCTTTGGATTTGAAAAATGCTCAATGACATTGTTCATTATTATTACATCAAAACTTTCATTAAACGGAAATCTTTCTTCTATATTTGAGGTAGCAACTTTAATTCTTTTTTTAAGTAAAACCTCACTGTTCTCATCAGTAAAATCAGTCCCATAAAGATTTTTATATCCTTTTTTCTGAATAGTACTTAGTAATTGACCGTTTCCATAGCCTATTTCAAGGATTTTTGAGTTCTTTTCTAAATGCTTTGAGATTTTTGAAGCCAACATTAAAAATTGAATATCTTTTAAAAAAGAAAATATACTTTTTCCTTCGGGTAAAAAATTTCTGTATTCAGATGGATAAAACGATGAAAGTATCTTTGTGTCTGGAACAGGATTTTGAAAAATTAAATTACAATTTTTACACTTAAAATAATTTACTGGTTTATAGGTTTCATATTCCAGGTCACTAATGTTTTCAAACATTAATTCTGAATCATTTGAATTGCATGCTATGCAGGGCATTACTTATCGTTATATCCGACTTCAATACTTTCTTTAAACAGCCGTTCAATGCCGTCTTTAGTGTTTATGGTGGAGTAACTTTTAATCGGCGGTTTAAATTCATATTTTTTAACTTCCATTTTTTCTGGCTTTGAATTTTTTTTGTTTATGTAATCTATTCCATTAAAGTCTTTAAACCCTAATTTATGAACCTTCCATCTTCTAAGCCTCATAGGCTCGTCTTCTACCCAGGTAGCATGAAACCAACGCTGAAAGAGCTTTTGAAAAATTGGCTCAAGGATTTTAAAAAATGGATGCGTGTTTATTTTATAAATAACTTTTATAAGAGATTTGTCATTTGGAAGATCCTTAAAATGAACTTCCATTTCAAGTAAAAATCCAACTGAATCTTTATGAAAAGTTTTCATTACATTGTTTTCCATAAACTGCAGTGCAACTCCAGAACAGTTAAAAGGTAAAATAGGCATCTTCATTTTTCTGTAAACCAATGCCCAGTCGTCCCGTTCAGCCAGAACCCGTGCACTGTTATAGTACTTATAATGTGTCCCTACCAGGTGTTCATGATCGTAATAATTCCACATCACGACTTCTTTGGGGCAGTCCATTTCTCTTTCGCATTGAAGTGTAAGGGTGACATTTTTCATAATTAATTAACCTAATAAATTTATATAAATTTTTCCATCAATTATCTTGAGATCATACTGTCTTAATGGCAAACTAGGATGAGTAATGCATGAACCGTCTTTGCAGGAAAATTGCCAGTTATGCCAAAGGCAGGTAAAAACACCGTTTTTTGCTTTATGAAATCCTACTGGTCCTCCAAAATGCCGGCAGACATTGCTTATTGCTTTAATTTCACCTTCATATTCATAGAGCAAAATATCATGGTCTTTTATCCATTTGGTTAACTGTCCCTTTTTTTTAAGTTCATCTACGGTGGCAAGAAATTCCCAGGTAATATCTCTTTCTTCCTTATCTTTTTTAATTATTTTTTCTGTGGCTTCTATATTCATACTTTTTAAATTATACATAAGTGTTTGGTTGCAATTATCATTCTTAGGACGGTCTTTACCTATCTATTTTTATTTTTTTATTTAATTTAGAACAATATATTCGTAAAATAGTCTTAATAATCCCGTTTAAATTAAATAAATAGGATTAGGTTTTGGGAATATGTTTATTACAGATTCTGGAAGTAGTAATAAAATCTAAGTTAAAGGAAAAAATATGCAAACACGAAAACTAATTATCATCAGCATTATTGCAATAGTGGTTTTAAATCTTTTTAACCAACAACTAAAGAAAAATTTTACAAGCTCAGTTCTTGAAGCCATTAAACAAAATCCTGAAGCAATTAAAACTGCACTGGGCGGTGCAGTAGCACCAGCTCCCGAAGCAAAGCCAGACGAAGAAGAACAATTTAAAAAACAGCTTGCTGACAAGGCAAATGTAGATATAGGAAGCACTCCTGTTTTAGGTAAATCTGATGCACAAATAATGATAGTGGTCTTCAGTGATTTTCAGTGCCCATTTTCAAAACGTGGTACTGAGACGATTCATGCGCTTATTGCAAAATATGGCGATAAAGTAAACTTTGTCTATAAAAATCTTCCTTTATCTTTCCACCCTGAAGCTACACCTGCAGCTAAGGCAGCACTTGCAGCCGGAAAGCAAGGCAAGTTTTATGAATACCATGACAAACTTTATGAAAATCAAGGATCGCTTGGAGAAGATTTATATGTTCAAACAGCAAAAGATCTTGGCTTGAACTTACAGAAATTTAATGCAGACAGAAACAGTAAAGAAATAGAAGAACAAATAACTAAAGATACTGCTCAGGCAAACTCACTTGGCTTTAACGGGACACCAGGATTTACTTTAAATGGAGTAAAGATCCTAGGTGCATATCCTATTGAACATTTTGAGAAAGTAATTACAGCGTTGGGGTTAGGTTAGGCTGATAGAATCCCTTGAAATAAATTAACTGTTCTTCTTAATCCCTGAACACATTCTGAATATACAGGCATTAATTCCACTTCAAAGGAATAATCAAGCTCCTCTCTGTTATATACAGTCTTCATATTTCTGTGGTCATCCGTATAGTCTGTATTTAATATTCTATCCTTTATATTAAATAATCTAAAGAAATAAGTAGCAAAGAAATATGCGCCCGGGAATCTAGATTTAATTTTAAGTTTATTTGAATTATCAATTGATTCTGGATTAATAGCCTCTTGTATTTTATATTCAACCATTTTTCTTATATCAGATTTTTCCTGTTCAGATAAAATATGATAGTTTCTTCTGGCATCGTTTTTAGCAAAATTAATGCAATAATCGCTTATTTCACTTGCAAGTGTATGATCTATGTGCTTAGCCTTCTTAGCTTCTTTTAGGTTATCTTTATATTCTTCGCATGCCTGTGCAAAGCTTTCTTTTGCGGCTACTTGTTCAAATGTTAGATGGCTGTGCTGGTGTTCTGCAGTATAGTAATTTTCTACAAGCAAATCAACACATTTTCTAGACCAGTCTGAGAAGAAATTTACAAGCCATGAATTGCCAATCGTATTTTTCATGAAGTTATTCATTTCTTCTTCTGTTGACTTATGTCCGGAAATTTTATCTGCAATATATTTTTTCCCAAAATATGCTGCTTGCATTGCACTTTGAGGGAGTCTTGCAAACAGTACATATGATCCTGTAAACACTATGGTAAGAGCTTTTCCAATTCTTCCTATGTTTCTGTCTAAAAATGCAGTGACTCCACCTCTTGCTTGAGCTTCAGCACTGGTGTAAGGTTCATCCAGAAGAGGGGTGAATAATGCAAACATTGAAAGAGGACTTAAAGTATGAAATAAGATTTCTGCCTTATGTCTCAATGATTTTACAAATGTCTTTTCATCTGCATTTTCAGTGTTTACAAGCGGATCAAAATATGAAGCAGCCGCTTTAATTTGTCCATTTACAAATTCAGGGAGAACAGGCTCCAGATGTTTAGCCTCATCCATGACTCTTACTGCAGAATCAATACCTTTAATAAAGTATTCAGGTATTCCTACAAATAAACTAACAAGCCTGCTTATGCCCAAGAGTGGTCTTTGAAAAAATTCTTTCGGAGAAAATTGACCGGTAATTAATGCCAGAGAATCTGCTGCTTGTCTAAGTCCCTGCATGGTTGGATTTGCAATACTGCCAAGAGTTGCAAGTCTTTTTGCACTGTTATATATTCTGTTAAAGCCTTCTCTTCTAGCCTCAAATAATTTTAGTTCATCTTCATTTTTGGCATTATGTAAATTATGATTTTCTTTTTCTCTTAGTACCCATGCAAGAAGTGCCTGAAAATTACCGAATCCCCAAGATAATCCTGTAAATAATAAATTTGGTATATTTGCATAAGTTGCTGCTTTATGAAAAATTGATTTACCAAACTTTTCAGGATTTAAAAAAGGTTCAAAAATAAAAGGTGTAAAACCTAAGCTGCAACATCTGTAAAACAATTCACGGACCTTGTCAAAAATTTTGCCGTTTCCATTTCCATTTGCTTTTTCAATTAGTAATCCATGATTTTTAAATTCGTTTATTATAAGTGCAAAGGGTCCTGAAAGAGTTGCAACTGAACCAAAAATATCTCCAAGGAATCTTAGTGCCATTGCTGGAACTTTTGATCCAAAATTAGCAATGAACGGAAGAAGACCAATACCACCTACAAGAGCGCTGCCCCATGCATATTTTAAAAATGTCTTTTTTTCTTGCCTGAAAATTGCATCTGCATCATCACTATAATCATCACCAGATCCTCCTGCTCCGGAAGCAGCACTAGTGCTATAGTCATCATCACTAGATTCTCCCTGGCCGGAAGCGGCACTGCTTGCAGTGGTTCTTGGTTGATGTGTGGCGCTAGTAACTTGAGGTATCATTAAGTTGACTTTTCTTATCGGATATATACCAATTATGCAGATATAGTAGTAGTAATTTCAAGGGTTGTCTAGTATATAAACCTAGATATCCGAGTCTTTTAGTCAACCTTAATACTGTCTTAATGATTTATCTTTTCTTCTTTTCAAGTTTTCTTAGCTCTTGATAAAGTTTTCTTTCTTCTTCGCTTATTACGGTGGGTATGTTTATCTTTACTTTTACGAAGTGATCTCCGCGAAGTCCTTTTTTAGGAATTGGAAATCCTTTACTTCTTAACCTTAGAATTTTTCCGTTCTGTGTACCTGGAGGAATTACCATTTTTACCGGTCCATCAAGTGTTGGCACTTCAACATCAGTACCTAAAACAGTGTCACTTGGTGAAATTGAAATTTCAGAAGTAATATTGTCCCCATCCCCGTCAACTTTAAAAAATGGATGAGGTTTTAGTTTTACTACTAAATATAAATCTCCTGTAGGACCTCCATTTTTTCCGGGAAGACCCTCTCCAGCCATTCTTATTTTTGAATTTTCTCTGACGCCGGGAGGGATTTTTACTTCAAGTCTTTTTGACGTTTGACCTGGAATGCTTATGTCGATTTTTCGTATAGTGCCTTTATAAGCTTCTTCAATTGAAAGCTCGAGGCTTAACGACTTATCCTCACCTCTTTTTTTTGTCTGAGCTCTGGTGTAAGTCTGTGTAAATGGTTCTCCAAAAGGAGTTGATCGTCCTTTAAATGCTTCTCCAAATAACATTTCAAAGAAATCACTAAAGTGAGTTTCTTGTGCTTGCCGCCCCCCTTTTGTAAAATCAAAACCAAAATCAAATCCTGGCGGCGGAGTAAAATCACTTCCAGGACGAAAACTATTTCCCAGCGTGTTATATCTTCTACGTTTATCCGTGTCACCTAATACTTCATATGCCTCGTTTATTTCTTTAAATTTTTCCTCGGCAGCTTTGTTGTTTTTATTTGCA
>MFRM01000003.1:158596-252807 GCA_001784555.1 Candidatus Melainabacteria bacterium RIFCSPHIGHO2_02_FULL_34_12 | reverse complement strand
TATTTAAGTCATGGTCAAATACAAATATTTCATAGTAATCTTTGTATTTGACCATGACTTAAATAATTATAGCGTTTTAGTGCCTTACAGTTGCCCTGTATTTCAAATGGTATGATTTTTTTATCTCTATGAGACAAAACAAAACAGAATCAAAACCTTTATTTATTACACATCGTTCTGAGGGCAGGATAAATCCTGCCCCTACATTTCTTTACCACAGTCTTAGCTCTTATTTGAAAAAAAGATTTGGCACAAAAGTACAGCGAATTACCCTCGAAGCAAACCTTGACTGTCCAAACCGTGACGGTAAAAAAGCATTTGGAGGATGTACTTTTTGTACAGCAGATGGAAGCAGTGCAGGAGCATTTGATATAAATGCTCCGATTTCTAAACAATTAGAAGATGGAATAAAACTTTTTTCAAAAAGATTTGGCGCTAAGAAATTTATTTCTTATCTTCAGTCATTTACGAACACATATGCACCTGTTGAAAAGCTAAAAAAAATATATGATGAAGCTATTTCTCATCCTGACGTAGTGGTTTTAGCAATTGGTACAAGGCCGGATTGTCTTTCTGATGAAGTTCTGGATTTAATTGAAACATATAAAAATAAAGTAGAAATCTGGCTGGATATTGGTCTTCAGACTGTTCATGACAGTACTCTGGATTTTATAAACAGAGCACATACAGGAGATGATTTTTTTAATGCACTTTATCGTGCAAAAAAAAGAGATTTAATCGTCTGTGCTCACACTATTTTTGGACTACCAGGTGAAACTAAAGAAATGTTTTATGAGACCATGAAAAAACTTGCAGGCTCACCCATAGATGCTATAAAGATTCACCAGCTCTTAGTTCTAGAGAAAACAAAAATTGCACAGCAATATAATGAAGGACTTTTTAAAACACTTGAACTTGATGAGTACATAAATCTGGTCTGTGATTTTTTAGAAATACTACAGCCCGATATCGTTATTCACAGGCTTTTTGCAGAAGCAAAACCAGGCGAATTAATTGCACCACTTTGGGCACAACAAGACAATGGTAGAAGAAATAAACAGCAAATTTTAAGGATGATTGAAAGAGAATTAATAAGAAGAGGAATGAGGCAGGGAGCAAGGAGCAAAAATTAATTAATCCTAAAATATTCCTTATCTAAGTTAACTTAACCTGATTTTCTTAACCTATGTTTTGTAGTATCAAAACAGATAATGTTATTTAACTTTTTTATTTTAGAAATTTATATAGGAAATTAATAAAGATGCCAGTTGACGGGCCGGGTTCTGTAACAATACCAAAGTGGAGAGCACCACTTATTTCTCTTATTGCAGGTAAAAATACCCAAGCAGACTTGAATGAGATGGCACATGCATTCAAAGATAAAGAAAAGGTCAAAGCTGACTTTGCCAGGGAAGGCGATTTGCCAGGTTTGCTTGCTCCGATTGCTTTATTTATTATGACAAGAAGTATTCCTGAATTAATTGGAGGAATATTAACTGTTTGGGGTGGATCACAGTATCTTTATAGCCTTATTCCAAAAAAGATAAAAAAATGGGGTGGAATAATAGCTGGAGCATTGGGTATTGGAGCAGCAGGCGTAGGATTTTTTAGTGAAGCAAAACAAAAAGAGGGAGATGATGACAGTATTATTCCAAAATGGAGAGCCCCTCTTGCTCTTGTTCTTGACAGTTTATCAAAGGGCTATGATGCAACACAGGCAAAATTAAATAACATACTTGAAGAAATTAATCCAGAAGGTTTTTTTGAATCAATTTCGGCATTTATTATAAAACGTAATCCTGTAGAACTCATAGGCGGGCTCTTAACTTTAAGCGGCATTGGTGGATTCATTTCAAGCTATATGAGACCTGTACAAAAATGGGCTGGAATAATTTTTGGCACTCTTGGAATAGGTGCAGGAATTGTTGGATTTTTCACTCGTGCAAAAGGTGATGCAAATGCTCATACACCAGAAGCAGCAGATGCAAGTGCAGACCATAATGAGGCAGAGGCAAAAGCAGAATGATTAAATGTAACCCACGGTTACATGGTCTCTTAATTTTTATAATGAATAATAATATTCATGTCGGATAATTTATTTAATGACAAATATAGAATCCCATCAATTCGTTTAAAACATTGGGATTACAGAACAAATGGGGCCTATTTTATAACCATTTGTACAAAAAATCGTGAACATTTTTTTTGCAAAATTGTTAATGGAAAAATACATTTATCGGGAATTGGGGGAATTGTTGCAAACGAATGGATTAAAACAGAACAAATTCGAAAATATGTCAAATTAGACGAATGGATAATAATGCCGGACCATTTTCATGGGATTATTTTTATTGATCGTAACCTTGTAGAGACATGCCGCGGCATGTCTCTACGGGCAAAACACAATCGATTTTCAAAACCAATATCACAATCATTATCAATGATTGTTAATCATTTTAAATCTGCGGTAACGCGCCAATGTCGTGAAAACGGTTTCACCCATTTCGCATGGCAATCCCGATTTTATGAACGCATCATTCGCAATGAAAATGAATTAAATATCAAACGAAAATATATAATCAACAATGCATTAATGCATTAAAATGCCAATTTGATAAGAAAATCCTGAATTCCGACATTTTTAATCTCCTTTGTAATTAGATTAAGTGATTTTGTTTTATTAAATTTGACAATTTTTTGTTAATCAGCTTTCTTTAAATCAAGTTCACAACATGGTACAATTTCCCTATATAATTTAATAAAAAAAGCAGGAGTTTTTAAAGTGAAGATAGGAAGAGTCGGCCAGGAAAATTTAGCCAGAGCTGTTTTAGGTGGAATGGGTGTTCTTTTTACTGGTGCTGGAATGGCCACTATGAGTACTGCACCTCATCCTGGATTAAAACTTTTTGGTGCTGGTTTTGCTACTATCGGAGCTGGCTTACTCGCGCTTGCAGGAACAGGTAATTTTAAGAGTCTTGAATCACCTGCTTCATTAGCTTCTCAAAGCAGACTTGGTTTAGGCAGAGAAGTTAGCCCGGATTCACAAGCCGTTGCTGCATAGTCTTCTTAACCATTAAAGATAAATTTTTTATACAAAAAAAAATTAACAATTATTTTCTTTTTAAACCTTTCCCTCTTAACCTAAATTGTTTATTATTGGAATGTATATAAATATAAATTAGTTTCTTATTAAAGGATTTTATAAATGTCAGTACCAAAAGTTTTACCAAATGCTTTTCTTAGGCCGATTTCAACTTGGAGTTGTAATTCACCTGAAGATGTTAGGCAACAAAACATTACACCAACAGCTTTTAATAATAGAACACCACTTTTTTATGCTGCAACTGGACTTTTAGGTATAGGAATAATTGCTGGTTTAATTGCAAAGGTTAAAAAAGCAAGCGGAGCATTATTTTTCGGCGTGGTTTTAGGACTGGCTGGAATAGGTGGTTTTATATGGAACCTTGCTAAAGGTTTTGGTTTAGCTGATCTGCCTCCTGCTGCAAGTGCTACTGAAAATTCTGGTGCAAAACCACAAGATCCACCGACTCAAAATCCTCGAGCTAATACGCCAGATTTAAGTAAAGCCTCAATAGATGAATTAAGACAGGCTTTAGCTGATAGTGATCGTCATGTTCGTGCAGAAGCAGTAGACCAAATTACAAGCGGAAGATTTGAAGCAAGCCAAACAGTTCCACTGCTAAGAGGGGCTTTATTCGATCAGGCGGTTTTCGTAAGAATAGCAGCTGTAAAAGGACTGGCAAAATTGGGACCAGCAGCAAAAGATGTAATTCCTCAATTATGTGGAGTTTTATCTGACCGTCACTTGTGTGAACATGCTGCAGTAGCGCTTGGAAATATAGGACCAGATGCAAAAGATGCACTGCCTGATTTAAAAAAGGTGTTAACTAGCGATTCTTCTAATGCACTGGATAGGGCTGCTGCTGAAGCTGCAATTAAAAAAATAGAAGGTGATGGAACAGCAGAACCAGCAGCAAATTCTGCTATGGATGATGCAACAGACATTATTGTTAGTGCACCTCTAACTATTATTGATGGAGACCATGATGTAAAAGATGCACCAGCAACTGTTTCAGCAGATGAGCCTCCTACAGCAGGAACCACTGACAATGCTAATGCTACTCAGGCTGATGGTACTGTTACAGCACCAGGCGATGACACAAGCCCAGATGCAGCATCTGATGTAGCTTCAGATACAATTCCATTTCCTGCAACAACTTCTGTTGACGTAAATGATATTGGTGTTGAAGATGATGAAGTTACGAACACAGATAATGGCGTAACTGATTCTGATCCACCAACTGGGTCAGCTTCAGTAATTTCTTTAATACAAGATGGCGGTGAACCACCATCAGATAAACCAGCATAAATTTTGTAAAACCAGATTTTAAATATAAAAACCACTACTTGATCTGACAGACATTGTCATTGCGAAGGTCTGCAAGACCTGAAGCAATCTTACAATGCAAATAACAGTAATAATGAATCTCATGAAACGTAATTGCAGTGTGAGATTGCCACGCCTCACTTCATTCGGCTCGCAATGACAATTTTGATACTTCTACACAGCTGCCATCTGAAGCTTATTAATAATTTTTTCAAAGTCTGGAAATGAAGTACTAATCCACTCAGCACCAGGAATATTTAGGGGTTCGTTAGCTTTCAGAGCAGCTATGGCTACTGACATTGCTATTCTATGGTCAAAATGAGAAGGCCATTCTATAGAATAATTTATCTTAAATGGCTCACCATTTAGTCCGTTAATTTCAAGCCCGTCTTCCAGCTCATTTACTTCTACTGAAAGCTTTCTAAGCACACATGCCATGGTCTTTAAACGATCAGATTCCTTAAAACGTAATTCTTTAGCATCTTTAATAAGAGATTTTCCTTTTGCCTGAGCCATTATGATGCACAGTATGGGAATCTCATCTATTAATAGTGGAATGGTACTACCCTTTACTTCAATTGCATTTAATTCATTTGCAGTTATACAAATATCAGCAACTGGCTCACCTGAAATATCTTTTTTATTTGTAACTTCTACTTTAGCCCCCATTTTTTTTAAGACATTAATTATTCCTGATCTTGTTGGATTAACCAGAACTTTCTGGAGAACCATTTCAGAGCCGGGAATTATACTGGTGGCTGCCATAAAAAATGCTGCTGATGAAATATCTCCGGGAATAAATAAGTTCTGTGCTTCAAGTCTTTGTTCTGAACCGATTATTATCTCATTTTTATCGTATTGTATAGTGGCTCCAAATGCACTCAGCATGCGCTCTGTATGGTCCCGTGATTTTTCTTTTTCAATAATTTTAGTTTCACCTTTGGCATAAAGTGCTGCCAGCATAATAGCTGACTTTACCTGGGCACTGCTTATGGGCATTTCATAATTTATCCCATGCAATACACCTGCAGTAATTACAATAGGGGCTTTAGTGTTATGTTCTCTGCCGGAAATCTTTGCACCCATAAGTGTTAAAGGTTCAATTACTCTTCCCATCGGGCGGCTTAAAAGTGAATCATCGCCGGTAAGAATAGAAAGAAAGCTGTGTGCGCTGAGAAGCCCACTCATTAGTCTCATAGTGGTGCCTGAATTGCCACAATTTAAAATATTTTTAGGCTCACTGAATGAATGAAACCCTTTGCCATAGACAGTTACAGACTCATAGTTATTACAACAGCTTATTTCTACCCCTAGCTGCTGCATTATTTTTAATGTGTTTAAGCAGTCACTGGCTGGGAGAAAATTTTTAATTTCAGTTCTTCCGTTTGCAATTGAACTGATAATTATGGATCTATGTGATATTGATTTGTCAGGAGGAACTGAAATAGTTGCTTTAAGGGCACTTTTTATCGGGGATACAGTAAATTGTTTCATTTATCTTAATGTGAGCGGATTACCTGATACATTTTCAGTGTCAATTTCAACCAGTGCATCTCTTCCCTGTACAGTTGAAAAAAGTTTGTTTGAGGCTTGATCGTAAAAAAGATAATAAGGTCTGACAATGTTATTTACAAGTACTGAGATTTCTTTATTTGGAGTGATTTTAACTATGGAATTGCCGTTATAGTTAGCGACGTAGAGATTATCATTTTTGTCAATTGCAAGACCTACAGGTCCTTTTATCCCTGTTTTTTCTATGTATACTTCTTTTTTTCCGTCGGGCATTATTTTTTCAATGTTGTCTTTCTGAAAATTAGCTACAAAAATATTGTTCTGGCTGTCTTTAGCAATGCCAGTAGGACCGCTGAAATTATTTGTGACTACTCTAATTGGCTCATTTATGGTTTCTGGTTTTGGCTTTGTAAGTGTGTTCACAAGAGCCTGAGGATTATTATTTAGTGAGGGATTCTGAGAAGGTACCTGGGGTTTTATATCAGTTTGTTCCATTTGTTTTTCAAGCTTATCCACAAGAAGTTGCCCCTGTACTTCAGGTGATTTGACGATTTCATTTTTTTGACTGTTTGTACTGTTTTCAATGGCTAAATATCTGTCTGCTTTTTCAAGATTTTGTTTTACTTCATTAGACTTTGAAAAGCTTGATGGAATTATTGAAAAGTATTTTTTTGCATTATTATATTCTTTATTTTCTAAATAACACGAGGCTAATTCAAAAACAGCTTCGTAATCTCCAGAATTTATTTCAGTTGCTTTTTTAAATGCATTAGTTGCAAGTGCATAGTTTTTTTGTTTTTTGTATATGGCGCCCAGATTAAAATAAGCATCTACGAAATTAGGATCCAGTTCAATTGCTTTTGTAAAAAAAGAAGTTGCAGAATTTAAATCTCCCTGCTCATAACTTTTTAAACCCAGATTATATACACTGGCACTGGCTGGTTTTGGATTAAAATCTTCGGCTTTAGAAGCTAATAAGCTGCTTATAAAAAGTGTTATAAGTAATGCGGCTTGAAAGACTAATATTTTCTTCATAAACATGCATCTTAACATTTTTTCAAATGATTTTGAGATTTTAGAAATGTTTTATATAAAGGACTTACGCAAAGTTCACTGGGTATGGTACCCATTCGCTCCTTTCCCGCCCTAAAGGGCACACGTCGCTCAGGGCACCATACCGCAGTTCATTTTTGCGTAAGTCCTGATATATATTCATGTAGAGGTGTAATTAATCGCGCCACTACATATTATTAATTAATAATTAAATGTTTGTTTTACCCGAAGATTTGAGCTTTGTTTCTATTAAAATAAACAATAGTTTTAACCAAGCATAAGAAAAAGGAAATTCAAATGGTAATAAAACAAAAATCGCAAGAAAACATCTTAAAAGAAAACATTATTGAAGAAGGTTTAACATCATTTAATCCACAGCTTTACAGTATAAGATTAAATTCTCCAAGCGGCTCACTTTCTGAAATTGCAGCAATTATTAATTCAAATGGCGGACATCTTGGCGATATAAAAGTAGTTGAAAGTAATCAAAACTTTGTCACACGGGATGTATATTTTTCCAGTAACACCATTCAAGCCAGAGAAATAATTTCAAAACTTCATGATCTTCCTGGAACTGCTGTTATCGATGCTCAAAATGAAGTTTATAATACCCATATTGGCGGGAAAATCGGCATCCAGCTTAAAAAAGAAGTAAATAATTACAGAGATCTTTCAGTGGTTTATACACCTGGAGTTGCAGAAGTCTGCAGAACCATTCATCAGGATCCAAAACTTGCTTATAATCTGACCATTAAAAAGAACTCAGTTGCAGTAATAACAGATGGCACAGCAGTTCTTGGTCTGGGAAACATCGGACCTTATGCAGCAATGCCAGTTATGGAAGGTAAAGCAATGCTCTTTAAAATGCTGGCTGATGTGGATGCATATCCGATTTGTCTGGATGCAAAAACTCCCGATGAAATTGTGCAGGTAGTAAAAGCCATAGCTCCTGGTTTTGGCGGAATAAATCTAGAAGATATTGCAGCACCAAAATGTTTTGAAATAGAACGAAGGCTTCAAAATGAGCTGGATATTCCTATATTTCATGATGATCAGCACGGAACTGCAGTAGTAGTAACAGCAGCACTTTTAAACGCAGTAAAGGTTGTAAATAA
The DNA here is from genome assembly GCA_001784555.1 of Candidatus Melainabacteria bacterium RIFCSPHIGHO2_02_FULL_34_12. Taxonomy (GTDB): domain Bacteria; phylum Cyanobacteriota; class Vampirovibrionia; order 2-02-FULL-35-15; family 2-02-FULL-35-15; genus 2-02-FULL-34-12. The sequence goes on along the minus strand of MFRM01000003.1, from coordinate 244,719 downwards.
AAAACTTGAAGATCTTGAAGTGGTTATTACCGGTGCAGGAGCTGCTGGTGTCTCATGTGCGAAGATGTTATTATTTGCCGGCGTAAGAAATATTATTGTCACTGACAGAAATGGTGCAATTTACATGGGCAGAAAAGAAATGAACAGTGCAAAAGAAGAGCTTGCCCAGCTTACAAACCCCACTAAACAAAAAGGCGGCATTTCTGATGTAATTAAAGGTGCAGATGTCTTTATAGGTGTTTCAGGACCGAATCTGGTGTCAGTGGATGATATTAAATTAATGGCAAAAGACTCTATTGTTTTTGCTCTTTCAAACCCTGACCCTGAAATTAAACCAGAGCTTGCAAAACCTTATGTAAGAATTATGGCTACAGGAAGATCTGATTATCCAAATCAGATAAATAATGTGCTTTGTTTCCCTGGATTTTTCAGGGGATTATTAGACAGTCATGCCACCACGGTTACAGAAAAAATGAAGTTTGAAGAAGATAAAGCAATAGCTTCCATCGTCCAGGATTATGAACTGAACGAAAGCTGTATCATTCCAAATATCTTTAATAAAAAAGTAGCCTCAGCTGTAGCCAGTGCAGTAGCAGATGCAGCATGTGAAGATAGGGTTACCAAAGTCATTCCTGAAGTGGATTTGAAGCTAATTTAATAATTAAATAGTCAATCAAAAGGACAGGGTTACTAAAGTAATTCCTGAAGTTGATCTAAGAGCCTAAGAAATTCTTCAGGACTTTTTTCATGTACCGTTGCTGCCATTAATCTGTCCAAAGCATTGTCATAGACTTTTTGCATTAAAGGAGGTGGCAATTTATAACCACAAGCCATTCCTTTAAATAAAAGTTTAAGTGCAAAAGTATGGTATCTTTGATCAGAAAAAACATTTATAGCCTTTATTAAATTCTTCTCTGCAAGCCTGTCTGCTGTAGAATCATGATTTATAACCTTTGAAGAAACAATGTCAAAAAAAGCTGTTGCTACTTCATCATTTCCTAAAAGTATATTCTGTCTTTCTATTCTAGATATAAAAGAACCAACTGTACTGGTTCTAATTTCATATCTGGGTGATGACTTGTTAGCTAGAGATAAAAGCAAAACAGAGTTTCCCATTTGCCCGTCATATACTGACAAATCAAAAGCTAAAGTATCAAATCTGTAAACATCATCAAACATAAAACTTTTTTCTAAACACATAACTGCAATTTTATATGCAGCAATTGCTCTTCCTGTAATATCAGAAAAGTGTTCACCGTTATATGAATATCTAGCCCCGAGTATGTCCAGTGCTCTGTCAACTGCTTTAACAGCTGCTTTATTATCCGCACAAAGAATATTTTTATCAATTCCACTATAAGTTAATTTCCATAGTGCATCTCTGGCACCCAGTTCATTTGGAAACTGGTTTAAGTCTTGAATTAACTGAATTACTTCTTCAGAATCTGATGATGCTAAAAATTTAAAACAAGTAAATGCCTTACCAATGACTGTTGCTGCACTAGGCTTTAATTCAGTATGTAGCTGTTCTCCGTTTGTTCGATGACCATTTCTAGAAGCTAAATCTTCTCTAAGGCTTCTAATTTCAGTTTCAATTAACTTGATATGTTTATAGCTTTCTTGACCAACCAGTTCATCTAAAAGTCTTTCCAAAGTCCTAAGTCTAATTTCACTCGGTAAACCGCCATTTAATTCTTCCTCTTTATATATTTCTTTAAGTCTATGATTTTCAGTTGTACTTAATCCATGCAGATGATCAGGTTTTACTCCATCATTTCTATGAACCTCATGAGATAAAGCTGCTATCCTACTAAATCCAGTTTGCATAGAAGTAGTAACAGCTGTTTCTCGTAAACCTAATTTCCTAACCATAGAATTAGTAATATTCTAACTTACTTTTTGACTGTACTTACATAACTATCATTGAAACCATTTGGACTACACTATTACTAAATTACCAATAATTTAATACTTTAGATGTCTTACTTTTTGCCCGGATAATTTTTTTTTAAGTTTGAGTCTTATAACAAAAAAGTTTTTCTCTTTATTACATCATGATATATTTAAGAAACTTATGACAAAATCTAAAAATAACTTTCTTGCCCTTCTTTTTTCAGTAGCCTTTGCTTATTTTGCCTTTGGTGCCATTACAAATGTAGCTGGCGCCATTGTTCCTAAGATAAAAGAAACCTATCAGGTAAGCGGCTCAGCGTCTAGTTTTCTGGCTTCTGTTTTTTTTATTGCTTATGGGTTAACATCAGTGCCTTTTGGAGCCTTGATAAATAAAATGGGTACAAAAGCTACTTTAGTTACCGGGGCATTAATTACCACTATCGGAGTTTTTATGTTTGCCAGTGTGCCTGGTTATTACGCTAATATGTCAGCAATGTTTATTTGTGGAGTTGGAATTACAGCTATTCAGGTAGCAGCAAATCCCTTAGTGAAAGAAATCAGTAATCCTGAAAAATACTCCAGAAATCTAACCCTTTTTATGGTTATTAACGGAATAGGATCATCTTTTGCGCCGTATCTTGTGACCTTTGTAAAATCCCGCGGACTTGAATGGAATTATACTTATTGGTTATTTACAATAATTTCAATTTTTATGCTTTTTGGGCTGGCTTTTCCAAAGTATCCTGAAGAAAAGAAATCTGAATCAGAAAGTAAATCAAAAAACAATTTTGCTTATCTTTTAAAAGATCCTCTCATGATTTTATATGCTCTTGCTATTTTTCTTTATGTAGGTGTGGAAGTTGGCGTGGCAAATAACATAGGATTGTTTTTGGAAGATGTACATAAGATATCCTCTGTCATGGGAGATAAAGCAGAAGCAGCAAAAAACGCTGCTGTAGGAAATTATTGGTTTGGACTTTTGCTTGGAAGGCTGATTGGGGGCTTGGTTCTGGATAAAATTTCCAGCAAAAAAGCCATTCAGATATTTATTTCATTTGCGGCTCTTGCCCTTGGATGTGCAATTTTTTCAAAAGATTTAAAAATTGTATTGTGGGCTTTTCCGCTTGTGGGCTTTTTTATTTCTATTATGTTCCCTTCTATTTATGGGCTGGCAATTGATTCGTATAAAAAAGAACATGCCAGCATGGTATCCGGAATACTCTGTACTGCAATTATAGGAGGGGCTGTAATTGCTCCTTTGATTGCACGAATAGCAGAAATCTCAGGCTCAATAGAATCTCCTAATTGGCAAGCAGGCATGCTCATTGCATTTGCCTGTTATGCTTATATTTTTACAGTAGGAATCTGGGCTAAACAAAAATCATAATTGTTAGATAATATTAAATAGATGCAGATAAATTTAGTTTTTAAGTTGTTTCTTCTATTTTCATTTATGTTATTTATTATTCCAGCTTATGCTGCAATAAATAATGAGGTCGGTGAAAATAAAAAAAAATATGATCAGGAATTAGTAGTAAAACAATTTTCAGATTCCAAAAAAGACTTTGCCGGTAAAATTAAATATCTTTTTTCCTTACATGGCTGGCAGGTAGAGGTTTTATACCGTAATGGAAAATCTATCTCAGAAACTGCTCGTCCCCGCGGGAATAATGTAAAAAAAGAAATGATTACTGAAAAAGAAGCAAATGTAATTGCCGATATCCTTTATCCCAGAAAGCACCGTGGTTCATACAGAAAACAAATTAACAATGCAAATTTTATAAGTCATTTTTTTGAGCATGGAGTTGTAAGTTTTGAAATGAGGATGGATAAACACAGAAAAAAACATGTAGGCATAGTCGGTGTGAGAACTGTTTTATACAGTGATGGCGCGAAGTTTAAAGATATAAAGGTGAATGCTTATCACTGAAATGGCAAATGTCATTCCCTGGCTTGACCAGGGAATCCAGTTAATTAATGTTAGCGGCTGATCTCTGGATTCCCATTTTCATGGGAATGACAGGACAAATTTATTCATTATCAGGTAGATAATCTTTAAGCTTCCCGCTTCTAACAGGATGGCGTAATTTTCTTAGAGCTTTAAATTCGATTTGCCTTACTCTTTCACGTGGAAGCTGAAAGAGTTTACTTACTTCGTCCAGAGATCTTTGATGTCCGTCTTCCAGACCAAATCTAAGACTTATTAAATGTCGTTCCCTTTCATTTAGCTCTTCAAGAACCTTATTTAAATCCTGTCTCAACAGCTCATTTGCTACATGGGCTTCCGGCTGAAGAGCTGTATTGTCTTCTATGAAATCTGAAAGTTTTGCATCATCTTCCTTGCCAAGAGGTGTTTCAAGTGAAATAGGTTCTTTTACTGCTTTTAGAATTTCATCGATTTTTTCTTTGGAGACTTTCATTGCTTCTGCAAGCTCATCATCAGTAGGCTTTCTGTTTAATTCATTTGTCAGATAATTTGTAATTCTTTTAAGCTTGTATAAATTTTCAACCATGTGAACCGGTACCCTTATTGTGTGTGATTTGTCAGCAATTGCTCTTGTTATGGATTGTTTAATCCACCAGGTTGCATAAGTAGAAAATTTAAATCCTCGTTCACTGTCAAATTTTTCTGCTGCTTTCATAAGTCCTATATTTCCTTCCTGTATAAGATCAAGGAAGTTTAATCCTCTTCTAAGGTATCTTTTTGCAATTGAAACTACCAGCCTAAGGTTTGCTTGAATCAGTTTTCTTTTAGCTACTTCTGCAGGTTTCCCGCCTTTTGCTATTGCTCTTGCAATTTCAAGTTCTTCAAGTGGTTTTAATAAAGACACTCTGCCTATTTCTTTTAAATAAAGTTTTATTGAATCATCAATAGGTACGGCTACATCATGAAACAAATCCTCTCCATAAAAGTCTTTGCTATCACTAAATGTGATCTTTTCTTCGTTACCTGTTTTTAAAGTATCTTCTTTCAATTGTTTGAGTAGATTTAGTCCTGTATTTTCGGTTCCGCAGTCAGCAAAAAGCCCGCGGTTTCTGCTTCTAAGAGCAGAAATATTTGACTTATTCATTTTTTACCCCCTTGTAGAGAAAAAACACATCCCCTAATGTCTTTAAATCAAACCCTATAGTGATTAGGCTTTTGTTAAGGCTTTTAATTAAAAAATTGTAATTAAAGATCATTTAAATGATTGAGTTACATTTTTGTTCTAAATCTATTCAAATACTGTTTTTTCAGTGGATAATAAAATTTGTCTAATAAGAAAAATAACAACATTAAAAAAATTTTATTATGTTCTAGAATTAAGAGTTGATTAAGTTAGATTTTTAAAAATGAAAACAACATATGAAATAAATAATCAGACGACATTGTACATGGGAGATTGTGTAGATATTCTAAAAAAATATAATGAGAATTCTATTGATTGTATTTTTGCTGATCCTCCTTATTTATTGTCGAATAATGGATTTACTTGTCATTCCGGAAAAAGAACATCTGTAAATAAAGGTGAGTGGGATTCAAGTAAAGGGAAAGACGCTGATTATAATTTTTATGAAAGCTGGTTATCTGAATGCAAAAGGGTTTTAAAACCTTCAGGCACTATCTGGATCAGCGGAACCTATCATTCAATTTATCTGTGCGGATATATGTTGCAGTCACTCGGGTTTCATATTTTAAATGATATATGCTGGTTTAAACCAAATGCTCCTCCTAATTTAAGTTGTCGTTATTTTACCTGCAGTCATGAAACAGTTATCTGGGCAAAAAAAGATAAAAATCATAAGCATTTTTTTGATTATAAGCTTATGAAAAACGGCATATGGGACGAGGATAGTTATAAAAAACCTAAATCTCAGATGAGAACAGTATGGTCAATCACAGCACCAAAAAAATCTGAAAAAAAATTTGGCAGGCATCCTACTCAGAAGCCACTTGAATTACTTAAAAGAATAATCCTTGCCAGTACTAAAGAAGGAGATATTATTCTTGATCCATTTTGTGGAAGTGGTACTACTGGGGTGGCAGCACTTATGTTAGGCAGAAAATTTATAGGTGTTGAAAGAGAAAAGAAATATATTGATGTTTCCGTAAAAAGGTTTAAAGAGATCACAGATCGTTAAGAACAAATATTTGCTATCATATATAACCATGATGCGTAAAGCAATTTTTTCAAACAGAAAATATATTTTAAGCTCAGGAAGAGAAATTGACATAAGTGCTGAGCATATTGGAAATAAAGTTGTTATTTCTTCAATGTTTAATTTTCTTGATCCTGTTCAGGAAGTCGGGCATGCAGCATTAATCAGGATGGAAAATAATCAGACTGTGTCTTTTGAATCGCTAGGAGCAAAAAATATTGAAGATGAAAATCTAAAAGAATTACTGAAACCCATTGATGGTCTAAACGGCTCTGATAACACGTTAAAAATATTTGAATTAAACGAGCTTCTAAGTGTGCTGCAGCAGTTCTTACAAAAGATAGATAAAGAACTAACCACGAAGAAATAACATGAAGTAGGGGCGTATTGCAATACGCCCCTACAGACAATGCGCTCTATACAGAAACCGCATCAGATCTCATTACAGGTCCTTCAAAGCAGGTTCTTATATATTTTCCGTTTGACATAACGACACATGACATGCAGACACCATATCCGCATGCCATATATTCTTCAAATGAGACCTGTCCTACTACGCTAAATTCATTACAAACCTTGATAACGCTCTTTAACATTGGGGTTGGACCACATACCATTATTTCCTGATTTTTATTTTTAGTAAGTTCATTTTTTAAAAGCTCAGTGACAAATCCTTTTCTTCCTGAGCTGCCGTCATCTGTAATAGCTTCTAGTTCACCGTATTTTTTTAATTCTTCTGCACAAACTAGATCATTAGCTGATCTTGCCCCAAAAAGAGTTTTTATTTTATATCCTTTTTCATGGGCTATTCTTGCAACTATTGGAAAAGTTGCAATTCCAATTCCTCCTGCAACTATTAATATAGGTTTATTTTTATCTTCTGGATAGGTAAACCCTTTTCCAAGCGGACCATGAATTAAAACTTGATCACCGATATTTAATTTACTTAAAAAGCTTGTACCCCAGCCAATTACTTTATAAAGAAAACCTGCTTTTTGACCATCTGTTTCATAAACGCTAAATGGTCTTAAAAGATATTGCCCTGATTCCATCATTACAAACTGTCCTGGGCTGATATTTGAGACAATTTCAGGAGCATCAAACCAGCTTATGTGATAGTCTTTGCCCAATTCTTTTTTTTCAATTAACTTTGCTTTAATTAAGAAACGTTTAACAGCCATAAAAATATTATAGCCCTTTCCTTTATATTGGCAGGGGTAATAGTCATGGTATTGGATGCTGAAGTAAACAGCAGAAAAGAATATACAAATTTCTGGAGAAGTTTCAGTGATATTAATCCACGTCATCAGGCCGGAATTAACGAAGAAGAAGCATTTAAAGTTATTACTGATGTAAAAAACAGAGATAAAAATCTTGCAGATTGCTTGTCAGGAATAAAAAATCTTACTCCATACTTATCATGCTCAAATGAAGAAATTAAAAATTATGCAGCACAAGTAGTCTCTGCACTTCTTTCTAAAGCATCTAATTTTAGTAGCAGTAAGCCAGATTCAGACGTATTTATTAGTTTTTCTCAAAGCATTTTAAATAAAGGCTTAATGGATATTAGTCCTGATGAATTTGTAAGTAGTATGGAAAAAGCAACAAATAATTTTATAGGTGAGACACAAAATACTGATTTTAGTTTAGTTAAAAATGTTTTTAATGACTTAGGTGACAGTATAAACAGAATAACTGAATCATTTAAAGATAGCTGGGTAAAATTAGTTGTTCAATTAATTTTTGGAGCAGAGCTTGGTGTGTCAAGTCTTGACTCTGCATTAGATGCAATCAAATCAGTGTCTAAATATTTATCATATGATAATGAAGAGATAAAGACGGTAGCTGTAAAAGCCATTATTAATCTTATTGAAAGAGCAGCTGACTATCTAGGTAAAGAAACTAATCCTCAAAAAATTCTTAAAGCAGCAGCAATACTTCTTGGAGTAATTCAGGCACTAGGGGAAATGCACTCAAAAGGGCAAATTAACTTAAGTGGAATGGACTTCAAAAAGTTATCCAATGCCATAGAAATTATTTTTGAAAAAATGAGGTTGTCTAAAGATATGAATGAATTAAAACTGAATGATTTTCCATCCGATAATAGCGGATGTAAAAATAAATATTCCTGCAATAACCCAGGTTATCTTGTCTAAGCCTGCTTCAGCCTGAGAAGGACCAGTAAATAAACTAGCAGAGCCACCTATACCTCCGAGACCTTCACCTTTTGCAGAATGAAACAAAATCAGAACTGTAAGTGCAATTCCACAAATTATTTGAATAGCAGCAATTACATATGCCATAACGGAGATATTTTAACATAAATAGGATTGGGTGCGTTAAGCGGCTTTTTGTTGCAAAGACACATTATCTTCTGAATTACTTCCAGGATTTTTATTGTATGGATAAAAAATCTGACATATTAATAAACCAGCAGCAGGAAAACCAAATAAAGGAATTAAATTCAGATTGTTTTTAAACATGGAAGATATAAGAGCACAAAAAGCTAGTAAACAACCGCCTGTTGCAAATGGAGCTTCAACTGTAAAATTTTTAATTCCTTCAATAGCAGTTGAAGCAAGGCATTTCAACTCAGAAGTTTGTGCTGTTACATTTCTTCTTTGAGTTGCATTTAATGGTGCTCCTACGGCATATGGTCTCATTCTTTTCTCCAATAATTAATTTACAGGTGCTTGAATATTTAACATTGCGCCTTTATTCATTTCACTTTTAATTTCAAACTTAGATTTTATTGCTCTTAATCTGCGCTCTAAATTTAAAATTCCATACCCAAGATTTTTTGTATTATTTACGTCAAATCCTTTTCCGTTATCCTGAATGCTTAACAGGAAATAATTTTCATTCAATATTTTTATTGTGAATGAAACCTCAGTTGCTTCAGAATGCTTTTCAATATTACAAAACCATTCTTTAACTACTTTAAAAAGCTCTACTGCATTTCTCTGGGATAAAGTTATTTCTTCATCAGGCAGCTCTACAGAAACCTTTCCTTTGAATGATTTTTTAAACCCGTTAACAAACTGGTACATTGTCCCGATAAAACCTAATAAGTTGATATCAGGAATTACATATTCATTAATTAGCTGTCTAAGATTTTTATGCAGTTCATCCACTAACTTTTCACATTCTTTAAAGTCCTTGTCATTTATAGCTTTTTTTAAGTTTGGGATAATACTACAGGGCAGATCATGAACATCACTAGCAAATTGTCTGAATAGTTCTTCCTGTTCTCTAATGGCACTTTCCTGAAGCTGAATTATGTTCTTTTGCAACAGCTCTTTTTTCCGTTTCTCGGAATATTGTTCTATTGCTACGGCTAACTGATCAATAACAGACTGGAAAACTTTTTCAATTTCATTGCTCCAAATCACGTCTCTTGTACAAAACTGAAGATTTAATGCAACTCTAATGTTGTCAGTGCTACCGGTAGTTATAAGAAGTGATTTAGTTCTAAGTTTAAGAAAGAGAGCTTTTAACTTATTTCGGAATAAATAATTAGGCAGGGCAAGGTATTTTGTAAAATCTTCTATTTGAAGCGTGTGATTTGTATTTAGGTGAAAAAGTTTAAATAAGGATGAATCCTGCAGATCAAGCTCAAATCCTACAGGATTAAATTTTGGAATGTATGGGCTTTCCCAGTAATTTGACAGCAGACTTTTGGTGCCTTTTTTATCGATTTGAAATAAAAGTACTCTTTCTGCAATGCCTGCCTCGCCTAGCATTCTGACTGTCTTATCCAAAAGCTGATCAATGGGAAGTTCTTGCCTGATATATTTACTGAGCTTAAGTGAAATATCTGCCAGCTCATTACCGCTCAGGGTAATGATATTAGAATCCTCTTTAATTACTGGCTGTATGCATAAATCAGTAATTAAGGATTGAATCTGGCCTTTGACTAAAGTGTTTTCCATCTTTGTAATGAAAGCCCCTCTACAAGAAATATTTTTTCAATGCTTAGGATATTTAGTTAGATACTTGGTAGTCATTTTAATACAAGGATTAATTTTGTAAACCCGGAAGATCAAATTTCGGATAAGGCTTTTCCCCTATCACCGGGCTGAAGATTAAATATTTTTTATCTAAAAATCATCTAAAATTTCATCAAATATCAAAATGCTTGAAAAAGTGCATCAAAATTGAATATTAAGGGTAAGGCAAAGTATTACCCAGACTCAAAAATTTAATAATTTGAATTTGGCTTTGGTATTAGAATGTTTAGTTATCAGATATGATTACAGTTTCAGAAAATAAAGGGTACCTTTATACCTTCTCCCGAGATAGTTTCGGAAAAGAGAGCCGCATGGGTTTTTTGAGCGGGAGAAACAATTTAAAAAATGAAATCATTTTAACTTTAATTGCTGATGATCATCCTTATCTTATTCACGGTGTAGAAACAGATTTGAATAAAGACCCAAACATTAAAATAGTAGGTACTGCAGGTTCATATGATGAAGTTTTAGAAAAAGCAGAAGAACTTCAGCCTAATATTATTCTTCTGGATTTAAGAATGCCAGGCCGCGAGAAACATGATCTTGAACACTACATAAAAAAATTAAAAACATCTGCTAAATGTAAGGTAATTATGTTTTCAAATGAAACCGGCTGGGCACGAATCCACAGATGCCTGGACATGGGTGCTTCTGCTTATATTGAAAAAGCAATATCAATAGGAAGACTTGCTGAATTTATAAGAAGAATTTACCAAAATAATGAATTAGTCATATTTACTGCAGAACCACTTCCAAAAATACAGTTTTCAAAAAGACAAAAAGAAATATTAAATTTTATGGTTGATGGGAAAGAAAACGATGAAATTGGGAAATTGCTTGGTATAGAAGTTAAAACAGTTCAGTCATATGTAAATGAAGTTAAAGAAAAATTTTCTGAAGCTTTTGGAATACTTCCTATTAGACCAAGGACACTATTACTTCTTGCTTCTAAACTGGGTTTTGGACACAAGTCCGTGTAACATTAAGTCTTTATAAAAATTTGTCTTAAGGTAATACTTTATCTGTGAATAAATCAAATCAAAAATAAAAATAAATGATACTAAAAGTTTCATCATATTTTTTATCGATACTTTTGTAGAAATATCTTTCAATAATTTTGCTTTATTTATATTTTCTTTTTAATTGATTTTACTGTCAGAAATAATCTCCCCCATACTTTGCCTGGTTACTTTAAGAACCACTGTTCTGGTAATGTTTTACGGAAAGGTTTTTAACAGTGAATGAAGAGTTATCACATAGTGAACTTGAGCGAAAGGTTGAGGCTTCTCCGTTTGAAAGATTGCTTGATTATGATAATTACTTAAAGCAAAAGAAGATACTCCTTACGAAAAAGACTTTAATTTACTATAGGGGGACTTATGTTGCTCTGACTGAGAAACAAATATCTATACTAAAACTTATTGCCAAAGGATTCTCAAACTTAAAAATAGCTCAAAAACTTGCAGTCAGGGAAACAGCCATAAAGCTTTTAATTTATCGTCTTATGAAATACATTGGAGATGTTTTGCATGAAAAAACAGATCGGTACTATCTTGTAATTATTGCGCAAGAAATGGATCTTGGCATTTAACCAGTACATTGTCAACAAAGTTTTCATGCCTTGCGCCATTCACTGCGGGTCCTGCCGCCTGCAGGTTCCCCTCCATCCTGCGGTGCAGTAGCTCCTCGGATGGACACCTCCCTTCCGGCGTCACCCCCAGTGAATGGGACACTTAATTATTTAGTTGACGTTGCACTAGTATTTATTTGGAGTATTTGTATAATTCTTTGCTTTTTGCTGGATTTTTCTGAAAAGTATCTTCCCACCAGATTAAAAATACTTTTACAATTTCAGGATCAAACTGTGTGCCGCTGTTTCTGAGGATTTCTTCAAGAGCCTGTTCGTGGCTCAATGCTTTTCTGTAAATTCTGTTTGTAGTCATTGCGTCATAGGCATCTGCAACTGACGTAATCCTTGCTATTAGTGGGATTTCTTTGCCTTTTAAGCCATGAGGATAACCATAGCCATCCATTCTTTCATGATGTAACAGCACTGCATCTACACAGCCATGCAGGCAGCTCATTCTTTTTACAATCTGTGAACCAAAAATGGTATGCAACTGCATTTCTTTATATTCTGAATCAGTTAGAGGTCCTGGTTTTAGTAACACGCCATCACGAACTGCAATTTTCCCGACATCATGCAGAAGCGCTCCTCCTTCCAGATAAAGTTGTTCTGTAATGCTTATGTTGCACCTTTTCCCCAGTTCAGTAGCAATCTGGAAAACACGATCTGAATGTCCGCCTGTATACGGATCCCGTGCCTCTACTGCTATTGCCAGTGCTCTTGCAGTATGAAAAAAGTTTTCTATAAGTAATTCTTTAATCTGACTGTTAATTTCATTATATTCTGTAATATTTGAAAAAGCATTTCTAAATGTAGATGCTATTTTATTTAAAGAGTTTTTAAAATCAACTTTTAATTCAGGCAGCTCGCCAATTTGCTTTGCAAAAGAACTAATCTCACCTGCAGGGGGATGTAATTTTTCAAAAATATTTATGCAGTCTACAGGTGAAGATTCTTTTCCTTCACGCAAGCTACTAAACTTATCGTTCAAATTTGAAGCTATGTCTTTAAGGGTCGGATCAGTCTCATAACTCCTTTTCGAGTTTGTTTTTGCTGACTGATTTTCAACCTCGGCCTTATTGTTTTCTTTTTTACTCAATTTACGTCCTTTCAGCCTGATATAAGGAAAAATCGGCAAAGTAAGCGCATTCTATATTATTAGACCCTTATATACAGTGCTTTCCATCACGGAGATACTTTAATCAATATTTGTGTCTAGATAGCCCTTTATATTTTCACTTAAATTACTCTTATTCAAACGAAACATATTTAGGTTAAGATTTGGTGCAACAAATCATCTTCATAGCTTAGGAAAAAATTCTGGATATCCCTAAAACTCCAATATAATAAAGGAAATAGAGGATTATTTAATTGTAAGATTTATAACGTTTTATTGCTGAAATATTTATTTGAGGCTTGGTTACCTACCTCTACAACAAATGTCTCATATGGCAAAGTGCTACGGCAAGTGCATCAGAGGTATCATCAGGACTTATTTCTAAATTAATTCCAAGAGAAGTTTGAATTAGTTTTTGGACGAGCATTTTATCTGCCTTTCCATATCCTGAAATAGTTTGTTTTATTTGAAGAGGAGTATACTCGTAAATATTTATATATGCTTCTGCTGCAGCCAGTATTATTACACCCTTTGATTGGATCACAGGAGTAAATGTTTTAGCATTTTTAAATAAATAAACATTTTCAATTGCAATGCTTAATGGTTTATAGTGCTTGATTAATTCTTTCATGTCTCTGTATAACTGCAGAAGTCTTTCAGCAGTACAGGGGTATTTTCTTAAGTCAATATAGCCGTATCCTACTGCCTTTGGTTTTTTGTCGCTGTTTTTATAGCTTATTACGCCATATCCTATCATTGTGCTTCCTGGGTCAATGCCTATTATTTTTGTTTGGGACAAATTCTGCCTTGCAACAGATTTGTTTTTCCTTTCTACTCGAAGCAAATTATTCATATAAATCTCTTTTTTAGTTAAAAACAAATAGAATAGTTACTATGTCAATGAACCTGCCGGCAAAACTTTTTCTCATGCTTGTAAGCGGATTCCTTTTATCTCTTAGTGCACCGGGTTATAACTTATGGTTTCTTGCATGGATATGCCTTTCGCCGCTTTTTATTATTATAAACACTTCAAAAAAAATAAATGAAGCTGTAATTTATTCCTTTATCTTTGGTTTTGCATATAACTTCTGGTATTTGCACTGGTTATTTTCTCTTCACCCCCTTAGCTGGCTTGGCTTTAATAAGCCAAGCAGCATTTTAATTTCATTATTTGTTCATACGGCTGTAAGTGTATTAAACTCACTTTATTTTGTTATTTTTGCAATAATCGTCCGTTATTTAAAAAAAGCCCCGTTTAATCCGTATAACGAAGGCATACCAAATATCATGCTTAATTCTTTTTTGTGGGTTTTAATTTTTAATAAGATTCAAGAATGGGAAATATTGTTTGGTTTTCCTTGGACATTGATTGAATATAGTCAGTATAAAAATATTTTCTTAATTCAGATTGCTGAGTGTTTTGGCAGTTTGTCAATTGGGTTTTTAATAGTAATTTTTAATTTTGTTTTTTCAGAACTTTTAATCTGGATGTTTAATATAGAAAGAATTGCAGGAAGATATGTCTCCAGGGACCCGGGACAGCTTGAAACAATATTTAAGGGGTTTGCTTTAATAATAGTTTTGATTTCATTTAGTCTTTTCACAGGTATTTTTCTATATGGCATAAACAAACAACATTTTTCTAACTTATCTCAGAGTGTGTGTGTTTTACAAGGGAATCTGCCTTTAAAAGTTACACGTGGCGGCAAACAAGACATTTCATTTGCAAAGAAAACATATAGTGGCTTGCTTTCAAATAATAATGCAAAACTTCTGGTTATTCCAGAAGGCGCTTTGCCAGTGGTTTTTGATCAAGATGTCAATGTTCAGTACTGGTTAAAAACTGTTGCTAAAAATAAGCAGGCAGATATAATTTCCGGTTCATATTGTGGAGAAAATGAAAAATTAACTAATTGTGCAGTTTTATTTTCCCCACAAAAAAATAAGTTTTTTCATTATGAGAAAGAGAGGTTGGTACCGTTTGGTGAGTATACTCCTTTTTCATGGATTTTGCCTCAGTTTTTAAAAAGATTTGCAAGTAATCTCATAGGTGAAGGATTTAGCAAAGGCAGAGAAACTTTACCCATTAAAACTTCCATTGGAAATGCAGGGATTAATATTTGTTTTGAATTAATATTTCCCAGAATTGTCAGAAAACATTCATTGGAAGGAGCAAACTTATTAATAAATCTTTCTGACTTAAGCTGGTTTAATAATGACAGAATTAAGCAGCAGTTTCTGGCATTTGCAGTTTTCAGGGCAATAGAAAACAGAAGGCCAGTTATAATTGCTGCCAATAACGGTATTTCAGCTTTTATAGATCAATCCGGAAAAATCAACAGTCAGTCAATTCCAAATACTCAGGGAGTTTTAATTGACTGGATTAATCCAAATAATAAGATTACGTTTTATTCGAAATACGGCTGGTAATGATGATATACTCCCAATTTTGTTTATTTGGGTATAAATTATAATGTAGATCCTATGAAAAAAGCATCCATATTTTTAATTTTATCTTTTTTGCTTTGTATTCAGGCAGCAGATTCAGCAAAAGCTATTGAAGGCCTTATAAAATTTAGCGGTAAAAAAGATGCCACTATTTTTTTAGAAGTAGCTGATACACCTGAAGAAAAACAAAAAGGACTAATGAACAGACCAAGCCTTAAAAAAGATCGTGGAATGGTTTTTATTTTTAGACCGCCTTCCTCTGTTACTTTCTGGATGAAGGATACATTGATTCCTCTTGATATGATCTTTATAAAAGAAGGCACAATAGTAAAAATTGTTAAAAATACCGAACCTAATCAAACCCATATTTTATACAGCTCTGATGAAATAATTACTGAAGTTGTAGAGGTGAATGGTGGTTTTGCAGATGAATTTGAAATTAAGGCAGGGGATAAAATTACCTTTGAAAATATTGCCCAGATTGATTACTCAAAAAAATCCAAATTAATGATTGTAGAAAACTAAAATGATAAAGCTGGTTAATTCAGAACAAATCAGGAGTTTAGAGAAATCTTTAGTTGATAAAATCAGTCCTGAATGGTCACTTACTCTGATGGAAGTAGCAGGATCTGGACTGGCTGAAATTGCACGTGAATATAAAGAACCTTACCTGATAGTTTGCGGAAAAGGGAACAATGCAGGCGATGGTCTTGTAGCAGCCAGATATCTTAACAACTTAGGCAGTAAGGTCTTTGTTTTTTTAACTTCTAATGAAGATGAGTTTTCTCATGATGCAAAAGTAAATTTCAATATGATTAAAGGGAAAATACCTTGTTTAAAAATCCAAGACGAAAAGGACAACAACTTTTTTAATGCATTAAATAATTCAAATACTGTAATTGATTGTTTACTTGGAACAGGTACAAATAAAAAGCTATCGTCCTTTTATGAATGGATCATTAATTCTATAAATGATTCAAAAAAAACTGTGATTGCCTGTGATATTCCAACAGGAGTTGATCCTGACACGGGTAGAATTAATTCAAAGGCAATTAAAGCAAATTTAACTGTAACTTTTGGATATCCTAAAGCCGGACTCATGATTTATCCTGGTAAAAAGCATGCTGGTATTGTTCGTGTAGTTGATATTGGGCTGCCTGATATCAGTACAAATCAATATTTATTGGATGATAAGTTTCTAATAGAGAATTTACCAAAAAGACCGGATGATTCAAATAAAGGAACCTTTGGTAAAACACTCCTTGTCTGCGGAAGCAAAAAATATCCAGGTGCTGCGCTGCTTTCCGGCAAAGCAGCAGCAGCTATTGGGTCGGGCTTAACAGCTTTAGCTTCAACAGAAGAAGTCTTTCAACAAATTACTGCAGTTACACCTGAGATTACACACGTAGATTTTAATTTATCAAGTATTCTTGAAGAAAGCATGAAATCAAATGTTTTAGTAATAGGACCTGGTCTTACTGCTGAGCCTGAGATTGAAAAACTTGTAAAGGATCTTATAACTAAAGCAAATATCCCTATAGTTTTAGATGCAGATGGAATTAATGTACTAAAAGAAGAAAAAGATATTATCAAGCAAGCAAAAAAGGAAATTATTTTAACCCCACACCCTAAGGAATTTGCAAGGTTTTTAGGAAAAAACATTGACGAGATATTAAATAATAAGCTTGAACTTACAAAATCTACTGCAAAAGAGCTTAGTTGTACAGTAGTATTAAAAGGACCTGCAACCATTATTTCGCATAAAGATGAAACAGTTTATATCTCTCCTTTCTCAAATGCTGCACTTGCTAAAGGTGGAACTGGTGATGTGCTC
The DNA here is from genome assembly GCA_001784555.1 of Candidatus Melainabacteria bacterium RIFCSPHIGHO2_02_FULL_34_12. GTDB lineage: Bacteria > Cyanobacteriota > Vampirovibrionia > 2-02-FULL-35-15 > 2-02-FULL-35-15 > 2-02-FULL-34-12. Next base: position 227,650 of record MFRM01000003.1, on the reverse strand, counting down.
TCAGGCTTTATCGGTGGGCTTATTGCTCAGGGACTAAAACCACCCCTGGCTGCCTGTGTTGGAGTTTATTTGCATGGTAAAACAGCAGAGCTGATTACACGAGATAAAACCGTATTTTCTTTACTTCCGCAGGATTTAATTTCTTATTTACCCAGTGCAATTAAAAATATATTGTGTAAATAGATAAAGATAAAGTAGAATTAGGGTAGGTTTTATTGCATGACAACTAAAGATCTTATAGAAGTAAAAGAAAGCTCAAACAAAGTATACGAGGGCAAGATTCTTACTCTCGTGGTGGATAAAGTGCGCCTGCCTGACGGGAAAGATGCAGTAAGAGAAGTAATAATTCATAACGGCGGAGCAACTATTATTGCTCAGCCGGATCCAAGCAAAATTGTTTTAATAAGACAATTCAGATATCCTATCGGTAAAGTTTTCTGGGAAGTTCCGGCAGGAAGATTAAACATAAATGAGATCCCTCTTGATGCTGCAAAAAGAGAATTAAAAGAAGAAACTGGTTATATTGCAAATAAATGGGAGCATTTAGGAATTATTTATCCAGTCCCTGGTTACAGCACGGAAGTATTATATTTTTTTAAAGCTACTGAACTTGTTGATGATGAACAGGAGCTGGATGCAGATGAAAATATAGAAGTAAAAGTAATGGATTTAAAACAAGCCTGGCAGATGGTGAAAGACGGTGAAATCCGTGACGGGAAAACAGTGGCTGCTTTAAGTTTGGTAATGTTTTAAAGGTCAGATGACCTTAGCTTCCTCGCGAAGGGCTTTTACAAGTGCAGATACTTTTTCTGGTATTTCGCCCTCAAATATTTTTGCTTCTTTTCTACTAAGTGGCAGATCAAAACTTACAATTTCAGTTCTTTGTCCAAATTTTTCTATTTCTTCTTTTGATACCGTTATTTCTTTGATTTCTTTCTTTTTTGCCTTCATGATGCCTGTTATTGATGCATAACGCGGGAAATCTTCTCCTCGGTCACATGTAATAAGTGCTGGAAGAGAAACCTCAATTATTTCATGAGAACCTTCAGCTTCACGATCACAAGTAATTTTTTTATTTGCTGCATCAATTCCAGTAAACTTCATCACAAAACTTACATGTGTTAAACCAAGCTCTTCTGCTATAAATATAGGAATTTGACTTGATTCAATATCAATTAATTTTTTACCTGAGAGCAATAAATCATACTGCATGTTTTTAAGTTCAGAAGCTAATAGCTTTGAAATTACGTAAGGATCTGCATATTCTAAAGAATCATCTTTTATAAAGACTGCTCTGTCTGCACCCATAGCAAGCCCCTGGCGTATGGATTCTTCAGTTCTTTGAGGACCGCATGCTAATAGAGACACACTGCAGTGTGTCTCTACACCATCTGTGCCTATTTGTTCTTTAATCTTAAGTGCTTTTTCAATTGCAAATTCATCGTATGGATTTATGATCCATGTAATTCCAGTCGGATCAATTTTATTTGGCTGGGAACCAATTTTAATTTTGGTTTCAGTGTCGGGAGTTTGTCGGATTATTACTATAATATTCATTACACTTTTTTATTTGGGCAAACACTTGGATTTGCCCCTACTCATGATCTTTTTTATTCCTATTGGCAGGAATGAAAAAATTAAGAGATTTACTATTATTACTCCTACTGTTACAATAATTCCAATTTCCATACCGGTCATTTCTTTATTGTATAGGATAATCATGTTATGGTAAATATTTTAGTCCTGGCTGAAAATAACCAAGATGGTGATATAACAAAGCCTTCAAAACAGGTTTTGATGACAGCACGAAATATAGCTGATGATTTAAAAGGTAAAGTCGCTGCTTTAATAATTGGTGCAAATCTTGACTCTGCAAAGATTCAAGGACAGCTTGGTTTATGCGGCGTAGAAAAAATTATTCTTGCAAATGATAAAAGTCTTGAAGCATATAATTCTGATGTTTATATGAAGATCTTTATAAAAATTGTAAAAGATCAAAACCCGGATTTTTTATTTGGAGTTAATTCTTTATATTCTCAGGATCTTTTTCCTGCTGCTTCATTCCATACCAGTAGCGGGTTAGTAATGGATTGTACTGATGTAAAGCTTGAAGGTACAAGTCTTTTGATCACTAAAACAATGTATTCAAATAAAGTCATTGCAAAGCTAAAATTTAATGAAGAACATAGACCAAAACTTGTAACTTTCAGACCAAATACACTTATGCCCCAAAATGTAGAGCCAAAAATCTCGGAAGTAATAACTGAAGCTGTAAATATTGATCAAGCAGCATTAAAACAAAAAATAAAAGAACTGGTTAAATCAAAGAGTAAGGAAACCTCTCTTACTGAGGCACCTATTGTTATTTCAGGCGGGCGAGCTATGGGGAACTGGGATAGCTATAAGATTTTGTTTGAAACTGCAGAAATTATTGGTGCAGCAGTAGGAGCTTCGCGGGCTGCAGTAGATTCAGGCTATGCTCCACATAGCATGCAGGTAGGTCAGACGGGGAAGACTGTTTCACCACAGTTATATATAGCCTGTGGAATTTCAGGTGCTATTCAACATTTTGCAGGTATGGGCAGCTCAAAAGTTATTGTAGCCATAAACAAGGACCCAAATGCCCCGATATTTAAAAAATGTGACTATGGAATTGTAGATGATTTATTTAAAGTAGTGCCAATCTTAAAAGAAGAATTGAAAAAACTTTTCGGAAAGTAAATAAAATTAAATAAACCTTAATTTCTTTGCTAAACCTGGATTTGCTATCATTTCTTCAATTTCTTTAATTGAATAGCTTCTTCTTTTTATTTCACTGCTTTGTATGCGCCTGTCAAATTCATCAAGTGCTTCTTTTACACCTAGTGTTATAAGTCTTCTCAATTCTTTTATTGTTAATTTTTTATAGTCAATGCTTTTTTCGATTTTAGTTTCTTCTAATTTTAATTCATTCCATTCTTGTAGAAATTCTTCAAAATCTGGACTACAGTAAGAACGATCATTTAAACTTGTTCTTCTCAGGTATTCTTCATGAGCTCTAGGATCTTTTTGTAGAATTAAGTCTTTTAGAGCCGTTGTTGAAAGTTTAGTGTAATCAATCTCGAAAGTCATCCGGGTAAGCCTCCCCATTTTCATGTACATAGAAAACTCTTAAATCAAATTCTCCCTTTTGTTCTTCGACTATTACTTTAATTTTATCTCCACTTGGCACAACCTCATGCCAATATATCTTATCGTTTCGTAACAAAACCAGAAAACGGTATAATCCAAAAAGCTGTTCCTCAGTTTGATAATATTCTTTAACCATAGGCATGATTATACTTTGGTCTAATATGTCAACATGATACCGTAGGTTACACTGATAAATTAAATTTCTCTAAGGTTGGAAATCATGACAATAACAAAATCAAAACTACTATTTATGAGCATCTTAAATGTTACGCCAGATTCATTTTCTGACGGCGGCAAATATTTAAATATAGAAGATGCAATTAAACATGCAGATGAATTAATTAAATCCGGAGTAGATATTATTGATATTGGCGGTGAATCTACAAGACCAGGTGCAGTCCTGATTTCAGAAGAAGAAGAATTAAAGAGAGTTATACCGGTAATTTATGAACTTACTAAGAACGTATCGGCGAGCCGGCGTAACAGCGAACCGGCGAAGGAAATTTTAATTTCCATAGATACCTACAAATCAAATGTTGCTCAGCTAGCCATAAATGCCGGCGCAAAAATAATTAATGATGTATCAGGTCTTACTATGGATCCAGATATGGTAAATGTGGCAGCTAAAAATAATTGTCCGATAGTCATTATGCATAATGAGGGAATACCAGCAACAAAGCCAGAACCGGTGGTGAGGCGAACTGGCGAATCGGCGAACTGGCGAAAGAGAGATGAGGTGATTCAACAAATATATGCATGGCTTAAAAAACAAACTAATTATGCAATTAAAAACGGCGTAAAAAAAGAAAATATAATAATTGATCCTGGACTTGGTTTTGGAAAAACACCTGAAGAAGATTTTTATATAATTCAAAATCTTAGTGAGTTTAAATCTCTTGGTTATCCGATATTAATAGGACCCTCGCACAAATCTTTTATTAGAAAGCTTTTCCCTGACTCAGATATAAAAGCAAAATCAAAAGAAATAATAGATTTAGCTATTAAAAATGGAGCGAATATAGTTAGGATGCATGAGATAAACTAAGACCCAGCCTTAGCAGGTTCTTTAATCCCTATCTTAACTTATCTAATGTAATTGCTTCTTCAGTTATTGCTGAAATTCTTGATCGTAAATTTCTTGCTAAATGATGTAACAACTTTTGCGGCAAAGGATACTCTTTCTTTTTAAGTAATTTGCCTATATTTACAAGGACGGCTTTGTTCCTTTTATATTTTTCTTGTGAAAGTAAAATCTTATCTTGTGAACTTAATATAAACCCATCTCTTTTATATGCTAAATCATCCAAAATTTTTCTTAGAAAATTAAGAGCCTGATTTGCATTTACTAAAAGTAATTCAACTTGCTCTTCGCTGTCTGACATTAATTTCTCTTCTAAGCTTGGCTAGCAGGATTTCGTCATCTTTAAAAATCTCATCATATTTCCTATGAATTTTGTCTAGCTTTTTTTGTATAGCTTTACTTATGCTTCTTTTTGTTTTGTTAGTTTTTTTCATGACAGTGTTTTAATTTTATCATGATATATCGGGTATCTATGACCCAGCCTTAGCAGTCTCTTTCGGCTCATCTTTTGGTTTTTCGTCTTTATTGTTTTGGTCTTCTCTAGCTTCGTATTTTTTCTTAATTTCAACTGTTCCGATTTTCTTAAATACAATAACCATTCCATCGTCAGGATTTTTTTCTTTGTTGGCAGTTATATTTATAGAAGCTGATAAATCGATCTTTGCAATTGATTCACCTTCAAGAACTGCGTCCTTATGTACCAGTGTGGCACTGATTTTATCGCCTTCTTTGAACTTACTAGCAAGTATTTCTTCAGCCAGTGCATCTTCTATGAGCTTCTGCAGTGTTCTTCTCATCGGACGTGCACCGTAAGCCTGGCTGTAACCGTCTTTGACAAGCTTATCCTTAACTTCAGTAGTAAGTTCAAGTGCCATGCTCTTATCAAGCAGGCGTTTGCCGAGATCTTTAACCATAAGATCAAGAATCTTATGTAATTCTTCTTTGGTCAGATGTTTAAAGATAATTATGTCATCCAGACGATTTAAAAACTCAGGTCTGAAAGTTTTTTTCATTTCATCAGTTACAGTGGACTTCATTCGTTTGTAAATAGATTCAGGATCTTTTATTTGTTCGGTAGCAAATCCTACTGGTTGTAAGGATTCTATGTTTCTTGCGCCGACGTTGCTGGTCATAATGACAATAGTATTTTTAAAGTCAATTGTACGACCCTTAGCATCAGTTAAACGTCCGTCGTCAAGAATTTGCAGGAGAATATTAAATACATCAGGATGTGCTTTTTCTATTTCATCAAATAAAACCACACTGTAAGGTCTTCTTCTTACTGCTTCTGTTAGTTGTCCGCCTTCGCCATAGCCTATATATCCAGGTGGTGAACCTATTAACTTACTGACAGTATGTTTTTCCATATACTCTGACATATCTACCCGGACTATATTTTCTTCAGTTCCATAGAAAAATTGTGCAAGTGCTTTTGCAAGCTCTGTTTTACCGACACCGGTAGGACCGCTGAACATAAAGGTTCCTATAGGTTTATTTGGATTTTTTAAGCCAACACGTGCACGTCTTATGGCTTTAGATACAGCTGTAACTGCTACATCCTGACCAATAACACGTTCATGTAAAATACCTTCAAGTTTTTGTAGTCTTTCAGTTTCACCCTGCGTAAGATCACCGACTGGAATACCAGTCCATGAACTTACAATATGTGCAATTTCTGTATCGGTAACTACAGGCTTATTTTTTTCCTGTGCTTCTTTATGTTTTAACTGAATTTCTTTTATTTGTTCTTTAAGTTCTGCTTCCTTATCTCTAAGCTGACTTGCTTTTTCAAATTCCTGTGAACGAATTGATTGTTCTTTTTGTCTGCTTATTGTACGTAGTTCTTTTTCAAGCTCTTTTCCTTCAGGGGGCAGAGAACTGGAGCGTAAACGTACACGTGAGCTGGCTTCGTCAACTAAGTCTATGGCTTTATCCGGCAGATATCTGTCGCTTATGTATCTGTCTGAAAGTACTGCAGCTGTAATAAGAGCAGCATCTGAAATTATTAATTTATGATGTTCTTCGTATTTTGGTCTTAAGCCACGCAAAATCTCAATAGATTCTTCTACTGATGGAGCATCTACCATTACTGGCTGAAATCTACGTTCAAGGGCTGCGTCTCGTTCTATGTGTTTTCTGTATTCATCAATTGTAGTGGCACCTATGCATTGAAGCTCACCGCGTGACAGGGCAGGCTTTAAAATATTTGCTGCATCAATTGCACCTTCAGCTGCACCAGCTCCGATTAATGTATGTAATTCATCTATAACAATAATCACATTTCCAGCGCCCCTGATCTCATCCATTATTTTTTTAAGACGCTCTTCAAATTCACCTCTATATTTTGTACCTGCAACCAAAAGACCAATATCAAGCTGAATAATTCTTTTTTCCTGAAGAATATCAGGAATATCGCCGGTAGCTATTTTTTGGGCAAGACCTTCTGCAATTGCAGTTTTTCCAACACCAGGTTCGCCTATTAAAACAGGATTATTTTTTGTTCTTCTTCCAAGTATCTGGATTACTCTTTCAATTTCTTTTTCACGACCTACCACAGGATCTAGTCTTCCTTCAGTAGCTGCCTGGGTTAAATTAATCCCAAACTCATCTAGGGTAGGAGTTTTTGATCTGCCTGTTCCACCACCACCAGCCTGAACACCGGTAGCCCCAGTTTCACCCAGAAGCCGTACGATGTGTTGTCTGACCTTAGTTAAATCAACACCCAGATTTTCAAGAACTCTTGCAGCAACACCTTCACCCTCTCGTATTAAACCGAGTAATAAATGTTCTGTTCCAATGTAATTGTGGCCGAGCTGCCTGGCTTCTTCCCATGATAATTCAAGAACTCTTTTAGCTCTTGGTGTAAATGGAATTTCTACAGCAACAAACCCACTTCCTCTTCCAATAATTTTTTCAACTTCAATTCTGGCATCTTTTAAATTAACTCCCATTGATTTTAATGTTTTTGCAGCAATGCCTGTTCCTTCACCGATAAGTCCAAGAAGTATTTGCTCTGTTCCGACAAAATTATGACCCAACCTTCTGGCTTCTTCCTGGGCCAACATAATTACTTTTATTGCTTTTTCTGTGAATCTTTCGAACATTTATTTTTTATTTTTCCTTTATCTTAATACTAACAATGAAAAGGCCCTATGCATATATTTAGTTTTTATAGACCACGAAAATATATCTTCTAATCGTTCGTAAAGACGTCAATGTCAGATCGTTTACTAGATGTTATCCAAAACATGGGAATAGGAGGGAAAATATGCGTAAAACTCCAGAAGAGATGGCCCAGTGGGGCATCTCTTCTATAAAGACGCTGTTTTTTCTGCAAGTCGTATTTTCTTTAGAGTTTGGGATAATGAATCACCGTTTAAAATTTCTATAAATAAATCTTCTGTTTCTTCAAATCCTGCATATCGTGCAAGTCTTCCTTTTATATGGACCTTTCCTGTAAGACAAAGTTTATTGTCTTTGAAATATCCTTTTAAAGGGCCTTGAAATGCAATTTTTCCTGGAATGGGTATTCCTAGAGGGTCACCTTCTCCTTTTACTGATACATTAATAGCTTCTCCAGAAAGTGCCCCTTCTAACTTTGTAAGAAAGTCTACCTCACATTGATTCGTTTTACCTATACCTGTTGCAGTCCCTTTTAGTTTATTTTTATGCAGGGTAAGTTTAATTGTTCCTGTACCTTCAAGTTTGTCAGATATTCTGAAATCATAGCTAAGTTCATCTGTATAAATTTTTTCTTTCTTGATTGCAGGAGGGATGTCATTTAAATAATTAATTGCAATAGCATTATTATTTGTAGCAGAGCTGCATGGAAGTAAAGTTAACCCAATGCCAAGAGCTAACGAAGGAATCAAAATTTTGCTTAATTTTCTTTTAAACATAAAGCTGAATCTAATCCTACTTTGTGTTAATACTTTTCTTTGTATACTTGCTTTATTACTTACTTATTAAACCACACGATTATTAAATTGATTATGTAACAGTGTAAGAATTGACGTCTTTATGCTTTATTGGTTTCTCATAATTTGGTCATCTTAAACAAATCTTTTACTTTGTGTCTTTGGTATGAGCCTAAGCCTCATATTATTTATTGCGCCCGAGCGAAAAACTCGGGAGCTTGCTCCCGGAGATGTGAGCGAGTAGCAACAAAACGCCTCCTTACTAACACCCCCCGATGCCCATGGCTCAAATCGGCGAAAAACTCTGTGAGCTTGCTCCAGAGATAGTCGATTTGAAGGGAGGCGTTTTATAATAATGGTGGTTATCTAAGTAGTGATAATTAAGATTAAGTGAAATAATAAAAAATAACAGGAGAGTATGAGCATGGCAGAAACTTGCGAAGAGTCATTGAAAGAAATGCATAAATCTTTTAAATCAGAGATAGCTGGAAATTTAAATGCAACTTATTTATTTGATGTGTCAGGCCCTGGTGGTGGCAAGTGGACATTGTCTATTAATGATGGAAAATGTGAATTAAAAGAAGGCGTTCAAGGGACGTCATCAGTTACTATTTCAATTTCTTCTCAAGACTGGCTTGCTATACATAAGGGAAAATTAAACAGTCAAATGGCATTTATGATGGGCAAACTTCGAGTAGCTGGTGATATGGGTTTGGCCATGAAATTACAATCTATGTTTCCTGGACCAGCATAGAAAGTTTCAAGTTTCAAGTTATAAGTTTCAATGAATTCCTTATGGAATCAATATTTATAAATTTTTTATAATTCAATTCTCTTAACTTAAATAGTTACTAAAAATATGTTGGTTTGGTTAAGCAAATTCATCTTTATAAAACTATTCTAAAAGCTATATAGGTTAAGGCATAATCTTAACAGGCACTTAACTCCGCCATTTTAAAAGTTTATTGTGAAGATTTTTTTATTTAAGAGAATTGTTGAAGTAACCAATAAATGAGCTCACTTAGAACAGCTGCATCAGATATAGGATTAAAATCAATAATCCGTGCTTTTACTATTCCTGTTATAGATTTAATCTCAACAGCAAACGGTAAAGCAATTGGAGCTGCAACATTTGAGAACGATAAAAATTTTAAACAAAATTTCATCCAAACTTTACATGATGAAGCACTTGAACCTTTTTGGGCAACTACTATTTCATGGATCTTGGCAAAAATATCATCAGTGGTTACTCCATGGGTGCCTGAGCAGTTAGCCATTATTCCCGGGAAGTTAATAGGTGAAGCCTTTCACTGGAAAATAACATCACATCAGAGCAGGAATACTCAGCACTTAAATGGGAATGGAGAAAATACTGAAGACAGTATATCTGCGATGTTCTTTAATACTGTTGTAAAAACACCATCTGATCTTTTATTAAAAGTATGCGGTCTCAGTGATGACAAACATGATGCTCAAGGAAATATAGAAAGAGAAGGAGATGATAATTTTACATGGTATACCATTTCACAGCTGGGTGCTTTTGGTCTTGCTAGCTTTATTCTAAAAAACGACAAACATGAAAATTTGCCTGGTGTAAATCTAGATAAAAATGATCCATGGTATGTAAATATCTTAAGAGGTGTGGGATACACACTTGTTGAACAGATTACTTTTGCAATATCTCAAACCATTAGACTATATACAGATTTTAAAGATGAATTTACAGGTGGAGATGACAGTAAATGGTTTAAAGGATGGGCAAAAGCTATAACAAATATGATTCATGAGAGATTTATTCCTGGACATATATTGCTTGGTTTTTCATCTGCACTATCTACGTATGCTCTGGGTGATTTTATTCCAAAAACCACTGCAGCAGCTCTGGGTGAATTTCCAATGGCAATATTTAATCGAATGGCAAATTGTCACCAGAGAAGAGCCACTAAAAATAAATTTCAATATGAAGAATACGTTAAAGATGGAGTCTTAAATAAAGTACCAGTTGCATATGAGAGATCTGTAAATGGAGAAAAAATCGGGAATTATAGATTTAGTGAGTCACCTTTCTATAAAAAAACACTAGGATTTTTTGACAATATTTTTGACGGTCTTAGAAATAAGCTGATAAACACCGTGGCTTATTTATTTAGCATAGATCGACAAGAGTTAGTAGACTCATTTGATGTCAGTGAAAAAATCTTAGACCAAAATTGTAAAAGAATTGAAGAAGCAAAAAAATTGGGAAAAATCAGAATCCTTGAAAAGGATCCAGAAGCTGAAGGGACTAGACCGGAAGGTGCTACTGTACGATATAAGAGACCTGTACTAGCTGGTAGTGCACCTGCATAACCTACCACCTTAAGTTTACAAAATCTAACCTTTTATCACAGCTGGCTCTGCGGTGACGTAGCTCCTCGAGCCAGCTTCGCAAAGACTGCTCGGTTTGACCAAGTAAATTGGATCAAACCTTGCTTTATTAGATTGCATAATCACCACTTCAAATTCGCGAAATCTTCCATATCAATTGAGGACATGTTTCTATAAATAGCCAGAATTATTGCCAGTGCAATTGCTGCTTCAGCAGCAGCTATTGCCATGACAAATATTGCAAAAATTTGTCCTTTAATTTCAAGAGGATCAATATAATTTGAAAATGCAATGAAGTTAATATTTACTGCATTTAAAAGCAATTCAATGGACATTAAAACCCTTATTACATTTCTGCTTGCAGTTATTCCATAAATTCCTATACTAAAGAGCGCAGTAGAGAGCAAAATATATCTTTCAAGTGAGGTTTTTAAACTGGCAGAAAAATATATAAAACCAAGAAGCAAAACAAAAGCAAGTAAAATTTTTCCTAAGTAAGAATTCTTAGACATTTTTCTTATCCCTCTTAGCGATTACAATAGCTCCAATTAATGCTACTAGCAGTAATACTGATATCAGTTCAAAAGGCAGAGCATATGAACCAAGTAGTTTTAAACCTATTACTTCTGTATTTTTAGGACATGGCAATAGATCATTTATCTGCCATTTATTTGCACCTGTAAGCGTAATTGAAAAAGTTATAAATATTCCAATGGCTATCAGTGCACTTAAAATATTCTTACCGGCTTCACCTTCTATTTTTGGCAGACCATGTTTTAAGCTGGTAAGCATAAGAGCAAATACAATAACTAAAGTAATACCTACTGCATAAATTAATATCTGGGATGCGCCTATAAACGGAGCACTTAATGCAAAATATGTCCCTGAAATTGCTCCAAAACAAATCACTAGGGAAAAACCTGCCCTGATGATATTTGCTTCAAGGATTACACCAAGGGCACCAGCAAGTGCAATAACACTAAGTACAAAAAATTCAGGCTCATGTAATATTTCCATATTATCCTTTATTATTTTCTACTGAAGCTGCTGCCGGCTGTGGTTTTGCTGGAGGTGCTTTTGGTGGTTTTAGCTTAGGTTTTGGCATTTCCTTAAAATCGAAATAAAATCTGGATTGTTCCTGAGTAAGAGTTAATTTTTCAATATCATAAATAAGATCTTCTCTGGTATATTCACTCATTTCAAAATCGACGGTATTTATTATGCAATTTGTCGGGCAGACCTCAGTACATAAACCACAAAACATGCACAGACCATGATCTAAGTAAAATTCTTTAATAACACCTTTTTTTTCAGGGTCAGGAATAACAGTTATGCATGTATCAGGGCATATTCTTTCGCATTGTTTACATGCAATGCACAAATGTTCAGTAGTGTCTGGGTTTACTGTAAGTGCCAGTCTGTGCCTGGACATTGGATATAGTTCAGGCACTACATCCGGATAACTGGATGTAATGGGACTTCTGCCGACATGCTTAATTACCGTCAACATTCCCAGCGCAATGTTATATATCCCTTCAACTGTTTTTTTAATAAGATTAATCATAGTTTTATGCTTACCAGTATTGCCACAATAAAAATGTTTACCAGTGAAAAAGGAATAAGGAACTTCCAGCTGAATGACATAAGTTGATCATAACGCAGCCTTGGAAGTGTAGCTCTTACCCAGACAGAGCCAAATATAAGAGCATAAGCTTTTACCATTAATACGATAGTAGGTAATAACCAGCTAAGATCTCCGAAATTTGAATTTGCAAGTGCAATGAGAATACTTTTTTCAATTTCAAATGATACAGGAAGATGTCCGCCACCAAGAAATATTATTGAAGCAAGGCAACAAATGATAAACAGTGCAGTATATTCTGCAAGAAAGAAAAGAGCAAACTTCATACCGGTAAATTCAGTGTTATAACCTGATACTAGTTCACTTTCTGCTTCAGGAAGATCAAATGGAATTCTGTTTACCTCGGCAAATGCTGAAATGATATATATTACAAACAAAGTAATACTAAAGAAAAGAAATATAAGCCCATATAATCCTACAAGTGTATTTTTTCCAAGAGGAAATAAATTTAAAAGCAATGGAAGTTTCCCAAATGCAAGTATGTTCCAGTTTAATAATCCGCCAATCTGTGTGTCTGTAATTTCTTTTAAGTTAATAGATCCAGTAAGAAGAATAATACTGATTACTGTAAGTATCATTGGTATTTCGTAACTTATGGATTGAGCAGCGCTTCTTAGTCCTCCAAGAAGTGAGTATTTATTATTACTTGCCCATCCTCCTAGCACCAATCCGATTACGGGAATAGATGAAATAGCCATAATATATAAAATACCTATAGAAAGATCGCATGATATAAACGGCCCGATATTGTTCGTGGCAGCAGAAAGAATAGGAATAAATGCAATTGTAGTTGGGGCAAAAAATATTACTGGTGCCAGAGTGAAAAGTAATTTATCAGCGCCTTTAGGAATAATATCTTCCTTAAATAAAAGTTTTACTGCATCAGCTACTGTTTGTAAAAAACCGTTTGGTCCTACTCGGTTTGGCCCGCATCTGACAGTTAAGAGAGCAAGAATCTTTCTCTCATTTAAAACCAGAAAAGTTGCATTGGCTGGAATTAGAACCATTACAGCAACAAGAGGTGCAAGATAATAGGTAATTTCTGCCAATACCGGAAATTTTAAATCAAAAAGCAACTCTGGAATAAATTTTGCAAATAAAATAGTTGCAGTTGCAGTAGCTCCATAAATTATTGAAAACCAGAAAACTGCAAGAATGACAAATTGCAGAATTCCCACAAAAGGTGATTGTCCGTAGAGTTTGTGAGGTCTGAATTTGTCTAGTAAATTTAAAAAAGAAACTGCCACATAAAAATCTTAACTTATAAGTTAAATTTATTGTTTAATCGTGTATCATATATACAGTTTGTAGTGCAAAATGGATTGCACTTAAAGTTTTAAAGAATAGGTTTTATAAAATGAATTTTCCCAACTATAGGGGTAAAAGAAATTTAACCCAGAGACCAAATTTCAGAGTTTCAGTAATTATACTCAACGAAAAAGAAGAGATTCTTCTTGTACAGCATAGAAAAGCAAACCGATATTACTGGGTTTTACCCGGAGGGCGTATTGAATATGGCGAAGATTTTGCTACATGTGCAGTCAGAGAATTAAAAGAAGAAACAAACCTCGACATAAAATTTGGAAAAGTTGTATTTCTTTCTGAAGCTATTGCGCCGGATCGAAGCAGACACATAATTAATATATATGCCACAGGTGAAGTTCTAGGAGGGGAGCTGAAAATCGGGGATGAACCAATACTTGCAGATGTTGCTTATTTGCCGATTATGGAATTAGAAAAAATCACTCTTTATCCTCCTGTTGCTGATCAGATTATTAGGGCATACAAAGAAGGATTTAAAAATTTAGAGTATCTTGGAAATCTTTGGGTGTAACTACTTTTTTTTCTTTTTTTGTTCCAGTTTTTCTTTAACCAAATCTTCTGCTTTGTTACCTTCTTTTATTTTCTTTTCTTCTTTTATTGTGGTTTTAGGAATTTCTATGAAGGGTACTTTATATTTTTTTGTGCCTACAAGCACCGGAATGTCATGCCCAAAATCAGTGCTTATTGTAAATTGCCACTCAGTGTTTGCCAGAAGTAATTGTGGTATCTCAACTGGAAAGGCAAGCTCAGATTCTCTTAAGACAACAGCTTCGCCACCTTTAAATTCGATTTTTTTTGTATCTTTATCCTGAGCTACCTCAGCTGCAGGTTCTAACTTTACTTGTATTTGTCCTCTTGAATGTATATTTCCTGTGTTTTGATAGACAGGAGAAACAATAACTTTGTTTACTCCGTTTGGAAGAGGTACTGAATTAACTATTAAATCTTTTAGGGATATTTCCCTTTTTTCTGCGCCAATTCGAACATATAAAACCACACCTATAAAAGTGTCTTGTTTGATATGTACTACTTTTTCTCCTTTTGGAGGTTTTTCTATATTTCTTTCTCCTACAAATATTCCACTGGAATATTCGCCTTCACTTGGAATGTCTGCAGGTACACTAATTGTAAATCTAATATTTTTAGTTTCGCCTGGAGGGACTACAAATTGTTGTGGTGTAACTTTTACCCATGAAGTTGCTGAATATTTATTATTAACTTCTTTATTAAATGCTTTTCTTAAAAAATTATTGTTTTTATCTATAGTCCAGTCATCAGTATGAATCTCAAATCTTTTTTGATAAAGCTGACTTTCATTTAGTACTGAAAAAGTAAGAGTGTATTCTTTCCCTCTTTCAGCTTTTATTTCATATCTGACTGGAGATACTGTCCAGGCCAATACAGAACCTTGAGTATATAAAAACAAAGCAGATATGAAAAATATAAAACTTATTGTGATTTTATTTCTATTCATATTTTTCTTTCTCCTTTCCTTTCACCTTTTGCCCTTTTGCTGTTTCTTTCTTTCTTCTGTTCTTTCGCCGATACGCCCATACGCCGGTTCGCCGACACGTTCTATTACGGTGCAATCAGAAGATAAGATATTTGTCCATTATATTCTCCCACATTAAAAACAAAATCACGAAATAAACAAACATCTTTTTTTAACTGATAAAAGTTTTGATTTGTGGAAGAGCAACTGCCGCCTGATTTTTCAATGCCAGAGACAATTAAAGTACCATTCTGAATATATGATAAATTAGTTTCACTGGTAAAAGGGGATACTAAAACAGCACCATTTGGATCAGCCATACCAAAGCTTTTTAACTTATAATTTAAGGTTATATCGTCTGCTTTTATATTATCTTTGCTGTCACCGGAAACATTTATCGGATCTGGACCTGACCGGCTTGCAACTAATCTCCATCCGTTCTTATTGCTTCTTATTCTAATAGTCCCGTTCCAGCAGTCTGTAAATGGACTAATGTCAGGAAGAAGACTGAAATTAGCATTTAATACCGGATTTGGGAAATTTAAATCATCTGTAATTGAAAAGCAGGCAAATGCAGAATTAAGATTCATCTGTAGAATGGTAAGTAAAAGAAAAAATACCACTAATTTAGTTCTCATATACTCAAAGTAAAATATAGCATAAGAAAACGAACCGGCGAATCGCCCCATCGCCGGCTCGCCGATCCGTTCTCTTATGGACTTACGAGATTATAACTAACAGTTGTGCCCCATTCCCCGATTTCATAAAAGAAGTCCGGTGAAATGCTGTAACTGGATGTAAGCTGAAACCAGTTGTTTTTATTCTGTGAATCTCTTGTAAGAGAGGTTTTACTGTTTCCTATTACTAAGTCTAAGGGAGAATTAATAGAAATTTGACTTAAGTCAGCAGTTTTATTAAATGGAGAAACTAATTTTCCGGCATTTGGATCTGCATTTGCTCCTGCTTGTGTTGAAAAAGTGATTGAGATATCTTTAGGATCAATATTTACTAAAGAATTATTTTGATCACTTCTTTGAGCTGTAAGTTTCCAGCTGTTTAAATTTGATCTTATTCTTATTGCTGAATTGCCAGATACTATTGAATTATTTATGTCCGGCGTAAGCTTTAAGAAAACATTTAAGGTAGGATTTTCACCTGATTTGTTATCGTTTACTGAATCAGTTAAAACCAGCTTTCCTTGAACTGTTATATTAATTGGAACTGTTGCCTGATTTGATTTTGCACTTAGGTTGCTTGTACCATAAAGGTATGTGCAAATAAGAAAAACCAGTACTAATACACTTATTGTGTTTTTTTGAGTCATGAAATGAAGGATGATTATTGGCTAGGAAACAAGGCTGACTCATCGCTTAGTCAGACTAGTTCTAATATACTATATCGTAAAAAAGCCAGTAAATTCAAGCCTTCTAGCAGACAAAAGCAGTAGTAACCATTAATTGTTAAGAAGAAAATATAAAGTCTGATGATAACCAGTAGGGCTGTCTTAAATATTGGCATATCGGCGTATTTCATAATGCAAGAGAATTCAAAAGCACTTGCTTTTATTCTTTTGCCATTATGTTTTTCTTGTTCTCTCGCCGATACGCCGTTACTCCGACACTCCGATACGTTCTCTTATGGGCTAACCAGACTGTAAGTAATAGTTGTACTCCATGTGCCTGGTTGATAGTAAAAGTCTGAAGCAATGCCATAAACAGTGTTTACTTCAAAGAAATTGTTTAGGTTTGTGCTGTCTCTTTGTGTTGATGTTTTTGATTTACCTTCAATTACTGTAACTGGAACAGATGTAGAAACCTGACTAAGATCAGTTGCAGCGTTAAACGGTGCTACAAGAACTCCTGCATTTGGATTTGCATTTAAGCCAACCATTGTTGAAATCCCGACTATTACATCCATGGCTAAAATGTTTGTTGGCCCATTGTCGTTTTCTGTGGTTCTTTGTGCAGTAAGTTTCCAGCTGGATCTATTTGTACGAATTCTGAAATTTGCAGCACCTATTGCAGCAGGTCCTCCAAGATCAGGAGTCAGAGTTAAATTGACGGTTAAATTCGGGTTCTTCCCTCCGCTTGCATCGTTATTAGCATCTGAAATAGTAAGTGTTCCGTTTACTGTAATGTTTATAGGTACTGTTGCGGTTTGGGAAAATGTTTTAGATGGCAAAGAAATAATAATTAATGTGACAATTAAGATCAAACAGTAGATCCATTTTTTCATTTTTATTATTTCTCTCCAAGAATATCTTTTGCTAAGATATTCTTGCCCTGAAATAGTTATGTTTATTTTGTAATAGTGGTAGTAATGTACCAGAAAATCCAAGATCGTAAAAATGGTTTAGGAATAAATATCCAATAAAGATGAAGAGGCGCCTCGTCGAGACGCCTCTTCACAGCAAAATAGCAAATTGGCAAATTGCTGTTATGGTGATACCAGGTTATATGTGATAGTCGAACTAAATGTTCCTGGAGCATAAAAGAAGTCAGGTTGTATGCTGTAGGTTGTACCTACCTGAAACCAGTTATTAGTATTACTGTTGTCTTTTGCAGATGATGTTTTTGCTGTTCCGCTAATAACATCTACTGCAGCAGTGGTTGAAATACTGGATAAATTAGTTTGAGCAGTAAATGGAGCCACTAAAGCACCTGCGTTTAAATTAGCACTGGTCCCTGCAGATTTTGCAATATCAACTAAAATATCAGCATCAGCAATTCCTGTTCCACCTGCATCTGAAGCTGTTCTTTGAGCTGTAAATCTCCAATTAGTGCGGTTTGTTCTTATTCGGAAATTAGCACTGCCGCTTTGCAGAGTATGACCAATATCAGGTGTCAAATTAATAGTAACAGCTCTTGTTGGGTCTTTTCCTGACATTGTGTCATCATCAGCAGCTGTGATAACAAGTGACCCGTTAACAGTTATTGATAACGGAACTGTTGCAGCTGCATCAACACTTGGACAATATGCAATGCTTCCAATTAGAAGCAAAATCAAAAATATTCCCTGTAATTTTTTATTCATAAAAATCTCCTTTTGTAACTACTTTTCGATTATTACTAAACCGCCCATCGGTTATCTGGTCTAGGTATCGGTATCTGTTTCCTAGACTGAATAATTTAGGGATATATGTACTAAAAAGTTGAGATTTTTGTCCTGGTACTTTTAATTAAACTCTTTAATTTGTTTTTCTTTTTCTTTATATTTTATAGGCAACTGTATATTTTCAACTTTCCCTTTTGCGTCTACTTTTATTTCAATTTCTTGTTCAGTAATTGCAAGTGCTTCTGGTAGAAAATCAGGATCTACCTTAAGTTTATATTTACCAGGTTTTACATCTCCCAGTTCAAAACTGCCGTCTAAATTTGTAAGTGTTTCAAACTCAGTACCTTCCAGATATACTCTTATATCCTGAAGCTCTGGTTCTTCTTCAAGGGTAAGGGGAGGTTCATTGGCTAAAAGGAGTTTTCCGTTTACTGATCCAAAATAAGCAAGCACAAAACTATAGTTTGTTTCTTTTGCTGGTTCTACTTTTACGTCCACAGTTTCTGGTGTAATTGAAGTCAAATATGAAGGTAGATCAGAATATTCAACTCTCAGTGTATGAATACCAGGTGTCAGACTTGGGAATTCAAATCTGCCAGTTTCATCAGTAGCAATAGTGTAATTCCCCAGATGAATTCTTATGTTTGCAATTCCTCTTTCCCTGCTTAGTCCAGGTAAAAGTATTTTATTCGGGTCGGGTTGTTGTTTTTTAGGTTCTTCCAGAACAAGAACTCTTCCGTGAATTCTGCCTATAGATTGTTCCTCCCCAATTCTAGAAAGAGAACCGCCTCTGGTTGGTCTTAGATTATATTGCCAGAGCGTGGATAAATTTGTCTGGTAAGCAGTCTTATCAAGGCTTAAACTAAACTGATTTTTCTTGTTTACCTGATAATTTAAGTTTAAGCTGTAAATTCCTGTAGGATTTGAATCAGGATGAAGCAATGCACCGGTTTGAACCTGAAAGCTTAGTTTGTTATTTAAAACTGGTCCAAGATTTAAACCAAATCTGACTTGTTTATATAATTCACTTCCTTGAAAATAAGTTTGTAATCCTGTGTATCTGTTTAAATATTTGTTTATATTAAAATCATATGTCCAGAAAGTGTTTACGGCTTTACTGCCAAGAATTGGAGCTCTTAACGGGTTGTCCTGACTAAAAGTAAAATAATTAAAACTGGAAGTGAAATTTACAGTTCGCCAGCTCTTTATTAAGCTGGTTCTAAAAAATGA
The DNA here is from genome assembly GCA_001784555.1 of Candidatus Melainabacteria bacterium RIFCSPHIGHO2_02_FULL_34_12. GTDB lineage: Bacteria > Cyanobacteriota > Vampirovibrionia > 2-02-FULL-35-15 > 2-02-FULL-35-15 > 2-02-FULL-34-12. Next base: position 208,373 of record MFRM01000003.1, on the reverse strand, counting down.
ATTTGTCCTTCTTTCAATTAACGTTTCAAGGTCTACAGTAGAAAGGTTTGAATTATTAATAGGGAAAAGTATATTATCAATGGCTCTTGTCGCACTTATTTTAGAGTCATTTTTTGAATATGTGGTTATAAGAGTCGGACCATTTTTAACTGGTGTTGTAGAAAATGAAAGATTTGTAATTTTATAATCATTTGGTCTTTTTGCATTTAAATTATATTGTCCAACAGACTCACTGATGCTTAGATTTGATCTTGGCGGAGTTATATTAATTCCACATGTAGCTTCATTTCTGCTTGTGTAATAAGGATTTCCTGATAAAGCATAAAATCCTGGGGCATAATAAGCACCTTTTGTAAAAATACTAAACCAGTCTTTTGGTTTTAATCTTACCAGTAAATCAGCTCCAGGACCGGATTCTGCCTTGCCTGATAATTCATCTTTTGCAGTGCTTAATGCAAGATTTGAAACACCTTCAATATATTTCCCTGACTTTGCAGCACTAAGTGCAAAAAGTCCCCCGCTTTGTTCAGTTCTTATAAGCTGGTTAGCAATTAAATCAGTGTAAATTGCCTGACCAATTGAATATTGCCATGGTTTATTTGGGGAAGACGACCATTCTGCTATTTCAGCTAATCTTCCATATCTTACAAATGGAAGATTTCTGCCAATAACTTTACTGTTTGTAGGAAGCAAGCCTGAGCTAAAAACAAATCTGCTGTCTTTAAGTTTGCCATCAGTTTGAATCTGTATACCGCGCATGGTAATCCCGCCAAGAAGGGGTGATTTAATTAGACTTAAAGGTCTGTCACCAACATGTATCTGAAACGGAGAATTGTTTTTGTAAAAAGAAAAGTTACCACCGTATAGATTAACTAAAGGTGCTCCAGTTCCTGCTGTTAAAACCAGATCAGAAGTAAGTGCATATTTATCATTATGAAATCCGCTGTTTATTTCAGTTCTGCGTGAGATAAAATTCTGTGTCTTATACCAGTTAAAACCATTTGTTACAGTTAAATAATCTACTAATAAATCTTTTAATCCTGTCCTTGCTTTAGGCTGAATGGTTCTTGAGATAGTTATATCGTCAAAGACTGTATTTTTTAAGACTAGTTTTCCATCTTCCTTGTCTTCTGATGTAAGTCTTAAAAGTATTACTAGAGCACTGGTAGGAACCATTTGTGCATCTGCACCCAGAAGTATTCTGTTAAATCCAAGAAGAGTTCTAAATGGTCTGTTATTTACAGTAACCACTCCGTTTTTTACGTTTAACTGAACAATTGATTTATCCCTGTTTCTTTGAATTGTAATTATTCCATTTACAAGATCAGTGCTTATTTTATCCTGAAGCTTTACTGCAATTTCTTCCAGAGGAAAAAGCCAGCCTTCGCTGTCAAGAATGGGCTTTTTATTAAATATAATTTTTTGATCATTCAATATAACTTCAGGAGGTTCTAAATTATCAGTTTGGCTTTGTAAATTATTTGCTTGTGTGGAGATAATCTGGGCCTGCATTTGAACGGGTAACAAATAAAATACCATTGCTGTAAAAGCAATATAAACAGATATTTTTTTTAGTAAATATCTCATGTGGAATATAAATAAATGGGATAACCCCTCTTTATTTACATGCCACAAAGCTATGCAATTTTTGAAAGAATCTTAAATATAACTGGACTTTATTACTAAGCTGATTGGTCTATATATTCAGCGCGTTATATATAAAGCATGGACAAACTGTTGAGCAGGATATATTGGTTTTTCCTAGCCATAAGAAAAACAACCATCTTCATTTCATTCCTCCTTATCTAAGTATTCAGTTTGTCCACACAAAATTAGTCATCGGATTTTTTATGATTTACTTTATGGGAGATAGATCCTGAAGTTTTAGAGCAAAACCCTAGTAGGGGCGTATGGCCATACGCCCCTACTTATGGTGCAACCAGGTTATAAGTAATGATGGTACTAAAGGTGCCTGGTGTATAAAAGAAATCTGGTGCTACTCCATAGAGAGTGTTTACCTGAAAGTAATTGTTTTGGTTAGTGCTGTCTTTAGCACTGGATGTTCTGGCTGTACCGCTTATGACGTCTTTGGAACCTGAGGTAGGAATGCTGGTAAGGTTTGTAGCAGCATTAAATGGAGAAACAATAGTTCCTGCATTTAGATTTCCAGTTGTACCTGCGGATTTAGCAATGGTTACTGAAATGTCACTATCGATAAGCCCGGTTCCGCCTGCATTACTTGCAGTTCTGTTAGTAGTAAGTCTCCATGCAGTTTTATTTGTTCTTATTCTAAAGTTTATGCCTCCTGTAACTTGTGATTGAAGGAGATCAGGAGTAACTTGAATGGTTACACTTCTAGTTGGGTCTACTCCGCTCATATTGTCGTTATCAGCATCGGTTATAACCAGTGAGCCGTTTACAGTAATATTTAACGGCACTTGTGCTGTACCTGCTTTTGCTTTTATATTTATAGACTGTAAACCAAACATCAAAAGGACTAAAATTAAACTTAAAATCTTCTTTTTCATTTTTCCCTCCAAAGATAAATCAGAACTTATATAAAGATTCTTCGAAGGAATTTTTTAAAGAAACATACTGTAAAAAAACTAGGAAACAGGATTTTTAGTACAAGTGTCCTAAACTAGGCTTATGAAATTGTGATTTTTAAAGGACTTACGCAAAAATGAACTGCGGTATGGTGCCCTGAGCGACGTGTGCCCTTTAGGGCGGGAAAGGAGCGAATGGGTACCATACCCAGTGAACTTTGCGTAAGTCCTGTTTTATTTAACTGGAGGGGTGTATCTAATAATTGCGCTTGGGTCTGGTGCAAAGATGCCTACTGTTTCACTTGTCTTTAGTGCTCTTACAAGTCCACCTTCAAGATCTGAAGGAGTGGCAGCTACTTCCTCTCTTTGAATATTTATTTGTGGCAGTGTACTAACTGATATCCTTACTCTGTTACCTCTAATTGAGACTATACTAACTTTAATTAGTGGTCCAACAGCATTGAGCCTTTGAATATTCCACACCTCAGGTCGATCTTCTGTTGGTGTTGCTTGCTCATTTATTATCCAACCTTGTCCATTTATTGGGAAAAGTGCCTGCTCTGTAGGAGCGTTTATAGCTAGCCTTACTTTATCTCCTTTTATTTCTACGACTGTAACGGCTATATTTCCATCATCTATTAAAATCTTTTCGTGGCGTTTTCTTGATAGAACTAAGTTTGTAAAACCATCATTTGAAGCTGATTCTGTAGCTGATATTACTGGTGGTACATTATCTGAGCTGATTCGCATAAGCTTTTACTCCTGATTACTTGAATGATTTAACTTAACTATGCTAACAGTTTGATGATTTAGGTACTTTAAATTTAAGATTATTTTTAGTATTGAAAATAAAAAGCAAGCCATTTCTGTTTCTGACTTGCTTTTTTAAATTGTTTGTTTTGATGTACTAATTAATTACCATTTAAATGGTTCGTAATCAGTAAATCCATCGCCTGCCCAGCTAAAGTTTTCTTTAGACCAAGGCTTATCCCAGCCGTATTTGATGCCATCATATGCACCCATTAATACGCCGGATACTCCGCCTGCTGCTGCTCCGACAACTCCGCCGGTAGCAAAACCAAGAGCTTGTTGAGCAACACCGTCTTTGTCTCCAAGTGCTTCAGCGGTAGCATCTTTTCCCCAAAGCCAGCCTTTGGTAAAACCTCTTGCTCCACCAATAACAGGACCAACACCTACTCCGAGTACAACACCAGTGGTTTGTTTTAAAATATCACCGCCTGCTGCTTGGGCTTGTGTGATTCCGATTGGAAGCAAAAAGCTTACTGCAAGTAATACGACGAACAGTTTCTTTTTCATATATCATTACTCCTTTAAAATTCCTAAAAAGAACTTTTTACATGGATGAGTATATCATCAGTAATTTATAGACAAGTACTTTATAAAGATAGTTTCATGACATAAAGGTCTATTGGTAAAAAATCTAAATTTATGGGAACTTTTGGGTTTTTCTGGCTTCAGGGAGAGGTTTGTCTAGTGCAGGACTTACGCAAAAATGAACTGCGGTATGGTGCCCTGAGCGACGTGTGCCCTTTAGGGCGGGAAAGGAGCGAATGGGTACCATACCCAGTGAACTTTGCGTAAGTCCTTTAGTGATATCAATGACATTTTACAGAATGCTAAAATAGCAATCTATGGTAAAAAAGGTTGTACTTGCTTCACTTAGAGGTTTTTGTGCCGGTGTCATAAGAGCAATTGATATTGTAGACCTTGCTCTTGATAAGCTTGGTTCACCTATCTATGTAAGGCATGAAATAGTTCACAATGAGCATGTAAAAAAAGATTTTGAAACCAGGGGCGTGGTTTTTGTAGATGAGTTAAGCGAGGTGCCGGATGGGAATTGTGTGGTTTTATCGGCACATGGTTCTGAAGTAAGGGTTTATGATGAAGCAAAAAAACGAAATCTTGCAATAGTTGATGCTACCTGTCCGCTTGTTATTAAGGTTCATCTTGAAATGCTTGGAGCCTGGAAGAAAGGTTATAAGATTATTTATATAGGACATAAAGGACACCAGGAAGTAATTGGTGCAATGAGCCATATTCCATCTGATTCATGTTTTCTTGTAGGTTCTATCTCGGACGTGGAAAAACTTCCTGAAAATATTTCAAAGATATTTGTGGCTACGCAAACCACACTCTCAGTGAATGACACCAGGGAAATTATTCAGGCTCTTCAAAAGAAATATACAGAAGTATCACTTCCCGGGGCGCAGGACATATGTTACGCTACACAAAACAGACAGGATGCAGTAAAAGAACTTGCAAAAGTAACGGATTATATTTTAATTATTGGTTCTAAGAACTCATCAAATTCCAATAGGCTCGTAGAAGTAGCAAAACTTGCTGGAACTCCTGCTGAGCTTGTCCCGGATCCATACACATATAAAGTACCTGAAAAACTTTATGGAAAAACTGTAGGAGTAAGTTCTGGTGCTTCTGCTCCTGAAATACTGGTGGAAACATTGATTAACAAACTTTCTGCTCCTGTTGAAGCCCTAAAACTTAAAGAAGAAAATGTAAATTTCAAATTACCTGATATGGATGATTTAAAAAGACCGGTATTGGTTTAGATATTTACTTAACTTGGCTTTAATACATTAGAAAAAATTAATTGCATAATTTGTACACACCTATAAATTTCTATTTATCATTGGCTTTGGATAAGCATGGGATGGACTAGTCCTTTTGAAATGACTATTGAAATTGAACAGGGGATTGAAAATGGATAAATCTGAAGCTACTTCGCTGAAACCAAAAACCAAGCTTTTAATCATACCTAACAGAACTAAACCAACAGTTAATCCGGAATTAACTAAAACTCCTATGAATTCTTCGCAAGATTCTGTGCAGATGCAGAGCCCTTCTATGCCAGAAGCTGCACCTTTTAAAAAAGCAAAACCTAAATTTCTTATTGCACCTGAGAGAAATAAATCATCTTTTAACTCAAATAACTCAAATCCAATGAAGCCTTCTGTAAATCCTCCGCCAATACCGCCTCCTCCTAATAATTCAGATCCTGCTAAAACGATGGAACCACCGGTTGCACCACCTCCGAAAGAAGAAAAAACTGAAATTGTTGAAAATAAAGGAGAAAAAAATACATTTGATAAAGAATCTTTTGTTACAGTAAAATCAGGCGAAAATTATTATCGTGTTTCTGGAAGAGGAGAAATAAAAATAAGGCGCTTAGAAGAAGAAAGTGAGACATTTAAGTATTTTTATCCTGATGATGCAGTTGTTATTCCTGAAGGTGTAATAAAAATCTCAGCTAAGTATCGTTCGGAATACACCAGTAAAAACATTCAGAAAATTTATCAAAACAGAAAACTTGCTGAAGAAACACTGGTAGCAGAAATTAGCAGTTTTAAAAGTTCAGGTCGTTTTATGGAAGGAAGTGCTGCAACAATAGCAAGAATAACCCAATATATAGAAATGACCTGGAAAAACGAAGAAAAATTACTCAGTGAAATTACAAAAGAAGAAAATGCAGGAAAATATACGGATGATTTCAGGCAAGAATGTAAAACTAAGCAAGAATCTTTAAGGGAAGATAAGGATTTAAACTGGACAAATAATCCCGTTTATAAATCTCAGGAGCTTGCAGAATGGGAAAGTAAGGCAAAAAGAGCAACTGAACTTATAAAAGATTTAGTAGGCGGTGACTTTACTTCTGAAGAGAAAAAATCAGAGCTTATAAAGCTCAGTCAGTATGCACTTTTACCTATTTATAATGAAATGGTTATTGCCAGGCAGAATAATGATGATGAAAGTGAGAACAAATTAGGCAGAATTCTTAATGAAATATTTACTCAAAATAATGAAAAAGTACAGCAACGTCAGGAAGAGCTGGTATTCACTTCGACTGGGGATCTGGCTGATAAAATTCATTTTCGAAGATATGACACTCAGTTATTCGGGAAAATGGTCAACGGAATATGGATTAGAAATATAGGAGAAGATCCTTCAGATGAAATAAAAGCTCTTATAAAAGAGATGGCAGAACTAAAAGAAACTAAAAATGAAAAAGAAGCTGAAATGATCAGATTGACTGCAATGTATAAAGAGCTTAAAGGTGTAACAAAATTCCCTGGAAGATTTGATTATATTGATTTAATTTCAAGAATCCTAGAAGAAGAAGATGCTAACAGCCCTTATGATGAGCCGGCTGATATGAGAGGACATGAATATCTTGGGAAAGATTTTTTAACTCTGGATTCTGTTTTAAAAAAGCTTCTAGAAATAAAAGATCCAAAAGAAAGACTTGAGAAATTTACTCTTATATGGAGATCTATAGCTTTTTCAAAATTTTCCTCGGTAAGAAATGAACTTGCAAGTGCTGTATATGATGAAATGCTTATGTCTATGCTTTTTAATAAAGATTTGAGCAGCGGTACAAAGTCTCAGATTCAAGAGATGTTTGCCAGAAAAAATCCCAGGCTTGAACTGGTTAAAAATGTAATGGAGATGATGAATGGCAACCCAGAATTAAAAAAAGAGGATTGCATTTATGTTATTTCACTAATATGGAATAACACAAACAGTGAACCTTCTCTTAATGAAGGTGCTAGAAAGGTGTATTCAGAAATTGTTTCAAAATCCATAAACTTATTTTTAGATAATAAAAATATCCGTGTAGCCAGGCTGCCTATATTTAAGAAAATACTTAGATTTACAGATCGATATAATGAATTAAATATAATTAATGGAAATCTTAATTTAGTACACCTGTATGCTAGATCTGAAGTATTTCCTGGATTTTGTTTATTGGAACCAGATTCTTTTATAGCCGATAAATTAAAAATATTTGAAGAAGTAAAATCAATTTTAGCAGATAAAAATTCTTCTGAAAGCTCAAAAGAAGCAGCCATTAGATTATTAAGTCATTTTAATCAGACTCCGGAAGTTTTGCCGACTCTTATATCATGCTTAGGTGATAAAACCCAGCCAGAAAAAGTAAGAATTGCTTGTGCGCAGGTGCTTTATGGGAAAAAATATTTTGTTTTTGCCACTCCTGAAAATTTAACTCCCATTAGAAATGCTTATAAATCAATTATGGAAGATACTTCCAGATCAATAGTAAGCCTGCAATCAGCAGCTGAAGATTATCTTACTGTTTTTAATGATATGAATGGAATATCAGTAAAAAAATTAAATGTTCAAGAAGAAACTCCAGAATTGAGGGATTTTACTTATTCAACAGGAGCAAAACTTTATAAGACAGAAAAAAATAATAAAAGTTATCTTGTATACATTAAGCCAAAAACTTTTGGCGGAGAAGAAAGAAAAATTCAGATTAACGGTAAATGGGAAGATATTCCTGAAAGTGTTAATAATGCGTTGGACACTTTTATAAAACTTGAAAAATCTATTCCTGAACATGAATTAGAAGTTGAATTACATAAGGCTCTTGTCTTAAGAAATAAAGGAAATCATGATGCATTTGCTCTGGCATTAAAAGATCTTATTAAGAAAAATCCTATGAATATGAGGCTTTCCATACTTCTTGCTCAACATTATGCAATTACATCTGAACATATAAAATCAGCTTCATCCGAGGCACTTTTAACCTTAGAGCTTGGAGTTAATAATCTCAAAACAAATCCAGAATTAACAACATTAGAGGGAGAAAAACAGTTTCAGATCATGGCAGAGGCATGGATTAGATATGCTGAGAAATATGGAAGTGTAGAAGAACGTAAAAAAGCACTTTTAGCAGGAATTAATTTATCTATTGGACTAGTCAGAACTGATAGGGCTTCTAGGATTAACAGAAACATGTTTGATCAAAATGTTTTAAGATATGCAGAATTGCTTAATAATGAAAATGGCAGCTACAATGAATCATTAAAATATCTGAAGTCATTAGAGTTACTTTATCCTATTGAAAAATCATTTCTTTTAAGTTATTGGATGAATATCATATTAATAAATGAAAAACTAGGACAGACTGATGAAGCAAGAAAAATCTGCAGTCAGATACTGGGTCAAATAAAGATAAAAGAAAGCGATAAATATTACTATGGCGATTATGATTCTCTCAAGAGAAATATAGAAAGTTATTTAGGATATCTGGATGCAAAATCTAATGTAGGTAAATGGTCTGAGCCGTCAAAGAGTAACGGAACTCAATATGCAATAGTAAAGGAAGATTCAGATAAAAATGCTGTTAAACTTTACATTAAATCAAAAGATGAAAAGACAGGTGTAATTATTTATTATGATAGGTACTGCAAAACATTTGAGAAGGTTATTCTGAATAACTCGAACTTTGAAGAGTTGTCAGGTGAAAATTCTTATAGATTTCAAGCATCGTATGAAAATCTTCCGAAGGAACTTAAGTAATAAATATTTAGTGTGAGCGGAGCCTGACATGTCTTGGCTTACAGTATCTTCCCATTGGTATTTCTAACTCATGTGTTTCTGCTGTATGTCCTCTTCCATTATTATCTCGAGCAGTAACAGGTACTTCAAAAAAGGTTTCTGGCGTTAACCCCGTAATTTCACTGAAGATTTCTCTCTCTTCTTTTTTAACGTACCAGAAAAAATAGCCTTCTTCATTTTTCCCTACATAAACCGTACATTTTTTTTTGTGCTCTCCTCTTAGAATAGCCTTGTTTTGATCTGTTTCTTTAACAAAGCCTTTTGGTTCCGGAAGATGTTTTCTTATCTTGTAATTAAATCTTTGAGTTCCATCTTTATCACTGGCAGCTTCTTTCCAAAATAGTGCTGCAAATTTTCCCCAGCAAATTATTGCATCTTTCGGTACCGGCAGTAATTTAATCTTTCTTTCCAACTCAAGTACATAAGCAGCATCTTTATGTTTGTTTTTACTAACTGTCCAGACAAGGTTTCCTCCTCTGCTTACCTTTTTAGTAAAGGTAATTTTAATACCGTCTCTTTCGAGCTCCTTAGTATTTTCTGCAAATGTTTCAGGGTCAGGCAGTTTTTTAATTAATTGAGCAGCAACAGTTCTTTTAAAACCCTCGAAATATTTACCTGCATCCTGTCCCCAGCAAACTATGTCACCTCTATCTACTGAGGGAAGTTTATATTTAAATTCTAAACCAAAAAAATCTTCTATTTCTTTTCTTTCTTCATCACTAAGTGCAATTTTGTTTTCAGGAATGGCTACCCAGGATCTGTATGATTTGTTCATTCTTAAATAAAGCTTTCTTCCTGATGGTAAGTCAAATTCTTTTTTATCGGTGGTTTTAGGAGCTGGTAATTTAGCAGATATTTTTTTGTAAACATCATCTGAAAGTCCTTTAAATGTTCTTGTGGTAATAGGAATTGCATAAGATTCTATTTCTGGAATTCTAAATCTTAAATCAAAAGTAGTTTCAATTCTTTCTCTTTCTTCCTGACTAATCTCATCTCCATTTAGGGATAAAGCTTCCCAGACTGCATGTCTGCCGTATTGAAGTCTTACTGCTGCTACGTTATTTACTACTATTGCCTCTCCTACTTTAAAAGCATTCGGGTCAGGCATAAAAGGCTGAACCTTGCTTGCAAGTTCAGTATCTTTCCCCTCGAAACTTTTAGCTAATCCTTTTCCACTCCAGAGTGCTATACCGCCTGGTTTTATAGGAAAACCATGCCCGTTTGAACTTGCAGTTATGGCAGATAATTTTAAATATGCCTCAAATGCAATACCCGGAATAAAACCATCTGTTGATTCTGCCGAATAAGTTTCTTGCCCGCCAGTGTTTTCTCGTCTTATAGGATAAAAATTAAACGGCTTGGCGGGTTTTGGTTGTGCTTGAACTTTTAATGACATTTCTTAAATAAATAAATTATAACTAATTAGATAACAAAATATAACTTGAAATACCTCTTTCTTGGGTTAAAGCATTATTTCCCGCCAATAATCATTTATTTTAACTAAACTCTTTGTAGTCTTCTCTTACAGGACAAAAAATATCTTTAATTTTGCAGGAAGTTAAAGCTTTGCCTGAGTGAGTTGTATTAGGCGGAATAATTATAACCAGGCCTGATTTTAAAATTGTAGTTTTATTACCAACTTTAAGCTCAAATTTTCCTTCTGTAACTTCTGATATTTGTTCATGAGGATGAGAATGCTCAGGTACTATTGCGCCTGCTTCAGCTTCCCAGAAAATTATTGTGCTCTTTTCAGAGTTAATAAATTTTCCACGAAAACCTTGAAAGTGATCACATGTTTTTTTTAAGCTTAAATCTATAAGTGTCATTTTTTGTACTTCTCCTGACTCTATAATATCAGGGCGACACGATTTGCCGCTCAGTTGTATAAAATAGATGCCTCAGAAATAAGTAATAAAGTGGCATCTGAATGTTATTTTTGCCGTAAATTTGGCAGAAGAATGCCTAAAATAGGGTATAATATCTTGTATGATAAAGCGTTTTTTAAAACTACCGTTAAACAAAAGTTGTTTCATATTTGGCCCAAGACAAGTTGGAAAAAGCACATTTTTAAAAGACTTTTTTAAAAAAGAATCCTTTGCTTATTATGATTTGTTAAAAACTAGTGAATATATGAAATTTTCTACAAACCCTGGAGTGCTTTCTAAAGAGATTGAAGCATTAAATCAAAACATAAAATGCATTATCATTGATGAAATACAAAGAGTCCCGGATCTATTAAATGAAATTCATAGAATAATTGAAGAGAGAAAAAGCCTTCATTTCTTCCTAAGTGGATCTAGTGCAAGAAAGCTAAAAAGATCCCAAGCAAATCTGCTTGCTGGAAGAGCATTGACATTCTATCTATTCCCTCTTACACATACAGAATTAAAAGAAAAATTTGATCTCGACAGAGCTCTTAATTACGGAACTTTACCCTCTGTTTATTTAAATCCTAATAACGAAGTGGCTCGTGATACTTTAAGATCCTATATTGAAACCTATTTAGAAGAAGAAATAAGACAAGAAGCTCTTATAAGAAATATCGGGGGATTTTTAAGATTTTTAAAACTTGCAGCAGATGAAAATGGCAATATAATAAGCTACAGCAATCTTGCCAGAGAAACAGGTAATGAGAGAAGAACTGTCAAAGAATTCTTTCAAATTTTAGAAGATACTTTGATAGGATTTCATTTATTTCCATATGCAAAATCAGCCAGAAAGAAACTTGTACAACACCCAAAATTTTATTTTTTTGATACTGGCGTTCAAAGAGCTTTGTCAAAACAAATCTCTCTTGAACTAGAGGAAGGGACTTCATTATATGGAAAAGCATTTGAACATTTTATTATTCTTGAAATAATGAGACTTTCGCGTTATTTGAAAAAAGATTTTGAATTCTCATTTTACAGGACAAGTGATGGAGCAGAGGTTGATTTGATAGTTGAATCTCCAACTAAAGAAGTTTTTGCAATTGAAATAAAATCATCATCTAATATGGACTCTAAAACACTTAATGGACTTCGATCATTTAAAGAAGCTTGCAAAAGAGCAAAACTTTTTTGTGTAAGTCTTGTAGATAGAAGACAAAAGCAAGGAGAAATTGAAATATTACCATGGAAACAAATCTTTAATGAGTTGGGGTTAAATGCTTTCTGATCCTCTAAAATCGGGGCGACACGATTTGAACAAATGGGGTTTTTACAGATTTTAGATAGATTTAGACCTTCATTCGAAATTTATGAATTCTGCTCTGTCTGCCGGTAATTTTTTATGAGTAAGATTTTTGATCTCAAAGTAAACATTACCATCTTCACCTATTAATTTAGCTATTAATGGACTTTCTCCTTTCTCTACTCTCATGTTTATTGTATTTCTAAAGTCTAGCTCCCATGGATCTATATAAATATTTTTAGTCTTTTTTTGTCCATCTGGCACTACACCCATAACTAGACATTTCGCTTTTGTCTTAGCTCTAGTTTTAGCTCTTTTATACCCCTTTACTGTCCCAATAATTTTTTCCCCCGTTGAAGGAATTGAAACTTCTACTTTTTCATTCATTGCAAATAGTGGAATAATTTGTTCTAGTAATCCTCCTTGCTTCTTTGTATAAGCATCCACAGAATGTTGAGGTTCAATAACTCCAACTGACCAATAAGCATCTTGCCAATCAACATAGCCAAGACCCATTCGTTGATAAATAGCTCCACCTGAAGTTATTGGTGTATAAACCTTTGCTAATGGTTTCATTAAATGCTCTCCTTCAATATCTATGTTATTACAACTCTCGGGGCGACACGATTTGAACGTGCGACCCTCTGCTCCCAAAGCACCTCAGAAGCAGTTGAAACCTTTTGTCTGCAATGATTTCAACGATAGTCTTTTTAGTTTTCTGTGTCCTGCTATGTCCTGCTAACTTTTTAAGTTATGAGAACCATACGTATATATTGTACCCACATTTATTTACAAAGTATATAGTTAGCATTTACATAGTCATAGAGAAAGTCAATCAAGCAACTACTTAATTCATATCAAAAACACCCACCACCCTTTGGGGATTTTTGATCAATGGGGTGTGGGGAAACTATGTTGCTGCTTGTGTGGCTAGAGTTAAATCTAAGATTCTTTGACTTAATATCAACGATAGCTACGATACTTTTTATTCCTTCTAAAAATCATTTGTTTTTTATATTAACTACATCAATAAATATATGTTCTTCCAAATTATGGTCAATTAGTTTGTCATCTGTAGTCAGTCTAGAAGATATTTTTAAGTATACATCTTGACAAAAATCTCTTACGATCTTAGAGGTTTTATCAGGAAGAGACCATTTAAATATAAGTGGTCTAAGATTAACTAAGTAAGTAGTTAAAATCCTTGTTATACCTTTATCATCTTCATACTTTCTGCATTCAGCAAAGGTAACACCGCCAATTTTTATTTCCTGAATACCCTCTGCAATATCAGTACCGTCATTCTTTAATGTATATTGTTTTAGTATTTCATCCTGGGGTAATTCATTGGCTACTTTATATACAAGCTGGATTATTTCCTCATTCTTGAGATGAGATTTAATAAACTGTTCATCTAAGTATTCTAAGAGATCAGATTTTTCTTCTACAAAGTTACTTAATTGGTTATAATACAGCAATTCAAAATCATTCTCTTTGGCTTCTTTTTCCAGTTCAGGCATTAGTTTTCCACTTTTACCAAAAGCTGTTCCATCATTGCTAATTAGAGCACAAGGAAGTTTGCTACCTTTCATCCTATCTATTAATGTGAGCCATATTAGGGAATCTCTAAACCCTCTATCTTTTGATTTTTCACTTGAGATAAAAGGTTGAATGCTTCTTATAGATCTATGAGATAGTTGCTCAATATATTCAGGTTTTGGAGGTAAGATTTCAATGTACTTTTTATATTCAATGTTAAATTTATATGAAAGCCTATCTTTGTATATATTCAGTAGCTTTTCAGGAGCAATATGCTCTAACTTGATTTCTACTCCACTTTCCCGAAAAAAGCCTGTGGCTTTCTTGAGATTTGCAAGGTGCATTGTTACTTTTTTTTGGTACTCCCACTCAAGCTCTGAGACTACAACTTGTGGAATAATAATCTTTGATTTTGATTTTTGCACATAATTTATTAACAGATTAAAGTAATCTTTTTCTAAGAGTAAGTCATCCCATAAAGCATTGGTATCAAGAAAAACGTCCATAAAAATATTTAAATAAAACTGCTACATGTCAAAATAAACTAGATGCTATTATTTTCAACCCTAACTTCCCTTTCAACTTCATACCCAACCCCTATACTTTCACCTTCTCTAACAAATTTTCCAGTTGGTAAAGCCTTAATAATATCAGTCAAAATACTCTTTACTGTCTTGGGTTTATCATACAACGAAGGTGACGAAAAACAATTAGATTTAATTGTGCCATTACTTTGTTTTTGAAGCACAGCACAAATTATTTCACATTCATCCATTACATTGACAAGTTCTTCTGCTTGCTTTAATACATGCAGATTAATTTCTTTTGTATTCATACTATTAACTCCTCATTTTAAATTCTACTTTCCTTATTATAATCTATGCTTTGCATTGTATGCAAGCTGGATAGCAGCCACTTAAAACCTCTTAATCTCAGTGCATGTTCCACACCAACAACAAAATATTTTAACTCTTAGTATGTACTACTAACATCAAAATAAAAAACTTAGTACACACTAAGCTAGTGTATACACCGCTTCCCTACTGGGTTTCAGAGGTTTTTGTATAACGAAATATGAAGATTGATTTTCAATGTGATTGTTTTGCTTTTTAAGTATATAAAACAATAATAAAAGCTATATTCAAAGAATTTAAGTTAATGTAAACCAGATGTTCTGAATAGAAAAAGAAACACAAGCACGGTAAGATTAAAATCAAAGGAGGCAATCATTATGCAAAGCGAAGAAACTGACATAAGAGTAAGACCTACTCTTCGTTGTGTCTCTGTAGATGATGAAACATGGGTTAAAGCAAAAGAGGTCGCTGTAGAAGAAGACAGACCAGTCTCATCATATATTCGAAGCTTAATTAAAAGTGATTACTCAAAAAGAAAAAGGAGATAAAAAAATAGCCCTATGGGTGTAGGGCTATTAAGGTATTAATTTATTTCAACAATATAATTATAACCTGATTTTTATTTTCCTAAAAAAATTATTTGACCAGTAAGGTCAGAAGGAGAAAACATGCCTATATTTTCAGCTGAAGAGCGTTTAGAAGCTTTAAAACAAATTCTTGGTGATTCCAAGAAGTCTGGTAACGAATATACATTTGCTTGCAAATATTGTAAGCAAGAAGGTGGAGATACAAGGGAGGATAATTTCAGATTTAATGAAGCAGACAATAAATATGATTGTTTTGCAAACAAAGCACACACATATTTAATCTCAAATGATATAAGAGATTACTTTACAAAAAAAAATAGTACGGATGATTGGAGAGCAAAAAAACTAGATTTAATAGATCTACCTGACAGAGTCAAAATATACTTGGAGCGTGTAAAATACATTGCTAATCCAGATAAAGTTGCCGCAGTAAATAATATTAAATGGTGTAACAGAAACAAAGTATTAGCAATACCAGTTGGGGACAGGTATAAACTAAAACCACTCAGTGATAAAGGTGATAGATGGTTTCCTAAAAGCAACAAAAAAATTAAACCAAGCTTTTGTGCAGCTTTAGACTATAAATCACAGGATTCTTTATTGTTACTAGAAGGGTTCACTAATCTTTTTGCTTTACAAGGTCTAGTTGATGAAAACTTTTCGTCTAAATATTATCCGGTTTGTAGTGTGCATGGAGTTAATGTAACCTCTAAACTAGATCAAGATATTCATTTTAAAAACTTCAATAGAATACTAATTTGTCTTGATCATGATAATCCAGGAATAGCAGAAGCAATAAAAATTAAAATGATGTATCCTCAAGCCAGTATTATTTTCCTGCCAGTGTCAGATCTCAACATGTATCTCGAAGGTGAGATTGAAAACCTACAAAAATTCTCTGTGCTTTTAGAAAGGCAAAGTCATTTCTCTAAGATAGCTGAGAATTTATTTTTCAAACTTAAAGATTATGATATTGATACTAATGTATGGAAAGAATTTAAATCAATTTGCAATAAGGACTATGATGATACTCAAGAGAATGAGTTGCAACTTATCTTTGATACCCTTAAAAGAATAGAGATTGACAAAAGAAATCGAAAATGCAACTCCTCTATTGCAGTAGGTGCTATACCTGGTAATGATGTACTTTCTTTTGTTATTGATAGCTTATTCTCTGAGTCAAAGCTTTTTTATGATTCCACCAATGAGCCTTATATACGGATTAAAATAAAAGATCACTATGAAACATGTTCGCTTAGAAGTAAAAAGTTTAAAACTTTACTTTCAGGTCTTTGCTGGGAAATGCTTGGAAAGCGTTCAAGTCCTGAATTGATTAATCAAGCTTTATCAATCCTTGAGTATAAAGCTTTGTTTGAAGGGGAAGAACATAAGTTATTTGTAAGAGTTGCAAAGAGAAGCAGTGATGAATATTGGTATGATCTTGCAGATAACAAGTGGAAAGCAGTACAAGTTACACAGGATGGCTGGGAAGTAATTGAGCAAGTACCAATTCTGTTTAAGAGATACTCCCAACAATCTGTGCAAGTGATCCCTGAACATAATGGTGATATTAAACTTATACTAAAATATTTAAATTTAAAAGATAAAAAGCAAGAGCTATTAGTTTTAGTCATAATTGTGTGTGGTTTCATATATGGATTCCCTCATCCTATTGTTAATGTTTATGGACCTCAAGGTGCAGCTAAATCAACATTTCTGAAGATCTTGAAAAATCTTATTGATCCATCTCCAGCAGGCTTAAATACCTTAAGGAGTAGCGTCAATGACTTGATACAAGAAATGTCACATCAATGGTGTTGTTTCTATGATAATGTCTCAGAACTTAGTGATCAGTGTTCTGATACTTTGTGTAGGGTTGTAACAGGATGCGGACTTACCAAAAGAGAGTTATATACTAATGATGATGATGTAATATATAACATTCAAAGGTTTGTTGGGATAAATGGAATTAATATAACTACCAAAAAGTCAGATGTATTGGAAAGAAGTATATTAATTGAATTGGAGAGAATTTCTGATGGTAATTGGAAACGAGAAGATGAACTGTACAAACAGCTA
Source organism: Candidatus Melainabacteria bacterium RIFCSPHIGHO2_02_FULL_34_12 (assembly GCA_001784555.1). Taxonomy (GTDB): domain Bacteria; phylum Cyanobacteriota; class Vampirovibrionia; order 2-02-FULL-35-15; family 2-02-FULL-35-15; genus 2-02-FULL-34-12. The sequence continues at coordinate 191,198 of MFRM01000003.1, read as the reverse complement.
GAATTAGACAAGCCTAAGATTCTTGGTGGTATTTTCAATGTAATTGTTAAAGCAATAAATATCAAGCAAAACCTAAAGCTGGAGAAGCTTGAAAGAATGGCTGATTTTACTCTTTGGGGTTGTGCTATTGCTGAAGCATTAGGTTTTACAAAAGAAGATTTTCTGCAAACTTATAGTTCTAATGTTGATTCACAGAATTCTGAGGTCATTTCTACTTCTTTAGTTGGAGATTGTGTTATCAAGTTGATGGAAGATAAGTCTGATTGGAAAGGTTCTGCCTCCGATTTAAGAAAAGAGCTTCAATACATAGCAAAAGAACTTAATATTGATACTAAAGACTCAGAGTGGCCTAAAGGTGCAAATAAACTTAGCGAATCTCTGTTTAGACTTAAAGTAAATTTCCAAAATGAAGGAATATTGCTATCAAGAGGTCACGGTAAAGCAAGATATATCCTAATTAAAAACTCGAACATAAAAGAATAGCCTTAAAGTATCGTCGTTACCGTCGTAAGTAATCCTGGTCTACGATAGCTACGATACTTTGTTTGATTTTTGTGGTCTTCCTTAGTTATTAAATTATGTAAATTAAACTTTTTGGATTGTAGTTTACTATGAATCTGAAAATAGAAATTATATAAATCAAAAATGTTGCAGGATAACACCTCTTGCTCTACCTAAACTTTTTGACTATACTCTGGTGGGTGGAGTGGGACGAGAGGAAAAGTTTAGATTGGGCTTGGTTTTATATTTAGTTACTAGACTTATATATTTCTAGAGTGTTTGTAGGTGGAACAGCTGACTATTTATTTGTCTCTTTAGTATTTATCAAACCATTCGTTTAATTTTTGCTGAAAATCTTTTACTTCTGGATGATCTTTGCCAAGATCTTTAATTAGTATTTGTAGAGCCCTCTCTGCGCTTTCTTTCACAGCTTGGTTACCTTCTTGCCTTGCTTGGCTAATTTCTTTTAATTCTCCTTGAGTATTTACCCAGTTCCAATTTTTTTTATGTGCAAACTCTCTTATCGTCCCCTCTGCAAGACTAAGTGTAGTTTCAGCCTCAGTTTTACTTGGACACTTTCTGAAGCCATAGATAATTGTTACATTAACTGTATTAGGTGGCTTAGGCTCATATCTTACTAAACAATCATAGGAATCTCGAGGCAATGAATTTGAGTATGAATTTAAGTAGTTCATAAGCCATTCAAGTTTAGTTGGAGTATATTTATCTGAACCACTTTCGGCGTATGTAGCATAAGAGAATGCTGTATATAAAATTAATGCTAATACTAGAGGTATGCTGATTTTTACAGTTTTCATATTTCTTAACTCCTTACAATCCAGCAAAGAACAGTCTTGTTATCTCATATACTACATTGTTGTTATATAGTATATAACAGCACCATTCTTAGCCAATTAACCTGTATTTAAGAGGTTAAACAGTTGGCTAAGTGGTATAAAAAACTCAAAAAAGCAAGGGAATCAATGGGTTTGTCACTTCAAGGAGCAGTAAATCTACTCTATGAATCACACAAAATCAAAATGCATAGAGTAAATCTCTTTAAGTTAGAAGAAGGTAAAACTGAAATCCCTGTTTCAAAATTCAAAGCTCTTTGTGATATCTATTCTATTAGTGCTGATTGGGTTTTGGATTTGAAGGAGTAATGAATCTTATAGATTCATTGTTACTATATCTTCTAAGAGTCCTTTAGAAACCATTTCAAGATTAAGCAAGTGATCAATATGATTAAATGTTTCTTCTAGTGGAAGAGAGGATGTTTTCCAACCTTCTCCATCAGTAATCCATATAAAATTGTGTCCTTGATTATTTATTGTTTTAAATAAAGTTTTATATTCGCCAGCGGTTGATTTTAGTTTTGAGCCACCGCCACTATAAAAGTTTGCCTCAAGCAGATAGAGCTTTGCTTTATTGTAAATAGCAAAATCTATAATTAGAGAGGATTTATCAAAGGATAATTCCAATCCCCATTTATTTTTGATTTTTTTTGTTGTTGCTTGTCGGATATACTCTAAATTATTTTCCAAGCATATCTTTTCAATCAAGTTTTCTAAAATTGTCTCCATAGCTTTGCCAGTTCTATTTTTTCTGGCATTTGTATCTAGCCCTGCTTCCAAGCCAATAAAATAATCAACTATACTGGTAATATCCTTATTAATTAGAAGCTCTAAGAAGCCAGTTGATTTTATAAACTCAATAACTTTTTGAATATCTCCATCACTAATTGAGGTGGTATGTAAAAACTCATATTCCTTATATTCGAATGGAGAGGAAGAGTGATTGGTTAATATTTTAACTTTACCCGTTTTTTCTCCTTCTCTATATGCAATTAATGCTGGTAATATTTGGCATATAGAGGGCTCTGCTTTTAAGAAGTTAACTAATTCAGCCTCAATATTATTTTTGCCAATTAAAGTATTAAGCAGAGATAATTTATCTTTGTATCGTTTAGTGTTTTTTAACACCTTATCCCAATTAATAAAATAATCCCATTGCTTGATTTCCTCCTTCAAAGTTAATATTAAATAATCAAAAACTTCTTTTGGTGAGTTACAACCTATCCTATTCTTGTAGACTTCAGAGTATTTCACACAAAGGCTCCGGTCTTTTGAAGTTCTCTTTTTTCTGCTTTATGATTTAGGATGTCTAATATGTTCATTTGTTTTATAGTTTGCATTTTTGAAACAGAGTAATTTAATATTAAAAGTTCTTTGATTTGCCCTCTTTTATCAGCTTTTGAGTTAATCATTCTATTTGCAGAAACCTTATGAATGTGAAGATCTTTGTATAGCTTTTCAAAGAAATCATCCTCAGGATTTACATTCATTGGATCGGAATTACTAAGCATAAGATTGGCATTAGTTGTATTATTTAGTTCTTTATAAAACTTTGCTAATTGTAATTGATTTTCATCATTAAACTCATACTTTGAATAAGATGAAAAACTAGCGGTTTTACTTAATGGTCTATAAGGTGGGTCAAAATAAACAAAAGACTTGTCATTTACTTTTAATCTACAATCTTGAAAATCGCCAAGTATTATTTCGGCTCTTTGCAATAACTCTGATACATTTACCAAGTTTTCTTTATCAAAAATTAAAGGATTACTATATTTGCCAAAAGGTGTATTAAACTCTCCCTTTTTATTTAGTCTAAAAAGCCCATTATAACAAGTCTTATTTAAAAAAATTAGTTGAGCGGCTCTTACTACCCAGTCGTTAGAATACTTCTTGAAGTTAAGCTTTTGAAGACTATTGTTTAGTTTTTCTCTACTATTATAGAAAAACTTTTCTCTGTTTTCATTGTCAAGTTTATGATATTTAAGTGAAAACTTCTCTAGACATTCACAGAGATCTGACAAATCTTTCTGTAAAACTTTATAGATTAAAATCAGGTCTTCATTTTTATCATAAAGATATGCATCCTTAATTTGATATTCTTGAAAGACCTTAAAAAAGACTGCTCCACCACCAATAAATGGCTCTATATATCTTTCTATCTTTCTATCTTTAAGTTCTTGTGGGTAATAATATTCGAATTGTTCTAGTAGTTGAGATTTACCCCCAGCCCATTTTAAGAAAGGTCTAGCTTGTCTGTAATTTTTAAATGGTTTGCTTTTACTTCTCATCATATTCTTATTTTAGACTAGCTAATGGTAATTAGCTAAAACATAACAGTTAACAATCTTTAAAATGGCTTTGGTTTTTCTAACATTTTTTTTGCAAATCCTAAGATGTTTACATTACCTTCGTATCTGAAAGAAATTGTTATCTCTTTTAGTAATTTAAATACAACATTTTCAGGCATTTCTTTTAACTCTTTTAAAGTAAACTGATATCCATCAATTATCAACTCTTGCTCAGAAGCTTTTGATCTGTACGCATAGGAATCTGCTCTGGATTCTGATGTTGGTCTAAACCCAATTGCTCTACCAGACATATTTTGATATAAAACAGCAATATAAATATCATTTATATCTAAAGAATCATAATAAATAGATAAAGGAGCAATTATTCTAGCTAAACTTCTAGCTTGTTCTTCAGGGTCAAAAACCCCCATATTTCTTGGTTTGCCCAGATAACTGCCTCTCCAAGGATATGAGTCTTCTTCTAGGAAAGAATCACAAACTAAAATGCCATTATACTTTGCATTCCAATAAAAATATCTAGCATCAGTTTCTTTATCATATGTTTTATTTGTCCAATTAAGATTTAAAAAGTATCCATCTTCATTTTCAGAAGGAAAGTAAACGTTACTTTCTTCAGAATAATGAATTGCAGGAAGGTAGGCATCGTAGCAAATGGATGATCTTTTCAAAACTTTTCTTAGCTTCTCTTTCTCTAATTCAATCTCTTTAAAGTTTAAGGGAATGGCAATTGTAGTTCTATAACCTGGATTACCAGATAAATCAACATTTTTAATTTTTACTCTTTCAGAAAGAACATCTTTATATAATTCTTTTGCCAAGTTTTTAAAGTTTCGATTAAGCTTACCAATTGTTTTAATTTGCTCAGTATTACTACTCATACTAGGCACAGCTTCATTTGTACTTACTGGCAGACCTACAGTCCTTAAGATTTTACTGTATTCAGATTCGAACTCTGAATCATTTCTAAAATCAGCAAACACTTTATCCGATACTGAATGAGGTATTTCACAATCATCAAGCAAGATCGGTAAAGTAACAACTTTAGACTTCGTAACCTCTTTAGTATTAGCCAAACTTAATTCTTTCTTTACCCAATTTGATTTTACTGAATTGCCAGATAATATTACTGCAACAAAATCAACATCCTCTATCCCCTCACTTATAGAATCCAATAAAGGTGCACCAATTTTAAGCATATCCTCATCAAGCCATACATTTGCTCCATCTTTTAACAACCTACTTCTTAATTCTTGAGCAAACTTTTTATCATTCTTATTGTATGCAATAAAAACATATGGTTTCTTATTTAACATATAGTCCTCCCAGAAGAATCTTTCTTTTATTTGGTTAGCCAAAGTCTAACGAATCAAAGAGAAGATCTTTTTTACTTTCCTCTTCTTTTTTTTCTGCATGTTTTTTCCTTTGTCTAGAATCGTGGTGTATTAGTGCTTCCCTAAACTTTGCATTTGTACCTTGAAGATTAATCTTAAGTCCATTTAACTGCATTTCTATTTCATCTAAGGGGCACTTAGCAACCGCATATTGACCTTCTATCCAGGAGTAACGGTATAAACTTACCTTTGGAAACCTAGCTTCATCGTCAAATATTTCAACCCATGTAGGGTTTTGTTCATCACTAAGTTTAAAATATATATTAAATGTGCCATCATCATTTTTGCTGATTTTACTTTTATCTATTCCTATAATTTTTATATCTTCAAATGTATCAGCTAAATTAACATATTCACCTGGGACTTGAGCTGGTTCGTTTTTTGAATCATAACTTAATTCTTTAGTATTTGCAACAATATTCATTGCTTTTAGTAATCTTTTATATTCATTTTCATATTTACTTTTATCTTTAAAATTAGCTGCAAGCTTATCTGCAACAGAGTCTGGGAATGGACAATCATGGATAATTATAGGGAGTACAACTTTTTTGCCTTCATTCACTTCTCTATTTATAGCTATGCTAAGTTCTTTTTTTACCCAATTAGATTTATTAGAGTTCTCTGATATGATAATCGCCACATATTCAGATTTCATTATCCCAGCACTTATTTCTTCTATTAGAACATCTCCAATATTTAGATCTTTTTCATCTAGCCAATAATCAATATTGTCCTTTTTTAATTTATTTGTAAGATGTTCAACAAACTCTTTATCTTTACTACTGTATGAAATAAATACTTTTGGCATACATTATTGATTGTTCTTTTTAAAGTTCCTCAAACCATTCTCTATCTATTTCAACTTCTTCCATAGTTTTAACATTGGTTTTTAATCCTAACGAAAGTCCTTTAAGCTTATTTACTAATTGTTCACCATTAATTAAATCGACAGGCAGTGCACCATCTCTATTTGCTTCTTTTATTGCATCTCTCGTAAAAGAACCAGTTGTTATGAATAACCTTTTATCTATTCCTCTTCCATCAGCACCACCTCTAAAGTCTCTAATTTCAGAAGGGCCAACAGAACCTTTATATCTTTTACACTGGAAAACAACTCTTAAATCAAACAAATCATTTAACTTTAGTATGCCTTTACCATCAATACCACCATCACCACTTTTACCAGTTACTTCAACTTCTATAAATCCAACTTCTCTTAATAATCTTTGAGTTAACCTTTCAAAAGAGGCCGGTGGCATATTGAGTAATAATTGATGTAATTGATTTTTCCAATTATTTTCATCCTCTTGAAATGTTTCACTATCATTTTTTAATTCAGCTTCCTTATAAGTATCTTTCTCTTTTGGTAACTTTTGAGACTTAACATAATCGACTATTACATCTGGGTTTACTGTTTCAGTTTCTTTTCCTTTTTTAGTAAGAGACCATACACCTTTTGCTGAAGTATTATTGATTAGATCATATTTTTTAAGATAAGTTTGTGTCCACGCTAGCCTATAACCAATCTCAGTCCTACTATCTTTTTCCGGATTATGTAGAATTGATAACTGTTCTTCGGTAAATCTTTCATTGTCAACTACTTTTTTATATATCTCATCATTAGTACCAGAACCACCAAGCTCTTTGATGGCCTTAAGTAAAGGGTTCATTAACTCAAAATACTTTGGTATTTTTGTTTTATATTTGACTGGCATTTTATTACTTCAACTTTTATATACGATGTATTTATGTTACCACCTCTGCATCTCTCTAACAACTTCATCCTGGCTAGTCATTAAATATCCTTGTGTAGTTTTTAAATCAGAATGTCCTAATGCCAACGAAATAATATTAATCGGCTTTCCACTATTAGCAGCTATCGTTGCAAAGGTTCTTCTAAGTCCATGAACATTTACTTCTATACCTACTCTTTTTGATAACCTTTTTACTTTTCTCAAAAGTGTAGCTGGTGTAAATGGTACTGGCTCATTACTTGACCTTATAGTAGTTACAAAGAAGTTTTCTAAACTTGTTTTTGGCCTTAGCTTTAAATAATTAACCAAGTAGTCATAAAGTCTGTTGCAAATTCCTACATATCTATTTTTCTTACCCTTACCCAGATAAACAAAAAGTTTTCTGTTTACTAAATCAACATCATGAAGCCTAAGATTACATAGTTCACTAGCCCTTAAACCTGCTAAACCTATCGTTGCTATCGTTGTACTGTTCAGGATAACGTCATAAGGTGCTTGTCCTGTATGCCATGTAGAACCTTCTCTTAATAGTTTTTCAAAGTCATCACTACTACAATGAAGTCTTTTAGCAGGGTAAAACCTTTTGGGTTTCAGTTCTTTTAATTCTTCTAAGAGTTTTTTATCTGCTAAAGCTTTTATAATTAGGTACTTGATAAAAGACCTTATAGCCTTATATAAGTTATCTTTTATACTAAAGCTCTTAGGGTCTATATCTCCAAGAACCTGTCTTAAATTCTCTACAGAAATTAAAGAACTTCTGTTTCCTCTTTTTACAGTTAACTTATCCCAATAAATATCTGTGCAGTAGATATAAAGTTTAATTGTCTTTTCACTTAAGGGTTTCCCTGTGAGCTTTCCCTTTTCTAACCAGTCTAACCACTCATCTATTTGCTCTTTAATAAAGGTACTGTTTGATAAGTAGTTTTCTTCTTTCTTTTTTAAGTGGCTTATCTTTTTCCATTCCAAGTAACTATTTAGTGGTACAAGATACGTAAACCCACCTGGAAAAGGTTTTGTAATTGTAGGTAAGTCTTTAGCCTTTGCTAGCCTTAAAATTGAACGCTTTGATAGCCTTAAATCATCAGCTACCTCATCAAGTGTCAAAGTATCCAACTTGCCCTGCTTTCCAGCAGGACACAGTAAGACACAACAAACTACTACCTATATTGAACAATCTCTCGGGGCGACACGATTTGAACGTGCGACCCTCTGCTCCCAAAGCAGATGCTCTACCAAGCTGAGCCACGCCCCGAAATTTTTTCCATCATGCGAGGAATTAAAACTCTAACCTTATAACTCTATTCAGACGCTACAAGCTGAGCCACGCCCCGATAAGGAAATTGTAGAATGTAGATTTTTGAATGATGATTTTTTAAAAATTAAAAATCTTTTCTTATTCTGCATTCTACATTTGACACTCTACATTTGTCCAGCCGCTAGAATATTATATACCCAGTAATAGAATATATACTCATTCTGTAAAACATGGTTACTAAAGAAACAAAACAAAAAATAGAAGAATTAAGAAAAAAACTCCACAGATGGAATCATGCATATTATGTTTTAGATAATCCTGAAGTAGATGATGCAGTTTATGACGCTGTAATGAGAGAATTAATCGAACTTGAGAAGAAATATCCTGAACTTGTTACTCCTGACAGTCCTAGCTTAAGAATAGGCACAGAACCTGTATCGATCTTTAAAAAGGTTACACATAAAACACCTCTGTACAGTCTGGATAATGCAGTAAGTTTTGAAGAATTAGAAGAATGGGAAGAAAGAATATTCCGTGTTCTGGGCGGTAAGCAGGATATTGATTATGTCTGTGAAATGAAAATTGATGGGCTTGCAGTTGCGCTTACATATAAGGACAGTTTATTAACTCTAGGTGCTACTCGTGGAGATGGCGATGTAGGCGAAGATGTTACAAACAATATTAAAACTATAAAATCAATACCATTAATTTTAAATAAATCAGTAAATGGTCTACTCGAAGTTCGCGGCGAAGTTTTTATGCCAATTAAAAGTTTTGAAAAATTAAATAATGAACAAAAAGAAAAAGAAGAAAAAATATTTGCAAATCCAAGAAATGCAGCAAGTGGCTCACTTAGACAATATGATTCCAGGATTACAGCTAACAGAGATTTAGATATATTTATTTATGCTGGTGTTTGGGATGCTTGTGTCATTGCTTCGCCGTTGGCTCGCAATGACAGGTTACCAACAACGCACTGGGAAAGTCTGCAAATGCTGTATGAGCTTGGATTTAAAATAAACAAAACTTCTAAACTTTGTCACAATTTAAAAGAAGTAAGAGATTTTTGTAATGTCTGGTATGAAAAAAAACGTGAACTTCCTTATGCAATTGATGGTGTAGTAATAAAAGTAAATAATCTTTCTCTGCATGAAGAGCTTGGTTTTACTGCAAAAAGCCCGCGCTGGGCAATAGCATATAAATATCCGCCTGAAGAAGCAAAAACAAAAGTACTTTCTATTTCATGTGATGTTGGAAGAACAGGTGCTCTTACTCCTGTGGCAAACCTGGAGCCGGTTTTACTTGCTGGTACGGTTGTTAAAAGAGCCAGTCTTCACAATCAGGACATAATTGACAAACTTGATGTAAGAGAAGGAGATATTGTAACTGTCAGGAAAGCAGGAGAAATTATTCCTGAGGTTGTTGAAGTAGATAAAGAAAAAAGACATCATAAAAAAGAGAAATATAAACTACCTTCAAAATGCCCTGTTTGTCATTCTAGGATTGAAAGAGAAGAAGATGAATCAGCACTACGATGTGTAAATTTTAATTGTCCGGCACAAGTACAAAGAAGAATAGATCATTGGTGTTCACGGGATGCAATGGATGTTGATGGTGTAGGCGAATCATTAATTGAACAATTATTTAAAAACAAACTAATTAATGATCCAATAGATTTATACTTCTTAAAGCAAAAAGATCTTGAAGAATTGGAAAGAATGGCTGAAAAATCTGCAACTAATGCAATTACATCTATTCAAAACAGTAAGAACCGTACGCTTGATCGTTTGATTTATGCTTTTGGGATCAGGCATGTAGGGAAAACCATTGCTGAACTTTTATCTTCCAGGATTCATTCCATTGAAGAACTCTCTGATGCTTCACTTGATGAGCTGATAAAAATTGACGGCATAGGTCCAAAAATTGCAAAGTCAATTGTAGACTATTTTTCAACTACTTACTCAAAACAAATGATTGAGAAACTTAAGAAAGCCGGGATTAAACCTGAGGTAAAAAAAATTAAAAGAAAAGAAAGTGAAATTTCCGGTAAGACTCTTGTTGTTACAGGTATTCTTGAATCCTTAACAAGAAATGAAGCTGAAGAATTAATTAAAAATCACGGAGCAAGAGCAGCAAGCAGTATAAGTAGAAATACAGACTATTTGGTATGTGGCTCTGATCCAGGTTCAAAATTAACAAAAGCCAAAGAATTTGGTATACCTGTTTTAACTGAACAAGAGTTCTTAAAATTGGTAAAATGACTACATGAACAGTATTAAACAAATTAACAATTGGAGGATTTGTACGGTTTACCCGGCAAATCCGGGCAGACGGAAAGAATCAGATAAGGAAGCCCGAGCTTGTCGAGGGCTATATAAATAAATGAAAATTTATAAGGTTAACTCTTTAACCACTATACTTTTTGCATTTTTAACTGCAGGTTTGGTGTTATTTTTACCTATAGTGCTAATTGAAGCATTATGGAACGGCACAATAGGAAAGACTTATACGGATATTTCCATTAACTTATGGCAGGCTCTTATCCTCTGGTTAATAGTTCTTGTACTTTTAAATATTCTTGGTGTTTTTAAGTTTGAATTTGCAGTGGAAACTCTTGATAAAGAACTAATTAAAAAAAAGCTAAAAAGTTTTAAAAATAAAGCTGATGACACTGAAGCTAAAAAACCAGAGCATATTAATGAAGAAAAGAAAGATTAACTAAATCTTAACCAGATTTTACTGTCAAGTAAGATATTTCAAGTCCTTTTTATAGATGTATGAATCAAATTAAAACATTTTCAATATTTATAACCTTATTCATAATGTCATTTTATCTGCCGGCAATTTGTGCAGATAATGAAAATGATTACGATAAGGTCCTTGAAAGATATGAGCTTAAAAAAGCTGCTTTAGATATTAAAGATTTTGATAAAGAACCTAAGAGATATTCTTTAGGTTTTGATCATGAATATTTTCCAAACCTAGACGGTACATGGGAGCTGACTAAAAAAACTCTTGGCAGAAAAATTAATCCTCTTTTAAAAAAGCCAATAGCGAATGTACACTGTAATGCCAGACTGCCTTTTGAAAGCAGAGACATTGAGAAAAAAGAAGTAATTATTTCTGCCCGAGGAGCTGATTTCTTTAAAGTAAATGCCAAGCACACACATACAAAAGATATTTATTTTGATCCTAATCTAGATGAAAATATTGAATATCATAATTTTGGATTTAAAGCTGTACTTGATCCTTATGATCTTACTTATTCTTATACAGTAAAGCTCGATGATTACTTACATGAACAAAGCCTAGTCAGACAATTATGGCTGAACGGAAAACTTAAATATGAGTTTATTTCTCCCAGAAGGATTGTGGCACGTGGATATGAAATTGAATATACTCCTGAATGCATTGGATATGTTTTTGATGAAATCGAATTTACACTTGTAAAAATTAAAGATGCACATTTTGGTCCTTTGGCGCCTGCTCCTGGAATACCTATATTTGGACAAAGTGCATATGCAGCAGAACCGATTTTACCTGAAGAAAAAGAAATTAAAGGTATAAAGAAACCTATACTTGATAGTGCTAAAGATAAATCAGGATTTAAACCAGCTGCCCATTATAAACCTCTGGATACAGTAAAACCTGGTGTTAAAGTACCGGGGTTGTGGTAATACGCCAATTCTATTTCCTACTGGCCATCTTAAGTGCTTCTTCAAGTGTTTTAATTTTTGCTTCCAGTTGTTTTACTTTTTCAGTTTCAGTTTCGTAACTTAGTTTTGTACTTTCAATTTGATTTTTTAATTTTCTGTCAGATTTAAAAAAGATGCCCTGGGAATAACCAAGTAATATAGTTCCTATACAACTTAAAACCGTGCTTGCAAAGATTAAAAACCCGATATTTGTTTTGAGGCTTAAAAAACTTGTTTCTACGCTTATTTGATTTGAAAGATTAAATAAAATAACCACAAAAATTATTAAAAAGAAAATAAATCCCAAAAATTTAGATATTGTCTTCATAAGTTTTTTACCCTACTATTTTACATCTTCTATAAATTTTTTAAATCTTTCAGGCATTTTGGTTTCCAGGGTGATTAATTTACCGCTTGTTGGATGAGTAAAAATAAGTTTATATGAATGCAGCATCATTGTACAGGTGTCATTTTTTCCCCCGTAAGTTTTATCGCCGACTATTGGATGACCAATGCTTTTCATATGCACTCTTATTTGATGTGTACGACCTGTTTCCAACTCGCATTCAAGCAAGGTAAGAGCATTTACTTTTTTAAGAATCTTCCAATGAGTAATTGCAGTTCTCCCGCCCTGCGCTACTGCCATTTTATGTCTATGGATTTTATCTCTTCCAATAGGCTTATTTATTTTCCCCTGATTGTATTCTACTTTTCCATGCACAATTGCATAATAATATTTTTTTATTTTTCTGTCTTTTATTTGTTTGGCAATTTCATTATGTGCATGGTCATTTTTACAGGCAATGATTAATCCGGATGTTTCTTTATCCAGCCTATGTACTATCCCTGGTCGTAAAATCCCGTTAATTCCTGATAGTGAATTTTTACAATGATAAAGCAAAGCATTTACAAGTGTTCCTTTATATAGGCCACTTGCAGGGTGGGTTATCATTCCCTGTGGTTTGTTAACTACGATAAGGTCTTTATCCTCAAAAACCACATCTAGTTTTATGTCTTCTGGTTTGACATTAGCTTCAGCAGCTTCAGGAATTGAAATAAATATTTCATCGTTTTCTTTTACCTTATATCCTGATTTTTCATTTTTATTGTTTACTTTAATTGATTTATTTTTAATAAGCCTCTGAATAAGAGTACGGCTTATGCTTTCAACTGAGCGAGCTATAAACAGGTCAAGCCTTTTTCCTGCAGTTTGCTTGTCAACAGTTATTATTTTTTGTCTCGTAAAAACCATCCTATGAAAAGAAGTCCGACTCCAATGTCTATAGAAATATCTGCGACGTTAAATATTGCAAAATTCATAAACTGCAGATTAATAAAATCTATAACTCCGCCTCTGAAAAATCGATCAATTAAATTTCCCATAGTGCCGCCAAGAATGCATGCAAAGCCTGTTTTCATTAAGTTCTTAAATTTTACTGTAGGACAAAATGTAAGATAAGAAAATATTAAAATATTAATTATCCCGATTAACTTAAAGAACCACGGGAACTCCTTAAATAGGCTAAAAGCTCCTCCTGTATTTGTTACCAGCGTAAACTCTACAATTCCAGGAAGAAAAGCCTTTGTATTATTTAATCCAACATCTTTCATTAAAAGATATTTTGTTATTTGATCAAAAACAATTATTAAAATGACTAAGATTAAATCAAAAAAAGGTTTTTGTTTTATATTTTTTATAAAAGTCATTAATTAGAATTATTCACCGGTAGTGTCAGTAGAATCATTTTTTTCAGAGTCTATTCCTACAACGCCTCTTTTAGATGTTTTGTAAAAATTTACCAGTTTTTTAATCTCGTCAAATTGGACCAGCTCTTTCTCAATCTTTTCCAGGGCATTTGTCATGTTTATGCCTGACAGATAAATAACTTTAAATGCTTTTGACAATTCTTCCCTGACATCTGCTTTTATTCCTCTTCTTCGAAGACCAATTTTATTTACTCCGCGAATTTTAGCTGGTCTTCCGTCAGCGATAAAATATGGCGGAAGATCAAGTCTGCTGCCAGTCATTGCACCTACAATTGCAGATTCACCAATACGACAGTGCTGGTGTATGGTGGAAAGTCCGCTTATAAAAACAAAATCTTCTACAACTACATACCCTGGAAGCATTGATGAGTTTGCCATAATGACATCATTGCCAAGCTGTACATTATGTCCGATATGAACATAATTCATAAGAAAACAATTTTTCCCGATTACTGTAAAACCTTCTTTGCTTGCGCGGTGAATAGTTACATATTCTCTAATTACAGTTCCCTCACCGATTTTTACGCCTGTGGGTTCACCTTTATAATTAAGATCCTGCGGAGCTAAACCAATGCTGCATGCTGCAATGAGTTTACAGTTTCGACCTATTTTAACCCTGCCGTCAATAATTACATGAGGTCCTATGTATGTATTTTCTTTTATTTCAACTTCAGGTCCAATAACTGAATATGGACCAATTTCGACACCGCTGGCAATATTAGCCTCAGGTGATATTATTGCTGTTGGATGTATTTTGCTTGGTGCTTGATCTATTAAGTCCAATTCCTGTAAATTTGGCATAAATTATAGTTTATCATGGAAGCTAATACTATAGAATTTGAAAGTCTGGATAAGGTCCTGTCAGATCTCGTCGACAAGGAGCTTCTAGCTGATTTAGATCATTATTTAAACCTTGTAAGAAATAAAAGTAAGGCATTGTCTTCAAGTTTAAAAAGATGCTTTGACAATGCAAAAAAAAGCATGAGATATCTTCTGGTATATGAGCTTGGTAAAAATGATAGTAAAGACGCCCCACCGGGGCGTCTCATGAAAGAAAAAGATCTTGAAAAATACTTAGAAAACTACTTGAAAGATTATTTTGAAAAAAATGATTTTATGCATTACAGGGAATTTGTAAGACTTCTACGTGCTTGTACCATTGAGGTAGGCGGAGATGTAAGTTTTCATATTAAGGAAATGTACAATGGGTTTTTCTTTAAGAAAAGGTTAATAGAGGCGTATAAAGTAGGGACGTTGCACGCAACGTCCCTACAGTAGGAGTTTGCCATGGCAAACTCCTACTGTATCTTAATATTTCCCCTGTCAATTTTTCTATAAACGGCCTTTTTATAATTAGAATCAGCACTCTGATTCCTTTTAAATTATTTTATATAAAAGAGAAATATTTCAGGAAAAATAAATGGGACTAGAAGCAATTGGAGCAAAAATAGCACAAGGCAGCCAAGCAGCTGCAAGATACGCAGGCTATAGAATACCTGCTCCTTCGACTCAACAAATGACATTAGGTGTAGTAAGTGCTGCTGATATGGTTATAGGTGACAGAAGTTGGACTGATATAATCCTTAATGCTGCCGGTATAGCTTCATTATTTTATGCTCCTCTTATTCTTCCTGTAGCAATTGGATATGGTATTAAAGCAGCCATGTATTTAGTGGGCGATCCTACCAAATTACTTACCGGTGGATTTATGAAAAGTGGTGCCATAGGAAGTTTATTAACAGGTGACTTTGGTGGATGCTTAAAGAACCTTTTTGTTGCAGGAGTATCTTTACTCGGTGCGCTTCCTATTATTGGCAATGGATTTAAGGCTATGAAAGGTGCGTGGACAGCTGCTTTAGGAGCAAATGGTGGGAAATATACTACTGGATTTTTTGAACAATTTTCAGATGACGTAGTTAAAGCATATGCAGGTGGAAATATGCTTATCCATCAAGGTTATCAAGAAGGAGTCAGGACATTTAAAACTGCTGATCCAAATGCCAACTTTTTTGCAAAATTATTATCAGCCATTAAAAAATATTTCTCTGTAGCAGGTTCAAATATTGAAAAAGTATCTAAATCAGCCGCACAGAGCTCTCGTCAATTAGAATTCAACTGGGCAGCTTAAATAGAAACCATTAAATAATTTATTATGTATAATAAATTATATGAAAATAATTTATATTTTATTTCTTGTTTTTACTTTTGGTTTTATTTTTAATTCTATTTCTGCAAAAAATGAACATCCTGGTAAAATAATTTTTTATTCAGTAAAGGGGAAATACGGCACCTGCAATACCTGCCATACTAATGGTGATACAGCTCTTCGATGGAATATGGAAACTATGAGTGTAGATCCTGAAGAAGGACGTAAAATACCTTCATTAAAAGGTATTGGTGAGAGAAAAGATCCGGAGCAAATTGAAAGATCTATAAAACTAATGCAAAAACTCTTTGAGTTTAAACTTACGGATGAACAAATTAAGGACCTGGTTGATTATATTTCTACATTATAAACCTTGTAGAGGCAGGGTTACCCTGCCTCTACAGGAACAATTGCGATTGATTATTCTTCAAGAAGAATGTGAAGAGAGCATTTATTTTAATAATAATTTTTTTTGCAACAGCGATACCATCGTTTGCAGCCGAACCTAAAATTCTAAATTACGATTTAAAAAATAAAACAGTAGAAGTTGAAATCGAGGGTAAGGAATATACTCTTGATTTGCCGATTGAAGATGTTGAACCATCAGTTGAGACGTTGCATGCAACGTCTCAAGAGAAAGAAAAAGATCCTGCTTTATCAGGTTCTGTAAAGAAAAAGAAAGAATATGCAAAAGGCCCCCCTGTTACTACTGTCGGCTCAAGACTGTATAACATTCCCACAGATAATTTATTGAAGAAAAAGGGTTTTGGTTTTGATTTTACACATAGATTTGCAAATCCAATAGATTCAACTACTTCAGAGGACGTTTATGGACTGGATGGATTTGCTTATACTGGAATTGGATTATATTACGGACTCACAAATAAACTTGAAGCACATGCATTTAGATCTAGTCTTACCGATGCATCTGAGCTTGGTCTGAAGTATCAGGTATTTAAAGAAGCAAAACATTTTGGTGATGGTGCACCATTTGGACTTACTGTTTCAAGTGGATTTCAGACCGATAATATTCAAAACTCAATTGATCCGTATGTTCAGGGAATATTTTCAAAGGTAGTTATTCCCGGCTGGCTGAAAGTTTATCTGGTGCCCAGCTACTCGAATAAATCAGCGACCATTGCATCAGGCAATTCAAAATCAGCATCATTTTTTACATTTACTGATCCAAAACACAGAGGATATAAAAGAACAGCAGGTACATTTGCTCTGCCAATAGGTGCATCATTAAAGATTCTTCCTAACGGAAGACTTTCGGTTTTTGGTGAGTATACGCCAGTGCTTAGCGGATATAAAGAAGTAAAAAACGGATGGGCATTTGGGCTTCAGATTTTATCCAGACTTGAAACCCATGTCTGGACCATTGGAGTTTCTAATGTTCCTTATTCAACTTTCGGACAGTACATAGTAGGCGGACCATCAAATAATTTTCATTTTGGTTTTGATATAGCAGCTAGGATTAAATGACATTAATCTCCTGCCAACTTATCTATAAACCTCATATTTTTATTTGTCACCGGGTCCCATATGTATGAGTTTAATTTTTCTAGCCCGTCTCTGTAACCAAGGTCAATAAGAGCTTTTGCATAATACGGATTAAAAAAGAAATAACTTAAAAGATCACCTCTTAAGTGTCCTTTTAAATTACCTAGCTTAAAAAGCCAGTCCAGCGTTCTGAAGCTTTTTCTGGTTTCAGGATATTTATCCCAGATATCTTCAGCTATATCGCTTATTGGAATACTGGGTGTAACAAAAGCATCAGGAATAATTCTCCATGCTTTGTGCCCTTTTCTCATTCTTTGTTCATTTATTTTTTTTAGCAGTTCAGGATCATGAATTGATTCCAGAATTTCATTTACCATGTTAAGTCTTTGAGTATCGTATCTTATATGATCCAGAAACAGCGCGTTTAAAAGTTTTCCTATATTAAGTAAAAGTCCTGGTCTTTCTGTATCATTAGTAAATCTTTCTTCAGGGAAATGCAGGCCAATAATTAAAAGCCCGTCTGCACCAAGAGTAAGTGCCGGCATAAGAGGTGTATTTTGTCTGAGACCTCCGTCACAAAACCAGTCACCGTGTTCTTCATCATGATCCTTAAATCTTAAATATTCTTGTTTAAAAAATATTGGAATTGCAGTAGATGCCAGAGCATGTGTAGAGGTTATTTTGTCAGGAACAAATCGTGTGGAAGAATCACGCGGGATTACACTTATGGAGTTTGGGTCATGTGATTCATAAAATACAACTGTTCTTCCGCTGGTTACAGATGTGACAGAAATAGTCAGGGCATAAATTAATTCATCATCTATGTTTTTTCTAAGTTGTTCCCAGTTAATTTCAGTTTCAAGTATTTTTTTAAGAGGAGTATTGTCAAGCAGTCCCTGGAAGTCTGCTTGACCCAGCCTTAGTGATCCTAAAAATGATCTAAGTCCTGCATGTGCCCAGTTTTCAATAAACACATGTTCTCTTTTTAATGTCAGCCAATAATGTTCAAGACCCTCAATTATTTTTTCAACCGGCTGGTGTATAAGTGAAGCTACTACACATGCATTTATCGATCCTACACTGGTTCCACAAAGTATCTTAACGCCACCAACTTTTTCTAATTCTGGAAGAAATGCTTTTAAGACGCCTACTTCATAAGCACCTCTTGCAGCTCCACCTGACATTACTAAAGCTATTTTTCTCATTTATTTTTATAGCCCTCGACAAGCTCGGGCTTCTCTATGTCGCTCCTTTTTGTTTGCTAGTACATTTCTTTTCATGGTTACTTTAATATATTTTTACCCAAAACCTTATATAGTACTTTGATTTGTATAAGCAAGTGCAATATTTCTTATTTAAACAGCCAGATAAAAAATGTATACAATATAGGTATAATAGGAGATTGCAGATAATATATAAAGAAGCAGGGATAGAAAATGGCAAAGTCGGTTTTTGAAAAAGTATGGGACTCACATATTGTGGAAGAACTTCCAGGTAATAACTATTTGGTTTTTATGGATCAAATAGTTGCACATGAGATTACTACTCCTCAGGGTGCTATTGAAATAGATGAAAAGTTTGGTGGAAATCTTTATGCGTCAGAAAGAATAATAGCAATTAATGACCATGTTTCACCTGCAAAAGACACAGCCACTGCAATTCAGGCAAAGGTTCTGCGCGACTGGGCAAAAAAACATAATGTAAAAATATTTGATATTGGAAATAATGGTATATGTCATGTGGTGGCCCCTGAACGGGGCTATGTTCAGCCAGGAATGACCCTTTGCTGCGGTGACAGCCATACAGGTACAAACGGGGCTTTTGGTGCATTTGCACTAGGAATTGGAACTACAGCTCAGGCTGGAGCCATGCTTGCACAGTGTCTTATTTTAAATAAACCAAAAACATTTAAAATACAAATTGACGGGAAACTTCCCCTATATGTTTATGCAAAGGATGTTATTTTAGCTATTATTGGAAAAATGACTTTTCGTGGAGCTACTGGATATGTCCTGGAATATTCTGGCTCTACCATTGAATCAATGTCAATGGAAGAAAGAATGACTATGTGCAATATGTCCATTGAAGCAGGTGCTACAAGCGGAATGGTAAGCCCAGATAAAACCACAGTAGATTATTTATGGGGGAAAGAAGTTATTACAAAAGACAAAAACGAATTTGAAAAACTAAAAAACAAATGGACGAGTTTTGCTACTGATAAAGATTCAAAATATGACAAGGAAATAACTTTAGATGGAAACAGCCTTAAGCCAAAAGTTACATGGGGTACAAATCCAGGTGAAGTTATAGATATTGACGGAGAGATTCCATCTGATGCTGATGAGAAATCGCTGGAATATATGGGGCTAAAAAAAGGCCAAAAATTATATGGACTGCCAATGGATCAAGCATTTATAGGCTCATGTACAAACTCAAGGATCTCGGATCTTCGTGAAGCAGCAAAAATTTTAAAAGGGAAAAAAGTTTCAATTCCAACTATTATTACTCCAGGTTCACAGGCTGTAAAAAGACAAGCTGAGCGTGAAGGCTTGCACGATATTTTTCAGGATGCAGGTGTTCTATGGACCCACTCTTCATGTGGACCGTGTCTGGGTATGTCAATGGGAGTGGTTGCTCCTGAGTCCAGATGCATCTCATCTACGAATAGAAATTTCCCAGGCAGAATGGGTACAGGATCACGCCCACATTTAACCAGCCCTGCTGTAGTGGCAGCAAGTGCAATAGCTGGAGTAATTACTCATCCAAAGGATATTTAAGCATGCTAATTTCAGGCAAAATACTTCCACTAGACCGTTCAAATATTGACACCGATCAAATTATTCCAGCACGTTATTTAACTGGAATTACAAAGACTGGTTATGGAGTACATTTGCTTGAGGATGTTCCAGGAACTCCAATCAATAATCCTAAGTATAAGGATGCAGCAGTTTTGCTTACAAAAGAAAATTTTGGCTGTGGCTCATCACGTGAGCATGCAGTCTGGGCAATTATGGACAAGGGATTTAAGGCAGTTATTGCAAGCAGCTTTGCAAGAATATTTGAAGAAAATTGTTATAACAATGGACTTGTGCCGGTTAAATTAAAATCCGAAGAAGTGGAAAAGCTATTTAAACAAAGCAATTGTGAAATAGATGTAATTAATCAGGTTGTAAAATTGGAATCTGGAGAGATATTTAAATTTGAGCTCGATCCTCTAAAAAAAGAATTTATTTTAAAAGGCGGGTTTTTAAAATATATGGAATCAAAAGTATCCCTCGTTAAAACCTGGGAAAAAACTGCTTCTTAACTGGGAAAAGCAGCACGTTTAGTTCTTTGGCTCAGATACCGGTATATCTACAATAATTGGATCATGGTCAGAAATTTTTCCAAAGCTTCTATTTATTAAATTAAGAGTTCTTCCAAAATGTGGAGCATATGTATATGAGCTGTTTTTGTCATTTGGATTTTTTAAGTTTGATGGTTTTACAAAAATCCAATCCAGTTTATACTTTGCTATTCCAAAATGCCTTTCCAGCTCAAATGTAGCTTTAAAACCTTTTAATTCCCGCTCATTTGAATTGCTAAATAGCCCGTGTCCGACATTAGATGATCTTTCAGATGTACTGCGTATGTCAAAAGCATTACCATCATTAAATCTAAATTCTTTTATGAGATCAAAAATCTCTCTTTCTTTATTTGGAAAAACAATGGGTATATGTCTTATAGTGGGATCTTTAAACTGCCTGACCTTATTCACTGTGCCAAGAACTACATTTTGTACAAATGTTACTGGAGTAAGTGAAAGAATTGCCTGCTTTGCAATGAACTCAGGATCTTTTACTTTTTTTAAAACTTCTTTTTTTACGCTGGTAGGACTTACATCAGTACCTGTAGTATTTAAGTCCCCTGCAAGAATAAGAGGATTTTTTATGTTTCTGAGTCTGTTTAAAAGAAACTGAAATTGTTCTAATCTACATTTTGGCAGGCATCTGTTCTCAAGGTGTGTTGCTACCACTGTAATTTTTTGATTGTTTGGCAGCATTAAATCAGCTACTATAGCCATTCTTCCGCCATGGCGCAGCTCTGATAAGATTTTTTCTGAAAAAATTGTTTTGGCAGTTCCTCTTCGAATCAGTTCAATTGCTGAAAGTTTATTTGATTCTTCAAGATACCAGTTATAACAATCTGGAAGTCTGATAATTTTTGCATTAAGTATTGGATATTTTGAGAGAATAGCAGTTCCATGTAATCCGTGATATTTATCTTTTTTTATGTTATCCAATTGTTCCAGTGCTTGGGGCTCAAGAAAAATCCTTTCTTGGTCAGTGAATTTTTTTACCCCTAGCTGATACGGATCCAGTTCAATAAACTCAGTCCCAAACACATAGCCCATTTTAAAAACATCTGCAATTTTTTTTGCAATGTTTTCATAGTTTGTTCTGGGTATTCCCAGATCCACTTCATTTAGTACAATAATGCTTGCTTCAGAAAAAACAGTTAATTGTTCTTTTAAATCATCACTGGTTGTTATGTCCTTTGAATATTTAATGATTTCATTAATTCTGTCTACATTAAATCCACGTTCAATGTTCCATGAAGCCACCCTGAAAAACTCATGCAGAGAAGGTGAATAAAGGAGTTGACTAGATTCATTGGGTTGAACTATTAGTAGTGTATTTAGCTGTTTATCAAATTTTTCAAGCAATTCTCCTTCTGGTTTAACTGTTTGACTTAGTTGAACCAGATCATTGTAATTTAAAAATATCCCTTGATTTTTTTCTGTTTGCTTATGATTAGTTAATGCATAGCAGGGCATGACCAAGGTTAATAACAATATCGTAAAAATAAATTTCTTAATCATAAATATTATCCTAACGCACTTGAGGACGAATCGGCGAACCGGCGGTGGGGCGAATCGGCGAACCGGCGATGGGGCGTGTCGGCGTACCGGCGAAAGAACAAGAGGGAAGAAGAGAGAGCGAGACGGCAAAAGGGCAATTAAATTAATCGATGTTGTAAAATATTTTAAGTATTCACAAATGTCAAAAGAAACTATAACAGTAATTTATACAGTAAAAAACGAAGACAGGGATATTAAAAAGCTGGCTCAAAGCATTGCAATTGGCCAGACTATAGGTACATGGAATGAATTGCCTGGAAATGTAAGGCTACAAATATCAAAACACCTGGCAGAAGTTGTATCTGTAGAAGAATCTACTTATACGTCTACAATTAAAATTGCATTTCCAATTGATAATTTTGGATCTGACCTTGGGGCTCTTTTAACCGCAGTGTATGGAAAAATAAGTCTTGCTCCGAAAATAAAACTTGAAGATATTGAATTTAATTCAGCTTATCTTCAGCTTTTTAAGGGACCGCGTTACGGAATAAAAGGAATAAGAGATATTTTAGGTAAAAAAGATAAACCTCTTTTAATGAGTATATTTAAACCCTGTCTTGGATTAACTTCCGGCGAGCTGGCAACTATGTTTTCTATGCAGGCAGAAGCTGGTATTGATATGGTTAAAGATGATGAGATTTTATATGATGCTGATTTTAATAACACTTTAAAAAGACTGGAAGCTTGTTTAAAAGCTAAAGAACGTACAAATTCAAAAACTCTTTATGCAATAAATCTAACAGGTGAAGCAGATGAGATTTTAGATCGTGCAATTCAGCTTGAAAAAAATGGAGCAAATTGTATTTTGTTTAATTACGTTTCTTATGGATTGCCCTTGCTTTCAGCGCTTAGAAGAAAAGTTACCATTCCTATAATGGCTCATCCTGCTTTCAGCGGTGCTATATGTTTAAGCAGTAATTCAGGTTTAACTGAACAATTATTGCTCGGGAAATTGCCTCGTATTGCAGGTGCGGATTTTGTTTTATTTCCTAGCCCGTATGGGTCACTTGCCTGGGACAAATCTGTCACAAAAGATATTCAGGCTTCACTGACTAAGCACATGGGTGACATGAAAAGCATATGGCCAGTACCTTCTGCAGGAGTTACTGTAAAAATGGTGAAAGAAATTACTCTGGATTTTGGAGAAGATATTGTAATTAATGCAGGTACTGCTGTCTGGGAGCATAAAGATGGAGGCCTTGCTGGTGCAAAAGAATTTGTAAATGAGGTTCAGAATTTAAGTGTTGCAATTGGTTAAAGAAAAAAAGACAATAATTTTCAGTGACTTCGATGGCACGATTACAGAACGCGATGTAATAGTAATGGTCATGGAAAAATTTGCTCCCCCCGAATGGGTTAAATTAAAAGATCAAATACTCTATGAAAGAACCATTTCTTTAAAAGAAGGTATAGAAAAACTTTTTGGTCTGATAGGCAGTAATAAAAAGGAAGAGATAATTGATTTTGTAAAAAAAGAAGCAAAATTAAGAAGTGGTTTCCCAGAATTTGTTGATTTTTGCAGATTAGAAAATATTGAGCTTAATGTTTTTAGTGCAAGCTTAGATTTTTTAATAGAGCCGCTCTTAAAAGATTTTAAAAACAAATTAAAAATATTCTCTAATGGGGCAGATTTCAGCTCTGAGAAAATAAGCATTAATTACAATTACCTGCCTAAAAACTGTAGTCTTTGTGGTACGTGTGGCTGCTGTAAAGTAGAAATTATTGAAAAATATCCAAAAGAACATTTTATAAGAGTCGTTATTGGAGATGGTTTAGCTGAGCTGGCGCCATCGAAAATAGCTGATTTAGTCTTTGCCAGGGGGAATTTGATAAAATTACTAGAACAGGAAAAGATTTCTTATATTCCGTTTCAGAACTTTCATGAGGTACAAAAACAATTAATAAAAAACGTATCGGCGAACCAGCGTAACGGAGAGCCGGCGAAAGGATAAAAAAATTAGCACTCAAACTATTAAAAGTGATTTAAAAATAACATCTGCTAAAAAGGATTTAATAAATGTCAGTAAATCTTTTTATACCAGAGGATGGATGCTTGGCACATCCGGGAATCTTTCTATATTAATAGACGAACCGGCGATACGGCAAACCGGCGAGCCGGCGAAGAACTTTCAGTTCCTTATTACCGCTAGTGGAAAAGATAAAGGCGAATTAACAGAGGATGACTTTTTGCTAGTAGACATAAATGGTAATCCAGCAGAAAACGGTTCTTTGAAACCTTCAGCTGAAACCCTATTGCACAGTGCGATTTATAAGCACACCAGTGCAAAAGCAGTGTTTCATGTTCATACTACAAACAGCACACTATTATCAATGCAGAATACAGAGTGCGGAGTGCAGAATGGAATTGAATTTTCCGGGCTAGAAATGTTAAAAGGTTTAGGATTTAAGACTCATGAAGTAAAAATAAACATTCCAATTATTGAGAACAGCCAAGACATGAAATATCTGGCAAGCATTGCACCAAGCTATATAAATGAAGATGTTCCAGGACTTATTTTAAAAGGGCACGGCATTTATGCATGGGGAAAATCAGTACAAGAAGCTAAGAGACATGTAGAGATTTTTGAGTTTTTGTTTGAGTATAGAGTGAAAGAGTTAACATTGAGAAAAAATTAATGATCCTTTGCTAGAATTAAGTTTATAAATCATGGAAAATAAATATATAAACAAACTTAAAGAATACATACTTGATTTTCTAGAAAATGAAGAAGTAAAAGTTTTTCTTTTTGGTTCTAGGGCAAAAGGGGATAATGCACCAACATCTGATGTAGATATTGGACTATTACCTCATAAGAATGGAACCTTTGATAGATCAAAAGTTTCACTCTTAAAAGAAAAAATCGAAGATTTAAACATTCCTTATAAAGTAGAGATTGTAACTTTTGATGAAACAAGTAATGATTTTAAAAAATTTGCTATGAAAGATATTGTAATATGGAAAAACTAGAAGTTAAATATAATAGTGCTAATAAAGCTCTAACTTCATTAAAAGAAATTTTAAAAGAACCTTTTTCTGTTTATATAAGAGACGCCACTATTCAAAGATTTGAATACACATTTGAGGCTTTCTGGAAATTTGTAAGAGAGTATTTAAAAGTAAAGGAAGGGATCACAAGTAATTCTCCTAAATCATGTTTTAAAGAATTATTTACACTTAATATAACATCTGAAGAAGAAACAGTGAAATTACAAGAAATGACAGATGATAGAAATGAAACTTCTCATGCCTACAGAGAAGAAGTAGCTAAGAAAATATTTTCTAGAGTAAAAGAATATGCTTTGCTTATGGAAAAAGTCTTAAGCAAGTTAAAAGTCTAAGTTACAAATAGATTAAATCCTTATTAAAAATATGTAGTAGTACCCCTGAAAATAAAAAAAAAGGGGGGGGTAAACAGTGTGTAGGAGAAAATTTATGAAACAAATTTTTAGTATTATATTTGCACTGATTTGCATACTATCTATTACCGGAGCTTCTGCTGGGACGGACTGTTCAAAGAAAGGTGACTGTGCAACTGCTAATGAATGTGGCTGTTTTGATGGGAACTCGCCTCTGCTGAACCCTATATGTTGTGCTTGTGGCTACTACCCAAAGGAAGCGTGTGCATCAATATTTATACCAGAAGAAGAAATACCAGGCTTAATTGAGGCAATAGATGCATCTGAGCAAAGAGAGAAAGATATACAACCTATTGGGCCAGATATGTGAGTATAGGGTGAAGGAGTTAAGTCTATCTGCTAAGTGAAGCTGGCATCTCATAAACAGCTTCCCAGACTGGATTTTCTTTAAAGATTCTAAGACAACAAATATTTTTTTCGAATAATGTCAAATCAAATTACTAAAGTTTAACTATAACATTCACAGATTTACTGTTTGTGAGAAGACCGTCACTAACTTTTAGTGTAAATTTGTATGTGGTTTGTTTGGTAACCTGAGGAGCTACAAATGTTGGAGTTGAACTTGTTAGATCAGAAAGTACTATTCCAGCCGGTGCAGTCCAGCTGTAAGTGAGAGTGTCTTTATCAGGATCGCTGCTAGTAGATCCATCTAACGTAACAGTTGTCCTTCTTATAACACTTGAGGGAGCTATAACTTTAGCAACCGGTGCTTTATTTGTGACAGTAACAGTTACATCTGACTTAGCACTTAATAAACCATCACTTATACTCAATCTAAACTTTAGAGCTCCTTTTACACTTGGAGAAGTAAAGGAAAGTATTGAAGTATCTGCACCTGATAGCGTAACTGGAGTACCTGAAATCTGGGTCCAGCTGTAAGTGAGAGTGTCTTTATCAGGATCGCTGCTAGTAGATCCATTTAAAGTAACAGCTTTTCCTCTTGTAACACTTAAAGCAGTTGGTGTAATTTTTACAACTGGTGCTCTATTTGTAGCAATTACAGTTACAGTTGATTCATGACTAAGTGCACCATCACTAACTTTTAGCTTAAACTTTAAAGTTGTACTTGATGTTACATTTGGAGAAGTAAAAGAAGGCTTTGAAGTATCTGCTCTAGTTAAGATTACTGAAGGACCAGATGTTTGAGTCCATATATAAGTAAGAATATCTCCATCTGGATCACTACTTGTTGAACCATTTAAAATTACTAATTTTTGTCTTCCAACTGTTCCAGGACCTGTAGTTCTTGAAACAGGTGCTCTATTTGTAAGAGTTGTAGTGGTAATGCTTACTTCTGATTGAGCAGTTAAAAATCCATCACTTACTGTTAATCTAAACTTCACAACTGTATTTGATGTTATTGGAGAAATAAAAGAAGGTGTTAAAGTATTTGCTCCAGTTAAAATCACTGAGGGACCAAGAGTCTGAATCCAAGTATATGTAAGGGTATCTCCATCTGGGTCGCTTCCGCTTCCGACTAATATTACTCTAGCGTTGCGCTTAACATTTCTGGATAAACCAGCGTTACTGGTTGGAGGACTATTAACTTTCAACTTAACAGTATCTGTTGACTCAAGACCATTTGGATCTTTAACTTTAAGCTCGAATATAAACTCTCTATTTGTTGTAACTGCTGGAACAATAAATGTTGCTATGGCTGAGTTTGAATCATTAATAGTGACTCCAGGTGTTCCATTTTCAATTTGTGACCAGTTATATGTGAGAGGTTGACCATCTAAATCCAAACTACTTAATCCATCTAGCTTAACAGTAGCTCCTTCATTAACAACTCCGTCTAAACCAGCATCACTTACTGGTGGTCTATTTACTCTAACTTCTACTGTATCTGAAGACTCACCACCTCTAGTATTTCTTACCGTTAGATTAAACACAAAAGAAGCACCTTCAATATCAGGACTATCTGGTACAGTAAATGTAGGTTTTACGTTACGATTATTTTCTAAAGTTACAGTGGGTGAACCATTTTCAACCTGAGTCCAGGTATATGAATTAATGGGAAAATCAAACGCTGAAAAATCCAGTCTGTTTTGGTCGAAGCTTGATCCTCCATTTAACTCTATCTGTACTCCTTTATTTGCAATAAGATCCGGTCCTGCATTGCTAATAGGAAGCTTTAATACATAAAAATTGAGTTTTGTATAGCCTATAACTTTGTTTGAAATATTTTTAACTAGAAAAGTTGCTGAAAGTCTTTTACCTTGATCAGCTTCTTGTGGAGTAAATGAAAATGTACTTTGAACTGGACTGGTTCCGGTAACAGATGAAAAGCTGGCATTTGATGGAAGGTCTACTGCTTCAAGTAGTAACTCTTCACTTGAGCCTTGTTTAGATGCCATAATAGTTCTACTGAAATTTCGGTTTGGTGATATTGAATAAGTATTTGGAGCTGGCGTCACAGTAGTACTTAAAATGTCATTTCTCAAGTCAAATGCATCACTAAAGCTTATAAATGAACCCTGACTTTTGGAAATAACTTCATGGCTAGTTAGATTTCCTATCTCACCTCCAATTAGTCCATGATCATTAAAGAGATTGAGCGAGTTATATGCTGAAACTTTTAAAATGTTTTCTACCTGATCTGGAGTTAAAGTAGGATCTATTGACCATAAAAGTCCTGCATAACCTGCTATTGAAGGTGAAGCAAATGAAGTTCCCTGAATGGTTTGCTTTATTTCACTATAACCAAAAACATTTGCATCTCTTAAATTCACTGTATAATTACCCGGTGCAAAAATGTCTGTTGAAAAACCATAGTTTGAATATTTTGCTATATCTACTAAAGTGCATGCATTTCCCGAAGCAGCTGCTCCAACGACAAAAACATTAGGACCATAATCTATTGGTAAAAATTCAAGAAGATTATTATTCTTAGAAATAAATTTCCCGCCTTTTTGAAAACAACCTTCATTTCCGGCTGAGACTACTAAAAGCCCGCCTAAATCTCTAATTGTTTCACCAAGTGAGTCATAAAAATCTATTCCAGACTGATTACAAGTAAGTGGATCACCAATAGATACGTTAATAACAAAATGTCTTATATTTCTTTCCTGAACTCTATCTATTACATACTGCAAACCACTTTCTACACTAGAAAATGTAAGGCTAGCAGGTGTTCCAACTCTAATACCCCAAATCATTGAATTTTGAAGAATGCCTGCATGGCTTGTATTATTGTTTATATTTGCTGCAGCTGAAAGTGCACATGCAGTACCATGATCAAAATTTGAAGGAACCTGATTACCAGATTGATCAAACTTAGCATAATCTTCATCTGATCCATCAAAATCATTTACATCTCTTTCTGGAATAACACTTCTACTTAGATTAATGTCAAATCTATCTGCCACATCAACATTTGCAAATGTTCCAGGGTCAACTCCTACTGAAAATCCAGTGTCAAGAATTGCTATGGGTAAATTTTCATCGCCTAGATTGCAAAGTTGAGGATTGTCTTTTATATTACATTCATTTATAGGAATATTTGAAGGACAATTGCATGTATTATTCAGTACAGTTTTCAATCCTGTTCTTTCATAGTGCCAGTTCTCTAGAAAATATGGATCATTTGTTGGAGATTGAAGCGATTGCTGACAGGAAAGAATAGGATTAGTATTTCCTTGGACTGGACCCACCAAAGCGTTTGATGTTTCCTCTCCTGAAGTAGATTGTTCTTGAGGCTGATTGTCTATAGAAACAGATAAATCCTCAGATGGGTTTGTAAGTGGAACATCTGGCAGGATACTCGATGTTTCCTCATCTAGGATAGGTTGTTCTTGAGGTTGGCTCTCCGCAGGAAGTTCTACTGTAATTTCAGAAGACTGCTCCACATCGTGTAATTGTAATTTAATATCTTTAATTACTTTTTCTACCCCAGGTTCACTTTCCAAAGCTTTCTTTAGATCATCAATGTATTCAATATTTCCAGGCTTCACTAAGTAGGTGTCAAAGCTTGGGAAATAGTTTTCTATCGTTGCAGTTGCTTCTTCAGGTACAGTTGCTTCTTCATTAGCAGGAATTTCAGTAACAGTTTGAGAATATAATTTTTTATATGTTTTGCGTGCACGAATAGCTTCTTCATTTTTTGTACTTTTTATCTTATTAACTGCACTATTTAGAACTTTGTCAAATGAAGTATTATTAATTCCTCTTAGTTTTGTATAAGATTTGGTTAAACTCTTTCTCTCACTTGTAAAAGTACTTATATCGTTCTCTTCAACTGATGTTGAAGTAACCTCTTCTTGTGGAATACTTTCTGGTTTATATATAACAAGAAGTTCTCCAGTAAATTCAATATCTCCAGAAATAATTTCTTCTTTTACAACTTCTTTTTTAGGATCCGTTCCACTAATTATTTGTACACTCATAATTTCAGTTATATCTTCAGGAAGAGCACTAACTTCAGATTCCAACTGGCTGCTGTTATTCTCTACACCAGTATTGCTTTGTGTCACTTCAGCTTCAGGTATTATGGGTATTGAGATTTCAGGTTCAGAGACTACAGGTTCAGAAATAATAGGCTCAATAACATTACTATCTTCTGCCAATTCTAATTCCTGTGCTTTTGAATAGTTTAATGGAAGAATTAAATTTAGATTTAAAAGTAAGACAAGTACTATTGTTAAAGATTTTTTGTTCATGATTAATTTCACTTCTTTGATTAGTGAAGTTAGATTAAGAACTTTTAGTTAAGGTCAAGTAAACACTTAAAAAATAAAAGGTTTAATTTTCAATTCATTAGGCAATTTCCAAAATTAATTATTAAAAAATCAATCATTAGAAAAATTTAATTTAAACCAATATTTCCCCTTCAGGGATATCATTAATAAACATTGGATACAGAAATTCTTAAACAGAGGTGGGATTTCTCATCTCATAAACAGCTTCCCATTTGGGATTTTCTTTAAAGATTCTAAGACAACAAATATTTTTCTTTTCAGTCAGTTCAAACCAATGCCTGGTCATCGCCGGGACTACCAGTAAATCTCCTTTTTCTACACAAACTTCAAATCGCGGCTCAGTAAGAGGATTCACGCCAAATATTCCTTCACCGTCTACGGTAAATCTTACTTCATCGTCAGTGTGATGATGCTCTTTTTTAAATGGTTCAAGAATTTTATCCAGATTTGGATTTGTGGTATTTAATGAACAACAGTCTGCTGTAGCATATCCGAATTTCCTTTTTAATTTAGCAATCTGATTTTTATATTTTTGAAGAGGATCATTTATATTAGAATCTGTAATTTCAGGCTCCCAAAACTCAGCATAAAGTCCGTATTTTCTTAAAAATTGTTTTGCTTCTTCTTTGTCTGTTATTGTTTTAGTTTTGGTTTTTATTTTCATGTAGATGATTATATCAATCTTTAGCGTGCATATTTATATTTCTTGTCATCCTTGAATAATTATTAAATAAGTTACTGCCAAAACACGTTAAAGCAAGCTCACTAGCCCAGCTGACAGTTTGACCTTTTAAATCTTTTCTTTCAAGCCTTGGTGCAATTTCCATAAACTCAATGCCGGCAAGCCTTCCAGAAGCTCTTATTTTTTTGCCTATGGCTCTTGCCATTACTAAACCTTCTCTGAGATTTAATTGTGAATCACCGCTTGTGCCTGTGCCTGTAATATTCATACTGTCAATATCCCAGGCAATATAAACATATTTAACTCTTTTTAAGAGATAGTTTATTGCATCATCAATAACTTTTTTTATGCCAAGTTCATCTATATGTTCCATTAAATACCATTTGGTTTTTGGTTTTACTAAGCTTTTTTCGCCAATTGCAAAATGTACAAAATTTTCAGGTTTTACCTTTGGAAGCTTTTTATTCTCACCAATTTGTAAAAGTTTCTGAAAATCCGGATGAGGATCGTATTTTTTATCTGCTATTGCAACAGCAGTTGGCATTCCATGTGCTCGCCAGCTTGGTGTATTTTTAGGTGAATGTGCATCAAAATGTCTGTCAATCCAGAGCACTCCAAAATTATTTATAACATCGTGTATGCCGGCTATCGTTCCAATAGCCAGACTGTGATCGCCGCCAATTGTTAGCGGAATTGCTCCATTTTTTATTTCATTTGATACAGTATTAGCCAGCCATTCAGTTATTTTTAAAATCGTATCTATGTTTTTTATCCTATTCTTCTTCGCCGATTCGCCGGTTCGCCCCACCGCCGATTCGCTAAAAGGTGGTTTTATAATTTTTACAGTAAATCCTAACTCTACCAAATCCTCTAAAAGTCCTGCTTTTAAAAGCGCAGCAGGTCCATCTTTAGCTGCATTGTTAGGACAGCCGACAGAGAAAGGTGCACAGATTATGGAGATGTCATTGCTAGGTTTCATTTTTTATCATTAGATGGGCAAACACATAGGTTTGCCCTTACATTACCTCTTGACGAACGACCATTCTAGTTTTCTTAAACAATATTTCCATTTTGGCTCTATATGTGCTGTCAGTGCATGTATAAGAACAGTTTTAAAACCAAACCTCTGACCAAGCCAGATATCAGTAAGAGGGCGATCTCCTATTACTGCAATTTTATCATTTGATAAATTTAATATATCTAGTGCTTCATGTATTCCAACTGACCAAGGTTTCTTAGCAAAACCAATTACTGGAAGTTCAAGTACATACCTTACTGCTTCCAGATAAAAAGCTTGTTTATTGTTTGTAAGAACAACAATTTTAAAATTCATCTTCATTACATCCAGCCAGTATTTAACAGGCAGATCCAACCGGGCTGATTTTGGCGCCATAATTGTATTATCCAGATCAAGAATTAAACCCTCTATTCCTAATTCTTTCAGGTCATTAAGACGGATTCTAGTAACATCGCCCTCGTAAATTAGTGTAGGTTTTAAAAATGGAAACATTTGGAACTCTTTTTAATCTAAACTATATGTACCTAAATGATTATAATGCAAAAATGCCAAACAGAAAGCTTTTTAAAATCGCAGGTTATGTAGGAATAATTACAGTAGTAAGTAAACTATTTGGACTGCTTAGAGATCTTGTAATTGCAAAAGTATATGGAACTAGCATTACTGCCGATGCTTATAATTTTGCATATCTGCTTACCGGAAATGCTCTT
>MFRM01000003.1:47123-158577 GCA_001784555.1 Candidatus Melainabacteria bacterium RIFCSPHIGHO2_02_FULL_34_12 | reverse complement strand
GCGGACCTTTTCATTCTGCCACCATTGCAACTCTTACAAAAATAAAAGACAATGCAAAAGAATCAGGCAGCTTTTTAATAAAAATATTTACTACTACATTTTTAATTTTGCTTTTAATTACCGGGCTTGTACTTATATTTAAAGATCAAATTATTCATATTATTTTACCGGCAGGTGGACTTGAATCTTCTTATAAAGAAAAACTTTGGAGCCTGACTATTATGCAGCTTCAAATCATGTCGCCTTTAATTATTATTTCAGGTTTACTGGGTATTTTATGCGGTGTAGCAAATGTATACGGCGGATATTTTTGGCCTTCATTTGGTCCGGTTTTACCGAGTCTTTCAATAATTGCTTTTGTTTTTGCTTATAAAGATCCTGATATTGGTTTTGCGCTGGGGCTTGGGACACTCATAGGTGCAGCTTTACAGCTTCTTGTTCAGATGCCATATGCACTTAAAGCAGGTCTTTATGAAAATCTTAAAATTGCATTTGTAAAAAATCAAAAAGCAGTAAGTGAATATTATACGTTTATAGGACCTGCAATAATCAGTACTTCTATAGGTCAGCTTACTGTTTACATAGATGGGTATTTTTGCTCAGGTCTTCCGGAGGGAAGCTGGACAGCGACACTGTTTGCAAACAGACTAATTCAGCTGCCTCTTGGAGTTCTGGTAACTTCTTTTTTGGTTCCGTTTTTCCCCAGATTTTCAGAACTGGCTCACGGGAAAAATTTAGATGATTTAAAAAGAACCAGCATAATGGTTATAAAATCACTCTGGTTTTTGACACTGCCTATAGCAGTATATTTATTTTTATTTGCAAAACCTGTTGTAGAAATAATTTTTGAACGAGGTGCATTTAATGAAAGATCAACAGCACTTACGAGCAGTATTCTTGTAGCACTTTTACTTTCTATGATTGCCTATGTTGCCAGGGATACTTTAACCAGAGTGTTTTATTCTTTAGGTGATTCAAAACTTCCGCTTCTTGTAGCAGTATTTTCAATTCTCTTAAAAATTGGTTTAAATAGTGTGCTTGTTGAAAAATATCAGGCACCTGGAATTGCATTTAGTACGTCGCTGGTAACAGTATTTAATTTTTTATTTCTTGCAGTGTTACTTAGGAAAAAAATTGGCTGTCTTGGATGGATGAAGCATTTCAGAACATTGATAAAAATGGCAATTATTACACTTATAATGTATTTATTCGGACTTTTATTTTTAAATATTTTTCCAATTCATTTGATAAAGTTTGATATTTTTTCAAAATCCATTCTTATTTTTACCAGCTTTTCGACTTGTTTTCTTGTTTATTTTGGACTGGCTCTTACATTAAGAATAGAAGAAGCTGAAAAAGTTTTTAATGAGATAAAAAGAAAGCTAAGTAATTAAACGTCTAGACCTTTAATAAATTTAGTTTCTAGTTTAGAATACAAAGAAGTTTGAAAGAGAGGAAAGATGCCTAAAGTTAACAGAGTCCATATACCTGGTACAAAACTTGCTTTTTTGTGGCAAAGGCCAAAAGAAACACACATTAATATAACTGACTATACTCTTATAAATGCAATTAGAAATTTAGCCATGCTGAATGGATTTCAAATTAATAGTGGAACCCCAGATTTTGATTTTGAGCCATTCGGAAAAGGCCGTGATTACATAGTTGAAATCAGCTACGGTGTTCCAAGAAGATTAATTACGCCAATAGGTTCTTATAATCTTCATCTGCAAATATATGGCGGTAGCGATGCTGGAAAATCTGGTGATGTTGCAGGGGATATAAAAAAACTATTTTTAGGGAAAGAAATTCCATCTAGTGTTGATGGAGTTACTTTAATAAACATTAATCCATCAGCAGATTTAAGCGGATTAGAGCACAGGTTAAGACATCAACCTGTAGGCAGTCCAATAACCATGGGAAACGATTTGGCTATTGTATTTCCTCGATCTTCAGGTAATCCTGCAAAAGCTTTGGTACAGTAGAAATTTCTTTAAGCCTTTCCTGACAGGTCTTTTAGATCTTTTAATTGCTTGTTTTGTTCTTTTATAAGACCTTCGAAAAACTTTGTTCTTTTTTCAAGCCGTTCAACAGGATTTGGACTGTAACCTTCACCTCTGAGTATTTGATTTCTAGTCCTAATTTGTGGATTATCTTTTTCAGATCGTTCAATTTCTTCTTTGATTTTAGTAGAGTATTCACTAAGTATTAGTTAAATAAGGTCTATCCCTTTATTTCAGTTAATCCGCTTATAAGTAAAGAAAAATCATTTACTACTAGATATTAAACTTAAAACTTTTTCCCACTACTCTGAAATCATTTGTTTTATTTTGCTTTAGTTTTTCAGAAATATCTTCAAAAAGCTTTATTTGTTCGGGAGTAAAATAAATCTCACCACATTTTTTGCAAGATTCAACCTCAACATCTACAAATACAATGTTATAATCACGTTTAATATAGTGGTCAATTTTCTTTAATTCAATTTGTTCCGATCCGCAAATTGCACATTTTGAAAGCATTATTATTTTTTCCTTTCTTTATATTCTACCCACTTTTCAGGATCCGGTTTATATACAGTTACAAGTATTGCTTTGTTTGCTAAAACATCAAATGCCCAAACAGTATGAATAGGGCTTTCATTTAAAAAACTGAGAACCAGGCAGCTAGGTAATGGTTTGTCTTCTGAGTAGTTTTCTATTATTTTGCTGACTTGCATAGATTGCAAGACATCTTTAATAGTCAAGGCATCTTTAGTTGACTCTTCAATAGCATGTAAAGAAATTCTATAATTTCCTGAATCTAATGCTAATTTTAGTTTGTTAATATCCACTACAAGAGAATCTATAATTTCACACCAAGCTCAAAAACCTTGATACCTAAAGTTACATCTTCAAGAAAATTAACAAGATTAAAGACTTTATTACAAGATAATTTCTTTTAACTCACCCAAATAACATTGCAACAACTTCGGCACAGTAACAGTTCCTTTTTCAGTTTGGTAATTTTCAAGAATTGCAGCTAGTGTTCTGCCTATGGCTAATCCTGAGCCGTTTATGGTATGAGCAAAAACAGGTTTGTCTTTTTGATTTGGTTTGTATTTTATATTTATTCTTCTTGCCTGAAATGCTCCAAAATTAGAGCAACTGCTAATTTCTCTGTATTTGTTTTGTGCAGGAAACCAGACTTCAAGGTCATAGCACTTCATTGCAGAAAATCCTGTGTCACCTGTACACAGAAGTATTTTTCTATACGGAAGCTCAAGTTTTTTTAATATTTCTTCTGCGTCATTTGTAAGTTTTTCATGTTCTTCGACACTTTGTTCGCTAGTAGTGATTTTCACTAACTCTACTTTATTAAACTGGTGCTGTCTTATAATTCCCCGAGTGTCTTTACTGGCAGCACCGGCTTCTCTTCTAAAACATGGCGTGTAAGCACAATATTTTAATGGCAGTTGTTCTGGTGATAAAATCTCGTCCCTGTGCAAATTTGTAATAGGGACTTCAGCAGTAGGGACCAGATATAAAAACTCTCCTTCACACTTATAAAAGTCACCTTCAAATTTTGGCAGCTGTCCTGTACCAATCATTGATTCTTTATTAACTAGAATGGGTGGAAAGATTTCTTTATAACCCTTAGTGGCAGCGTGATCCAGCATGAAGTTCATAAGAGCCCGTTCTAGTTTTGCGCCAATTCCTAAAAGAACTGTAAATCTGGACTGTGCAATTTTTACCCCGCGCTCAAAATCAAAAATCCCAAGTTTTAAACCAATTTCATCATGAGGTTTAATCCATTTTTCAGTCTTTGGATTTCCCCATTTTAATATTTCTTTATTCTTAGTTTCATCTTCGCCTTCCGGGACATCATCTGAAGTAATATTCGGGAGTTGTAAAACTTTTTCTGAAAACTTAAAACTTAAATTAATCTCTTCTTTTTCAATATTGGCAAGTGTTGAGCTTATACTTATACTTTCGCTTTTTAATTTTTCTGTTTTTTGCTCGTCATCTTTTGAACGGCTTATTTCCTGTGCGATTTCATTTTTCCTTTTTCTTAATTCATCTGCTTTAGTCTGAATCTCTCTTTTTTTTTGATCCAAGAGCAATACTTCATCGAGGACACCGGTGAGATTTTTATCCCGTTTAGAAAGTCTTTCCCTATAATAATCTGGTTTTGTACGTACTTCCTTTAGATCATGCATAAACTTAGTATAATATAAATATCTTATGAAACAATACATTACATTAATCATTATTTTTATTTGTTTTATTGGAATAAGCCAGGGCTGTACATTTGTAGATCCCATGACCAGAGCACAAAACCATTCACAAAAAGGCGAATTCCCTAAAGCAATTAAAATCCTGGAAAATGAACTAAAATTAAATCCTGACTCTGTACCGATAAAAACACTTCTGGCTCAGGCTTATTCAGATTATGGGCTCGCATTATGCCAGGATCAAAACAAGCCACCAAAAGTTAAATATCCTATGGCAAAAGAAAACTTTGTAAAGGCACTTGCATTAAATCCAAACCTTGAAGATGCAAAACAAATGTATAAAATGATTGAGGAAATCCAGGCTTCTTTAGAGGCAAACAATAAAAGCTAATCGTGAATTTTATTTCTAAACTTTTAAAAAATAAAACTACGTTTTTGTCTTTTATTTTTGTTATTTTTTTAATTTTACTTGTTATATTTTCTTTTCTTGGCTTAACTTTTGGTAAATATTCTTTTGATGCGCAGGATCAGGACATGATACTTAAATCATCTTCTTTTGAGCATCCTCTTGGTACTGATCAGCTTGGGCGGGATATGCTAGCCAGATTAATTTATGGTGCCAGGTTATCACTTCTTGTAGCTATTGTAACTGCACTGATTGCACTATTTGTCGGACTTTTATTAGGCACAATAGCAGCAATGTTTGGAGGCAGAGTTGATTTTTTTATAACCAGGTTAATAGATATAATTTATTCACTTCCTGATCTTCTGGTTTTAAGCATTATTGGGCTGATTTTTAGTAGGTCCACTACAGGAATTTTATTTGCAATCGGACTTATAAGCTGGATGGATGTAG
Source organism: Candidatus Melainabacteria bacterium RIFCSPHIGHO2_02_FULL_34_12 (assembly GCA_001784555.1). GTDB lineage: Bacteria > Cyanobacteriota > Vampirovibrionia > 2-02-FULL-35-15 > 2-02-FULL-35-15 > 2-02-FULL-34-12. The sequence goes on along the minus strand of MFRM01000003.1, from coordinate 153,514 downwards.
CCAGATTAAGCAGAGCTGAGATTTTAAAGCTGAAAGAACATGATTATATTCTCTCAGCAAAGTCAATCGGACTGACCGATACCAGAATATTTTTTAAACATTTATTGCCAAACATTTTAAATCCAATTTTAGTGGCAATAACTTTTACAATGCCCAGGGCAATCATTGCTGAATCTACTCTTAGTTTTCTTGGACTTGGATTATCTCCTCCAAGATGCAGTTGGGGAACGCTTGCCAGTGATGGATGGCAATTTCTAAATACACATACAAATCTAATTCTTTATCCAAGCATAATGATTATGCTTACTGTCTTAAGTTTAAACATTATTGGCGATTTTTTAGCTGAGATGAACCAGCCGAAGGAAATTTATATATGACATAATTAATTATGTCATGAAAATCGCTCTTGCACAAATAAATCCGACCATAGGTGATTTTGAAAATAATTTAAATAAAATCTTTCAGAATATTTCTATTGCAGAGAAACAAGGCGCAAAACTTATTATTTTTTCTGAGCTTGCTTTATGTGGATATCCTCCAAAGGATCTTTTGCTAAAAAAACAATTTATAGAAGACAATAAAAAATATCTAAAATTGCTAGCTGAAAAAATTAAATCAGATATTGCAGTTATTGTAGGTTTTGCTGAAGAAAATAAAGGAGATGGGAAACCTTCATTTAATTCCCTTGCATTTATTCAGAATGGTGAAATAAAAAACACATATCAGAAAATCCTTCTTCCGACATATGATGTTTTTGATGAAGACAGATATTTTGAAGGTGGGGGAAAAACATGTGTGGTTAAAGTCGCAGGTAAATCAATAGGACTCTCTGTCTGTGAGGATATCTGGCATGACAGCCTGGAATGGACTAAACCCAGATATCATCTTGATCCTATGGAAGAACTTACAAAAGAAAAAATTGATCTACTAGTAAATTCATCATCATCACCGTATTTTATAGGTAAACCAACTGTAAGAGAAAATATATTGAAACAATGTGCAAAAAAATATAGCATTTCTATTATTTATGTTAATCAGGTAGGTGGAAATGATGATTTAATTTTTGATGGAAATTCCTGTGTCGTAGATAAAGATGGAAATACTCTTATAAGATTAAAAAGTTTCGAAGAAGATTTGCAATTTTATGAAATTAACGATAAGAAGCAATGTAAAGACGCTCCAGCAGGACGTCTCCCGAATGATGAAGAGGAACTATTGCAAGCAATAATCTGCGGACTTCGGGATTATGTAAGAAAATGTGGATTTAAAAAAGTAATCATTGGTTTATCCGGTGGTATTGATTCAGCATTAACAGCTACGCTTGCTGTTTATGCACTAGGAAAAGAAAATGTACTTGGAGTTTTAATGCCGTCACGATACACAACTGATTTAAGTAAAATTGATGCTAAAAAACATGCAGAGAATCTAGGAATAGAAACTAAAACTTTATCAATAGAAGATCCATTTAAAGCATTTTTAAATTTATTAGGACCTGACTTAAAAGAAAATAAGGACTTGACTAATCAAGCCCCAACAGAAGAAAATATTCAGGCAAGAATCAGGGGACTTATATTAATGGCACTTTCAAATCAAAGTGGTGCTCTGGTTCTTTCGACTGGAAATAAAAGTGAGCTGGCAACAGGATATTGCACTTTATATGGAGATATGTGCGGTGGACTTGCAGTTATTTCTGATCTGCCAAAAACTACAGTATATAAATTAGCAAGATATATAAATCAAAAAGAAGGTAAAGAATTAATACCGAATAATATTCTTACAAAAGCACCAACAGCTGAATTGAAACCAAATCAAACTGATCAGGATGTTTTGCCCCCTTATAATGAACTAGATAAAATTTTAAATGCATATGTAGAAGAACATATACCATTAAAAGAAATGTTAAAAAATGGAATTAAAAAAGAGACAGTTCAAAAAGTTTGTAATATGATAGACTCAAGTGAATATAAAAGAGAACAGGCAGCACCAGGTTTAAAGCTAACCAGCAGATCATTTGGACATGGATGGAGAATGCCAATTGCACAACGATATAAAGAACAGATCTGAACGAACCGGCGAAGAATTAGTTCTAGGGCAGGTAGATTTTATAAACTGTTTGCCGATTAATTTGCCCATTGAATCAGGTGAAGTAAAAATAAATGCAAATATTATAAATGCTGTTCCAAGTAAATTAAATGAATTAATTTTAAACAGTGAAATAGATATAGCTCCTGTGTCGTCGCTAACGTATCTTGAAAATAAAGATAAATTAATGCCAATTGCAGATTTATGTATTGCCTCAAATGGTCCTAGTGACAGTGTTTTGCTCTTTTCAAGCTTTCCTATAGAAGAACTTGACGGTGCAAAGATAGCCCTTACATATGCATCTGCAACATCAAATAAATTATTGCAAATCATATTTAAAGAATTTTTGAAAATCCATGTAGATTTTGAGATTATCGATGTAGGGGCGTTTCGCGAAACGCCCCTACAAGGTAATAAATATCCTGCATATCTGTTAATAGGTGATCATGCACTTCATGAATATTCAAAGATGCCGCGAAACGTTTTTATTTATGACTTAGGATCATTGTGGAAAAAGTACACAGGACTTCCAATGGTATATGGAATGTGGGTAGTAAGAAAAGAAGCTGTAAGGGCAGGTCTTGACTTGTCCTTGTTTGCTGAAAAAATTAAACAAGCAAAAAGTATTGGTCTTTCAACCATGTTTGACAAAGTCGTTAAAAAAGCCCAGGAAAAAGTTCTTATTTCCAGAGATTTTTACTCTACTTACTTTCAGCACTTAACTTATGATCTTACCGATGAGTGTAAAAAAGGGTTGGAGGTTTTTGAGAGCCATTGTGTTAAAAAAGAAAAAGTTACAGTTAGTTAGCGACCTGACTTCTTAAGCCTTTCTTCTACCCGCAGTGACTCCAGCCACAACCTAAGCAAACTGGTCCAGATTTACATGCTGAGTTTCCAAATGATTCATGCGTGAACTCTGAATGACAGCATGGACACTGGGTTTCATGGCCCTGAGCAATCCAGTCCATTCTGGCTCTGACCATATCATCCAGCATCATCATTTTCTCATCAAATTTTATTTCATGTTTTTGTCTGATAGTGGTCTGAAGTGGTACTGCTTCTTCAATAACTGATGGTGCTACAGCAGAAGGAACAACTTGTGTACCCTTGGTATTGTTTGTTGTGCCATTAGTTGAAGCTTCATTGAAAAGAGAAAGCTGATACTGACCTTTACAAGCATCTTTCAATACTTTTCCAATAGCATCAGGAATAGAACTAGCTTCAATTCCGATGATTTTTTGTCCGCCCTGAATATTTAAAAGTCCATTTGCAACATCTTCAGGTGGACAGCCCCACTTAAGAGCTTTAGTGGCCATGCGACAGATGGCTTCAATCATTCCTGAAGCTACTCCGCCACCTCTCATCAGATGTGCAAATACTTGCCTGGGTCCGTTTTCATCAAAGTACACATGTACATGTACCGGACCTTCAGGAGAAAGAATTTCCTCATTAAAACCATAAAGTCTTTTTGGTCTTATTCTTACATTGCTGCGATCTGACTTTAATTTTTGTGCAGGAAGTTCTTCAACAGGAGTGGTACTTGCTGAAACAACCTTTACTTCATTTGAAGGCAGGAATTTGCTTAGCTTCTTAATTTCCTGAGATTTCTTTTCTTGTCGTTCAACTGGTTGACTAAGTCTGGTGCCGTCAGGATAAAAAGTAATTGACTTTACGCCAAGTTTATATCCCATAAGAGTAGATTCCCATGCATATTCCCACGGGAGATCGCCTTTAATCATGCAAGTATTTGAAAGAGCATTGAAACATTCAGCATGTCCTCCAACGCCTTTTTGAATACTGGCAAGATGAACAATATAAGGATGAGGATCAATCTCAGTATTTATTCTGAAGATTTTTTGAACTTCTTCAGGGACTTCGCTTAATCCTGTAACTTTCTTTCCATTTTTTCTGATTTTGTCGCAAAGTTCTTCTACTTCTTTTTCAGTTTGAGGCCATGCATTGCGTTTCTTCATAGCTTCTTCAAATCCTGGAGCAGTAAAACTTACCCAAGCATCTCTTACTTTTCTTGAGAATACAATTCCGTTAAAAGGCTCAGGTCCCCATGAGGTACCGCATAGCTGTGCCATAGTTCCTGTAGGTTGTTGATTTATCATGCAACAGTTTCTGACCTTTATTCCTTTTTGGGCAAATGAACTACCTGGCCAAATTTCATAGACTCCTCTTTCTTCAGCTAGTTTTTGGCTTGCTCTGATTGAAGCTGATGCAAGGTGATCATAAAGTTCAGTTACAAGTTTATTTGATTTGTCACAGCCAAATTCAAGCTCTTGGCGTGCAATGAATTCTGCAATCCCGGCAAACCCGCCGCCATTTCTTCTTTCTCTGCGTGCAGTTGAATTCTGAGTAAGGATAGGGAAATGACTCACTGTAGTAACATCATCCATAAATTCTGTGGCAAGTTCTGCAATTTCTTCTATTTTTTCCCAGATATAATTCCCGCTTTCATCCCAATAATCATTATGTGCAGCATGGAGAGTAGTTAGGTTACAGATTCCTCTGTATTCCAAACCATCTTTTCCGATTTGTGCAGGGAGGTTTTGTTCGCCGCATGGATTACAGGTATGCAGTTCATATATATGATGATTTGCATTTGCTGCTTCTACCCTGTCTGCAAACTGAATACCAGGTTCTCCTCCATTTACCATTCCAATGCATATTCTTTTAAATAAGTCAGCGGCATAGAAACAAAATACTCCGTCCAGCTTTACCTGAATACGTTTTCCGTCATCGGATTTAAATATCTGAAGTCCTTGTTTTTGAGCCATTTCCTCAGCTTCAGGGAACTCTTCCAGACTTATAGAGTAAAGTTCAAAAAGAGGTTCTTTATTTAAAGGATTAACTTTTTGATTTCCTTGAGGATCAAGGACAGGTTTAGTAAAGTCAAAAAGATTTCCTTTCCATGTTTCATTTCCAAACAATGCAGGATACCATTCTCTTTTTTCAACATGATCCATAAAGCCTCTTACTGCTCTTACAGAGATGTTGTAGTTTTTCAGGTATTGTTGTTTTGAGAAATATTCAAAAGATGCTTTACTGAACTGTTCCAGTGCTTTTTGCATGATGTTTAAATCACGCTGAGAAAGAGCAATCTCATATTCCTTAGGATCCGAATATTCATTTGGATCTATGATTGGAGCAGCTGCATCAATCTTATCGTAGATATCCGGAAGGTTTGGTTCTTTCGGAAGTTGTTTCTTATCTATAAAAAATGTAATGTCAGGATGATCGCTGTCGCGCAGTTCTATAAATGCACCACCACGACGTCCTCCCTGTGCAATTGATTGACCTGCAGGACAGAATAATTTTTCAACAAAACGATCAGGTCCGGAAGCAGTGCTTCCATCACTGTTTGGGGTTTGCCATGGACGGAGTGTACTGGTGTTAATGCCCATTCCCATTGAACCTTTGGTAGCATCCATAATTTCACTGGCAGCTTTTTCAATTTCTTCAAGACTGTCACCAGCGTTTGTAACGCCACAGGCAGCAAGCCCGCCGCGTCTTCTTATGCGACTAGCATAATAACCCATTGCCATCTCGTGTTTATTTGTTTCAATTACGTTAGGGTAAAAAAGTTTTTGTTGCTGTCCGTAACTGTTATTAGATAAAGCACCCTTTATATCGGAAAGCCATTTCTTTACTTTTTCTTTCTCAGCCTTTGGAAGTTTTTCATATTTTTGCCTGAGATCATTTTCTGACAACCAGATTTTATGAATAGACCAGTTAAGGATTTCTCCATGTGCTTCGTATTGCAGTACATGCAGGGATACTTCAGGATTTGCGTTAATGTTTGCCGGAGTATTTGCAAACATTTTTCTTTCGCCCATTGCTTTATAGTATCTGGCTGCTGATCTTAAAACCGCATCATTTTCAAGAGCACGCTCTAAACTAATCTGAATAATTTCATGAGGCTTAAGCGCATATTTTAATCTGGCCATGGCAACAGAAATAGCAACTCTTCTCCATGTTTGAGTAAGGGTTTCAATAGCTTCACCTTTTTCATTCCTCTTACTGTATAGTTTTCTGACCACATCATGAACATTTTCAGGAAAATTTGAACTGTAATCTATGGCTAAGATTTCCTTCGCCTTTTCTTTTGTAAGAGTGTCTTGTTTTTGCATTCTATTTTCAATTTGATGTGGTGTTGAACCTGGTACTACGCTTATTGCCATTATGGTCTCCTTGATAAATTAATTGTTTAATATTGCCTTATGATCTTATTTTTTTGTCTTGTGCTGTTTGTCTATCTTGCGAAAGATAAACAGACATTTAATCTAATTGCCCACCTCACTATATTTAGTGTCGTCAAAACAGAAAAAAATCTTCAGATAATCGTCATTACTAAGTCTTTTATTAGCAGTGGTAAAGATATATAGTACCCCATTATTTTTTTTTGTCATTGTTTTGTGCTCTTTCTTTTACGTTTGTTCTTTTTATTTACAAATACCTTCAAAAGCTTATTGTAGCTGGGTTTTATTTGGTCTCAAACGTTTTCAATGAGATACTGTCTGCTTTTTTAGGTTTAAGAAATAAAAGAACCTTTATTTTATATGAGCTACCTATTTTCTTTTAACCTTGTCCTTAATGTCACCCCTTTAGATTTTAGTCTATCTACTATATATAGTGTTGACGGATATATAATTACGTAGTTCCTTGAGACTAATATTGTACCCTGATTTTTTGGATCCGGAAAAGCCTATATTTAAAATAAAGAACAAATTAGTAAATAATTTTAGGTTTAAAATACTTAACCATGGTTAAAAGACAAAGTGTAAGTAAAAGTCAGTTTTGGGAAGAGAAATATATTCAAGGTAATACGCCTTGGGATATTGGCTCCACTGCACCTGCATTTGTTAAATATTTCAGCAATATTTTGAAGAAATACCCATACGCAGATATACCGACTCAGCGGGTCGCAGTTCTTGGATGTGGAAGAGGACATGACGCTTTTTATTTTGCAAAAAATAAAAAATTACAATTTGACGTTTACGGGTTTGATTTTTCTAAAGGTGCAATTAAATATTGTAATGAGATAAAAGAAAAAAACAAGATTAAAAATATTCAATTTATACAAAAAGATTTTTTTAAGCTTATAGATGAACAAAAGTGGAAAAGTAAGTTTGATTATGTAATAGAACATACAAGCTTCTGTGCAATAAATCCTAAAGGAAGGAAGAAGTACATCCAGCTTTTAAAGAATGTTTTAAAGCCAGGCGGAAAAGTTGTAGGTCTTTTCTTTATGAGACCCAAAGAAATGGGAGGTCCTCCATATGGCATAGAACCTGCTCTTTTAAGAGAACTGTTTAACAAGGATTTTACAGAAATCAATAAACTGCATCCTGTAAAATGTTTACACGGGGAAAAACTAAGCGGCAAAGAATGGTTTGGGATTTTTGCCAAAAAACATAAAAATGGCTAACATAGGCATAAACAGAATAAAAGCATGGTTACCTCATTATCCATACATTGAGCATGCTGCTTTAGGTAAATCAGAGCTTAGACCAAAAATCAAAGCTCTGGTGGGTAAGCAAGTTATAGTAACTTATACTCCCAGAGGTTCTGAAGTAAGGGAACAAGTTACTGGGGAACTTAAAGCAGCAGTAGTCTGTAAATCTATTTTTACACGAGGCAATGACAGGGTAACTCTTATAAGGCTTACAATTAGAAGAGATAAAAATGAGAAGTATCTTTTGCTTGATGGTGAAGACAGAAATCTTAGTAAATTTCCAGAAGCATGTGGATTAATTCACTCAATAAAATCTGTTCCTGTGACTCAGCAGGCAGTTTGAAGCCTAACCCCCCTCTCTTTTGTTTAAAAAAGTTATTAAAGTCGAGCTTTTATCACAGCCGGTTCTGTGGTGACGTTTCCTCGAACCGGCTTTCCAAAGACCGCTCACTTGTCCAAATAAATTGGAACAAGTTTGCTTTATTAGCAGGTTGAATTTTATCTTCTAGACACTACAAGTAGCAGGAAGTTTTGCACTAACTATCTGAGCTAACTCTACAAGTCTATTGCTATATCCCCATTCATTGTCATACCAGGAGATTACTTTAACCATATTGGTTCCGGTAACCAGGGTCATTTGAGCATCTACATAGCTGGAATGCGGATCGCCTAAAAAATCAATGCTAACAAGTGGTTCATCTGTATAACCAAGAATGTTTTTAAGTGGTCCATCTGCTGCATCCTTAAGTGCTTTATTTACTAACTCAACGGTAACTGGTTTTTTAGTCAGGGCAACAATATCCACTACACTTACATCAATGGTGGGAACTCTCATTGCAAAACCATTTAGTTTTCCTTTTAATTCAGGAAGCACAAGACCAATTGCTTTTGCAGCGCCTGTTGTAGTAGGAATCATAGATACTGCAGCTGCTCTTGCTCTGCGTGGATCTTTATGTGGTCCATCCTGCAGGCTTTGATCGTTTGTATAAGCATGAATGGTAGTCATAAGACCCATTTCAATGCCAAAGGTATCATTTAAAACTTTTATAACCGGACCAAGACAGTTTGTAGTGCAGCTTGCATTTGAAATAATATTGTGTTTAGCTGGGTCATAAGTTTTTTCATTTACACCGATGACAAATGTGGCATCTTCATTGCTTGCTGGTGCACTGATAATTACTTTTTTAGCTCCTGCATCAATGTGTGCTTTTGCTTTAAGAGCATCAGTAAATGCACCTGAGCACTCCAGTACTATATCTACTTTTAAATCTCTCCAGGGTAGTTTGGATGGATCTTTTTCCTGAACATAGTTTATTTTTTTACCGTTTACTGTAATTGAATCAGCATCTGCTGAACAAGTCCCTTTAAATCTTCCAAAGATACTGTCATATTTAAATAAATGAATTGCTGTTTTTGAATCACAAAAAGGATCATTAATTGCTACTATTTCTAAATCTTTAAGGCCCTTTTCAAATAAAGCTCTAAGAGCATTTCTGCCTATTCTGCCGAAACCATTAATACTAATTTTTGCCATTGTAAAACCTCCGGAATTTCGATAATAACAATACCATAGAAAAATTGCGGAGGAAAGTAAGGTATATTGTTAAAAGATGTAGAGACGTGCTGCAGCACGTCTCTACCAATGTGAGAGAGAAAGATCTATGGAAAAACTTGCCAGCATACGCGGTGCAATTACCGTTAAAGAAAACAGCATTAAGGAAATTAAAAATTCAACCACTCTGTTATTAACAGAATTGCTAAAACAGAATAAACTAGACAAATCTAAGATAATAAATATAATTTTTACAGTTACTGATGATATAAATGAACTTAATCCTGCAACAGTTTCAAGAGAAGAATTTCAACTGGATTCAGTCCCCATACTCTGTGTTCAGGAAATGAAGATTAAAAATGGTCTTCCAAAATGTATAAGGGTATTAATTCAAACATATACTGAACTAAAAAAAGAAGAAATTAAACATGTTTACTTAGGTGGTGCAGAAAACCTGCGACCAGATATAAGTAGGGGTGTTTCGTGAAACACCCTAGCAGAAATTAATGTGAGACTTTCGTTATCAATCCATGAAACAAATACCTAACTTAATCTGTATCTTCCGCACAGTTTTTGCAATTTGGCTTGCTGTTTGGGTTTTAAAAGATTCTGAAAATCAAACAGTACTTAATTATGCTTTCTGGTTTACGTGGATAATTATTTTGCTGGATGGAATAGACGGAATAATTGCACGAGCATTAAAAGTTACATCTGATTTTGGAGCATTTTTTGATATTGCCTGTGACAGAATTACAGAACTTATTTATATTTCACTTTTTGTAACACTTAAATGGATACCTTTTTGGGTTTTAATTGTTTTTCTCATAAGGGGGATTTTAGTAGACGGTATAAGAGGTTTTGCAAATAAAGAAGGAAAAACTGCCTTTGGCGAAAAGTCTATGATGAAAAGTAAAATCGGATTTTTTCTTACAAGCTCACGCTTTATGAGATTTTCATATGGCGGAATAAAAATAGCGGCATTTGCATTTATGTTTCTTGTTCATTCTAATTTGCCACAATATTTAAATTTAGAAATGTTTTTAATTTATCTTATGACTTTTTTTTGTGTGATTCGTGGGGTGCCGGTTTTAATAGAGGGAAGAAAGTATTTTTAACTAGCTTTTTTCTTGTTCTGTAAATATTCTATTAGTGAACCTTTTATAGGTTTGCCTTTGCTCATCCTTCCATCATCTTCTCTAATAAATATTTCTTGGAAAATCATTTCATTTTCATCCAAGTTTTCTCTTAATTTACAAAGCAACTCATCATTTGTTAAGTTCGAAAGTTTGTTTATTTTATTTTTCATTTAATGCTCCTTCCCAATTTATCTCGATCCAACGTGCCATTTTAATATCATGAATAGGTTCTAGTTGTATTATTATAAATGGTTTGTCCTCACGCCTAGAAAACTTTATATATTCTGGCGGTATCTTCATTACATAAGCATCTAGAAGAAACTGATTTAACCTTTTTATTTGTCTTAATGTCGGCATCATAGATGGTCATTGATTTAAGCATAAGCTAGTTCTCTTTTTTGGAAAATTAATTATTAATTTTTAATGATGATACTTTAGGTTACAAAAAAGTGGGAAATGTAACCTAGGGTATCATGCCTTCTTTTTAATCAAACCTTCTATATGTAACAATGCAGCTGACTTAAGCCACTCTACTACATTTATAATTTCCCTCTTCATTTCTACGAAGAAATCAGTAACAGATGCTTTTAGTCTTCTTATTTTTTCTTTTACATCCAGCTTTTTAATTAGTTCTTTTAATTCTTCTTCAAGAATTTCCTTGAGCTTATTTAGTTGAAATGAAACACTTACCGCAAGTGCAGGAATTTGTAATTTCATTCCTGTAGGGGCTTGCTGCAGCAAGCCCTTTCGAATAACAGTTGCCACAATAAATGCAATACCGCTAAAGATTGTAAATCCTATCTTTTGAATACCAGCTAAAAACTGATTTTGACTTGGTTTTTGTAATTGCTCTGAAATATTATTTGTCAGCTTTAAAAATTCCACATTAAAACTTTTTAAGATAGCAAGGATGGCTTTATTGCTTAAAAAGTTCATTAGTTGCATGCTGACAGTAACTCGATCAAAATTACTGCTGCCGCCTCCGCCTCCACCTGCTTTGCGAAGTTTTTCAAGTAGCTCATCCCAGTATTTTTGACTTAATTGTGATCTTTGCAGACTAGCTTCAAAAGCAGCTTTAGAGGCAATGGCTCTGCCAGTATCGATTAATTTCAGGTTTGGTTTTCCACTATAGAAATATTGCGATGTGCTCCTACGTGGAATTATTGTTATTGATCTTGCTGCTTCTATTACCATTATTTTCTCCTTTTTTTTTGGCTTATTACAATAAGCCCCTACTTATGCTGCCATTCCTGTGCAAACTGATTGCTCGATTTTTGGACTTGCAAAAGGTTTGCCATGGCAAACCTCTACTGCAACTGCTTTTGCATCTTCGTCTCTCAGTGGCTCAGAATTTGTTTTCATAAAGTATTTTGCAATTGCTAAACCTCCAATTGCACATCCCACACCACCCAAAGCTGAAAGCACAATATTTAACAAATTATTTTGTGTAATATCTTTTGTCTGCTTACCAATTGCCATAGTCGGTACAATTCGACCGTCATCGGATAACCAGCGACCATCAGATAAAATTGATCCGCTTGAGGTTTCTTCATTATGTGTTCCTGTGATCATTCTTCCTGTTCTATATGCTGCACGTGCCAGGATGGTTTCCCATAAGTGAACAGAATTTCTAAGCATTAAACCTTTAAGATCATCAAATTTAGAATCAATATTTTTAAATATTTCACCTAGCTGAAATGAAACAGCAGGACCAATAATAGTTAAAATCGGCGCTGGAATAAATTTACTTAGCTTTACTCCACTGGCAGAAATCATAGAATATAAAAGATGAAAGGGAAGCCTTTGAATTAGCCCGCCGATTTTATCTCTAGAGATGTCAAAATTCTTAAGTAAATTTTTCCCTTGTTTTGATACGCAAGTCAGATAAGTAAGTCCTGCAAATCCCAATGATAATGGAATCCCAATGGTACTGTTTCCAAGAATGGTACCGACATTAAAAACAAGATTTTCAGGTGCATGAAATATTCCTCTGACAAGTCTACCTTCCAGCGTGCCAAACGGAATCTGATAATTAATGGCATTTAAAATAGTTCCTAAAACTGGCATGCCTAATGCAATACCTCCAGTTGCAATGGCTATATTTCTTGAGCTGTTTAAAAGACAGGAAAAAGAATTGCCAATATTTGAAAACAATGAATCCAGGAAATTTGAGCCTCCCTGTGCAATAAATCCTTCGTGAGTATTCCAGGGGAGAACTTTCTTTTTAACTGAATCAGGAGCAAGAAGTCCAAGTGTAGTCAATGAACTTGCAAGAAATGAACCAGCAGTGTGATGTGAGTTTGAAATTTGAGCAGCTTTGCTGGCAAGCATAGAGTCCATGTGATGAATAGCTGTTCTTCCAAGAGTGCCAGAAACTGTATCAAAAGGAAGAGTAAATTCTTTGTTATCCTTTTCAAGAACCGTTCTTACCAGGCTGAGTACACTTACTCCGCCTGCAAGTAAGCTTGGTAATGTGTATTTGGATCCTTGTTCTCCTATAGTTGAAAAAATAGAATCAAAAATATGTAGAGGACCTCTGATTAAATTTCCGCCGAAACCCATTATTGAAAACTTTGTAGATAAAAAAGGAATCTTCTTTAAAAATGAAACTCCAAGCGATAATCCTGCCAGACTAAGCCCGGATAAAAAATTTAATTTACTTCCAAAACCAGCGCCTATACCAGAAAAAAACGAATTAATCACACCTAATCCAGCCATTCTGAATTGACCATGAACAGTGTTAAAATCAGCTTTTAGATTTAAAGCTTTATCAGAAAACTGAAAACCTTCTGATTCTGATCTTTGATATTCTGCCTGAGAAGATATTTCCATATCATCTAGTTCTTGCCTGGTAAGTTCTGATGCTGTATTTTCAGAAGAAAGAATATTCTCAGGCAAAATTGTTCTGCCTGTAAGATAAAAAGAAAGAGCTTTTTGAAATGATATCTGCAAACTAAAAAACCTCTCAAATCTTTTGAAGGCAGAGAGGTTTTTATCTAAATCTTAAATAGATAAAAACCCTTTTGAGCCTCGCAAAAGAGTTTTATTGATTAAACCTTAATGGGTATTCCGGCTTTAACGGTTGCGGGTCAGCGTAGGTTTCTCACCATACTTCCCCCATGAAAGATTTATATCCGATAATAATTTCCAACCAGTGTTGGTAATTAAAAATAATACTACACTTTTATTTCTTAATTATGTATGCGTAATAATTTTAAAACTATTTTGTAAGCAGGATTTTTCCTTCTTTTTTAACCGTTGTATTTAAAAATTTAATAATTTTTTGTACAACAGATTTTGAAGTCTTAATTGTGTCGTTAATGGATATTCCATAGAGATAGTTACCAGTAAAAAACAAGCCGTAATTTCTATCCATTAGATTTTCTATGCGGCTTACTCTTTCAATATGACCGATATTATACTGTGGTAATGCATTATTATATATTTTAACGTTTAATGTTCTTATGGAATTTGTATCTTTTATATCCAGTGTTTCGGCAACTTCTTTTGTGGTTAGATTACTAATTTCTTCTATTGACTGGTCAGTTACTTTTTTATGGTATGTTCCCCCTAAGTATGAAGTAAGTAACACTTTGTCCTGTGGTGCACGTTCAGGGAAAATAACTGAACTCCATATAGTGCCCAGCAGTTTTTTATGAGGTTCTTTTGCACAAAGATATCCAAAACCATCCAGTTCTTTTTTAATTTTTGATTTGTCTACTACTTGTGTAATTGAAGCTACAGGAAGGTATTCTATTTGTAAGAAATTATTTAAGTATTCATCAGGCAAAAGATAACTAAATTCAGGGATTTTGTAAGCAGGTATTGAAAGCAATACTGAATTTGTAGTGTAACTAATGGGCTTATTATTAACTTTGAAGGTTACTACAAAAAAGTCTTTAGCCCTTGTTATTTCAATATCTTTAGCATTTAATGTGACTTTTGATTTTATTTGTTCATGGATTTCTTTTGGAAGCGTTTCCATACCGTTTTTAAATGAATAAAGCGTTAGTTTCTTAAATGAGTTTTTAAAACCACTTGAAAAAATTGAGCCTAAAATTATACTTTTGTAATTATTTTCAAGTGATTTAAGTCTGGGGAAAACAGCATTTGCAGATAATTTTTTTACATCTCCTGCATATACCCCATTTAAAAATGGCTGTATGAGATTTTTTAATACTTCTCTGCCGAATCGTCGTGAAATAAATTCCTCTACGGTCTCTTCTTTTTCTTCTTTTTTAATAAATAATTCTTCAAAAACAGTTTTTTTCCCTTCTCTGGATAAAATCTCTGATTTAAAAAATTCAAATAGTGAAGATGGAACAGGGATTAATTGATTATTAAGATAAACATATCTTTTTTTTGAGGATGGATTTGCTTCTGTAAGTAAATCTTCAATTCCAAGTTCTTTTATCAGATCTAGAGTTTCTTTGCTCATTGAACTGAATGTATGAGGTCCGTTTTCAATTAAAAAGTCTTCAATTTTTAATGTTTCTATTACACCGCCAACGCGATCTGATGTTTCTAATATCTGGAAATCAATATTTTTCTTATAAAGTTCAAAGCCTGCCGAAAGCCCGGCAATTCCAGCTCCTATAATAATTACATCTTTCATTTGAATCCTATAATTGCAAACACTTTAGATAACTGTTAAGAGTTCTTTTATATCAATTTGGCTTTTTTCAAGACAAATCATCACTTGATTATATAATGCCTGTATTAAATATTTATTCGTGTTAAGGGCCGGGACTCTGGTAAATTTCTTAATTCCATGTTTATTTGCAATATCTTTATACAACATACCAATCTCATATATGGTTTCTACATGTTCACAGACAAAACTTATAGGTACTACAAGAATATTTGTATTTTTATTTCTTAGTGCAATTTCTTCTATAACTTTATCAGTTGAAGGTTCAAGCCATTTAACTGGTCCAAGCTTACTTTGATATCCTAGATGCCACTTTTTTTTCCATTTTAGTTTTTGAATTATTAAATTAGCACTTTTAATTATGTGTTCTTTATAAGGGTCACCGTTTTCAATGTTAAAAACCGGAATACTGTGAGCACTGAAAATAATCTCAGTGCTTCTTAAATCTAGATTTTTCAGGCAATCCTGAATTAGCGAGACATAGGACTGAATATAGTCATCGTCTGTATACCATTCTTTAATAAAATGTAATTCCATGTCATTGCGAGGAGATCCCTCGCTCTGCTCGGGACAGGCTCCGCAATCTCGGTCTGCTTTAGGTGAATTCGATCGGGATTGCTTCGTCGTCACTTTGTTCCTCCGCGCAACATGTTTTTTAAACCAGCTGTTTACTGCTACCTGTGCTGAACCTATTGTGGTATATGAATATTGAGGATATAAAGGTAAAACAATTAACTTATCATAGTTTTTATTTGAGATCTCTGACAGTGCATCTTCAATAAAAGGTTTGCAATACCTAAAACCAATAAACACATCTAAGGGAAGATTATTTTTATTAAACAATTCCTGCAATTTTTCAGACTGAAGGTAAGTTATAGGAATTAAGGGACTGATTGATCCGATTTTTTTGTACATCTCTCGTGAGGTCATATCTCTCATGTTTGATATAAGCCATGCAAGAGGTTTTCTGTATAAAAAACTAAGAGGAAAATTCAAAACCGTAGGATCATTAAACAAATTAAATAAGAAGGGCTTGACGGTGCCTAGTGAGTGAGGTCCGCCAAAATTTATCAAAAGGACAGCAATGCGTGATCGTAAGGGCAATTTATGAATTGTCCCTATATCATCAGATTGATTTTGAATAGATTTTTTGTTTAGCATTTTTTTTCTGTAGATATGAATCAAAAACACTGGCAATGTTTCGTAAGAAAAATTGTCCTAGAGTGGTTACCTGAATTCCAGAACTGTAGGGGCATGGCTTGCCATGCCCCTCTAACACATGATTGATAAGAACCCCGTCCTTTTCAAATTCTTTTAATTTCTCTGTTTCAAATGAAAAATATCTATCAAAATTAATGCTATATTTTTCTTCAATTTCAGATTTTACAATTTCACCATGGCAAAGTATCTTCATTATTATTTCTTTTCTTAAAATATCATCCTTACTTAAAGTCATTCCTTTAAATATCGGGATTTCATTTAAATCTATCTGACTGTAATAATCATTTAGTTTTTTTAAGTTCTGAGAGTAGGTATCCTGAATATTGCTTATGGCAGTAATTCCAAAACCATACAGGTCGCAACCTGCTTTTGTAGTGTAGCCTTGAAAGTTTCTGTGCAATGTTTTATTTTTTCTGGCAATTGCCAGCTCATCTTTTGGTTTTGCAAAGTGATCCAGTCCGATAAACTCATATCCATTTTTACCTAGTTCCTGAACTGCGTATAAGAAAATCTTTATTTTAGTGTCTGAGCCTGGAAGTGCATTTTCTGGTATGTATTTTGCCTGGTGATTTATCATTTGTGGAAGATGGGCATAGTGAAAAAGTGCAATTCTGTCAGGATTAAGCTTTAGAATTAATTCAATGGTTCTTTTAAATGTTTCTTCTGTCTGATGGGGCAGACCGTACATCAGATCTATATTTATGGATTCAAAGCCTGAATCTCTAGCCGTATGAAATAAATTATTTGTAAGCTCAAATGACTGAACTCGGTTTACGATTTCCTGAACCTTTTCATTAAAATCCTGAATGCCCATGCTTAATCTGTTAAAACCAAGCTCAGAAAGAATCTTAATATGTTCTGCATCCGTAACCCTGGGATCAATTTCAATTCCAATCTCACATTTTTTTGAGAAATTAAAATTATTTTTTACAAAATTAAAAAAATCCTTTAATTCAGCCCCTGTAAAGTAAGTAGGTGTTCCTCCACCCAAGTGTATCTGCTCAACAAGTGTTTCTTTATTTATTAATTTGCTTGTGTTTTCAATTTCTTTTTTTATGTGAGTTAAATAAGGAGTGGTTACATCTCTTTTTTTACTTATAACCACATTACATGCACAGAAATAACACTGATTTTCACAAAATGGGAGATGAAAATATAAGGAAACAGGAGTTTTTGATTTATTTGCTTTTTCGCAGGCAGAAGTGAAATCATTTTTTGAAAAGGAAAAGTGTTCATTCCATTCCGGAGCTGTAGGGTAACTGGTATAACGTGGAATGCTTACGGAATATTTTTGTAGTAGAGGTGCGATTAATTGCGTCTCTAGATTTGAATCATTTTTAAATTTCAATGTCATAAAATCCTGTTATGAGGATTATACAAAAACCGGTTCATTTGCAAATTCAAAAGCTGTATCAACCATTGCATGTACATTTTCAACAGGCGTAGATGGCAGTACACCGTGTCCGAGGTTACATATGTAACCTGTCTGCCAGTTTTTAACTGACTGAATCATGTTCTTAGTCTTTTCTCTTACAATGGTCTCATCTGTAAGAAGGATGGTCGGGTCCAGGTTTCCCTGAAGACCAATTGTAGTGCCAAAATTATCACGTACTTCCTGAAGATCACATCTCCAGTCCAGACTTAGTGCTGCTACTTTCAGCATGGAAATTTTAGGAAGCAGGTGATGAGAATTATTTGTGTATAAAATAATGGGTACTTTAAGCGGCATAAGATCGCTAATTAAATGTTTTAAATAAGGAAGAGCAAATGTCTTATAGTCTTCCAGAGAAAGTATTCCAGCCCATGTATCAAATATCTGTAAAACATGAGCACCGGAATTTACCTGCATGGTGAGATATAAAAACAAAGCATTAGTAATTTTATTAAGCAGTTGATGTGAAGCCTGTGGATTTGAATGTAAAAATTTCTTTGCTTTATTAAAGTTTGATGAGCTGTAACCCTCTGTCATATAGCAAAAAAGTGTCCATGGAGCCCCGCTAAAACCAATGATAGGGACCTTTTCACCGATTTCTTTCTTAAGTAAATTTATTGCTGTAAGTGTAGGATAGGTGTCTTCATTTGCAAGCGGAATAGTAAGTTTTTTTATGTCAGATTCATTTGAAATTAAATTATTTATTCTGGGACCATCATCAGTAAACTCAAGCTCAAGCCCCATTTTTTGTGCCGGAAGCAAAATATCTGAAAAAACAATAACAGCATCTGTATTAAATCTGTTATACGGCTGTAAACTTACTTCAACTGCAAGTTCCGGGTTATTACATAAATCCAGAAAACTTACTTGTGATCTTATTTTTTGATATTCAGGAAGGTATCTACCTGCCTGTCTCATTAGCCAGATAGGAGGCCTAGGGACTATTTCATGATTAAGTGCTTTTAATAAAAGATCATTTTGCATAAGAATATTGTATCAATCTTTCTACCATCTCATTAGCTTTACCTAAAACCTTCAGATTTACAATTTTCCCATCCTTAAAATCACTTCCCCAGGCGTATACAGTGGGTTGAACAGAAAGAGCTTGAACTTCATAAGATAAGATTTTCATAAGATCTGCACTGGCTAAATAAGACATTATTCCACCTGCATTACAGACAATACCTGCAAATTTATTCTCCATAGTGCCGCATGTAATATCTAGAAAGTTTTTAAGCGGTCCTGAAACTGAATAGCAATAAACCGGCATGCCTATAATATAAGCTTTTGCAGCTTTCATGGTTTCATATGAATTTCTAAGATCTTCATTATATTCTTTAAGATCTCGACCGTCGCAAAACTCCATTTTGATTTTTCTTAAATCAATGGTTTCAAAATTTATATTTTTTTCTGAAAGTATTTTTGCTACTTCATCCAGTATAATTGCAGTTTTAGAGTTTTTATTTAAGCTGCCTTGAATAAGGATTATGTCTGACATTCTTACTATTTTAACTTATTAATGTTTTTTGTGGATTTTCACAATCTAATTCCCAATGCATGGGGTTATTAATAATATATTCACGTTTTTGATTTAATTCCCTTTCATTTCGGATTATGTGTTCATGAAAACGTGCTTGCCAAATTGATTTTCCAGGCGCGTTTTGAATTTGATTAATTAATTTTGTTGATTGATATTTAAAATATCCAACGATTTGACCTAATGATAATTATTCCATGCACATGGTTTGGCATAACAATGAATTCATCCAATATCACATTATTAAAATGTTTAATGGTTTCATGCCAGCATTGTTCAACAATTTTGCCCATAGTGGATAATTTTATTTTTCTATCATTAACAGCACCTAAGCAACATTCTCGATTTTTTGTGCAAATGGTTACATAATAGGTTCCATTAGACGAATAATCATAATTTTTCAATCTGGTCGATTTTATTCTGTATTTGTTTTTAAATAATTCATCCATCTCTACTCTACCGTAACCGATTTGGCTAAATTTCTTGGCTGATCTACATCACGTCCTAAATGTTCAGCTATGTAATATGCCAGAAATTGAAGTGGAATTACAGTAAGAAAAGGGCTTGCTATTTCACTGACAGACGGTATATGAAGCACAGTGTCAAAAACACTGTCTACTTTTTTATCTCCGTCTACGGCTACTGCAATCATTGGAGCAGAGCGGCTTTTAGCCTCAAGACTGTTTTGTAATACCCTGTCATAGGTTTCACCTGGAACAATAATAGATACTACAGGGACATTTGGATCCAGAACTGCAATGGGTCCATGTTTCATTTCACCTGAGGCATAACCACTGGCATGAATATAGCTGAGTTCTTTTAGTTTTAAAGCAGCTTCAAGTGCTATTGGAAAATTAATTCCACGTCCTATAAAAACAAAATCTCTTTTATCTGCATATTTAATAACCTGTTCCTGATAGTACTCTGCTCTAGTGAGGGTTTGATCTACAAGTCGTGGAATCATTCTTAACTCGTGCTTTAACATATTTATTTCTTTCCCAAGCTCTAAACTCGGAATTCTATGCTCAGAAATAAAAATTGCCAGAAGATAAAGCATGGTCATTTGTGCTGTAAATGTTTTTGTAGCAGCAACACTTACCTCGGTACCTGCTTTGCTGATGAGTAATTTATCCTTAGCCAGATCTGCAAGTGCTGAGTCTGGTTTATTTGTAATGCCTAAAAATGCAGCACCTGTACTGAGTGCTTTCTTAACTGCTGCAAGTGTATCAGCTGTTTCACCTGACTGACTTATTCCTATAACCAGCGAGTTTTTAGTAAGCAACGGCTTTAAATTTAAAAACTCACTTGCAAGCTGAACTTCAGTGGGTATTGAAGCAGTATTTTCAAAAACATATTTCCCGACAAGTCCAGCATGCCATGCTGTGCCGCATGCCAGTATTAAAATACGATCAATGTTTTTAAGAAATTCTTTGTCAAATTTTAAAAAATCAAAATTTACAGTCTTTTCTGCGCTAGGCAAATAATCACTTAATAAATTTGAAATTACTTCAGCTTGTTCATTTATTTCTTTTGCAAGATAATGTTTATATCCTCGCTTATCTAAAAAATCCTTTGTTTTTATCACAATCTGAGGATTTTTAATAATCTTATTTCCTACAAGATCGTAAAAAATTGTTTTTTCAAGGGAGATTTCAACTATTTCATTATCTCCAAGACGTATTATTTTATCCACAAAACGGCTAACTGTAGCTGAATCACTGGCAATATAATTTTCTTTTTCTCCTATACCTATTACAAGTGGGGATTCTTTTCTGATGCCGTATATTTTTTGAGGTTCATCCTTAAATAAAATTGCAAGTGCATAGCTACCGTCCAGCTCATTTACAGATTTGCAAATAGATTCCAGAACAGAGTTTGAGTTTTTTAGATGAAAAGCAATTAATTGAACTATAACTTCTGTATCTGTTGTGCTTAAGAATTTAATTCCTGCTTTAACTAATTTTTCTCTTACTTCCTGATAGTTCCTTATAATTCCATTATGTACAACTGCAATTTTTTCATCTGTATCAGAATGCGGATGTGCATTAATATCATTAGGTTCTCCGTGTGTTGCCCAACGGGTATGTCCTATGCCACAGTGTGTGTATCCGTTTTTACCGTTTGAATGGCTTCCCTTTTTTTTTAATATCTCTTCAAGGATGGAAATTTTACCTGCAGATTTTATTACGTTCAGACTGTTTCCTTTATGTAGAGCTATGCCGCTTGAATCATATCCTCTATATTCAAGCGAATGTAACCCTTCCATAAGAATGGGTATTATTTCTTTTTTACCTATATAACCTACAATGCCGCACATGGTTTAAATTATATCGTATACCAATTGAAAAAATGTGTGACCTGATTAACTCAATCCTAATGCCTTTTTAACTGACTGTATTACTTCCTGTAAAATTTCTCCGCTACCAGTAACGATATTACTTAATCCGCCATTGTTTTGAATATACGTCTGTATCTGTGTTACGGTAGGTGTACAATTTGCATTTTCGCATCCACAAACAGTTTGCTCACATGAAAAACCACCATTATCTTTTTTAACTATTTTTGTGCTTGTTTGACTGTCTGTACCGCTGACAGTCTGTTTAAAACTTAAAGAAACATCCCCGCCGGAAAAATCTGCTTGCAGTTTTGCATTAAATGACCCGTCAGATTTACTAGTAAGCGTAACTAAATCAAAAGCAGTCATTGAGCTATTTGCAAAGGATTCTATGTTTACTCCTGCTCCGCTAATTGATGCTCCTTCAGCTCCGGTAACTGTAAGAATTGAATTTGAATTTAAAACTGTAATTTTATCTGTGTTTATATCTGATATGCTTGAAATAACTTTTGTGAAATTTAAAATTTGTGGAGCACCCAGTACTGTATCTCTTTTTGTTAGGGCACTGAGATCAGTATCTGTTGTAATTTGTGCTGCTCCTGTTGGTTCATTTACTGCCCCGCCAACCACAGCATTTTGTGCAAGTCCTCGAGTGGAATCTACAGAAAATGCAGAAAAGTTTTGAGGGTTTGTAGGATTAGTAGAATCATTTACAGATAAACCTGCTGGAGTATTTATAACAGCTCCGGATGCAGGCTCAAATAATGCAAGTGTTACGGTAAAAATATCCCCGTCTTTTCCTGTGCCTGAGTTAATCTTTAAATTATTAATAGTAATTGTAGTTTTAATTGTAGCTGGATCTGTGCCTCCGCTACTTTTTCTAATCGGAATTACAATGCTACCAAATGGTGCATTAACATCGTTAGCAGTGGTTTTCACAAGAACTGGTGCAGAGCTTATAAAAATAGAATTATCAGAAAAAGTTATATCTGATATAGCAGGTGCATTTGAAAATAAACTGCTTATTGAAGGGATAATCCAAAGATTAATATTTTCTGTAGCTGCATTTGAAGTAGCAGTAGGGTTAATTAATACAGCGGATGATTGTCCGCCAATTGGAATACTTTCATTGTCCAGCTCTTCAATCTGAATTTTATGTGCAGTTGAAGTACTGCCTGCAAGTATTGGAGTAGTTCCAATCTCATTTGTTGATGTTTCACCTTTTGTAGATGTTACAGTTTCAGTTGCATAGTTTATTTTTGCTGCCTGTTTAGCAGTACCTAGATCTGCTGTTCCTATTGTTTCAGATTTTGTCGGGCTACTTACTGCATTTTGTGCAACCACTGTTGCTATAAGAGGACCAGTTGCAGTGCTTGGACAAAAAACATCCTGAGAACTTAATCTAATTAAAATTGAATCTATCATATTTGAATCTGGTACTGCATTTATTGCAGAAAGTGTAAATCTGACTTTTGCCGGAGTAGAACCTGATGCAGGTGCTAAACCAGTAGTAAGTGTAAGAAGATTACTTGTTGCGTTGCACTGAACAGTTAAACCATTTGTAGATGTACAGGTGGGCAGTGAAAAATCATTTACGGTAGTGAGATCACTGCTGGCTCCTACTATGTCATCATCATCATCTATTACATCGCAGCCTGTAGGAAGACTTATTTCAAAAATTGTGTTAGCCAGTCCTCCAAGATTTGATACTAAGGTGCTAAAGCCATTTGGATCACCTGAGCTTGAGATACCACTTGAATTGCCTGCAATTTCAGAAATCAAAATTCCTCTTCCTAAGCTCTGTATATTTGGCTGAGCCTGAGTTGTTATTCCTCCTGCTGTGCTAAGAATGGCACCACCTGTAAAAAATGGCGGTGTAGTACAAAGTGAACCACTTGAACTTATTTTTGACTGTACACTTTCAGAATTAGTTTGAAGAGTAGAAAGATCTAAAGCTACTTTAGATGTAGTTCCGTCTGATACGGAGTTTATGCAGATATTATTATCCCTGAATAACTGAACTCCTTTAACATCAAATGCTGCAAATACTGGATTCAATCCAGTATTTAATAAAAATAAAAGAACTAAAAAAATATTTTTAATTATCTTTTGCATGGAGTAAGTACTCACCTAAAATCTTATACCCAATAAGCTTACAGGTCTTTTAGTGCTAGGTTGAAGTATTAGGGATAATAGAATATTTTCTGATTATCTTGAATTGTATGTATTCAAATTGCTGACTTTTAAGTCCTACTTAATAACCCAGGTATCGCCACTATTTAAAATTTCTTCAAGAGATGTTTTTGGTTTCTGTGACTTTGCAGTTTTTTCCTGTTCAAGTAAACGCTCCTGATAAGTAGGTTCTTCAATGCATCTTAAAACCCCGAATACTACAGGCAACCCTTCATTTTCTACACCCATTTGTCCAAGCATGTATGAAAGTCCTCTATCTTTAATTTTTTCATCATGAATTAAAAGATCTTTTGAATTTCCATTTGAAAGATTAACTATTTCTGGGTGAAAACCTGAAAGCTTAACAGCTTTATCAGAATTTTTTCCGAATATCAGAGGCTTTCCGTTTTCAAGATAGATAGAGTTTTCATTTTTTACATCTTTTTCAGTGTAATTTTCAAAAGCAGCATCATTGAATACCAGACAATTTTGATAGATTTCAATAAATGCAGTTCCTTTATGATTTGCAGCTCTTGTAAACATCTCTTTCATGTGTTTTACATTGTTATCAACTGTTCTTGCTACAAAAGTTGCTCCGGCTGCAATTGCAAGTGATACTGGATTAACAGGATTATCAATGGAGCCCATAGGAGTGGATTTGGTTTTTTTGCCAAGCTCTGAAGTCGGGGAATATTGTCCTTTTGTCAGTCCGTAGATTTTATTATCAAATAAAAGTACTTTAAAATCCTGGTTTCTTCGTATGGCATGAAGGAAATGATTTCCACCTATGCTTAAACCATCTCCGTCACCGGTAATAACCCATACAGAAAGATCCGGGTTTATTGACTTTACACCGGTAGCAACTGTCATTGCTCTTCCGTGGATGGTATGAAAACCATAGCAGTTCATATAATAAGGAAATCTGCTTGAACATCCAATGCCTGAAACAAAAACAAATTTTTCTTTTGGTATACCAAGTGTAGGCATTACAGCTTGAACAGCAGATAAAATTGCATAGTCACCACAACCAGGACACCATCTGACATCATTTTCAGATTCAAAATCTGCTTTTGTATATTGTGGTTTTTGTTCTACTGCCATTTTTTATTTTCCTTCATTGGGCAAACACATCGATTTGCCCCTACAATAATTTTTCTGCTGCCTCTACAATTGACTGGATCTTAAGTGGTTGCCCACCTACAATATTTAAACCCTGTGCATCAATTAGATATTTTGCTCTTATAAGCATTCTAAGCTGACCTAGATTTACTTCAGGGATTAAAACTTTTTTGTAGTTTTTTAATAAATTGCCAAGATTATTTGGGAAAGGATTTAAATGTCTAATATGTGCATTTGAGACTTTATATCCTTTTTCAATAAGCAACTCAGTAGCAGCAATTATTGCTCCAAGCGTGCTTCCCCACCCAAGAATTAAAAGATCTCCCTTTTCTTCTCCGTTAACTACTTTAATATCTGGAATAGAATTTGCAATTTGAGCAATTTTTCTAGCGCGTAGTTTAACCATTGCATCATGGTTAATTGGATCGTAACTTACTTTTCCGGTAATTTGTTCACCTTCTAGTCCGCCAATTACATGCTCAAGCTCTGGTGTTCCAGGAATTGCCCAAGGTCTGGCTAGTGTTTTTTCATCACGCAGGTAAGGGAAGAAACCTTCTTTTTCTGTTCTGTAATTAATCTTAATTTTTTTAAGTTCTGATACTTGAGGAATTTTCCATGGCTCAGATCCATTTGCGAGATATCCGTCTGACATAAAGAAAACAGGAGTCATATAGGTAGTGGCAATTCTTACTGCTTCAAGCATAGTTTCAAAACAATCGCCTGGTGTAGCAGCTGCAACTATAGGGACAGGACTTTCAGAATTTCTTCCAAACATTACTTGAAGAAGATCAGCTTGTTCTGTTTTAGTAGGAAGACCGGTACTTGGTCCGCCTCTCTGAATATCACATACAATTAAAGGAAGTTCTGTTTTTATAGCAAGACCGATAAACTCTGATTTTAAACAAACACCTGGGCCACTCGTGGTAGTAACTCCAAGACCCCCGGCAAAACTTGCTCCAATAGCAGCTCCGATAGCAGCAATTTCATCTTCTGCCTGAAAAGTTCTTATTCCAATATGCTTGTACTTAGATAGTTCATGAAGAATGTCACTAGCCGGGGTAATAGGGTAACTTCCAAGAAAAATTGTAAGACCTGAGAGCTGTGCTGCAGCAATTAAGCCAAACACGGTGGCTTCATTACCTGTAATGTTTCTGTATTTGCCGGGATGAATTTTTGCCTGCTTAATTTCATATTGTGAAATAAATGTTTCTGTGGTTTCACCGTAGTGATATCCTGCTTTTAAAACTTTTAAATTTGCCTTGAGTATGTCGGGCTTACTTGCGAACTTTTTATTTAACCATTCAATGGTTTGTTCCATGGGTCTAGTGTAGAGCCAATACATAAGACCAAGCGCAAAAAGATTTTTTGAACGATCAACTAATTTCCCGGGTAAATTTAAGTCCTGCAAAGCAAGCTGTGTAAGCCTGGAAATTTCAATTGTAAAAAGCTGATATTTTTGCCCAAGTCCATCTTCAAGAGGATTTTTATCGTAACCTGCTTTTTTTAAGTTTGTTTCTGTAAAAGCATTAGTGTTAACAATAAGCATTCCGCCAGGCCTTAGATCTTTTAAATTAGCTTTTAATGCAGCCGGATTCATAGCTACCAGTACATCCAGAATATCGCCTGGAGTATGGATTTCTTTGCTGCTAAAGTGAATTTGAAAGCCGCTGACTCCAGCCAGTGAACCGGCTGGTGCTCTGATTTCTGCCGGAAAATCAGGAAGAGTACTTAAATCATTTCCTACAATTGCAGTTGCATTTGTAAACTGTCCCCCTGTAAGCTGCATCCCATCGCCGGAATCTCCTGCAAATCTTATGGTAGCTTCTTCCAGTGTTTCTTTTTTCTTATTTACTTCCTGTGTGACCATTTTAAATTTTCTACTCTTCTACTCTTTTACTCTGTCCGCTTTAAGATTGTACCGTTTATGGCTTTTGCCTGTTTAAATTATAAAGCGATTAAGCTCAAATTTACCACTAAGAATATAAGGTTATGGAATTTGAAATACTGTAATTACTCACTCATGAAAAATCGTTTTATAGCTCGCCGAAACGCTGGTTTGCCGATACACCATTTCGTTAGTCTTTGGGCTTTGTAATCTCAATAGGCCAAGGAATAAAATTCAGTAATTGTTCACCCGATTTTTTATTTGTAATGGCAAATGCTATGCCAAGAAGATTTCCTCTTTGTTTAATATATGTGTAATCACTTTTTTCATTCTTTATTTTTAATATACCTTCTTCAGTATCATAGTTGTCTGCTTTTTTCTTCTCGAAAGACTCCTTGAAATAATTAAATGTTTGTGCAGCTGTTTGTTTTTCAATATAACGTAAAAGTAATAATGTAATCCTTTCATCTTTATTTTCAGGAAATTGATATTGTGCTGTAATAATTCCGCCAGATTCATTTAAATGCAGGGAATTAAAATCAATTTCAGTGAGATTACTTGCAAGATATTTTTGGCAGCAAACTATACCAAGGCAATATTTTTCTGTGCCCTGAACTCGATTTAATGAAGGCATTTGAATTACAATAACCGGTGGCATTTTATCATCAGTTATATTTTTTGAAATATCCTGACTTGATAAGACTATAAATTCTTTAGCGTCCTTATCATTTTCAGCAAGTGTCTGAATGTTAACAAAATAATTTCCTTTCCAGAAATCTACCAGACTGTCATTCTCGCTTGCATTTCTGCCGACTTCTAATTTTGTGGCAGCACCTCTGTGCAGTACAGTAAATGCACTATATGCACCTGCGAAATCTTTAAATTTATAAATATAAATATCAACAATATGATTTTCTTTTTTATATGATTGCTTAAGTACTTTTTCAAAACCTGCTTCTTTTAATACATCATCATCTGTAGTAGTTATGATCCTGGGACTCTCAACAACTGACCAGTTCTTATATAATTCATTATCAAGTTTTGGTAAGAATGAAACCAGCTCATCTTCCTGTACTGGCTCAGGAGTGCTTTCCTGTGTTTCAGGTGGTTTATTAAAAAGCTCATCATATTTTTTTGTAGGATCTGGTACAGTTTCCGGCATTTCTGTTTGACATATAGAAGGAATAGAATTTAAAAGAATATAATTCAAAATTAAAAATAATAAGAGTGATTTTAAAAAGCTCAGTTTCATATAGTTACAAAGTTATTTTATAACAAATTAAAAAATTGTGCCTCTGTACTGCTGTATAGAAAAATACCAGCACATACGCACAAATCTTCATGCTAATATTACAAAGTTATGCCAAACTTAAAAAGTATCAAAGTCCGCATTAAGTCTGTAAAAAGCACTCAAAAAATCACCCAGGCAATGAAATTGGTTGCTGCAAGTAAAGTAAGAAGAGCACAGGCCAGGGTATTAAGTGCCAGACCATACACGGATAAGATAAGTGCCTTTATTAAAAGAACCGTAGGAGCAATGTCCCTCCTTGAAAGACAGGAGATTCCCCTAATGGTTCAAAGAGAAGTAAAGTCTGTAGGCATTATTGTAATAAGCTCAGACAGAGGGTTATGTGGCAGCTACAATACAAACATTTTAAAAACAGCCACAAAAAGAATACTCGAACTAAAAAAAGATGGTTTTGAACCAAAACTTATTGCAGTCGGAAATAAAGCAAATAATTTTTTTAAAAGAACAAAAACTGAAATCATTGAAACTTTTACACAACTTTCCGCAGTGCCTTCTATTGAAATGGCTAATTTAATTGCCAACAGTGCTGAAAAAGTCTTTATTAATAAGTCTGTAGATAAAATTGAAATCGTAGGAACTGATTTTATATCCATGCTTAGAAATCAGGTTTATATAAAAACTTTCTTGCCTATAATTCCTGAAGAAAAAGAAGAATCAAATAAATTACAGTCTGAAGTTTTATTTGAACCTTCATTAAATGATGTTCTAGGAAGTCTTCTTCCGTTATATTTAAGTAATATTATTTTCCATGCATTGCTTGAAGCTAGTACCAGTGAGCTAGCCAGCCGAATGAATGCAATGTCTAGTGCTACTAAAAATGCAAAAGAACTAATTGACCGCCTGACCATTGTCTATAATAAAGCTAGACAGGCAGCCATTACTCAGGAGCTTACTGAAATAGTAGGTGGTGTGGAAGCATTAAAGTAAATTAATTATCTAACAAATCTTTTGCTGTAGCTTTTTGAAATTTGATTAATACAATAATTTAGTGCCAGAACTATAAAAATCAATACTACGCCTGTAGCAAATGCTTTCCCCCTGGTGTCATAACTGGTTGCCTGATAGTAAAGATGAACTGCCAGGGGCCTAGCTGAGTCTGGTAAAAAATAAGGATATTCATTTGAAATTAATGCAGGCAGAACAGTTATACTTCCGCCGGCAGCCAGAATTAAAACAGCAGATTCTCCGACAATTCTTCCTACGCTTAGCAAAATCCCGGTAAGTATTCCAGGAAATGCAGAGGGTAAAACTACATTTGAAATAGTCTGCCATTTATTTACACCCAAAGCCAGACTGCTTTGCCTAAAAGTTTGAGGAACAGCCTTAAGTGCTTCTTCGGAAGTTCTTATTATTACTGGCAGAACCATAATTGCTACAGTTAGTGCTCCTGCAAGAATCGAATATTCAAATTTTAAAAATATTACAAAAAAGGCCAGCCCAAAAAGTCCATAAATAATTGACGGTATACCTGCTAAATTTTCAATAGCAAAACGGATCATCCTGGTAATAAAATTTTGAGGTGAATATTCAGTCAGATAAATTGCAGCTGAGATTCCAATAGGTGCTGCTACAATAATTGCTCCGATAATAAGATAAAGCGTAGCAACTATCTGATATAAAATCCCGCCATTATCATATCTTCCGCCTTCAGGTGGACTGAATAAGTAATGGAATGAAAGACAAGTAGGAAAGCCGTAATAAAAAATATATCCAATTATAAAAACTAATATACCGACAATCACCCATCCTGAAAGCCAGAGGCTGTTTAATGCAATCTTTTCTTCAAAAAGATGTTTCTTTATGAATTCTTTTTCTCTGGATAATTCTTTTTTTATTATGGTTTTCATTTTTTTCTTTTATGTTTTGCTTGCTCCATAAGCTCTTTTTAGGAGCATATGAGAAACAGCATTTGTAATAATTATAAAAATAAATAATATTGCACCGGTTGCAAAGAGAGAATTTAAATGCAGACCAGGTTCTGCATATTCAATGTCACCAATTATGTTAGTAGTTAATGTTCTTGCCAGGCTAAACAGTCCAAATCCACTATCAGCTGAAAAATCAGGCATAGTCTGAGTATTTCCAATAACCATTTTTACTGCCATAGCCTCACCAAATGCTCTGCCTAAAGCAAGTATTACTGCAGTAATAAGTCCTGAAGAACATGCAGGTAAAATCGTGCCGTATATGGTCTGCCATTTTGTCGTACCAAGTGCTGTGCTGCTGTCTTTTAATTCTTTTGGAACTGATCTTATTGCATCTTCAGAAATACTTATAATAGTAGGGAGAATCATTATTGAAAGAATAATAATAGCTGCAAGTATTGATAAGCCTGCTACATCGGCAATGGACTGAATCATAGGAACTACAAAAGCAAGTCCAAAAAGACCAAAAATTACAGAAGGAATACCAGCTAAAAGCTGAACAGCTGGTCTAATAATCTGCTGTGCAGAAGCCGGGGCAATTTCTGCAAGAAACACTGCACATGCAATGCCAAGAGGTGCACTAATTATTATCGAACCAAAGGTTACATAAAAAGAAGTAATAATCATTGGAAATATGCCAAATAATTTTAATGTTACTGGCTCCCAGTCATATCCAAACAAAAAATCAGTAACTGAAACTACCTTAAATATTTTTAGTCCGTTATAAAAAATATAAATTGTAATTAAAAACAATGAAACCACCGCAATAAATGCGCTCATAAAAAAAATTTGAGACATAAGACCATTCATAAAATTAGTCCAAAATCTTTTTTCTTTTTTCTTGAAGACTTTATCCATTACAAATCACCTGGGTTATTCAATCAGTTTAACTAATCCCATTGGAATCTTTTCTCTTAATTAATTAAATGTTTTTAATCCCCCGCATATATCTAAATAAACCGTGGATATTTTGCTATTAATAGTGAAGTAATACAATTAATAAATAATCAAGATAAAAAGTTTACTTGTAACATTTCATAAACAATATAGTGTTTGGAATCCGTAATATATCATGGAATACAGTGGTTTCAACCTTTTTAAAATATTTTTTTGCTAAGGATAAATATTCTTCTGGTGTGCGAATATGGACTCCTCGATCCATTGAAATTATGAATCTTGTAATTGGAGATTGATTCTCTACATACGTAGGATCATGCGTCATTAAGTAACCACCATCCTTCAAGCTTGATCTTGATTTTTCAAATAGATTTTCAACCTCATGGTCATTCAGATGGTGGAGTACTCCGCTTGCAAGCACTATGTCAAAGTGATTCGGAATAGTATTTAATGATTCTTTTATTTCTTCACAGGAGAAAACCGCTTTAAGGTATTTTTTTGATGCATAACTAATGTATCTTTGATTCATATCAAAGCCTGTATATGAGACATTATCGGGGAGGAAGTCAAGTATTGAAGCTGTTCCACAGCCTATGTCTAATATTGTTGCTCCAGGAAATGGTTTTATGAATTCATTTACAAACTTCCGTCTGAGAGTATTAAAACCAATCAAAAGCAAATAAAAATTGAAAATTTGAGGAAATGAAAGTAGAGAGCGAAGGCGAAATTTCCTTTGTTTTGTTGTTTTGTTTGATTCTATAATCGGAGCATTCATACTTCTTCAACATGCTAACATATCTTTTTGAATGAAATGAAAAGACTGCTTCGATTTCAAGAATAATTTTTTAAATAGGTTTTCAACTTCATGGTCATCAATAGTTTGATTAACATTTTTGGTAAAATGTTAACGAGGATTTTTATGAATTTTAAATCTCTATCACCATTTGACATTATTAGGATGTCTCCCATTGCACTTAACCCGAAATATACATGTAGTCTTTTAAGTGCAGTTTTAACAAATATTTTGTTTGAAATTAAATATGCACATATGGGCGTGAGGCGAATCGATCGCTGGAATAAGGATGAATTTTTTCTCAAGCTATACCATAAAGTTAAAGATCAAACGGTATTAAATCCAAACAAATTGTTTGAGTTATATCAGTTTGCTAAGAGTGTATGTAATTTGGAAGGAAATGTTGCTGAATTAGGAGTATTTAGAGGGGGATCAGCCAGAATGTTGGCAAAGCTATTTGAACAATACGGTTCCTCAAAAAGAGTTTTATTATTTGATACTTTTCAAGGACTTCCAGTATCAGACAAGAATGAGGATATTTTTCAGCAAGGCGGTATTTCTGATACGAGTTTTGAAGGAGTAGGCAGATACCTGAAAGATTGCTCTAATGTTCTTATTTACAAGGGTTTATTTTCAGAAACACTTCCTAAAATAGAAAATAGCTTTTTTTGTTTTGTTCATATTGATGCTGATTTATATTCATCAATATTTGAGTGCTGTAGTTTCTTCTATTCCAGAATGGTAAAAGGAGGAATAATGCTCTTTGATGATTATGGTCTACTTTGTACACCAGGTGCAAAGGATGCAGTTGACAAGTTTTTCTCAGGTAAAATTGAAATTCCGATATGGCTTTCGACAGGTCAATGTATAGTTATTAAGCATTGAGGAATCAATTGTATTTGCCCAGCAGTCTATTTACTTTAATAGCCAGGAGATCCAAAGGATCTTTCCATACACATTTCCCTAATTGTAAAACACTTTTTCTGATCTCAGGCAAAGGTGTGACTGTAATTTGGGAGATTTGCATATTATATAATTTTGCAATATACAGAAGCTCTAAGTCAAACATTCCATCATTTACGCATTGCTTGGAAGTCAGTTTTTTTATTGACTCCTTTTTAAAAACTTTAAACCCACATTGTGTATCATAAAAATAATTTGAATGAAAGATGAAAGATCTGCCAAGAATCAACAATGCCAATGAAAATATATACCTAATTAGAGATTTGCCTTTTTTAGAAAGTATCCTTCTCCCGATTACACCATCAGAATTAGTTCTTTTAATTTCTTCAATAAAGATATCAATGTTATTAAGTGGAATTGTTAAATCAGAATCTAAGTAAAATATTATTTCTCCACTAGCTTCTTGTATTCCTGCTTTAACCGCGGCACCTTTTCCTATTCCTTTCCCTCTGATTGTTTTAATTCTACTTTTTAAAGATTTTTCGTTTATATACTTAGCAATCAATTCAAAAGTATTGTCTTTGCTGTCATCAACAAAAATTATTTCATAATTATATTTTGATATGTATACAAGCAATTTTTCTAATGAGGTAATTATATGAGATGCCTCATTAAATGTTGGTATAACAAATGATATTAATTCTTTCACTTTAATTTGCAAACACCAATGTAGTATATATTTATATCAATAATTTTTAAATTAAAAGGCAAAAATATTTCCTTCACGACATGGAATTTTTTCTTAACTTCTTTTTTAATGCTTGAATACTCATTAATATGCTCATTATTTTTAAGCCATTTCATATAATTCATGTTTTTAAACTTGGTGTCCATGTATCTCTTTGTAGTAAGTTTTCTGCCAAGATTTATTAAAAAAGAAGAATCAAGCGGGATTACATAAATAAAAAGCCCATCACTTCTCAGTATCTTTGTAAGATTATCAAATATAATCTCCAGATCACTGTTTGAGAAATGTTCAAGAGCTTGAACAGCAGTAATTATGTCAAACTTTTTATTTAATTCCCAATCTTTTTCAAGAATATCTTTTTTTATGAACTCATGATTCGGGAATGACTTTCTAGCCTCCATTATAAAAGTTTCATTATGATCTAATCCTGTATATCTTTCAAAGCTATGAACATAATTAGAGTTATAACCCAATCCACAACATATGTCTAATGTTTCAATAAAGGTTTTGTGAGTTTTCTGTAAGTATTCTTTCTTTATATCTTTAATCTTTTTATGTCCCCAATTTGAAAAGAAAGAGGTAAGAGGATTCTTGTACAAATACTTTTGTATTTCTTCTCTTATTTCTTTATCTGTTAGATCCTCTTTTTTTTTAAGCATTTCTTTTCATTCGTAATAAATAAGTTACATAAGAAAAGCACCATAAGTGAATACAAGTGTGTAAAAGGATAGTAACATAATTGAAATGAAAGTAAGCAAGAAATCCAATGATTTATTTCTAGAAATTAATCCAAGCAGTATATAAATAGGGCATAAATCCATGGTGTAACGGGATGCACTTAGTAACCAAGTAGGTGAAGTAGTCAATAAAAAGTACCCAATCATATATGCAATATATAAAGTCTTTATTTTGTTAAAAGAATAAAAAATTAAAACTAGCATAAATATTACTGAAACAAGTTGAGGTATCCAAAGTGCTATTGATTCGTTTGGTTTCCATGTGGAAGAATTATTGGCAAGCATTTTAATTGTGTCTCCAAAAAATCCAACACTACAATTCCAGTTAGTTCGTGCGTATTCCATGAATTTAAACCAGTCTCCTGCTACAACCTTATTTATATAAAGTAAAGAGATAAGTCCTAAAGGTATAATAAGTAAAAACCCTCCCCCTTTTATATTCTGTATTAATTGTAAAACATTCTTATTTTTGATCGATATAATAATATTACTTTCACGAAGATACTCAAGAAATGCAGGAATTAAGAATATAAGACCATAATTACGTGTGCCTGAAGCAAATCCTCCTAAAATGCCACATAACAGCCATTTTTTCTTTCTCAAATAATAAAAAGCAGCAATAGTTAATGCAAGAAATAAACTATCAGTGAAAGTTGCTGCAAGAAAAAATGAAAAGGGATAAATTAAAAAATATTTCACTGATCTAAATGCTAAATCTTCATCAAAATCAATTCTTACAAGCTTGTAAAGATAAAATGCTGCAATAATCAAAGATATATTAGAGATTAAAATACTGGACAGCAGATGATTTTGTGTAAACAATGTAAGTATTTTTATACTTAATGGATAAACAGGAAAGAAACCTATCAAAAGTCTTTCTTCTCCTGTACTTTGATACCAGTGACTGGCTATATTTAGAAAATGTGGAGAATCCCATTTGACCCATAATTCTGGAAATGTTGCAAAAAATCCACCTGTCTTTTGTTTAAAAAACATCATACCAAAATATGCAATCATATATATGACTAGTCTTGAGATTATTGTCCAGCATGCTATCGTCCAAAATATTTCATCTGTTTTTTTATCTTTATTAGCCGGGTGATTATCATTATCATTTTTATTCTGTAAAAGCTCCTCTTTTATTAAAAACAATAGTTTTATGCATGCAATTGCAAAAGCTAGTACTGATATTTCTTTAATTATTTGTGGAAACATGATCATTAAATCCTACTTTATCTCTTAGGGGAATATTTTTTTGAACTTTAGAGGATATTCATACTTAAAAAGCAATATTGACAGGAGAATCAGAATAATTCCAGAGGGAATAAAAAAGTATTTAGGTAAATCACCTGAGATAATCCTTGGAAGATAACTAAGAAATGCATTTTGAGTAAAACCACAATAAATAGTTCCCAATGAACCTACGGAGCAAACTACTATAGAAATTATTCCAGTTACAATAATTACTTCATATAGAAACCAATTCTTTTTTAAATTTTCTATAACATGATTTTTTTTATTTATATAAAATGATGATAAGCCAATCATAGTAAAGGGAATCGTTTCTATTAAATATCTTGACCCATACTGACACCAGCCATATGCAGAGCCTGGTGTCAGTGCGATCGGTGTTATAAACAGGATAGGCAAAGGCAGTGAAAGAATTAATTTTTCTATGCTATATTTTTGGGGCAATAAAAAAATACCGATATAACTGAGAATATAAATCGGGGAATAATACAAGATTCCTGTTATAGGAGAAAATATATATGCTTTAATCCTTTCAGGAATGGTGGGAAGATAGCTTTCCAGACTGAGCTGATTCAATATGTTGGCATGTTTCAGGAAAATTGCATAAGGAAAATTAAAGAAATCATCAAATATAAAGTAATTAAATAAGAGTGTAACAGAGAAACCCATACATAGGGATATTGCAAAAATAATAATATCTTTTAGGTTCTTTTTTAAAATTATATATAAGACTAAAACCAAAACTATAGGAGGAGTATTGTAAGAACAAAAAGCTGAAAATCCGGCAGAAAAACCACTAAGAGGTACTGCAAAACCATTTAATTTTTTATTTACCTGAGCCTTAAAAAACAGAAAATAGAAAGCAGCTATAAGGAAGAAAGTTCCGAAAATATCATGATGAACAATGCCCGAATAAGGAAGAAGCAGGGTTCCAAATGTAGATAAAAATGAAATTAACAATGAATATTTTATTTTACGTGTAATTTTAAATGTAATCTTGAAAATTAATACAGTCATTAACGAAGTCATTAAACCTGATGTCAGCAATGATACAAGTCCGTAAATAATATCATTGTTATTTCTGTAATTAATTCCTAGTTTGTTAAGTAAAAGATAAGGAATAGCAGCAAATATAAATTGTGCAGGCGGTTTAGCCAGATAGACATGATCTTTATAAGGGAATGCATCCCATGTATATGACTGATAATCTTTTACATTTGGAAAAGCTGGAGTATCAATATAGAATTTCCCATGTTCTGCTAAAGCTGCTATGCCATAAGGTTGTAATCCATAAGCTGTTTTATTATTTGAATTTATAAAGAGCGTAAGACAACCAAGGAAAAAAATAAAAAGAATCAAATAAAATTTTAAACTAGAGCTTTGTTCTGACATTTATGATCCAAACCCTACTTTATCTCTCAGAATATAAAGAGGTCTTCCTTTTGTTTCTTCATAAATCCTGCCTATATATTCACCAATGATGCCAAGTATGATCAAAATTATACCGTTAAAAAAAAGAATTACAGCTATTACAGATGACCAACCAGGAATTGTAGTTTTGATAAAAAGTTTTTGATAAATTAAAATCAGCAGATATAAAAAACTAAATCCGGATAAGCCAAAACCAAAGTAATAAGCTAGTTTTAGTGGTTTGTATGAAAATGAAGTAATACCATCCAGAGCTAATTTTAATAGATTTCTTAGATAATATTTAGTGTATCCAGCATGTCTTTCATCTCTAATATATTCGACGCTTGTTTGCTTAAAGCCCATCCAGCTAATTAGTCCTCTTAAATATCTACTTTTTTCACTAAGCCCCTTTATAATGTTACAAATTTTCTTGTCAATCAATCTAAAATCACCGGTATCGACCGGAATATCAAAACTAGTCAAATTTTTTAAAAGTCTGTAAAAAACAAATGCTGTAAATTTCTTAAAAAATGTTTCTCCTTTTCTTTTTATTCTCTTTCCATATACAACTTCATATCCTTCTTTCCATTTTTTAATCATTTCTATAATTATTTCTGGTGGATCCTGAAGATCTGCATCTATTATTACTGTGGCATCACCGCTTGCATAATCTAGTCCTGCACTTATAGCAATCTGATGTCCAAAATTCCGCGAGAAGTTTAATAGCTTTACTTTGCTGTCTTTTTTTGCAAAGTTTTTCACTAATTCCCCGGTAGAATCGTAACTGCCGTCATTTATAAAAATAAGCTCATAATTTTCATTTGTACTATCCATAACTTTTTTTAGTCGTGAATAGAATTCCTGAATTACAGGCTCTTCATTAAAAACCGGAATAACTATAGAATATTTAATCATTAAAAAATGTCCCTATATCCCAAATCTCTCCCCAACTGCCAGAAGCAATTTTGTTAGCATTAGTTTCCCAAGGTCTTAAAGATTGTGAATATTCCTTATGTTCATATTCTCCCCAAAATATATAACGAATACCAAGTTCTTTAGCCAGTTTCTGCCAATCTTTATCTCCAAGCATTACTTTTTTTAACTTTTCTTCTTTTTCACCTGTGTAAAAACCATGTGGCCAAAGCCAACCACCATAACCTAAGACAACTTTTCGACCGCAAAAGAATAAAGGATTATTATATGTAGGATAGATTGCAAATCTATGTTTTAATGGAATATCTTTTACTGCTCCGCAAACTCCATGAATATCAGGAAATTTAGCAATTTCAACACTCTTACTTATATCTAAACTGCTCATAATAGATATAAACCCGGAAAAAAATAAAAGAAAACAAATAATATACCGCTTTATTTTAGATAAAGACAACAGAACAATTTCCCAGAGATAAGAGAGCAAAATAATGTATGGCCATATCAAAAGCTTTGCATTATCATATTTCCAGCCTGAGAGTATAACAAACGAAAAAATAATAAAAATAACAACAGCCGGATAAACAAAAGCCATAGCATGATTCAGTTTAAAATTGTAACGTATTCCCTTGTCTGTATTTTCTGTAACCAGTTTAAAACAAAGAAAAGCAACCAGAGGCCAAAATATACCAAAATTAAAAATCCAAAATTTTAAAAAGCCATTTAAACTTATATAATATTCAAAATCAAAATGAAACATCGATGCTTTTTTTAAAAAACCAGTTAAAAGAAGCACAAGCAGACTAGCCGGCACAAATGAAAATATCCCTAGCTTGATAATCTGAATTCGTTTCAAATTAGGAACAAAGAAAAACCAAATTAGCAAAAGGAAAGACAGGAAAATAAATGTGTGAATTTGAAAGATGGGCATTGATGAATAAAGTAAAACTTCAATCCATAGCGGCAGTAATGTTTTTGAGGTTCTTTGGTTATTATTGTCATTAAAGAATCTTTGCCTCCAACTGCACAGAAGCAGCAATCCTGCTGGAATTACATATAATAAATGCCGTTGGGTTAAAAACATTGTTAGCATTATATTTTTCCAGTCGAGTTGTATCTGATAGTCAGCTAAAGTAAATGTTTGAAAAAATTGAAACCCTGCTAAACCGCCACTAAATAAAACACCAGCCAGAGCAAATGCTCTTCCCCAAACAAGTAACATAAATCCGCTTGCTAATGAGCCTAAAATACCAACCCAAATAAAACTAGTAACCAAATCCATATTTAAAAGGATTAGAAGACTGTTAAATAAATCAATGCCAAAATGATACCCAATCGTTTCACCGGTTAATATAGGATTATCAGGCCAAAACGGTGTACCATTTGCAAGATATTTTATGTAAAGAATATGCATTGGTATGTCACCCAGATTACTCGGATTTAAAGCCATTAAACTGTTGCCTTTTTTATAAATAAGCCAAAAGAAAGATCTCAAAGAAAAAATCATAAAAATTATAATTAATACCCATGACCAGAAACCCAGCTCTTTTTTTTCTATGCCTGAAGAGAGTTTTGAGCAACTTATAATAATAAAAATCCCTATAGAAAACCCAGCTAAAAGACTTATAGAAGCTATTACTTTATTTAATCCACCAAATAAAAAAGCCATAATAATCGCTGAAATAACAGACACTGCAATACCTGATGTATAAGCTACAATCCAATTCATTATTTTAATAACCTTTCATCGAATTTTAATGCTTCTTCAGGAACAATATTATTTCCATCTTTACTTCCCCAAAGTAATCTTGAAACAGAACTTCCCCAGATATTATAAGTGGCAACTTTTATTTTTCTCCAACCATATAACCCAGTTATAGTAGCTGATTTATATTGTTCACCATGTGAACCAAAGTCTTCAATTATTCTTTTTCCATCCAACTCTATAAAGCCCCCGTCATCACTTGCTAATATCAGAGTAGTAATGTTACGCGGGATATTAATTTCCCCTACAAATTCCAGACTAAAAGGTGGTTTTGAAGGAGCATTTTGTTCAGTGAAGTTCAGGTTAATATTATCAAATCTCTTTTTGAAAGAAGGGTTTCCATGCCAGTGGGTATTTGGATAAATCAGAACAGCTATTCCTTGTCCGGGAATTTTTGGCTTCGGTGGTTTTGGAACAAATTCCGGAGAACGATTTGGATAAAGATCTTTAAATTTTTCATAGCTTAAATAAAGCTTTGAGGGATCCTGTGCATTTCTGATAGAAGCTGTATTAGTAAAATATTTATTTTGTAAATTACTTTCTACTTCATTTATTCGCCCTGTTTCTACGACTAGAAAATCAGTATCATACATTGAAGGAGAACTTTTAGAACCATAATAGCCGACCATTGTAAATTCTCCCCAAATCCATGGCAAGGGCCATTCATCGCTTCTTAAAACGTTTCCAGTTATTTCATAATTAGCAGAATTTTTTTGAGCAATCTTTAATACAGGATCAGTAATTTTTTTTATTTCTTCAAGAGTTTGTACATAAACATAGGATTCTTTTGGGTTTGAATGATTAAAAAATCTCAACCTCGATGTAATAAATGCTGTAATGAGCAATAGAATTGAAATAACAATTTTAGTTTCTAATTTCCATTTTGATTTTAAGAATTGATTACTAATATCACCAAAGACAAAGAAAAATGGCCATAGTAAATTAACAATACACCAGGGAGTTTTGTATGGAATTATGCTATATGCTAAAAATACACCAACCCCATAAATGCTTATATATCTAATCCATTTGTTTGAAGGTTTAAGATATTTCAGGCAAGAAATTACTCCAAGTGAAGCTATGTATTCATATCTTGTAAAAAGAATTACCCAATATTGAAAAGGTTTATCATGTCCGCTTCCTTTAACCCCGGATTTGAAATATGCTTGATATGTTTCAATTAACCCATGCAAGCCGCTCATATTATGAAAAGTGCCGCTATAAAAGAAAATTATTAAGCCAACTCCGCATGCAACAATATAAATTAAATCTTTTTCTGTCCAGCTTTGTATAGCAGGTGATGTTTGTTCGGAAGGGTAAATTTTTTCCCAATACTTTAAAACAAACCATGCAATAATAAAACACCCTACATTAATAAAATATGTTTCTTTCGTAAGAATCATAAATATTATGCCAAGTCCAAGAGACCATAGGTATTTTTTAGTTCCTTCATGCCACAGACCTATAATTCCCCAAAGAATTAGAATGCAGTAAAACACAAGAAATGATTCCTGAAATGCGTAATTTCCATAGTAAACAATTCCAGGTGATACTGCCATTGCTAAGGCAGCAATTAAACAAGTTCTTCTATCAATAAATCTGGAAAACTTTATTATCCAATAAACTGTTATCAAACCAATAATTGCATCTGGAAGTCTTTGACCAAAATTATTTTTTCCAAAAAGTGACTCAAAAAGAAACAAAACATAATAATGAAAAGGACCGTGGTAGTTTGTCGGATCATAACGATAAAATCCATTTGCAGTGATTTGATCTACAAAAAAACCAAATACTCCTTCATCATGATGAGGAGGTCTTAAATCAATAAGAAAAAAACGGAAAAAAACAGCAAGTAATAAAATCCAGAAGACTTGCCAGTCAATTTTTTTTAAATTTTCTGCTTTGAATAAAGGCTTTATCATTGAGAATTATTATAAATGGATATTGTTTATAAGGCCAGTGTATAAATTACAGTTGCAATTAGTCAGCTAAACAGTTCTTTATTGAATATCTCTTGAGATAAATAGGTGCTGTATTATTAAAAGAAATCTTCGTAACATTTATGATTACAAACAAGGAAATATTAGTAATTTGTGTTTCTGTTTGGCTGTTTATAGCGTATTTTTATATTTTGCGAACTCCATTTGATCACAGAACCCATGACATGTGGGGACATGTATTTTATACACAATATATAGTTGGAAATAAAAAATTACCCAAACCTTATGAACAACCTGTACTAGGTGGACAAACCATTCAGCCACCTTTATATTATCTTATTTGCAGTTTTGTTAAGCCTGCTCTTATTCATAATAAATCGGAAGATCATATAAATGCAGTTAGATATCTTTCGATTTTCTTTGGTGCCCTTTCTCTTCTTGTAATTGGAATATTTTTAAATGCTGTATCAAAAAACCAGTATGCAAAACTAGTCTCTCTTCTTTTTATTGAAACCACTCCTAAATTTGCTTTTGTATTTTCTACTTATAATAATGATTCATTAAATACTTTTCTTTGGATCACAGTTACAACCTTAAGTTATTTTCTCTATATAAATTTTTCTGTTCGCAAGGCAATTATTTTATTTATGTTTATTACAGCTGCTTTATACACAAAAGGGACTTCGATATTATTCATCATTCCTTTTATAGTGACATATTTGCTGATTGCTGTGAAGAGAATTCCCCCCGGAAACAATTTCAGGTTAGAAAATAAATATTTCCTCCTCCCATTTTTATGTTCAATTATTGCTTTTTCTCCTTGGTTGTATTACAGAAATTATAAAAATTGTCAAAGATTTTTTCCCACATCTCTTGAAAGAGATATTGCTAAGCCTTTAAGTAAAACTAATTTTAAAAATCTTTTGGGAATTATACTCAGGGATAACAATCTTCTTGACCACAAGTTTGATTTTTCTCATGAATGGGATAAACCTTGGGCTTTAATTCAATGGGACCTGATTCCGCCCAGAGAAACCAAAAGGTATGATTATTTAGGTCTTATGTTTGTTACATCAGTAATTGGTGAATTTGTTCTAACCTCACCATCAGTCCGAATCATATGGATTCTATTTATTCTTCATTTATTTGTATATGTTTATAGCTTACTTATGGCATTTAAATCAAAAATTAATATACCAGCAATGTTAATAATATTAACTGCAATGGTAATTCAGCTAGGTACATTATTACCTTTTGCTGCTGATTTACCCCAAAAGGGACTGTATGATTTTAGATATTATGCTTGGTTATGGGTCTGCTGGGCTTTACTTCAGTTAAATTCTATAACGATTACGAAAGATAAATATAAGGAAATAATTTATGGTGTATATATTGCTGGAGTAATATTTAATATTTATACTCTTCTTACTATAAAAGGTGGATTCTATTGGTAGCTTTATATAGCTAAATCTACAACAATTTTGCCTTTAACACCGCCCTTTTCAATTTTCTTATGTGCTTCAGGAATTTGATTTAGAGAAATTACAGAATCAATCACAGGTTTTATCTTCCTTCGCTCAATTAAATCTCTTATTTTATCCAGCTTATTTCTTCCGCTTTGTACAAAAACTGGATGAAAATCAATATTTTTAATAAAAGTTTTTTCAAGATTTGCCGGAACTCTAACTATACTGGCTATTCTTCCGAATGGCTTTGTGGCGTCAATGCTTTTAGTTAAAATCTCAGGACCCACTGTATCAAATACTGCGTCTACTCCGATATTACCAGTTTCTTTTAAAATTACATCTACAAAATCCTCTTTTTTATAATCAATTAGTCTGTCTGCACCCAAGCTTTTTACAAGATCGTGATTATAGCTGCTGCATGTGGTAAAAACATAAGCACCGCTTAATTTAGCAAGTTGAATTGCAAATGACCCGACTCCACCAGCACCTGCATGTATTAAAACAGTTTCTCCAATTTTTATTTTTGCTCTTTCAATCAAAGCATCCCATGCAGTGCTTCCAACCAAAGGGATACATGCAGCTTCAGTATGAGACAGATTTTTAGGTTTAAGAGATACTATTTGTTCTTCCACGAGATGATATTCGGCATATGATCCTTGTAGTCCCATGATTTTAGGGAGATAATAAACTTCATCTCCTACTTTAAAATCAGTAACCTTATCTCCTATTTCTATAACTACTCCTGATACATCAAAACCCAGGATTTGCGGTGGGTTTATGCCGGTTTGGATTAAACCTTTTCTAACTTTAAGGTCAACAGGATTAATGCTGGTAGCCATTACTTTTACAAGTAATTCTTTCCCTTTTGGTTTTGGCACAGGCATTTCTTGTTCTTTAAAAACACTGGTGTCTCCATAGCTGGTTATAACCATTGCTTTCATTGTGTCAGTTATTGTTTTCATTTTATTTGTGATTAATAAATACACGGCAATTCTATCATGCGGTAGAATATCAGATATTCTTATGTCTACAAGCAATGAACTTCATAAACTGGAAAGCCGCCCATGGGGAGGCTATGTCATATTAATTGATAATGAAAACTATAAGGTAAAAAAGTTAATTATAAATTCAAAAAAACGATTTAGTCTTCAATATCATAATAAACGTACAGAAACATGGACTATTGTTAAAGGAAAATTACAAATCACGGTTGGAGATAAAAAAGGAATTTATACTTATGGACAGACCATATCAGTACCTGTGGGAACTATACACAGAATAGAAAATATTGGGGATGAGACTGCAGAGATAATAGAAGTACAAACAGGTACATATTTTGGTGAAGATGACATAACAAGGATAGAAGATGACTTTGGGCGTGTTACGTAAGGGCAAACCAATGTGTTTGCCCCAATAAAAATGAAAAAAAATAAAATACCTGATGAAACATACTGGCGCGGACAAAAACCAGTTGCCAGGCTGATTTTAAATAAAATAAGAAAAAACAATAGAATCCTTGAAATAGGCATTGGAAAAGGCGGGGTAACAAAATATCTGCTTAAAAAACAACCTGCTTTGAACATTGTAGGTTTTGATATTAATGAAACATCACTTAAAAAAGCAAAAGAATATTTTAAATCAAAGTGTAGAGGAACTCTAAAACTTATAAAAACAAGTCAGGATATTAATCTGGTTAAAAAATTCGGAAAAGAACAATTTAATTTTGTTATAAGTTCCGGCGTCATGGATTATTCTAAAAATCCTGATAAAGTAATTAAAAACGTAAAAAATATACTAAAGCCAGGCGGATATTTTGCTTTTACTGTTTTTGATAATTTAAGTTCATGTGATTATGATGGGAAGAGCCCGAAGCAAATGTATATAAGTACAGCAGGCATTAAAACATGGGGTTACAGAGATTTCTATATAAAAAAACTTTTAAAAAAAGCAGGATATAAATTATGCTCAATCTCTTTATTTAAAAAACTTCATACAAATACTAAAATAGAGCTTTCACATAGTGAAATAAAAGCAATAAGAAATA
This sequence comes from Candidatus Melainabacteria bacterium RIFCSPHIGHO2_02_FULL_34_12, assembly GCA_001784555.1. GTDB lineage: Bacteria > Cyanobacteriota > Vampirovibrionia > 2-02-FULL-35-15 > 2-02-FULL-35-15 > 2-02-FULL-34-12. Next base: position 108,813 of record MFRM01000003.1, on the reverse strand, counting down.
ATATTGACGATCCTTATGATGATCATTTTGTCATTTTAGTAAGAAAATAATGGAAGAATTAATTGAAAAACTAATTTCTGCAGGAATAGAGCCTCAGGAAGCAAAAAAAGAAATTTCCATATTACTTATGGAATTAAAAGATTCTGAACAAATAAAAAAAATTATTTCAGAAAGAATAAAAACAAGAATCCCTATTCAGTATATTCTTGGAAAAGCTTATTTTATGGATTTTGAAGTAAAAGTCGATAAAAATGTTTTGATACCTAGACCTGAGACTGAAATTCTAGTTGAAGAAACGGTGAGAAGGTTAATCAATAGTAGGGACATGCCGCGGCATGTCCCTACGGCATTGGATATAGGCACTGGCTCTGGCATCATTGCAATTGCACTTGCCAGATTAATTCCGGATATAAAAATCATTGCAATAGATGTAAATGAAGACATTATAAATTTAGCCAGAGAAAATGCTGAGAAAAACAATGTTTCGGAGAAAATAAAATTTGAGGTATGTGATGTATTTTCTAATGGCATGGAAGAAATATTAAATAGAAATAATTTTGATCTAATAATCTCAAATCCACCTTACGTGAAATCAAGCGAAATGAAGAAATTAAGACCCGAGGTTGTGCTTCATGAACCTAAGATTGCACTTGTCGGCTCAAAAGAAAATAATTCAGGATTAATATATTATGAGAGGATATTTGAATTGATAACTGCTCCTCGCAATGACAATAAACGTTTGATTGCATTAGAAATAGATCCATCTCTTGTGAATGATTTAATAAAACTGCTGAAATCAAAAGGATTAAACAGTTTTGAAATTGTAAAAGATTATTCTAAATTAGATAGATGTTTGTTTATATTTGAGCGAAGTGTAAAATCCGGAAGCTTGCTTCCGGGATATTAACGAGCGAAATCAAAGCGCCTTCCTTGGAGGCGCTTTATAACCCAAGTTTTTTAGTAATTTTTACTAATTCCGGATTTTGCAATTCTTTTAAAAGCTCAATTAACTGCTCGTTCTTTGCTTTTTCATGAAGAATTTGATTTGAAAGTTGTTCAGCTAGTTGTCTTATTTCACGGTTTTCTTTTTGTAGTTCTTTATATGTTTCTGTTTGTTTCTCCATGGATTCTTTTTGGCTTTTTACCTGGTGGAATTCAGTATATAAGCTTGAAAGTTCTTTTTCTCTTTGTCCTAATTGCCAATTTAATTTTTGAATCTGCGATTCAAGAGAATGCATATGTTGTTTTAATTCATTAACCAGTTGGTTTTCCTGCTTTAATGCAATTCTTTCATCAACTAAAACTTTTAAAATTGAATGAATTTGTTTTGAAATAGAATCAACTGATTGAGATTGATCTGGACTTTCCCAAAGTTCTTCAAAACCTTCAAGACTTGTATTCTCTTTTCTTGCAGCAAAACCCATTTTGTTCCCTTTATCAATTTTTTAAGGATCTTTATTTTATGACGATCTTATCTTATATTAGATCCTTAGAATTCAAATATTTAATAAACTATTTGCCCTACAAATGACGTATTTTTATGTTCTTTAGTCTAAATCGTCAAGTGCAAAAGGATTTGCAGCTTTTGGCTGATCTTTAGACTGAGGCTTGGTTAAATTTTGTTTAACTTGTTGTTGAGGTGTGGCTTGCTGTGTAGGTTTAGTTTCTCCCTGAGAACCTGTGGGTCTTTGTGGCATTTGCAGATTTAAAGCGTTTGCATATGCCTGTACTGTAATGGAACAAAGTTTAAGTTGCTTAACATACCACATACAAAGTTCTTCCTGACATAAAACAGGAACTTCTTTGTTAATGCTTAAGAGCGGACAGTATGGTGTTTCAGGCATATGTTAATTCTAGCATTTGTTTGTAGAGGCATAATGCACTACGCCTCTACATTGTTTTACATTGATTCAGGTGCATTGATACCTAGTATTTTTAAACCGTTTGCAATTGTTATTTTTACTGTTTCGACCAGACCTAATCTGGCTTCGGTTAAATTTATATCTTTTGATATTACACGACAAACTGTATAAAATTGATGGAAATCTGTAGCCAGTTCTTTTAAATAATTAGCAATTCTGCTAGGCGATCTGCTCTCAGCCGAATTTAGAACTTCTTCAGGAAAATCAAGAATCCGTAAAATAAGAGATTTAGTGGCTGAGTACTCCTGATTATTAGCTTTAAATAAATACATAAAAACATCAGGGCTTATCGTGCACTTTTTTAGCACCTCCTCTTTTTTAATGTCATCTGTAATTTGTCTAAAAATACTGCAACATCTTGCATGGGCATACTGGATGTAATAAACAGGATTATCTTTATCTTGTTTTTTAGCTAAATCAATATCAAAAATCATTCTATGGTTAGGATGACTTTCAACCAGAAAATATCTAAAAGCATCGGGGCCTACTTCATTTAATACTTCATCTACAGTAACTACTGTCCCGGCGCGCTTGGACATTTTTATTTCCTGTCCTTCTTTTTTTAAGCTAACCATCTGCACAAAAATTATTTCAAGCTTGTTTTCATCATATTTAAGAACCTTTAAAGCACCTTTTAGTCCAACTTCCTGTCCATGGTGATCTGCACCCCATAGGGTAATTAGTTTTGTACTGCGTTTAAATTTATTAATATGATATGCAACGTCTGCCAGCAAATAAGTACTTCGCCCGTCAGATCTTACTAGCACTCTGTCTCTTACATCTCCAAGTTCTTGTGCCTTAAGCCATATGGCTCCTTCATGCTCGTATGTAATGCCAGACTCTTTTAGTTTTTTAAGTGTATTTTTAACTTCTCCACGAGTATGCAGATCTGTTTCACTATGCCATTTATCAAAACTTATCTTTAGAGAAGAAAGCAGCTCTTCCTGTGATTTTAAAATTAAATCTTTTATTTCTTGTCCAAGGATTTCTTTCGTCAATTGCTGCTGGGGCTTACTGCAGTAAGCCCCTACAATTTTCTTCACGTACGGCAATAATAAATCTTCAGGATAAAAATCTTCTTTCCACTGGACATTTTCTCCGTTTAATTTACAATGTATTGCCCATGCAGTGTCTGAGAGGTTTTGTATTTGTTCGCCAAAATCATTTATGTAAAACTCACTTTTTACGTCATATCCTGCTGCGCTTAAAAGATTTACTAAACAACTTCCAATCACTGCCTGTCTTCCATGACCGATGTGTAAATCTCCGGTTGGATTTGCAGAAACATATTCCACTAATGTTTCTTCTTTTGATTTTTCAGGCGCAAAGCCAAATTTATCTCCAATATTAATAACCTCAACTAAAGACTCACTAAGTGCATAATCTCCGACTACAAAATTTACAAAACCAGGTTTTGCTACTTCTATATGTGAGATTAAACTGCCATCTGCTTTTATTTTTTCTTTTAGCTCATTTGCAATATCAAGTGGATTTCTTTTTTGCTTTTTTGCCAGTACCATTGCAATATTTGTTGAAACATCACCATGTTCTTTTAGTTTTGTACGTTCTAAATAAACCAAATCAGATTCACCGTTTAAGGCTTTTTTGATTTCTTTATGAATTTTTTGTTTATATGACATCGATCTCTGCTTCAAATGTTCTTTTCCATGGCAGTGAACATTTTACCTTTATATCATTTATTCCTAAAAGTTTTGAAAATGCCTGAACATGTGGCATTATTTTTTTGTTTATCTCTTTTTCTGTAATACCAACATGTCTTATCTGAGCCTGATATGCATAATCATCTAAAAATCTTGTAAGAAGACATTTTTTAAATGCAATCTTATTAAAGGAACTATTTTTTTCAGCAATCCACCTGTTTATTCCTATTGCTAGAGCTGAACCAGTGCTGTTTGAGCAGGTATTCCAGCCTGCATAACCGTAACAATGGTCCCAGTTGATTTTTGAATTTATCAGTGCTTCTATGAGCTGTGGATCTGATCCGTTTGCATATGCAAGATCTATCAGAATAAAAGGCTTATTAATTTTTTCAAGCATATTCTTTAGCTCTTCAATATTTTTTGAAGTGTCGCAGGGTTTAATTTTAAAAATATGATCTCCCTGGACTGAATCTGAAAGATGAATACAAACTAAAATATCAGATTCATTTAAATCTTTTATTTCAAGCCCTAAAGTATCTATTTGATCTTTAATAGATTCATGTATTGTATTTGATTCATATCTTGGGATCTGGGTTTTACCCTCAATGCTGTTAAAGAAAAGACATAGAGAAGGTTTTTTGTCTTGTGATTTAAGATTTGCTTTAGTCATAAGAACAAGAGATATTTCATCAGTGCCTGAAATTACTTTAGCTAGATCTGAAAATCTGTGCTTTTTAATTTCTCGTTTAATATATTCAGCTTCAATTACATTCATTCCATATCTAGAAGAATCGTCACATGAAAAAATTAAACATTCAAAACATTTATCATGTGACAGTTCGATCCAAAGCAAATTAACCGTAAGGTTTTTATCTCTGTGTCTTTTATAATCAGCCAGAACGTTCACTGGAATTGATTTTGAACTCTCATACCATTTTTCCAGCAGCTCTTCATGAGATGTTCCTTTTTCAGTAATCCCTCTTCCTACTTTATGCATAAGCTCAGACCACTTAAAAATACTTTCTCCATAGTCTTTCCAGTAATCTTTTTCTTCTTCGCTGGAATTATAATTTGGGATTCGCATTATGGATGAAAATCCATAAACATTCTGCAGGCGAGATCCCGGGACCTCGCCTCCCGCGAGTGCACTAACACGTTTCTTTAATTCGTCTAATGTGAAATCGTGTTTTCTTGATTGAACCAATCCACCGTAAACCCAGCTGTCCAATGAAACAACAAATGTAGGGGCGTATTGCAATACGCCCCTACACCAATTATCAATATATTTCAAATCAGATCCATGATTTAAATCACCAAGATATTTTCTCTCAGGTAAAATTAAATTTACTCCTGAAAAATCAGCAATTTGTTTTGGAAGTAGATAAGAAACTGGACGGTCGTCTAGAGGGAGTAATGCAATGGAGTCCTTGTTAACCATAATGTTATTATAGATGCTTAAGATGAAGAAGTGGTTGGAAAATAATATATTCAAGATAAAAGAAGCATTATCAAAAACCCGTAGGGACGTAGCTCGCTACGTCCCTACGACAGAGAATATAAACATAAATGTTGATGAAGAATTCTATGACAGTCTTTTAGAAAAATTCATTAAAGCTGATGTAGGTCTTGAGCTGTCTGAAAAAATTATTAATGAATTAAAGAAGAATATAAAAGTAGGGGCAGTCCATGGCACGCCCTTACAGATTGAAAAAAATAAATTACAAGAAAAAATAAAGGAAACAATAAAATCACAATTACCCGAAGGTGAAGTCCCGGGACCCCACCTTCAAAACGGAATTTATTTAATCGTCGGTGTAAACGGCTCCGGTAAAACCACATCTATAGGCAAACTTGCAAGGAGATTTAAAGATGGCAAACAAAAAGTTTTAATCGTGGCAGGAGATACCTTTCGTGCAGCTGCAGGAGAACAGCTTGATGTATGGGCAAAGCGAGCAGAAGCAGAAATATTTTCACCTCCTGAGGTTAAAAAACCAGATGCTGTAGTTTATGCTGCGCTTAAGAAAGCAAAAAATGAAAATTTTAATGTTGTCCTCATTGATACTGCAGGGAGATTACATTCACAGATTAATCTCATGGATGAATTGCGGAAAATAAATTCTATAATCGAAAAATTTGTAAAGCCATGCCTTGGCATGGCTCCAAATCTTGAGAAGCTAATCGTACTGGATGCCACGATTGGTCAAAATGCAATTGTTCAGGCAGAATTATTTTCAAAAGCCATTGGACTTACCGGCATTATTCTTTCTAAGCTCGACAGTTCTGCAAAGGGCGGTGTGATTTTAAATATTATGAACAAACTTTCTCTACCTGTAAAATTTATAGGAACAGGTGAACAAATAGACGACATCGTAGAATTTGATTTTGACGAGTATTTGAATGGATTGATTATGTAACCGACAGTATCATCTGTTATGTTTTTGATACTCTGGGTTACATGAAATTAAACATAATTTGTTCTTATGCTTAAATGGCAATGTGATTACTGAAGAGCAAAAATATTTTTCTGGAATATTAAGAAATCTTGGCTTTGCATTTTTAGCACCCATAGGATCAATAATGTTTCAGACTATTGTTTTTAAGAAAAGTCCTTTGGATGGCTATGTTTTCTGGGCTGTGTTAATATTATTACTAGGTTGCTTATTCTTCTATTTAGGGTATATTCCGATTAAAGAGAAAAAATAATGAATCAAGAACAACAATTAATTATGCTAATGGCAGGATTTTTCATCCCATTGTTTATTACACTTGGTGCAATAGCTTATGATATGAACAAGCGAAATAAAAAAGAAAAAAAAAGCTAACAAAAACGACACGAAGTGTCGTCCTGAGCCAAAGGCGAAGGACCTTTGAACGTAATGAGGCCCTTCGCTAACTCTCAGGGTGACATTTGGATTAATATGATCTTTAAGTAAGTTCTATACATTGAAGATATCAGCAAAATCTTTCTAAAGATCTTACTATGAATGTCATTTTAGCGAATTGGTATTTTACACCGTCATAATAGTAATGATGAACCTTTTCTACGGTAATATAGCTTTTCTCATCTATAATAATTATGTCGCCAGGAGATTTTATGGTTTGTTCTAGAAGCAATTTCCCGATAATTTTATAGTCAGGAAGTTCACTGACATCAATTTCATGTATATTGGCGCGTTTTAATTCTGCAATGTTCACTTAATTATTTAATACCCTTTTGGTTGTTCTTTTATCAGGGAATTATTAATTCCTTATTTAGATTCTAGTATAATAACCTGAAGTAAAGGTTCCCTTTTAAGCTCTGCATGAACTAGTTTTATTAATTCAGCTTTAACCTTTTCTTTTAATTTTTCTATATCTTTTTCGTTTTTTTCAAAGAAATCACTTATAGTTTTAATCACCATTTTCTTTGCATCATTTATAAACTGTCCATGAGTATTGTCTTCTTGTGCTAAGACCAGTCCCTTAGCTTCAATAATAGGCTCTGCCAGAGATTTTTTATCTTTTATAGTAAGTAAAATACTAAGCAATCCTTCAGATGCCAGCTTATGCCTTTGTTCAATAATATGTTCATCTACATCGCCCACGCGTGTACTATCTACCATAATTATTCCTGCCGGAACCTGACCGTTTAATTTTGCTGATTCGCTTGTAAGTTCAAGCACATCACCGTTTTCCATTAGAAAAACATTTTTTGGATCTACACCGCATTCCACGCCTACATTTCCATGCAGCACAAGCATTCGGTATTCACCGTGAGCAGGAAGGAAATATTTTGGTTTTACAATATTTAAAAGCATTCTTTGTTCTTCGCGGCAGGCATGACCTGAAACGTGTACACCTGATTCTCTGCCATAAACTACATGGGCACCTTTAGCGCTTAAGGCATTTACAACATTTGCTACTGCTCTTTCATTCCCAGGAATCGGTGTAGCGGAAATAATTACAGTGTCTTTAGGCTGAATGGTTACCTGTCTGTGTTCATCAAATGCCATTCTTGTAAGTGCTGAAAGCGGTTCACCCTGTGAACCTGTAGTAAGAATCACAGTCCTTTCATCGGGCAATTTATTTAAATCTTCCAGGTTTACCAAAAGTCCATCTGGAAATTTCATGTGTCCAAGCTCTCTTGAAATAGTTGCAAGTAGAAGCATTGAACGCCCGAAAATTGCAACTTTTTTATTTGCTTTAATGCAGATATCAAGTATTTGTCTTATTCTATGAACTTGTGATGCAAATGTAGTAATTATTATTCGCCCTGGAGCTTTGTTAAATTCTTCTTCAAGTCTTCCATATACAGATCTTTCAGACGGAGTATATCCTTCTCTCTCCACATTTGTACTGTCACTAATTAAAAGTAAAACTCCTTCTTCACTAGCTTTTGCTAGGGTATAAACATCAAAAAACTCTCCATCTACAGGAGTAAAATCAAATTTAAAATCTCCTGAATGAACAATTTTTCCGCATGGAGTATGAATTATAAGACAAAAACTATCAGCTATGGAGTGGGTATTCCTTGTATAAGTAAATGCAAGAGAACCAATTTTAAAAGTTTGTCTTGGTCTTCCTTTATGAAGAGATGTTCTGTCAGAAAGCTGTGCATCTTTTAGTTTTTCTTCCAGAAGTCCTATTGCCAGTGACGGACCATAAATTATTGGAATGTCAAATTGTTTCAGCATAGGCACAATCCCGCCAATATGATCTTCATGTCCGTGAGTAATAACTTGTCCTTTAATTTTATTTTTGTTTTGAACCAGATAACTTATGTCAGGCAGAACTATTTCGACGCCAGGCATGGCATCTGAAGGGAATGCAAGTCCGCCATCTATAAGAACCATTTCATCTTCATATTCAATAATCCAGGTATTCTTTCCAATTTCACACATTCCGCCCAGAGGAATAACTTTTACTTTTGATCCGGGGACTATTGGTACATGTCCGTTTAAGCTGGTTTCACCTTTGGTAACTACTACTGTGTCATCACCACGCTTTATTACTTTGCGGATTTTTTTTTCTTCGGTATTTGCTGGATTCTTAGTCATTGTTTATTGTTTCCCTCTTTTTGGGCTTGCTGTAGCAAGCCCAAACTTTTTTGTTTCACTGGGCAAACACATTGGTATGCCCCTACATTTAATTACCGATATCAACACAGATGTTGATGGAATTTTCCGGTTTTTTCCGCCCTAGGCGGACCCGCCTGTGGCGGGAAATCTGTTTATGCCTTGATTAATTGATTTTCTATTTTTTCAATCACCATTTTTAATTCAGCTAATTCTTTTTCAGTTAATTTTACAAGTGGCAATCTTAAATCTGATTTGCATATTCCTTTTATTTCCAGTGCTGCTTTTATACATGTAGGATTTGGTGCCTTAAATAATGCTTTAAATAAAGGAAAAAGTTTGTTATGAATCTCTTTTGCTTTATCTATTTTACCCGTAAAGAAAGAATTTATCATATCCTTAATTTCATTTCCAACAATATGACTGGCTACGCTTATAACACCAACAGCTCCTATAGATAACATTGGAAGGGTTAAGCTGTCATCCCCGCTATATATAAGGAATCCTTTTGGTGCTAATTGTATTACTTGGCTGGTATTTTCCAGATTACCTGTAGCATCTTTATATCCAATTATATTTTTAAATTTACTGACAAGTTCTGCTGCTGTTTGAGGCTCCATATTTATTCCAGTACGACCTGGAATGTTATACAAAATAATTGGCAGACTTGTAGACTTTGCAATCTGACTAAAATGTTCAATAAGTCCTCTTTGATTTGGTTTGTTGTAATAAGGAACTACAGAAAGTACTCCATCTACGCCTAATTTTTCTGCTTCTTTTGTGGATTCAATTGCAGTTGCTGTGGAATTAGAACCTGCACCTAGAATTATTTTAATTTTTTTGCCCGTAGTTTTTTGTACAAATTTGCAAAGTTCTCTTTCTTCTTCATGAGATAAGGTAGGACTTTCACCTGTAGTGCCAGCAACTATGATTGTGTCTGTTCCAGTCTTAATTAAATGGTCAATTAATTTTTCAGTGCCTTCATAATCTATTTGTAGAGGCGAGGTTACCTCGCCTCTACAAAAAGGTGTGATCATTGCTGTTAAAACTTGACCAAATGGGTTTTGCATATGAAATTAATATATATTGATTTGAAACAATCGTCAATGAATTTTATGTTTTGTTTAGAATTAAAATCATATTCTTCAAAATGTAGGTTGCTACAGGGTTATTTTATTGTAATATACCTATATGGTGAATAATGAATCAGGCGTAAATCTTGCTATCTTGGGAGCCACAGGCAATGTAGGTCGTAAATTTCTTGAAGTTCTTGAAGAGAAAAATTTTCCGATTAAAAATCTAAAACTTCTTGCCAGTAAAAAATCTGCCGGAACGAAAGTAAAATTTAAAGAAAAAGAATACACTGTTGAGCTTGCTACTAAAGACAGCTTTAATGGTATTGATCTGGTTTTAGCATCAGCAGGTGGAACGATAAGTAAAGAACTTGTCCCGCATGCAGTGAAATCTGGTGCAGTGGTAGTGGATAATAGCTCTGCATATCGCATGGATCCTGATGTGCCACTTGTAGTTGCAGGTGTAAATAACCATGATCTAAAAAAACACAAAGGCATAATTGCAAATCCAAACTGTACGACAGCACAGCTTATGCCACCTTTAAAAGTTCTTCAAGATCTTGCAGGATTAAAAAGAGTAATAGTTAGCACTTATCAAAGCGTTTCAGGTGCTGGAAAAGCAGCCATGGATGAACTTACAGAGCAATCAAAAAATATCTTGCAAGGTAAAGACGTTGCGTGCAACGTCTCAACAAACAGAAAATTTGCATTTAATGTCATCCCTCATATAGATGTTTTTTCTGATGATGGGTATACGAAAGAAGAAATAAAAGTAATTAATGAATCAAGAAAAATCTTAGGCTTACCAAATTTAAAAATTACCTGTACGGCAGTACGTGTGCCGGTTTATATCGGTCATAGCGAAAGCGTGAATGTAGAGTTTGAAAAACAAATATCTCGCGATGACATTGTAAGGGCATTGCGTGCAATGCCTCTAATTGAAATTATTGATGATCCATCCTCTGAGAAATATCCCATGGCAATTGATATTGCAGGAACAGATCCTGTTTATGTCGGACGTATAAGGGAAGATAAATCTAATCCAAACACTTTTAATCTCTGGATAGTAGCTGATAATTTACGAATAGGTGCAGCGCTGAATGCAGTAAGAATTGCAGAGGTATTGCTAAAAGAATCTCTTTTGCTTAGCAAGAAAAATTAATGTTTGCAGTAGAGGCGTTGCGCGCAACGCCTCTACTATTTGGTTAAGGTTAAGAATCAGTTAAAACCACTGTAACAGCGGGTATAAGATTTTCAGGTTACTTATCAAGTTCTTAAAGAAATATCTTTATAAATATAGTAGTAGGAAAATTTTATGCAAAACGTAATTGAAAAATTTGGACTTCACGGATTCATAGTAATAATGGCAATTGTAATTGGTGTATTTAGATCAATTAGCTAATAAATTTTTGTTTTAGTAATATCACCATGAATCAACGCTTGTAGTAGAGACATAGTTACTAAGTCTCTATAAATGTTATTATTGAATATTGATGAACATTGAGAAAGTAAAACAGGCGCTTGGAAAAGTAAATGATCCGGAATTAAATCAAGATCTTGTTTCTTTAAATATGGTGCGTGACATAAAAATTGAAGGCGACAAAGTATCTTTTACCGTTGTGCTTACCACACCTGCATGTCCGTTAAAGACAATTATAGAAGAAGATTGTAAAAAAGCCGTTAGTGCTGTTGGGTTTAAGCCTGAAAATATAAAAATTAATATGACAGGCGAAGTACGTAAACATGGTGCTCAGGGAAAAGAAGCACTAAAAGGAATAAATCAGATTATTGCAATTAGCTCAGGTAAAGGTGGAGTCGGGAAAACCACTGTTTCAGTAAATGTGGCAATTGCTCTTTCACAGATGGGAGCAAAAGTCGGGCTTCTGGATGCAGATATAACAGGTCCCAATGTTCCTATTATGATGGGATCACAAGAACCACCGAAAGTAGAAAACGCAAAAATTATTCCTAAGGAAAACTATGGAATTAAATATATTTCAATGGGGGTACTTGTTCCTCCTGACCAGCCAGTTGTCTGGCGCGGACCTATGCTGGATGGAGTAATAAAACAATTTTTAAGAGATGTTATTTGGGGAGAGCTGGATTATTTACTTGTAGATCTTCCTCCTGGAACTGGTGATGCCCAGCTTACTATTTGTCAGGCAGTGCCTTTGGCTGGTGGAGTAATAGTTACCACACCTCAGGATGTTGCACTTCTTGATTCCAGAAAATCAGTAAACATGTTTAAGCAGATGAAAGTACCTATTCTAGGCGTAGTTGAAAACATGAGTTACTTTATCTGCCCGAAGTGTGATGAAAGAACAGAAATATTCAGTTATGGCGGCGGAGAAAAAGCAGCAAAGAATTTAAATGTGCCGTTTTTAGGAAGAATACCAATTGAACTTAAGGTAAGAGAAGGTGGAGATTCAGGTAAGCCTATTTGTGCAGTAAATCCTGAGCATGAAATTTCAAAAACATTTAAAGAAGTAGCAGGTAAAATTGCAGCCAGTGCTTCTGTAACTACGATAAATGCCAAGCAGCCAGTGATTGCTATTTAAGATTTTTCATAAAGAATTTCTAATGTAACCCAAAGTATCATCAATACAGTAATTACCTTGTAGAAAATTAAGGATTTTGTTTTGTATAATCGGCATATGGCTTTAGATTCAATAAAATATAAATCAGATACAAAAAGAATTTTAGGCTTAGCTTTTTTTGCGCCAAGTGGAAGATTCTTTTTTGATGTTGTATATCTGGGGAAATACTATGACATACTTACACTTGCTATGCTTACAACTATTTCTCTTTTACTGTCTGTAATTGGTTTTAGTCTGATTAAAGAAGGATATGATATATTACATAAAGGAGATGAAAAATGACGTTAAGTTTTGTGGGAGGATTAATTGTGCTACTTGGTTTTTTGCTAGGCACATATTATATTAACTATGAATTTTCTATTAAACCAAAACGAGACGAAGAGAAAAAAAAATCTCATAAGCATTAATGCCAAAAACAGAAAACACTGAGATAGCTGAAAAAGATCTCGATCAAGGCGAAAGTTTACTAGCCAAACTTGCTCTTGAGGCTGAACTTGCAGATTATTCACCGGTAAAAGGCTGCATGGTAATAAGACCTTATGGCTATGCCATATGGGAATTAATTCAATCTACTCTGGACAAAATGATAAAAGATACCGGGCACCAGAATGCATACTTTCCTTTATTTATTCCTGAAAGTTTTTTACAGAAAGAAAAAGAACATGTAGAAGGTTTTGCTCCTGAATGTGCAGTAGTAACTTATGGCGGTGGAAAAGAACTTGAAGAAAAACTTGTAATAAGACCTACATCAGAAACCATAATTAATCATATGTTCAGTAAGTGGATTCAGTCTTACCGTGATTTGCCCATGCTTATTAATCAGTGGGCAAATATTGTCAGATGGGAAATGAGAACCAGGCTTTTTCTAAGAACTACCGAGTTCCTCTGGCAGGAAGGCCATACAGCACATGTTACAAAAGAAGAAGCAGAAGAAGAGACATTGAAAATGCTTAATGTTTACAAAACTTTAAGCGAAACAATTCTGGCAATTCCAGTAATGGATGGAATAAAAACTGAAAATCAAAGATTTGCCGGAGCAGTTACTACTTATTGTATTGAAGGTCTTATGAAAGATGGTAAATCACTTCAAATGGGCACATCTCATTATTTAGGGCAAAACTTTGCAAAAGCATTTGATACAAAATTTCAGGATCAAAACGGACAGCTTCAACATGTTCATCAGACAAGCTGGGGAGTTTCCACCAGGCTAATTGGTGCTGTAATCATGACACATCATGATGAAAAAGGACTAAAGCTTCCTCCTAAAATTGCACCGGTTCAGATTGTTATAGTACCTATATATAAAGAACAACCAGATAAAGAAATGGTGTTGGATAAATGTAAAGAAATTTTAAATAATTTAAGTAAAGATTTTCGTGTGAAGATTGATGACAGGGAGCAATTAAGTCCTGGCTGGAAATTTAATTTCTGGGAAATGAAAGGAGTCCCAATACGCATTAATTTGGGTCCAAAAGACATTAGTAACAATGTTGTTGAAATTGTAAGGAGAGATACAGGTGAGAAATTAAAAAATGTTCAGCAAAAAGGATTAAATGAGTATTTATTAAAATTGTCAACCGAGATACAGGAAAATTTGTTCAGACAGGCAAGCGAATATTTAAATAAAAATACATTTACAGTTACTGATCAAAAAGAATTTACTGAAAAAATGAAATCTGGCGGTTATTTAATTTGTTTTTGGTGTGGAAATGAAAATTGTGAAGAAATTTTAAAACAAAAAACCAAGGCTACTATTAGATGCATACCATTTAAATTGCCAGTTGACCAAATCCAAGAAGAAGGTTATTGTATCTCTTGTAATAAAAAAGCAAAAGAAAAAGTAATTTTTGCAAAAGCGTACTGAACGAAGGAGAAATCATGATAACAGCTACAGAACCAACTGTATGTAATATCACAAGTAACACATCAAACCAAACCAATGAAATTCCATGGAAGGTTTTAGTAGTTGATGATGAAGCTGCAATTAGAAGAATAGTTGCATTCAGATTACAGCAAAAAGGTTATCAAGTAATCACTGCATCAAACGGAGTAGAAGCACTTGAAGTATTTAATCAAAATCTTCCTGATCTTGTGATTGTTGATCTTATGTTGCCTGAAATGGGTGGTTTTGAATTAACTGAACAAATAAGAAAAAAATCATTTGTGCCAATAATAATTCTCTCAGCTGCAAATGATGAACCAAGTATTGTTAAAGGACTTGAACATGGAGCTGATGATTTTATAAAAAAACCTTTTAGTCCCATGGAACTCGAAATAAGAATAAGTGGGCTCTTGAAACGCATTGGTAGAGTTCATTCTATAGAAGAACAAACCCAAAACCAAAGCACTCATGTAGGTCAGGTTCTTGTTTTTGAAGATGTAAAAATTGACATTGCAAAACGCCAGGTTTTCCGCAAAGGACAAAGAGTACATCTGACTGAAAAAGAATTTGCTCTTCTTGAAACACTTGTGAAATATTCCGGTGAGCCTATGACTCATGAACAATTACTCGAAGAAGCATGGGGTTTTCCAGTCAGGACTCAGTCAGATGTCTATATAGTAAGAACACATGTCAGTAGGTTAAGAAGCAAGTTAGAAGATAATCCAGATGAACCTACTTTAATTCAAACTGTGAGAGGCATTGGATATAAGCTTCCTAAAGTCAGCTAGTCATATAACACTCAATGAACCAACCTTAAATCAATCCGTCAGAGATATAGGTTATAAATTATCTGAAGGCAACTAGACACTAATGTTACTGAAGAAAATTGTCACTTATTTTTTTCTCTCTGTATTGGTTATCTTTTTACATTCTTGTGCAAGTCACAAAAAAGCTTTTAATTTTGTAGATAAGGATAAACTGCGTATTGCTTTAGTTCTGGCAGGACCTGTAAATGATTCTTCCTGGAATGCTGCAGCATATAACGGATTAAAAAGATTTCAAACTGATTATAAGGTGGAAATCGCAGTTGTTGAAAAAGTAAATCTTGAGAGTGCAAAAACAGTTTTTTGCACTCTGGCAGACAAAAAATATAATTTAATCATTGCACATAGCTATGACTACGGTGCAATTCTTGAAAAAGTTGTACCCAGCTATCCGGATATATTTTTTGGAGTAATAGGCGGGGAAGTTAAACAGGAGCCTAACCTATGTTCTTTTAGCTTTAAGGATGAGCAGTATGGATATTTAATAGGTGCAGTAGCTGGATTAAATACGGCTACAAATAAAGTTGGTATAGTAGTTGGGAAAAAAACTCCTATTATTGAAAAAACAATAATAGGTTTAAGAAAAGGGCTGAAATCAGTAAATCCAAAAGCAGATCTTGTAGTTTCATACATTAATGTCTGGGACGACATTTCAAAAGGACGAGAAGCTGCTATTGAACAGATAAACACTGGAGTGGATGTTATTACTCACTTAGCTGATTCAGGTGGAGTTGGTGTAATTAAAGCAGCTGAAGATGCTGATATATCTGCTATCGGTGCGATAACTGATCAGCATGATCTTGCTCCGACAGCAGTTATTACCAGTGGAATTGAAGATGCTTCTCAGCTTGTTTATTTGATATGTGAAAATTATGTAGCCAGAATTCTTGAACCGCTTATTTACAGATTTGGATTAAAGGATCAGATCGTAGATATTACTGAAAGTTATGGAAATATAGATCCGACTACTGAAGCCAGAATTAATCGAATAAAAGCACACTTAACTGAACTAGAAATTGCTCAGATGCAACAATCACGAGGAAAAAAGAAAAATAAAAAATGATTAAGGTACAAAAATCTAGAAGACTGAACCTGATAGACATTGTCATTGCGAGGAAGGTTTTACCTGACGAAGCAATCTTACGATGTAAATAACGGTAACAATAAATCTCATGAAACGTAATCACAGTGTGAGATTGCCACACCTCACTGCGTTCGGCTCGCAATGACAATTTTGGTTAGTACATGCTTTGTATGCAAATAATTTAATCCACCCTGCCAGTATAGAATATAAGGTTCACGCATTGGAGCATCACATGAAAGTTCAATTGTAGAGCCTTCTATAAAAGTTCCACCTGCCATTATTACTTCATCCTCATAGCCGGGAAGCTTGCAAGGAACAGGCGTAAGATGACTGTTCACAGGACTATTAGCCTGAACAGTTTTACAGATGCTTTCAAGGAGTTTTTTGTCTTTTAGTTTTATAGCAACAACTATATCGGTTTTTATTTCATCAGGCAAAGGATTTACTTCATAACCTTTTTCTTTGAAAAAATAACTTACAAGAGAAATCCCTTTCAAAATTTGAGCTACTACATGTGGTGCAAAAAACAATCCCTGTAAAATTACTCTGCTTAAATCAAACATGCATCCACCTTTTTCTCCTATTCCAGGTGCTGTAAGTCTTTCTGCGGATAGATGCACAAGCTCTTTTTTACCGGCAATATAACCGCCTGCAGGTACAATGCCGCCGCCTATATTTTTAATAAGTGAACCGCATGTAATATCTGCTCCTACATCGGTAGGTTCAAACTCTTCAGTAAATTCACCAAAACAATTGTCTACAAAACAAATTATATTTTTATTTATTTCTTTTACTTTTAAAATTATTTTTTCAATTTCTTTTATGGTCAGGGATTTTCTCCAGTGATAACCTTTAGATC
Organism: Candidatus Melainabacteria bacterium RIFCSPHIGHO2_02_FULL_34_12; assembly: GCA_001784555.1. Lineage (GTDB taxonomy): Bacteria > Cyanobacteriota > Vampirovibrionia > 2-02-FULL-35-15 > 2-02-FULL-35-15 > 2-02-FULL-34-12. The sequence goes on along the minus strand of MFRM01000003.1, from coordinate 91,857 downwards.
TTTGAATAAAGACCATTTTGGTATTAGCTGAAACATAGTTAGGGATTGCATCTAAATCAACATTTAAATTATCTTTTAAAGGAATTTCTTTATATGAAACACCAAAATCTTTTAAAGAACCTTTATGTTCACCATGTATCCCGATTACTTTATGCAGAGTATCGTAAGGCTCTCCTGCAACTGAAACCAATTCATCACCTGGTCTTAAACAACCAAATAAAACACATGAAATCGTATGAGTACCAGACACAAACTGTGGACGTACTACAGCACTTTCTGCATTAAAAACCTGAGCAAAAATCTGATCGATTTTTTGCCTGCCAATATCATCATGCCCATATCCTGTAACCCAGCTAAAATGTTGTTCTCCAAGTTTATTTTCTGTTAATGCTGTTAGGACTTTATTGAAGTTATGTTGTTCAATGTTATCAATGGATTTGAAGTATTTTTCAAGATATTTTTCACCTTCCCCAATTATGGAAACGCCCCGTTGGGGCGTCTTTACCAGCGTAGATTCATTAGTATTATTTTGCATTAATTGCCTACCACCTCACCATCAAGAGCCCATCGTTTTACCTTTGTTATTTTTATATTTACCAATGTGCCTACAATGGCGGGTTTAAAACCCGCCATTGTAGGATCAAAATTAACAATTGTATTTCCCCGCGTTCTGCCGCTCAAATTGTTTTCATTTCGCTTACTTGTACCTTCTACTAAAACTTCCTGAATTGTATCCAAAAGATCTTTATTTTTAATCCCTACTACTTCATTTACAACAGAGTTTAAATATCTAAGTCTTGCATTTTTTTCTTCCTCAGGAATTTGTTTATCCCATGTAGCGCTTGGGGTATCGGGTCTGGGTGAATATGCTGCTGTATTGCACCCATCAAATCCAATTTCTTTAACAATTTTTACTGTATTTAAAAACTGCTCCTCTGTCTCACCAGGAAAACCTACTATAAAATCGCTTGTGATTGCAGCATGGGCGTATTGCAATACGCCTCTACTTGGCATTTTATTTCTAATTTTCTCTACCATCTCTTTATATTTTTCTACAGTATAAACTCTAGCCATTCGCTTTAAAACTGTGTTATCTCCAGATTGCATGGGAATGTGAAAGTATTCGCATGCTTTAGGAAGCTCTGCTACTGTATCTATGAGCTCGTCAGTTACATGAAATGGATGCCCTGTTAAAAATCTTATTCTTTCAATTCCATCTACGTCATGAACATATCTAATAAGCTTTGCAAGTGAATATTCAGGATCATCTGGTATGTGACCGAATGTGGCTTTTTCTTTTGAGTAGTTTGATGAAAGATCATAACCATAAGCAGTTACATTCTGCCCAAGTAACGTGACTTCCTTAAATCCTTCTTCTGCAAGCCTTTCAACTTCTTTTAAAATATCTTCAGGCTTTCTGCTTTTTTCTCTTCCGCGAACACTGGGAACTATGCAATAAGTACAATTAAAATTACATCCAAGAATTACATTTACCCATGCGCTAACCTTAGTCTGACGGATTACAGGCAGTTCAGGCAACTCATACGGAAGCTCTTCTTCTATCTCACAGACTTTTTTACCGCTCTCAGCTTTTTTTACAAGCTCAGGTAAATTTTGAATATTATTTGTGCCAAATACAATATCTACATAAGGAAAGTTTTTAATCAGCCATTCTTTTTTATCCTGGGCTGCACAACCCCCTACTCCAAGCAGTAAAGACGGGGTCACCCCGTCTCTACATCTTTGCTTTTTCATTTTTCCAACAATGCCAAGCTGACTGTAAAATTTATGATTTGCTGTTTCACGAATTGTACAAGTATTAAACAAAACAAGATTAGCTTCTTCAATATTTTCTGTATGTTTATAATCAATTTCATCCAGAAGTCCAAGCATATGCTCTGTATCTGCTTTATTCATCTGACATCCAAAGGTTTCTATGTAGACTTGTTTCATAAGAATGAAATAACAGTTTAAATTATAGCTTGTAAATATGGACTTAAATAAATTATTATTTCTATTTTCTCTTTAATGCCTGTAATGCTGCAAAATCTGCACTGTTGCGATAGTGCGGATCAAGTGGAAAACATCCTGAAACTAATCCATTTCTTGCACCTGTTGTACAGTCACTGAAAGTTCTGCAGATTAATTGCGGTGTACGTAGCTCACCATATTCAAGACAATCTGCAGGTAATTCAGGATAAGATAAAACCATTCGTCCAATTCCTACTGAATCTACCCAGCCTTTTCTTACGACTGCTTGTGCAACATTTGGCAGATGTTCTTGAAGGTATGTGTATCCTGTCCCAATCATTGGCATGTCAGGAATTGCTTCCTTCAAAAGCTTGACTACATTAATTTGTCTGGCTACTCCTAGCAGAGGGTCCTCAGGTAATTGATATGCATCGCATGGTAAAAAAAATGCAGGTCTTTGGATGTGAGGATTATAATAAGGACTTCCTGCAGAAATATTTACTGCTTTGACACCCAAAGTTTTCATGTAAGAAATTAATTCTATTGGATCACCTAAATTGATTTCAGATGGATTATCCCGATTTAAACCAAAACCAGGATAAGGCATGCCTCCATCCCATTGCATAGGAATTCCAGGACCAAATGTTTTTCCATCTGTGCGTGATGCATCTGGATTATAGGGATAAGTATCAAATGCACTAAGACGTGAGGTAACAATTAAATTTGTTTCTGCTTTTATTCCTTCTATTATTTCAGTTAAAAGACGAGTACGTCCTTCAAAATCTCCACCGTATCTACCGGGTCTGTCATAAGCACTTAAAAGTTCATGAAGTAGATATCCATGGCATTGTTTCACATCAACAAACTTAAAACCCACTCTCTCTGCCATTTTTGCAAGTTCAATATATCTGTCTCTAATTCTCTGTAGATCATCGTCTGTAAGGACTATTGAATCATTACTTGTATCTATTCCAAATTTTTTATCCAGCAAAGGATGATGGAATGCTATTTTAGGCTCAAATCTTTTTATATCATTTGGCTTACAGAATCTTCCAGAGTGAGTTAACTGTAAACCTACCAATAAATCATCAACAGTTCCAAAACGGTTTCTATGTGCTTCAGTCAATGTATTAAAAAGTGTTCTGAATGCAGTTTCATTATCATGGTGATAAAAAAGTTGATTTGGATTTGCTCTTGCGTCTTCTTGTATTGCTACAGCTTCTCCTCCCCAGATTAATTTTGCACCGCTACTACCAAATCTTTGCCATCTTCTAATGCAGTTTTCACTTAAAATCCCATTTATAAATCCATCCCATCCTTCCATTGGATGTATAGTCCATCTGTTTCCGACTTTAAAATCTCCAATAAAAAATGGCTGTGCCAGAGGTGATTCAGGAGCTTTTAATATTTCATCATCAACAGGAAGAAAACTTATATCTAATGATTCTAGCCGCTGCCTAAATTCATCTATGCCTTTACGACCTAATTTTCTAAAGGGGCCTTCAGATGGCTGGATTACTGTTAGTGCTAAATTTGCTGCTGCTATTCTATCTGTACTCATAATTCACAATCCTATCAGATATTTTTTTATATCAATCTTCATTAAATAAATTTAATTTTCACTGTGTAATGACTTTTGTTTATAAACTAATTACGATTTACAAGAATCATTTGTATTCCTGTATGTTACGATGTCTTTCAAGTTTATGCGAGCAGATTTACAAGCAAAATTAGCAATTGCAAGTGTGAGAGCACCAGTGGCTATTTCACCTTTAGCTTCTGCATTGGTTGAACCAGCAGCATTGCCAGTAGTAGATCCAGCAGCATTGCCAGTAGTAGATCCAGCATCACTAGTAGTGGCAACACAGCTTGGTGATGGAGAAAGGCACAGATTAAGAGAGAGTCTGGGTGTTTTGCCGGAAGGGACTACCAGAGAAGTTTTAGGTTATAAACTTCGCAATGGTGATGAAATTGTTGATGGTGCAGTTTTAGCAAACATACCAGGTATTTTGACTGGAGAAGTTAGTGTTTGTGGACTTAAGGATTTTATGATTGATTCAGTCATAAAATTTACATTACCAAGCGGTGAATCGAAAATAATTAATTGTGCTTTTATAGCTGCACTGGATATTACTGATTCTCCTGTACATTGGCATGCAATGACGACTGAAACATACCAAATATTAGAAGGTGAAGGATATATGGTGCTTGGGGAGAAAGTGTTTGAGGTAAAACCAGGTGATGTAATAACTTTAGTACCGGGAATAGAACATGGATTGGTAAGTAAAAATGGAAAACCTGTAAAAGTACTTTTGACATTTTTCCCAGGTCTTGCACCAAAAAGTGAACCAAAATTTAGAGATGAAGCAATTTCATATGAAAAAGCCAGTCTAAGAGCTAAGGAGCTCTGCCCCAGTCTGCCTATTTAAAATAAAAACATTTTAGGAGAAATATAAATGATTCCAAGAACCCGAGGCAGTTTTATTACAAATCTTCCGGCAGCTTATGTGCAACGTTTTACTCCTGCAAATTTTAGAGATAAGCACTCTAATGGTTCTCCTTTAGATAGAGATCCGAATGTTTCTTCTTCTGAATTAGATCTAGGATTTTCTCAAGATAGTGGTGTATGGCATGTGCCGGAAAAACCACCATCTAAGCATGCGCTTTACAAATGGGATTTTTTAAGAGATGGTGAAACAGGGAGAGCTTTAGTAACACCTTTAGGTCATGGTAAACAAGAAGAAGTATTTTTAACACCAAGAGCAGAAATTACAGGCGCAGATATACAATGGCTTAAAAATAATTCTCTAATTGTTGATCCAATTGCTGCAGCTTTAGCTGTTTATAAAAGAGAAAAAATAAAACCTGGTCAAATGATAGGTGAAAATGCTTTTGATTATGATGCTAACGAGAGAATAATCAAATCATTGCTTTCAGGCGGGAGTGGATGTGCTGATAATTTAAATATTCCAGGAATTCCTGAATTAAAAAATTTACTGGGTATTGCTGCTGCAATGGATACTGCATGCAGAACACCTGATATGATGTCTGCTGAACTTATTCAGGCTGTCACGAAATGGTATGGAGAAAACTTTGGGGAGGCTACCTTCTGGATAGGTGCAGGTACTGAAAATGTACCTAAAGAACAAAGGATTGAAGCTGCATTGACTACTGGGAAAATCACTGAAGATGACTATGTAAAATATCGATTAGAACAAATTGAATATATTTTAAGTCTGGGACATACTCCTATTATGTTTCCTGATCAGATGCAGAACGGTTATGGCGATGAACAAAATATTGCATTGATTACCAGGATGTTAAGTCAGCATCCAAATGAAATTGTTTTACATAAGCTTGGCTCTCCATTTAATTCAAAAACAGATTATTTAAACCTGGCAGTTCTTCAGGCAGTGGCACATCTTGCTTATGCAGTTAAAACCTCTGATCCTCATTATGAACAACAAATCAGGGATTACAATTCCATAAGAGCTGCTGTAGTAGTAGGAAATAAAAATGTAGTTATGTACACAGGTGACGACAGAGGTTTTCCATTTATATGGGAAGTTGGCGCACGTGAACAGCTAAAAGAATCTGACGATGTAACCAGTGGCAGAAACGATTTTAAATTTATTTCAGGGAAAAACATTTCTGCTCTTCTTGGTTATATAGGTTTAAATCCAAGACAAACCATTAAAGCCATCATTGAATTAAGTAAATGGTTTGAAGAAGAATCTCGTGGAGTCATATGTGATCATGCAAGAGCAAATCAACACTTGGATAATTACTGGAAATTAATGGCTCCTGCAATGGCTCTTTCTACTGATTGTTTCTTTGGACCATTTGATCGTACGCCTGCCTATACTGGCAGAGTGGAATCAGCAAATAGATTTTTCGGTGTTTTAAGACCAGAAGATGGAAGTGTACTGGAACATAGAGGACCTCATTGGGAAGATGAAATTGATAAACAAGTTATGGATGGAAGGCTACTTGCTCTTCTTGTAAATGCAGGTGCAATAACGGTAGATGACTTACCCACAGTAATTGGCAGAAATAAAAAAATGTTATTTATGCCGCAAACACCCTAAGCTCTCTTTCTTCTAAACAAATCACTGGCTGGATTTGTAATTCTGTCCAGAAAAAGAATTCCATCCAGATGATCCATTTCATGCTGAATGGCATGTGCTTCAAAATTGGTTGTTTCCAATACCTTATCAGAGACGCGCCGCGGCGCGTCTCTACAATATTCTTGATATTGCACTGTAATCTTCATGGCGCGTTTTACGTTTGCTGTGAAATCCGGAATGCTAAGACATCCTTCCCTTACAAATTTAAAATTTGAAGATTCAAGAATCACTGGATTTATTAAAATTAAAAGTCCGTTTCCCAGCTGTGGTTTTCTGGCTCTTGAAACATCTATTGCAATTATTCTTTGAAGATTTCCTACCTGTGGAGCAGCCAGCCCCACGCAAAAATTATGACTTTGCAGGGTTTCTGTGAAGTCATTTACAAATGAGTTTAATTTTGAATCGAAATCTGTAACAGGAGCACAGATTTTTTTTAAGATTGGATCGGGAAATTGATGAACCTGTAGTATTGCCATAAAGATTAAATTTATCATGTCATTGCGAGGAGGGTTTTACCCGACGAAGCAACCCCGAACTATCTATGCAAAATCGATCGAGATTGCTTCGCCCGCCAAAGGCGGGCTCGCAATGACATTATAAACTAGCGACTTCTTCTAACTCATACTTAATTTCTACGTTTAATTTAGATGCTATTTTATTTAATTCGCTTCCGAGTTTTCTGGTGTCGACATCATATGGTACTTCAGCTTCCAGATACATTATATAAATTGGGTTTGTATCATTTCCAAATCTTCTTGTGCTTAGATCTGTAATATTTACTTTATTTTTTGCCAGGAGATCGGTCACTTGATAAACAATTCCTGGTTTATCTGCGCCGTATAAATGAATCACACAAAGCTGTCCCGGGTCAGTTGTCTTTCTGTAAATGTCTTCTTCTTTAAGCTGATGAGCATGAACAGTTAAATTTCTTTTTTCGCTGATTTCTTTAAATGCACTTTTTATATTTTCAACTGTACCGCTTGGAGATGTAGAAATAAGAAGAAGCATTGCAAATTCATTTCCTATTATGGTGTGGGAAGAATCATTTATGTTTGCGCCTAACTCAAACAGGGCCTTAGTAATATCAGAGACTATTCCGATACTGTCTGTTCCTAGTACAAAAACTGCAAAATAATTTTTTTGACCTGCCATAAATTTCCTTTGAGATTTCTTTTTATTCTACTGATTGTAGATGTGAAAATCAATATAGATTTTGATTATTATGCTAATTTGTTGAAATTAAGTCAAATTCAGACATTTCAGTGTTCTTAACTAAGTTAATTCTTTTTACCAAATTTGTAAGCTCTTCTTTTAACCTAGATAATAAATTATAAGCTTCTTCTCTTGTATTTATTTGTCCTATCTGAGCCCGTATCTGTGCAGAGTTTGGCATTCCTTTTGTGTAATTAATCAAATGACGCCTGCCTTCGCGTATACCTACATATTCACCTTTTATTTTTATAAGTTCATCAAGATGAGCTAAAGCAATGTCTAACTTTTCTGAAAGACTTGGTTCGGGACTAAAACTTCCGGTATTTAAAAACTGGTTTATCTGCATTGAAAGCCAGGGTGAGCCCATGGTTGCTCTAGCAATTGCTACACCATCACATTCTGTTATCTCGATTAATTTTTTTGCGTCTTGTGGAGTTCTTACATCACCATTCCCAAATATCGGAACTGAAGTTGATTTTTTTACTACAGAAATTGCTTCCCAGTCAGCATTTCCTGTATAGCCTTGTTCACGGGTTCTTCCGTGTATAGTAAAAGCACAGACACCAATATCTTCAAGTCTCTTAGCTAGATCTGGAGAATTTTTCTGACATTCATCCCAGCCAAGTCTCATCTTTACAGTAACTGGAATTTTAACCGCATTAATTACCGCTTTAATAATTTCTACAGCCAGCTCTGGTTCCCTCATAAGAGCTGCTCCATCTTTTCCTTTTGTAATTTTCGGAGCAGGACAACCCATATTTATATCTAAAAAATCAGCTCCTTGTTCTTCTGCAAGTACTGCTGCTTTTGCCATAACTTCTGGTTCATGTCCAAAAAGTTGTATGCCTACAGGATGTTCATCAGGACTCAGTTTCATGAGACTTTGATTTGGATTAAACATAAGAGCTTTTGAGCTGACCATTTCAGTAGCAATTAAAGTCTCTTTATCAAACATTCTTACCATTTTTCTAAAAGCCAGATCTGTTACTCCTGCCATGGGAGGGATGTAGACGTATGAGTTTATTTCGAGTGAGCCAATTTTAATTCGTTTCATAGTTATAAGTTATTATACGTCATTGCAATGACAGCTCATCTTTTTAATATGAAATTAACCGGTCCATCATTTACAGATTCAATATCCATCATGGCGCCGAATTTTCCTTGAGCTACATTTATATTTTGATTTTTACACTCATCTATAAACTGATTATAGAGATTTTCTGCTATTTCCGGGCTGGCTGATTTTGTAAATGAAGGTCTTCTGCCTGATTCATTTAAATCAGCCGGGAGAGTGAAATTTGAAATCACCAATAGTAAGGGCGTATCGCGATACGCCCCTACTCCTTTTATATCCAGAAGAGAAAGGTTCATCTTGTCTTCTTTATCTGCAAATATTCTAAGGTTAATTATTTTATTAATGGACCATTTTATTTTTTCTAAGTTGTCTCCATCTTCAAAGCCTATATATAGAAGCAGCCCATTTTTTATATTGCCTGTAACCTTATTTTCGATGGTTACTTTTGCAGATGTTACTCTTTGGATTAAAGTAATCATTTTGATATTATAATTGTATTAATCAGGTTAAGATGATTTCTCTTAAGCTTCTTAATTTTTGGTTAGTATTAAGTCTTACTTAAAATTGTATTTTAAAACAAAATGAAACGCTAACATAATGAACAATTTTAGAATGAATGTTTTAAACAAAAGGATTTATTAATGAACCCTCTTTTGGGAGTTGGCAAAACAGGCTCAAAATTATTACCCAGAGATGAAGCTAATGGTGGCCAAAATGTTTCTGATATTAATGATGATACGAGTGTTAATTCTCCCGACAGAACAACTTTGACCAGTGATGCAGGAACTCTTCGGCCATCCACTTTTCCTCCAACCTTAACAGTTCCACCTGCATCTTTAGCAAATAGCAATAATGTTTCTATTGATTTTTCTGCTTTTTGTGATCGGGTTGGTGCTGAACATCATGATGCTATGAAGGTAGTACCCTCAATTCAGCTTTTATTAATAGATCTTCAGGAGGAATTAGAAACAGCAGGATTTGAATCTAATGCTTTTGAAAGTCTTGATGGTGCTATTACTTCTTATGCACGCAGATCTGAGGCATTTTGTAGATGGGTTGACCTCATTGCTGGCAGAATTAAAGATGAAAGAACTGATCTACAAGAAGAGTTTAATGATGTATTCACTTCTGCGATTTATCTTGCAATGGCGGGGAGCTTTTTGAGATTTAGAGACAATTTGAGAAAACTTAATGATGAATTAGCTAGCGTGGTTAAACCATCTGAGCGTATAGTAAATTCTATTGCGACTTGCAGCAGACTTGACGATAATGCAGAAATTATTTTGAGATTTATGAATATGATAAGAAAATTTGATTTAGGTTATAAAGGCGATCCTACGTTAGTCGATATAAATGATTCAATCAGAGATGCTTTGGGTTATTTCCCTACTGATAAAGTAGTACATTATCTTGCTATTGATACAGTTGAACAATTTGATTCTAATAGACAAAATTTGCCGAAGGTTTTAATCGATCCTGATATTTTATTTAAAGTATGGCTTAATCTTGCTACAAATGCTTGTGAAGAGTGTGAAAAATTTCGACTTACTGGAGTATCTTTTAAAATTTCCGCTAGGCAAGATGGTAATTATATTGAAGTCAGAGCAGAAGATAAAGGACCTGGTATTGATCCCGGTGTTGCAGCTAATCCTAATATGATTTTAGAAAGAGGTTTTTCTACAAAAACAGGCAAGAATAATAGAGGACTTGGCATGGATATAATTAAACAAATTGTTGAAGAAGCAGGTGGAACGATACGAGTTGAGTCAAAATTTGGTATACCTGATTCCGGCGCGACAATTATAATAAGACTTCCTGTTGCTCCAGAAAATTAACAGCAGTAAACTATAATTATTACGTGGAACAAAATTTAAAGAAATGCCTTAAATTAATTTTAGATAGTGAACCGATTATTATTCCTACCGATACGGTTTATGGTCTGGTTTGTCGTTATAATTCAAAATCTGCAGTTGAAAAAATATATAAATTAAAAAAAAGAAGCAGAAACAAACCATTGATTTTATTGGGGCATGATTGGAAATCGTTAAAGAGATTTGTTGTAGGCGTGCGCCATGGCATGCCCTTACTAAAACAATGGCCTGGACCGTTAACCATTGTTCTCCCTGTATCAAAACATGTGCCCAAATTTTTAAACAAAGGTTTTAAAACCATTGGTATTCGTGTACCAAAAAATAAATTTCTTTTGAAATTATTAAAACAATGTCCTAACCATGTTCTTGCCAGCACTAGTGCAAATGTTTCAGGGAAAAAGGATGTAAATCAAATTGCAAAAAAGGTGAAATTGTTTGTTAAAGCAAAAAAAGGTGAGATGTCATATAGACCATCTAAGATTATAGAAATTACAAAAGATGGTATTAAAGTATTACGATAAGAAACACATCAAAAAAGTTTGGAGATTGCCACGCCTCACTTTGTTCGGCTCGCAATGACATACTAAGTTATCCACCCACCGCCAAGAAGAATTTGATCCGTCTCATCATAAAACACACATGCCTGTCCGGGAGTAATTGCTGACTGTGGTTCATCAAAGACCATTTTTATTTTATTATCTTCCAAGAGTGAGATTGTTGCAGGTGAAGTTTTTGAATTATATCTGATTTTTGCCATGACACGGATAGTGTCACTGCGAGGGGTTGAAAACCCCGAAGCAGTCCCGAGCGTATCTTTTGAATTCGATCGAGATTGCTTCGTCGGTACTTCGTGCCTCCTCGCAATTATAGGATAAATCCAATTCACATCCTTTGCAATTAATTCACATCCTTCTAATTCTTCTTTAGTACCTGCATAAACAATATTTTTTTCTACATCTACATCTATTACATAAAGAGGTTCGCTATAAGCAATTCCCATGCCTTTTCTTTGACCGATAGTGTAATTATGAGTACCGCTATGTGTTCCTAAAACATTTCCGGTTTTATTTTCAATAATAAATCCTTCTTTTTGTTCAAGAAATTTTCCAAGGAACCCCTGAGTTCCTTCTTTTTCTGAGACAAAACAAATATCCTGACTTTCTTCTTTTTCGGCTAAAAACAAATTTCCGTCTCTGGCAGCATCTCTGACTTCATCTTTTGTTAAATCTCCTAATGGAAAAACTGTTCTGGAAAGCACATCCTGTGTTAATCCCCAGAGCATAAATGTTTGATCTTTTTTAGAATCTTTTGGACGGACGATTTTAAAATATCCGTTATCATTTACCAGTTTTGCATAATGACCCGTAGCAATATGTGTACAATTTAATTCATTAAATGCATATTCCATAAGTGATCCCCATTTAATGACATTGTTACAGGTAATGCATGGAATCGGTGTGGATCCGCTACCGTAGGAAGAAATAAAATGATCTACGATTTGATTTTTAAAAAGTTCTCTTAAATCTTTAGATAGATGTTCTATGCCTATAAACTCAGAGATCTTTGCTGCATCAATCATTCCGCCGTCACAGCAGCGATTGGATCCTTTAAAAAGCCAGCCGGTAAGTCCGACAGTTTTATAACCTTTTTTAGCAAGTAAATAAGCACTGACGCTGCTGTCTACTCCACCGCTCATGCAGATAGCAATTTTGCTGTCTAGTGACGGCCAATAGTTTTCGTATAGTTTTTGTTTTTCTAGGATTTGCGGGGTCATATATTGTGATTATTTATTCTAGCAATGTTTTTTCGGTTATTCCTGTCAAATTCCCATTGTATAGGATTATTTCTAATGTATTCATGAATACGGGTTAATTCTGATTCATTACGGATTATGTGTTCATAATAATTGCGTTGCCAGAATGGTTTGCCGGGGGTTTTATAAAATTGATTTATTGTTTTTGTTGTTTGATATTTCAAATATGCAATGATTTGACCCAATGTGTAATGTTGTAGGGGCGGGGTAACCCCGCCCCTACATTGCGCATTACGATTGTCATTATTCAAATCGTTTTCAATAACAATAATTCCGTGCAAATGATTTGGCATTATTACATATTCATCCAAACCAACATTTGAAAAGTGATTTGGTAATTCATTCCAATATTGCAAAACAATTTTTCCTTCATTGGATAATGTCATTTTTTTATTTATAATTTTGCCCAAATAACATTCTCTGTTTTTTGTGCAAATTGTAATAAAATAATAACCATTTTGTGAATAATTAAATTCTTTTAATCGAATTGATCGCCTATGGTGAATCGCAGGATTATAATTTGATTCCATTTGCCATGTGATTATATTCTGCAAGGGTTAAAATGCATGTAACCATGGGTATCATTTTGTGATTTTGAACCTAAATATTTACGCCAAACGTGTCTTTTGTCTGATAATAATTAAAGAAATTAAAAGCAAAACAATATTTGGAAGCCATGCTGCAATGAATGGTAAAAGCCTGTTTGCTTCTGCCATAGAGAGACATATAGACTGTGTAACATAAAACTGGAAAATTATTACTGCAAGAAATATGTAATTCCAGCTGGAGCTTGAACGTCTTGGAAGTATTCCCAGAGGTGCTCCAATAAGTGCAATTAAAAGACATGCAATGGGCTGGGCAAATTTGTTGTGGAAATTAACCCTGGCCTCATTATAATCATCAGTGTTAATGGTTTTATCTTTTTGAAGTTCCAGGAAATTCCAAAGTTTAACAATATTCATTTCTTTTGGTTTGCTAAGTTCTCTAATTAATTTTGCAGGGGTTGAGCTGCTTGGAATGAAAAAAGAATGAAAACTTGAAACCCTGCTTAATGCATCGTTGTTTGAAATAAAGTGATTCGTTCCTTTGTAGAGCTGCCAACCTCCCTTTTCAGGTTTCCATCTGGCATGTTTTGCAGTATAGATTTGTGTTAGTCCCGCTCTTGTAAAATCAAGAATTACTATGTTCTTCAGAAGATCTTTGTCTGCATTATAATAAGCAGCATAAAAAATTCTTCTTAGTTTTTTATTTGATCCCTTTTCAAGATATGTAAAGTTTTTCTGGCTGTTTGGAAGTGGATTTTTGTAAATAGAATAAATCTCAAGTTTTCTTGCAAGGGGATTTGTAAATGGGACTACAATTTCATTTATTGAAAAAGAAAAAAGAGCAGCAATACATCCAAATAAAATCACAGGTCTCATTATTTTAGTTAGGCTTATTCCACTTGTTCTCATGGCAATGATCTCAGAGTCATGATTTAAGCGACTGAATACTAGAAATGAAGACCATAAAATTCCTATTGGAATAGTGATCACAATAATTGCAGGCATATGCAGACCTAAAATAGTTATGGCAAGCCTGATTGGAGCATCTGCAATGGTAATAAGTTTAAAAACCTGCCTGAGTTGATCTGCGCTAAGCCATATACCTGTAATAATTGCAGAGCCTGAAATGAAAGGAATCCAGAATTCGTTAATAATGTATCTGTCGAGGATATTGATTCTTGAAAATAGAATTTGTCTAAAAAGCTTAATCATAATGTGAAATCCTCTCCCAGATAATATTTAAGGGCAATCGGATCTTTTGCAATTTCTTTAGCAGTACCAGAAAGCAATATTTTTCCATCCTGAATTATGTATGCTCTATCAGTAATGGAAAGGGTTGCACGTGGATTATGATCAGTTAGCAAAATACCCATATTACGTTTATGTTTTAAATCTTCAATTAATTTTTGAATTTCCTGAATGGCAATAGGATCTACTCCTGTAAATGGTTCATCAAGAAGAATAAATTTCGGATCTGCTGTAAGAACTCTGGCTATTTCAACACGCCGTCTTTCTCCGCCGCTTAAACTTATGGCAATATGATCTTTTAAATCAGTGAGATCAAATTCATTTAATAATTTTGCAAGCTGTTCTTCCTGTTCTTTTTTATCAATATTTTCAAGTACATCCCAGATAAGTCTTAAATTATCTGCTACTGATAGCCTCCTGAAAACAGACGGTTCCTGAGTTAGATATCCTATACCTGATTGGGATCTTTCGTGAATAGGAATTTTTGTTAAATCTTTTTCAAATAAACTTACTCCCCCTGCATCAGGCTTAATTAATCCGACTATCATGTCAAAAGATGTGGTTTTTCCTGCACCGTTTGGACCAAGCAAGCCGACAATTTCTCCAGGCTTTACTTCAAAAGAGATATTATTTACAACAGTTCTTCCGCTGTATGTTTTAACTAGATTTCGGGCTTTTAGTGACATAAAAATATTAATTTATTCCTTAAGAATTTAGCATAAACAACACTGATACTCTGTACATCTTTACAGGATTTTCCTTCTTTAAATTTGCTATCATATGTTTCTGGTTAAAACGGGAGCATTAAAGATAAATGACAACAACAGAAACATTGGAAAAACCACTAAAGAAAGAAGTTTCAAATATGCTTTTAAAAGGTAAAAAAGGAATTATTGTTGGCGTTGCAAATAAATGGAGTATTGCATGGGCAGTAGCTCAGGCATGCATGAGAGAAGGTGCCCAGATTGGTTTTACTTATCAGGGAGAAAGAGTTTTAAGAAACCTTGAAAAACTCTTTAAAGAAGCTGATTTAAAAGATCCTTTTTCAGTAAATCTGGATGTTACTAAAGATGACGAACTTGCTTTGGCTTCTGAAACCATTAAAAAACAATTTGGACAAATTGATTTTTTTCTGCATGCAGTTGCATTTGCAAAACGTGAAGAACTGGGCGGAGAATTTGTAAACACCTCACGGGACGGATATCACCTCGCTCAGGATGTAAGCAGCTATTCATTAATAGCACTTTCAAAAGCATTTAAACCGCTTATGGAAGAAAAAGGCGGAAGTGTAGTAGCGCTAAGTTACCTAGGAAGTGAAAGAGTTGTAAAAAATTACAATGTTATGGGCGTAGCAAAAGCAGCTCTTGAAAGCTCAGCCAGATATCTGGCATATGATCTGGGTCCAAAAAATATCAGAGTAAATGTAGTTTCTCCCGGACCTATTAAGACACTCTCTGCAAGCGGTATTGATGACTTTGGAAAAATGCTTGAACATTTTAGAACCGTTGTTCCTTTAAAGAAAAATGTTTCAGCTGAAGAAGTGGCAGATACCTGTGTATTTTTATTTAGTGATTTATCCCGTGCAATTACAGGTGAGCTTATTTATGTAGACTGCGGATATAATATGCTGGCTATGTAAATCCTCTCCAGCGGATCATTTAATAACTGCGCTGTAATATAATTTTGCCACTGTCTGAATAACTTTATCTTTATCCCATGGACGATTGTTAAAAAACCATTCAACTGCAATGGTTTCAATAAGACCGGCAAGTGCTATTGATGCAATTTCAGGATCCACTACCCTGGCATTTCCTAGTTCAAGACCTTTTATAAGATGTTCTTTCATTCTGTTTACAAGTCTTGACCGGACTTTATTATGTGATTCCCTGAAATCAGGATCTGTTGCAGCAAGTTCATGACAGATTTTCAGGATGTCTGCATTTGCTTTAAAACTTTCAAAAAAACCACTAATGGTAGTTTTTATTGGTGCAAGCGCACCAAGTCCTGTACTGGACTTATCTTCAGAGTTTTGTAACTGGTAAAGCTGATCATCTACTTCAGCCAGGATTGTATGCAGGGCTTGTCTCTTATCTGCAAAGTAAAGATAAAAAGTACCATAACCTACTCCGGCCTTAGTAGAAATTTCTTCTGCCGTGGCTTTAGCAAACCCGCGTTCTGCAAAAACAGATCTTGCTGCTTCAAGTATTTTTTGTCTTGTTCGTTGTGCTTTGGCAGACTTTGGTGTTGGTGGTAAGTTAGTTTCTTGCATGAGGATCTATTAAATCTTAACCATTTTAGAACATTATGATAAGTATTGATAAAAAAATGTGTCATTGCTAGCCCTCCGAAGGAGGGTGAAGCAATCTCGATCGAATTTGCGTATATAGCTCGGGATTGCGGAGCCTGTCCCGAGTGAAGCGAGGGATCTCCTCGCAATGACATATAAAACGATATAATTTTCATTCTATGAACACATTGAGCAGATTATTGTCATTTGGAAAAAAATACTGGCTCTTGTTTTCAATTGCTTTTTTTTCAATGGTTCTTGCAGGATTTATTTCTCTGCTTCCTCCCTGGCTTGTAAAAATTGCTGTAGATGGCTTAAATATGCCAAACCAGAAAGGAAGACTTTTTCTTTTACCTAAACAATTAAAAGCTCTGGTTGGATCTCCAAGTATGAGCATCCATGTAAATGAATTGCTTGGCTTAATACCGATTTTGATAATATCTGCATATTTTCTGGATGGAATTTTAAGGTTTCTTCATCAGTTTTGTATCAGATATGTAGGTGTTGCAACTGTAAGAGATATTCGAAATAAGTTACATGAGCATCTTCAAAAACTTTCTCTTTCTCAAATAACAAAAGAAATGAGTGGGGCATATGTATCCAGAGTTACAAATGATCTTATAGCTGTTCAGTCGTGGGTAGCAGAAACAATAACTACGATTTTTAATGATTCAAGCAAAGCTGTTTTTCTTTTTGCATGGCTTTTATCTGTTAACTGGTCACTTACACTTGTTGCAGTAGTTGTTATTCCGTTATTTGTAATTCCTGTAGTGAATCTTGCTAAAAGGCTTAGAAGATTAAGCAGAAAAGGACAGGAAAGCATTGGAGATCTTTCCGGATATGTCCAGGAAAGTCTGCAAAATCTAAAACTAGCTCAGGCATATAATCTTGAAAACTTCAGAGATAAAAAATTTCAGAATTTAAACTCCAGGCTTTTTTCTACCTTGATTAAAACAGTAACTATAGAAGCAATGATTTCTCCAATTACAGGTTTGGTAGGTGCATGTGGAGTTGCTTTTGTGTTTTGGTATGGCATGAAGAGTGTGGCAATTTTCCAGATAACACTGGGTGATTTCTCCTCATATTTTTTAACCACAATACTTCTTTATGAGCCTATAAAAAGAATAAGCCGTGTATGGTCTACCTTGCAGCAGGCACTTGGTGCGAGCGAGCGAGTATTTGAAATATTAGATCAAAAATCATCACTAACTGAACTTAAACCAGCTACTCATCTTAAGTCTATTAAAGGTCAGATTAAATTTAACAATGTTGCATTTAAATATTCTGATGGAAGAGAAATCTTAAATAATATAAATCTTGAAATTAATCCTTCTGAAAAGGTTGCTTTAATAGGACCTTCTGGAGTTGGAAAGACTACCTTGGTCAGCTTAATTCCGCGATTTTATGATGTTACAGAAGGAAATATTGAGATGGATGGAATTGATATAAAGTCTGTAGATATCCATTCATTACGTTCACAAATATCGCTTGTAACTCAGGAACAGGTTTTATTTAACTGTTCAATTAAAGAAAATATTATGTTTGGAAAGCCAAATGCAAAAGAAGAAGACATGTTAAATGCTGCTAAAAAAGCACATGTAATTGAATTTGCGGAAAAGTTTTATGAAGGATTTGAAACCATTGTTGGAGAAAGTGGTGCAAGGCTTTCAGGTGGACAAAGACAAAGAGTAGCACTTGCCAGAGCTTTTTTGAAAGATGCACCCATTTTAATACTGGATGAACCTACGAGTCACCTCGACAGTGAATCTGAAAAATTTATTCAAGAAGCTATTGATGAACTTGTAAAAAACAGAACAGTAATTATTATTGCTCACAAACAATCAACTATTGATAATGTTGACAAAGTGATTACTCTTGATAAAGGCATGATTGTAAGCGTACTTAACAAAAAAGAATTATTAAAGAGCAAGTAAGTTCAATTTATTTGTTCTATATCAACAGGTTTATCCTTTCTAAAATCACCGACCATATATATAATGCTTCCTATTAAGCTTGTAATTAACAAAACAATAAGCCAGCAAATACTAAATGCAAGTCCCTGCTCTGTGGGGACTTTTACATGTTTCAGAAAAAATATATATGAACCTTCTCTTATGCCAAGCCCGTTTAAGCTAGGTATTAAAAAGCCTGCAATGGTAGTAAGCGGATAAAAAACCAGATAATAGCTAAGCGGTATTTTAATACCTAGTGAAAGTGCAATAAGTAAATGAGCAAGCATAACAGTAATTTGTAAACAAACAGATAAGATAAGTATTCTTACAGTTAATTTTACATCGTGCCAATATACAAGAAACGGTTCAACCGCTTTTTTATAAATCCAGTTTGTTTTGCCGAGAAGTGTATTTGTAATCTGAGGCAGAAAAGGTATTAAAAAAATAGTTACTAAAGAACTTGCATGTGAAAACAAAACTAATTGACGGGGCAATTCCCATTCTGATTTACTAATAATTCCAAAATCCTGAAGCAGAAATGCAACTGATGCCAGCCAGAATAAAATTACTACTCCTGTATATCGTTCATAAATTATGCATGCAACGGCCTTTGAAATACTTATGTGTGAGCCCCGCTTAAGGTAATAGCTTCTTAGTGCATCGCCGCCGAAAGTCGTAGGCAAAAAATTATTAAAAAATGTTCCTACAAAATTTAACTGAACCAATTGAAAATAACTTTTTTGGAAATGGAGTGCTTTTGAAGAAAAATAAAATCTAAAACCTGCTATTAACATGGTTATAAAATACATTGTATATGCAAGAGTAAAATAAACAGGATTAACTTTTAGCAGATATTTAAAAGCAACTCTTATATCAACTTTTCCAAACTTTATCAGACAAAATATGGCTATGATGCTAATTAAAAATCTTAATATGTTTTTAAGTCTTTGTTTATTTTTTGCTTTATGATCTTCAGAAGTATGGTGAGTTTTTGACATCTATTTCTGCCTAACCGAATGAGTTTCTTTTATTAAAGAAGTAACTACGATATTTTTGTTCATTTTAATGAATTACTTTTAGATATGCTTTTCAACGGCTGAGGAAAGGGTAGATTTTGGAACTGCGCCTACTACTTGTTCCACAGGTTGACCGTTTTTAAAAACCATTAAGCTTGGAATGCCACTAATTCTGTAAGATTGGGCTGTTCTGGGGTTTTCATCGGTATTTAACTTTAAAACTTTAAGTTTTCCGTCGTATTCATTAGCTATTTCTTCAACTACCGGTGCAACTGCTCTACAGGGCCCGCACCAAGGTGCCCAGAAATCCACCAATACCGGCAACTTTGCCTTAAGAACTTCTGCTTCAAAAGTTGCGTCTGTTACTTCACCTACGTTTGCCATTTGATGATCATTTTCCTTTCATTTTACTTTTTATTTCGTTATGGCCGTTCTTCATTTGGCCTAAGAATGTTAAACTTCCTAATTATAATTTTAATTATACCAGTGAGTGAAAAATGTACCAGTTCTTAAGAGGAATAATTACAGAAAAAATAACAGAACCTCAGGGCTCTGAAAAAGTGATTCTGGATGTTAATGGAATTGGTTATGAAGTACAAACCAGTCTTTCTGCCCTTGAGTTATTAGGTAAGGTCGGAAGCACTACAACAGTCTATACAACATTAATTCATAAAGAAGATCAGATGACTTTGATTGGTTTTCCTACATTGCTTGAAAGAGAATTGTTTAATTTACTTTTTAGTGTATCTGGAGTTGGTCCAAAAACAGCTTTAAATATTTTAAACAGTTTTACTGTAAGTGAAATTACTTATTCAATATTAAATGAAGATATTGCAGCTTTAAGCAAAGCACAAGGAATAGGGACAAAAACCGCAAGCAGATTAATTCTAGAACTAAAAGAAAAAATTAAAAACTGGAAACATTTACCCATTGCATATTCCGGAAATAAACGGAATGGTGAAACGGCGAATGGACGAACCGGTGAATTCCACAATGAAGCTCGCTCTGTTTTACAAGCTCTTGGATATTCAGGACATGAAATAAGCCAAGCTTTTGAAACTGCAAAAACTAATGGAAACCATGATGATTCTGAAACTTTAATTCATTATTCACTTAAGTGGTTGTCGACGGTAAAAAGTAAATAAGGCTTTTTTTACACCGGTTACAATTTTTTTCTGTGTATTTTTTTGTGTAATAATTTCTCCTTCTACCGGATGAATTAAAAATCCACATTCAATTAACACTGCATGACAAAAGTCAGGTTTTGTAAGTGCGAAATCTCTTTTATACAAACCGTATTTTTGTAAGGGCGTGCCATGGCGTGCCCTTACAGATTTTGAAATACTTTCTAGTAGTGATTTTCCAAGTGGTTTTACAAAATCATGTGTGTAATAAATCCCGACTCCTCTATGCTTAAGTGGATCTTCATTGTCTGGAAGTGCATTGTGGTGAATTGAGATTAATAAATTACATTTTTTATTTTTTGCAAAACGGACACGATCTTTTAAAGAGACAAATTTATCCGTAGAACGAGTGAGGTAAATTTTCCATTGTTGGGGTGTTGTGTGCAATGCCTGTACGAGGTTTTTTGCAATTTGTAAATTATAAACTTTTTCAGGAACACCCTTTGGTGAGTGTGTACCATGTTCTTTGCCACCATGACCGGGATCGATGACGATGACCATGTCATTGCGAGGAGGCACAAAGTGCCGACGAAGCAATCCCGATCTACCTCGCGAAAATCGATCGGGATTGCTTCGGTCGCTTTGCTCCCTCGCAATGACACATCTTGTTATTGTTTTTTCTTTTCCGTTTAACACCTGAACTAACTGAACAATATTTTTTTTCTGTGGTAGTTTTATTTTTTGTGCAAAGTTTCCATTTGGAAATACTTTTATCTTTTTAATTTTGCCTTTACAGACTGCATATAACCTACATCCTGGTTTTGTCCACCCGTAAACAAATGTCTTATTGCAATTCGAAATCCATTTATTTGGTGGATAAACCCAGATTAAACTTTTTTTTGAATTTTCCCCTGTCATGACTTTTTAAGTTTAGATGTTAAGAGGTTTAAAGGTCAAGAAGTTCATTTATGCGATAATTAAACCATGTTAAAAGATTTTACAAAACTGTTACTTACTGCAAAAGCTGCTGTTGATGTAATTAAGGAAAAACTTGAGTCAAGGGCATGTGATCTTGCTTTGCAGGTAAAAAACTTTAAAGATAATGCTGGGTCTCCTAAAGCTAATGAAAGTAAAGATCAACCGCAAGCAAAAATAAAAGAAAAAGCAAAAGAAGAATTATTTCAGGTGCTTAGTGAAATAAGTCACAGGGCTCAAATAAGTGAAATTCAGGTAAAGGGTTTCATAAAAGACAAATTAACTGAACTTACAAATAACGCTTTGCTTGATTCAATGGAATTAAATGACATAAGGGCAGAAATTGCAAGCTTGCGTGCAGAGCTTGCAGATTTAAAATCACAAATTAATTTGCAAAAACGGTAAGAAATTGACAAGTGTACTTGAAAAAAAAGTATCAATAAACAATGGCTTTAAAAGTCGCCTCTGGTATGACAAAAAATTGGTACAGGAAAGATACAAACTTCCGGAAAGAAACATTGTTTTTAATGGAAATATTTTTACATTTACCCATGAGTCATTTTTGCTTAGTTATTATTGTTTAAGAGATCCCAGATTTAGAAAAATAACAAAAGTATTTTTTAGACTTTTTAGGAAAATATTAAAAAAAGATCCCGGAAGTCCTGTCCATTTAAAAGAAGCTTTTCTTGAGCTGGGTCCTACATTTATTAAAATCGGACAATTTTTATCGAGCCGACCGGATATTATTCCTGAAGAGTTTATAGGTGTACTTTCTGAACTGCAGGATTCATTGCCGCCAATTCCATTTTCTGAGATAAAGCCATTTCTAGAAAAAGAACTCAGAAAACCACTTAATATGATTTTTAAATCCTTTGATGAAGAGCCAATTGCTTCTGCAAGTATTGGTCAGGTATATAAAGGAGAATTAATTAACGGGGCAAAGATTGTTGTAAAAGTACAAAGACCCGATTTAAATATTTTGTTTTACCGTGATCTGGCTATTATACGGTGCCTTGCTACTTTTCTTGAAAGATATACAAAAATCGGGAAAGGCAGAGAATGGGTTCAGATTATAGATGAGATTGGGAGAACGCTTTTTGAAGAAATAGATTTTATCCAGGAAGGGAAAAATGCAGATCACTTTAGAAGAAATTTAAAACATGAAGAAAGAATTTATATACCGAGAGTTTTTTGGCATCATACTACTAAAAAAGTTTTAACGATTGAATATGTACCAGGTATAAAAATCACTGATATTGCTTCACTTAAAAATAAAAATCATAATCCAAAAGAACTAGCGAAGATTCTAGTAAATGCTTACTTTAAGCAGTTTTTTAAAGATGGTTTTTATCATGCTGATCCGCATCCTGGCAATATTGTTGTAAAGGATGATGGGACTATTGTTTTTTATGACTTTGGAATGGTTGGAAGGATTAGTGAAAATGTAAGGGAAGAACTGGCAAATGTTCTTATAAATATAGTAAGGAATGATACTGATGCTTTGTTAGATACTTTAAAAGAACTTGATCTTTTAAAATCAGGCTCTGATCTTCAGCCTTTAAAAAGAGTTATTGAAAAAGCAGCTTATAAATATTATGAAGGTACAAAGTTAAATTCTCTAAATGTAAGCGATATTGAGGATGATTTAAAAATTCTTATTGACGAAAAGCCCATGAAATTACCCAGTAAATTTACTTATACATTACGAATGACAGGTACTCTGGAAGGAGTTTGCAGAACACTGGATCCTGATTTTAGTCTAATTTCAGTTACTAAACCATATCTGCAGAACTGGCTTAAAGACAAGCTTCCTAAGTCAAAATGGTTTTATTTGAAGTATCTTTTTCCTGAGGAAAATAAGTTTGTTGGAAAAATAAAAGCATATTCTGCCGTAATTAGATCGCTTCCCAGATATGTAAATGAGATTGAAAAAAAGAACGGAAAACACTTGAATGAAACAGGAACAAATAAAGAAAACATAAATAACACAGAAATAAAAAAAGAAATTCGCGAAAAAAAGTTTCTTAAAGCAGAGGCCACGAAATTTTATCTGAAGTCAAAATTATCTTACGGAATTATTTTTGTTTTTTGTCTAGTTTTTATAGGAAGAATAATGGTAGAAAAGACAGACCCGATTATAAGCCTTACAGGTTTTACCATTTTAATTTTTTCAGTATTTGCTTCTTTTTCCCTTGCTGGCTGGGCATATTTAAAAGGTAAAGTGGTAGAATAAAAAAGTATAAGGGCATGCCATGGCATGCCCCAACAAAGGGGATGAATATGCAAACTAACAATGCAAGACCACAGGTTGATATAAATCATATAGTTTTAGTCGGACGTGCAGGGAAAGATCCAGAAATGAGATATTTTGAATCCGGTAAAGTAGTTACTACTTTTACCATGGCAGTAAACCGTCCTGTGAAAGACTCACAGACAGACTGGTTTGATATTGAGATATGGGGAAAGTCAGCAGAAATTGCAGGTGAGTACGTAAAAAAAGGCTCACTTGTTGGTATAGAAGGAAAAATCAGATGGGACAGCTGGGCACATAAAGAAACAGGCGAACAAATGGTGAGACCTGTAGTTGTAGCTGATAACATCAGACTTCTCGGAAGCAAACGAGACAATAATTCAAGTGCTGTTCCTCAGACACAAACAGTTTCTGAGACGCCGTTTTAAGTAAGCCACTTATCCTGCTTTTTAAAAACCTACTTTTCTCTTTGGTCTTTCCTCTATAGTTAGTATTTTATGTATTGCATTGAAAATGCCTTGTATATCCATGTCATGTTTTTCATACTTACCTTCAAGCTCTTCAATTTTCTTTGCTAATTCTTTATTCTGAGAAATCACTTTTCTTAATCTTACAAAAGCTCTCATGATTTCTATATTTACTAGAACAGCTCTTTTACTATTTAACACTCCTGAAAGCATTGCTACACCTTGTTCGGTAAAAGCATAAGGCAAATATCTTCTACCACCTTTTGAGGTCGCAATTTGCGACCTCAAGTTTTCAATTTCTTCAAACGTGAGTTGAAACATAAAATCTTTAGGAAATCTCTTTTTATTCCTTTTTACTTGTTCATTTAGTCTTTTTGTTGAGACTTGATACATCTTTGCCAAATCTTCATCCAGCAAGACTTTCACCCCCCTTATAAAATATATTTTGTTTTCTATTCCTTCTGATATTAAGATTAGCTTTGACATATGTCAGATATTCAAACATAAGAGAAAGTCTTGTCAAATCGAATGTAACCTAGGGTATCAAGAACATAACGAAAACTACATACTAAGCCACTTATCCTGTTCTTTAATTTCACCTAAAAGTTTTTTTATAATACCTCTTGAACTTGTTTTATTTTTATCCAGAATAAAAACGACCTCTACGTTATAAGGTTTTTCAGACATACGTGGTGTGCTTACCCTGTAACGTTTATAGTTTTTTGTAACCATGGAAAGTTTTCCATTACTTGCAAAAATATTTAATACATCTTTAAGATCAATAATTCCGTCTGTACTATAACTCATTAAAATATGATCAGAATCTATTGTTGTAATCAGTTTTTCAAGTGCATTTGTAGCTTCGTTTTTGTAGTTATATGCTGATCTTCTTTCAGTTCTCCAGTCAGTTCTTATGGCACTTTTATTTGTTTTTTTACCATTTACTAAAATCGATTTGTTTATTTTCGGCTTGTCCCATAGAGCAATTGTATTTAGTACATGGTAATTACTTCCGTAAGGATGCTGATTATAAGGCGGATCAAGATATGCAATATTTATTTTGTTTTTTTGTAGAGGCGAGGTAACCTCGTCTCTACAAAACGATTCTGCAAGGTTCTGTGAATCACTTTGATAAACCTTGTTCTTTTGGTTATTATTAAAAAGAATTGGAGGAACCAATTTAATATCGCTTAATATTCTATACAAAGCTGTCCCTGTTTTTCCACCCCAGCCGTTATGAAAACCTTTAAAGACACCACTGGTATTGCTTACATAGCTGGCACTATAAATAAGTGAAGAAAGAAGTATGGATTTTTCTTTTAAGTTTATTTTTCCTTTGCTTTCCCATTCTTCTATTTTTTCCCTAATCACATCAATTTTCATTCCGTTCTTATGAGTAAAAAACATTCTTTCTCTTTTTATGTCTGGTTTTTTATCATTCCACGGACAATAAAACTTACTTATATATCCGTGAATACCTTCAAGGTTATTTAAATATTCATAAACTTTTTTTATTCCGCCAAGTTTTTCAAAGGCAGGATATTCGTTTTGTTCTATATATGCATGATTATAAAAATAAGAATACGGCTCCCAGTCATTTGCAATAACCTGAAAGCCGATTTTTTTTGTAAGTCGTGAGACTACACCGCTTCCGGAAAAAAAATCTACAAAAAGTCCTTTTGTTATTTCTGTTTTTAATATTGCTTCAAAAATTAATGGCAATAATTTTCGTTTATTCCCAATATACGGAAATAATTGATTATATAAATATTCCTGTGTTCGAACAGCTGCGTGATCAGGGGATTTATATTGGATAGTCGAATCAGCAAATTTCTTTTTCGCCGATACGCCGATACGCCGATACGCCGGGTCGTCCATACTTAATTTATCCCTTTTGCAGAACTCTTTTTGGTCCGTGAATAGGATCCTCAATAATTATAGTATGGTGCCTCTTATGTCCGACACTTACTATTGCAATTGGAATTTCTAAAATCTCCTGTATTCTGTCCATGTATTTTTGGGCATTTGGAGCAAGCTCATTACTTGCTCTGCATTTATTTGTAGATGTTTTCCAACCTTTTAAAGTTTCATATATGGGTTTTACTCTTTTAAATATTCCACTAGCCAGTGGAAGATCATAATATTTTGCGCCGGTTAATGAATCTTCATAAGCCACACAAATATTTATTTCATCTAAATTATCCAGAACATCTATTTTTGTAAGTGCCAGACAGTCTAGTCCATTTACTCTCACCGCATATCTAAGAAGAACGAGATCAAGCCATCCAACTCTTCTTGGACGTCCAGTAGTAGTTCCAAATTCTGCCCATGCAGTTCCAGTAGCTCTAAGCTCATCTGCTTCACGCCCGAAAACTTCTGTAGGAAATGGTCCTTCGCCTACCCTGGTAGTAAATGCTTTGCTTACGCCTATTACGCGATCAATAGATGTAGGTCCGATACCTGCACCTATGCATGCACCGCCTGCGACTGGATTTGAACTGGTTACATAAGGATATGTACCGTGATCCAGATCCAGGAGAGTACCTTGTGCTCCTTCAAATAAAATATTTTTTTTGTTTTTAATGGCATCAAATATAAGAGCAGATGTATCTGCTACAAAAGATTTTAACTTTTCACCGTATTCTCTATATTCTTCAAAAACTTTTTTTGGATCTTCCGGTGGTAATGAATAAAGTCTTTCCAGAATTACATTTTTTCTGGGTACAAGCCAGTTTACTTTTTCTTCCAGCTCTTTAGCTTCAATAAGATCTGACATTCTGATGCCGCACCTGTCTGCTTTATCTGCATATGTCGGTCCGATTCCACGTCCTGTAGTTCCGATTTTTTTATTTCCTCGTCCTCTGTCTTCTGCCTGATCTATTGCCAGATGATATGGCATGGTTACATGTGCTGCTGTGCTTACCTTTAAGCCTTTTACAGCTATGTTTCTGGTTTTTAAATCTTCAATTTCCTGAATTAAAATTTTTGGATCAATTACTGTTCCTGGTCCGATTACACAGATTTTATTTTCATAAAGAATCCCTGATGGAATTAAATGAAATTTATATGTTTCTCCATCGACAACTACCGTATGGCCTGCATTACTTCCGCCCTGATATCGAACAATATAGTCTGCACTTTTTGAAAGGAGATCAGTAATTTTTGCTTTACCTTCATCACCCCATTGAGCACCTACTACTATTACGTTAGCCATATGTTTATCCTTCTTCGCCAGTTCGTTCTTTAAAATCCAAACCTACAAATGATACCAAATCGCCTTTTCTTTCACAAATCACGTAAATTTTGTCCTTTTATCGGGATTCTTAACCAAGCCTTCATCAAATTTTTTCTTAACGTGACTTTGTAGATTTAGAGGCTATTTAAATAGCTTCTTTTATATAGAAATATTTAAGAAATGCATATAGGTGAGAAATAAATGACAGTAGTGGCCCAGGCAGTTGCAAAAGTTTTACCAACAGCTCTTGAAGCAGCTAAAAAATTAGCTCAGGTATTTGAAAAAGCTGATCTGGCTGAACAGTTTATTCCTATAACTGACTTTGCCAAATCTGTAGCAGATGGCGGCTTTGCAAACTCAGTAAATTTTGCAAAAGGGCTTATTCCTGATCTTAGAAGTTTTATGGATTCAGCTGGTCAGTATTTAAGCGTGGAGCAAAAACAATTATTTGATCAGGTTGTTGAAATATTAGAATCAGATAATCCGAATATTGCAGATGAAGATAGAAGAGGAATACTTGGTGCATTTGAAAGTATAATTTCACAAACTGGAGGATCGACTGATATTGAAGCTTTTCCAGAAGTTTTTGAAGGAACAAAGACAGAATCAAATGCTGGAACTAACAGAGTTGATGGAGAAAGTGCTGAAACAAATAATGAGAGCAGAAGCAAAGGTCCTGAAGAAACAGCTGACCATGCAAAAAATACAACTAATACAACTAATACAAATAGTGGATCGAAGGCTACAGGAAGTATTGATGAACAAGCAGGTGAAGTGGTTAAAACTCTGGTTGAATTATTTACAGGAAGGGTTAGTCTTCCAAATAGTTTTTTAAATAATGGATTAAAGATTGCAAAAGCTTTTGGTATTAAAGGTATTCCTGAGCCGAAAGATTTAACTAAATGGGTTACTGAGAAGGTTGTTGATAAAAGTGGACTTAAAGAAGCCGTAGTTAATTTTATTGGTGGAAGAGACCTCGGTGAAGTTAAAGTTGATAATGAAAATGATGGATTTATATTAGGGTTTATTAAAAATAGAGCTTTAGGTTTTATGAAGAATGCATTGGTTAGGATAAAAGACACTAATCCTGACGAACTTGCGGATGGATTATCGAGAGGTGCGTTCTTGTTTAATAATTTTGGACTAGGTCCGGCAATGTCAATGATTAGCACATTACCATTACCTAGGTTTTTACGCACTGCTATAGCATGGGCACTGCCTGCAATAGGTCGTTCTATAGAATCATTTGGTGAATTAGATCAACAAGAAAGAATAAGAGCCCTTCATAAAATGTTAAATCCAAGAACAAATAGTTCTCCATAATCTGCTCCTCAACCTGTTTTTGCTGGTACATAAAAAGAAAGGTAATTTATGAAAATAAAATATTTTATGATTGAATTTATGTCTACGTTTAGATATTTGTTTCAGATTATTTGACACGAAGTGTCATTGCGAGCCGAATGAAATGAGGCGTGGCAATCCCGATCTGCTTTGTGTAAATCGATCGAGATTGCTTCGTCGTCGCTAACACTCCTCCTCGCAATGACATTTTGGTATAATTTTTATATTTAAAGGAGAAGAAAAATTAGAAGAATATAATAAAAAGAATAAAGGAAAAGATTATGAATAATGAATGGATACTACCAATTATAGGTTTTTTTATATTTTTAAATGTTTTTATAGGCTTCTTTATGATTTATAAAAGATTTTCAAGACCTGAACCTGGGACTAAAAAACATTAATTTTTTCCTGTTCTCTCGCCGTTTCGCCCCATCGCCGGTACGTTCTCACTCCCCCGGCACCACTACATTTTTAATTCTTATTGATGGTCCACCTACTCCTACTGAAAGCCCGCTCTGTCCTGCTTTTCCACATCCGCCTGATTCATCCCAGTACATATCATTTCCGATTCCTTCTATATCTTTTAAAGTCTGAAAAACATTTCCTGTAAGATTTACATCTTTTAGCGGTTCAGCCAATGTTCCGTTTCTAATCATTCTTGCTTCACCGCTTGCAAAGGTAAACATTTCTCCGTTTGTCTGTCCACCAAGCCAATTACCTGCCCATATGCCCAGCTTTATATCAGAAATTAAATCTTCGAGAGAATTCTTCTGCGGTTCTATCCAGGTGTTAGTCATTCTGACTATTGGTGGATATCTGTAATCCAGACACCTGGCATTTCCTGTAGGTTTTTCATTTAATTTCCCAGCAGTTTCTCTACTGTGAAGTCTTCCGACCAGTATTCCTTCTTTAATTAGATAAGTGTCTTGTGAAGGAGTTCCTTCGTCGTCGAATAAAAAAGATCCTCTGTGATCTGGAATCTTTCCGCCGTCAAGAATATTTAAAAACTTTTCACCGAACTTTTTCCCGAAAACCATAAATTCCTGCATCTTTGGATTATCAAAAATAAAATCTCCCTCTGAAAGATGTCCGAATGCTTCATGTACAAACAGTCCTGTCAGTATCGGATCAATGATAACTGTATATGTCCCTGCTTTAGGAGGTTTTAAACTTAATTGATCCACTGCACGTTTCGCAGTATTTATAATCCTTTCATCCAGATTTTCGATTTCTTCAAAACCAAGCCTTGAACCCAGGGATTCCTGTGCTACCTGGACGGTGTCGTTTTTTTTAGTGGTGGCGGAAAATCTGGCTTCAAGATCAGTCCATCCATGCTCCAGATATGTTCCCTCGGAGTTTGCAAAAATTATGTTTTGTGTTTTTTCAGAATATCTTGCATTTGATGTGGTTATTAAATCTGAATAAGACAAAATCAAGGAATTATAATGTTTAAACAATTCAACTTTTTTATTAAGTGGGATTTTTTTTGGATCTTTTCCGTGGAGTTTAAAATTTGATATTTTTACTACAGGTTCTACTGGTGCAAGTATGGTTTTCTCATTATCTGAGTTTTTGCTTTTTGAAAGAAAAATTGCTTGATCAGTTGATTTATCAAAATATTCTTTTAAGTTATCAATGTTATTAAATGAACAAAATCCCCATGAACCTTTATGACAACTTCTGACATAACCGCCATTTGATTTGATCTGGCTTAAGCTGTCCAGATTTTTTCCGAGGAAACGAATTAAAGTCGAATCATTATTTTCAAGTCTTATCTCGAGATAGTCCACATTTTTTTTGTATTTTTCAATAAGTTCTTTAAAAGTGTCTTTCATAAGTTCCTGATTTTATAGTTTTGTTAATCTATAAGATAGTAATTTTATACTAAAACCCGTATATCATTGTAATTATCCTAAGTTTTGATTAACAGAGGTTTTAATGTGGAATTAGATCTTACGGGTAGACTAATTTTTTAGTCTAAATTAACTAGGTAATTTAAAAAATTCTATTTAATTCTATCACTTAGAACGTCTGTTAAAACTGGCCACGAAAACACTAAAAATGGAAAAAGAAGAACCAAAAATAAAAACCACCGGCTCTGACAAAGACTCAAAAGAAATTCTTTTAAATAAAATACTTGAATTACAATGCAGCTCACTTTCTGCAAAAGAACAAATAGGTACTTTGGTTAATTTTGTTCAGTCATTGCTTGATATTGAAACCATTGCTGTTTACACAAATTATGCAAAAGAACAAATAAATATGGTTAATTCAAAATCTGGCACTAAACAGTACACAATTCTAGGTCAGTTGCTTGAGACCATAGCAGAACAAATAGATGCAAAACAAACCAGAATTTTTAATGCTCTGGTACCATTGTCAGAATTAAACATAAAAAATCTCTCCCAAAGTGATTTAAATACATTTGTTTATCCGATTTATTCTCAAACCACAGAGCAGTTATACGGCATAGTTTTAATTACAAATCCAAAACTAATAAATACTACTGAAGATAAAAAGATTTTTCTTTTTGTTCTGAATTACATTACAAAAATCGTTCAGGAAGCTGATCTTGCTGCTCAGGTTAATGCAAAAGATCACAGGCTGAAACTTTTATCTAAATTGTCTGGGTCACTCCGCGGACTTTTAAAACCAGAAAAAGCAGTCGAAATTGTTTTAAAAGAAATTTATAATTTTCTTAACGTTGAAGATATTTATTTCCTTCGTTGGACAAGAAAAGATAAACGACTGGAATTAACTCAGGAACTTATTGGGAAGAGCGAACATTCATTGCTTGGCTTTACACACAAAGTTCTGAGCGGTAATCCTCTTATAAAGCTTATGTATAAAAATCAGTATGTAACTTATAAAAATAAACACGTTAAAAGAATCAGTAGAGTATTTTTACGAGATAAAAAGCCTTCTGTGTTTTGCATTATCCCGGTAATAATAAGAAATGAACTTCTTGGAACTCTGGTTTTTGTCAGCACAGTTCCTTCATGCGAGGTAAGCATTGAGGATTTAAGAATTACTCAGGATATTGCAGGGCACTTAGCAGTTATTTTAAACCAGGCTACTCTTTATGAAGAAAGTCTTTCGACAGCGCAGAGAGAGTTTCTGCTTAATTCAATTACTACCATGATTAGGGACACATTGGAAATTGAAGGTGTTCTTGAAAAAACTGCGCGTGAAGTTGGTCAGGTTTTTGGAGTTAGTGCATGTGGTGCATTCTTGAAAAAAAATGATGATTCAGGATTTACATCAGGTTCAATCTGGGCAATTAATGAAGGATGTAAGAAAAAACTTTCTCTTTTACCTTTACATAATGAAAATAGCGTTCTTTTGCCGGACTTAATTACACAGCATATTGCAATATCTGATTTAAGAACAGTTGATTTTGGTGAATATCAACCGCTTATAGATGAAATTAATTGTAAATCTTATTTAGCCTGCCTTCTAAAAAAAGGAAATAAAATAAAAGGAATTCTTATTCTTGCAAATTTTGAAAATAAAAGAACCTGGACTTCCTCCGAAATACAACTTCTAGAAGCCATAAGTGATCAAGTTGAAATGGCTTTATCACAGGCTGAATTGCATGAGCATGTTCAGCAAACAGAAAGACAAATGAATTTACTGCATCAGGTAAGCACTGCTATTAGAGATAGTTTGAATCTTTCTACTGTAATGGCAAGAGCTGCACAGGATTTAGGTGAGATTTTAGGAGTCAGCAGATGTTTTATAAGAAGATTAACCAGTTCTAATCCTCTGGTTGTGTTGGCAACTGAACAGGAATATTTGAATAAAGGACAAAATATAAATAAAGCTGCTGACTTAATCCTTGACTTTGAACAAGAGTGGCTTGAATCACTAAGTGCTTTACCTGAAATGGACAGAGCAAATTCTACTCTCCATATTTCAGATGTACAGGAAAGATTTAAAAAAGTCAGCGATCCTCTTCTGACAATTCTTAAAACAATTCAGCTTAAAAGTTTTCTGGCTGTGCCGCTTGTAGCAGCAGGGCAGGTAATAGGATCGCTCTGCATACATCAGTGTGACAGAAATAGAAAATTTACCCAAAATGAAATTGAATTTGCAAAAAGAATTGCATCTGAAGCTTCAATTGCAGTTTTAAACGCTGACCTCTTTGCAAAGGTCCAGTATCAGGCCCAGAGAGACAGTTTGACTGGACTCTATAACCATGCGTATTTCCAAACTGCTTTATATCATGAAGCAGAACGTGCAAAAAGAACCGGATCTGATTTATCGGTAATTATGATTGATCTTGATTATTTAAAACAAATGAATGACAGGCTGGGACATAAAGCAGGTGATGAAGCTATTACATTGGTTGCAGGAAAATTACAACAGTGTTTAAGACAAATGGATATTGTTGCCAGATATGGAGGAGATGAATTTGCAGCGCTTCTGCCTGAAGCTAATTTGGATACTGCTGAAAAAATTGCAAAAAGAATTCTGGATACTTTAAATCGAACTGTTCTTAATGGTTATGGTCCTTTAAGTGCCAGCATAGGAGTCAGTGGTACTCCTCATGAAGATCGAAATAAGGATATTGTCATGAAAGCTGCTGACGATGCTATGTACGTTTCAAAGCGTGAAGGAAGAAACAGAGTGACATCTTCAAAAAGACTTGATGAAATAGGACCTGTGGATAAAAAGCCCATAAGCAGAGAATAAATCCGTAGGGGCATGCCATGGCATGCCCCTACGGCATGATATATAATTTATCTGCTGTGTTTAATTTATCTGATACCATTGCAGCAATTATTACCCCGCCTGGCAATGGCGGTATTGCTGCTATTCGCATATCAGGACCTGACAGCTGGAGTCTGGCAAAGAAGTTTTTTTATCATACAAAGAAAGAAGGCGAGGTTACGAAACCTCGCCTTCAGGAACCTTGCTTTCAACACATGCAAGCTTTACACGGCTATATAAAGAAGGAGAACAAGATAATTGATGAGATTATTCTTCTTCCTTATAAAGCACTAAAAAGTTTTACCAGCGAGGATGTGATTGAAATTTTTTGTCATGGAGGCAGTCATATATCCTCAATGATTCTTGATATTTGTCTTGAAAACGGTGCACGAAAAGCAAAAAACGGAGAATTTACATTTCGGGCTTTTGTGAACGGACGAATAGATCTTACTGAAGCTGAAGCCATAAATGAAATTATTAACGCTGATAATAACCGCATGGTTTATGAAACCAGTGGAAATCTTACTGGAGCATTAAAAGAGAAAGTAAGCTCATTTCGAGAGAAAATATTAAATTTAATTACCTCGGTTGAAAGTACAGTTGAGTTCCCGATGGATGTGCCTGATTTTGACAAAAATAAATTTATAAAAGAATTAAAAGAAATTAATCTGAGCTTTTGTGAGCTGATTAAAAATTCAAAAGAAGGGCAATTTTTACGTGAAGGCATAAAAATTTCAATAGTAGGTGCTCCAAATGTAGGAAAATCTAGCCTGTTAAATATTCTACTTGGAAATAAAAGAGCAATTGTTTCGCAAGAACCTGGTACGACGAGAGATACCATTGAAGAAAAAACCATGATTGACGAGTGGCCTGTTGTTTTTGTGGATACCGCAGGAGTCAGAGAAGCTAAGAATTTAAGTGAGCCAGAGCAAATAGGCATTGAAAGAACTAAAAATGCTCTTTTGAAATCAGATATTGTACTTTTGCTTTTTGATTTAAGCGTTGGAATAAATGATGACACAAACAGACTTTTTGATCTAGTAAATGGAAAGCCTAAAGTTTTGGTCGGCAATAAAATTGATTTACTGGAGAAGCCTTTTCAGGATATAAAATGTAACGTTCAGATATCTGCTAAATATGCCACAAATATAGACAAATTAAAAAAAATAATAATAGAAAGAATAAATTCTTTTACTTCAAACCACGGAGTCCAAAATTCAAGCTCTGTTCTTTATATAAATCAAAGACAAAAAGAACTTCTTCTCCAGTGTAATTCCTCCATCAGTAAAGCTATAGATAAAGTTCAGAACAATGAGCCTGAAGATTTAATATCAGATGATTTAAAAGAAGCTCTTTCAAGACTGGATGAAGTTACAGGCAGAAAAATAAACGATGAAATTATTACAAATATTTTCGCCAAGTTTTGTATAGGGAAATAATCTTAAAAGAATAAATCATTTATTATTATTTTTAAATAAACCTAAACCCAGATCTTTAATAATTTCTTTTGCAAGATCTTTTGAATTAAACTTTAATTTTCCTTTTTTATATGCTTTTTTAATTGCAGAAAGTTCTTTTTTTGATTTACAAATTTTTTTTCTGGCTTGCATAACAAATTGAAAATGTTATTTGTATTAAATCAGGAAATATTAATTTTCCACAGGTTTAAAGAATCAAATCCATAGCAGTAACGGCACTAATCATGCTTTTTGTGATGTTTCAGAGCATATAAATTGTATAACGAATAATCAATATTTCTTAAGATTATTCTGTCTTTGCAACTTAATATATATAATTAATGATTTAATTTTGATTTGTAATTCATTATTTGCTGCTTTAAGGTGATAATTAATTGTTTTAAGTAAGCATATGAGTTAAAAGAGTAAAAGAGTAAAAGAGTAAAAAAGTAAAAGTGTAAAAGTGTAGAATATTTAGGCTTGGAGGTAGGAATGTCATCACAGCTCGATAAGGTTAGACAAAGAAGGCTTAAAAAACTAGAAAACAGTACAAAGTTTACAGATGACAAACCTGTCACTAGCTTCTATTACCCGAAAAACAATTTATATACCAGACAAGAGTTTGAATTGTTAGACACAATATATGCTGATGAGCCAAGTAATATAAATGAAGTTACCCAAATGCCTGAACTTCAAGGGTTTTGGCCTCAAAATAAGGAAGAGATTTTGAATTTATCTAATCAGCCCAATAATTTTCTTTCAAAACTTACATGGTTTGGAGCAGGTGTAATTTTGACATCACTTGTATGGCTTATATATTTTCAAATTAGTGTTCACGCAATTAAAACTAAACACCAGACACAATTTGTATTTCACAAATCAGCAGAAATTCTTACTGATAAAACAGCTGATGAACAGTTAACTAAAACCTTACTTAAGCAAGCCTCTCCAAAATTTTCTTTTTCATTGCCTAATCTTTTTGCTAAGAAACCAGTTGAAGCTAAGCCAACAGATCAAATTAAGCCTGAAGAAAAAACTCAGCTGGCTACTGAAGAAAATAAAGTTATTATTCCTATTCCTGAAGCTGCAAATAGCTCTCAAGATTTAACCTATCATACGATAGAAAATGGAGATTCTCTCTGGGTAATTGCAAAAAAATACTATATGGATCCCTCGCCAGAAAATGTTAATAAAATTGCAAAAGCTAATAAACTTAAACTAAACTCTGTTTTAGCTCTGGGTAGAAAATTAACTATTCCTAATTAAATACTAGTGTAACGTCAACTAAATAATTAAGTGTCCCATTCACTGGGGGTGACGCCGGAAGGGAGGTGTCCATCTGAGGAGCTACTGCACCGCAGGATGGAGGGGAACCTGCAGGCGGCAGGACCCGCAGTGAATGGCGCAAGGCATGAAAACTTTGTTGACAATCTACTAGTAAAACATCCTGATTATAAAAATAAGATAAACCTTTAGGAGTTAAGTAGAAAGTTCATTTATATTTATCTCAATATTTAAGGAAATTATCGTGAAATTAATTCGTACTTTAGTAGGACTTGTTTCTTATCCATTTTCTAGGAATGGAAAAGTTGCTATTGCTAATCCTGAACCAGCCATAGATTTTGAATCTCTTCTGGCTAAAGCTAAAGAAACAAAAAGTTTAGAAGATTTAAACATTCTGGCACAAGCATGCATTAAATTAAATCAAAGAATTGTTCTTGCAATTAAATTTGATGGAATTGATCTTGTTAGTGTTATTTCAGGTTTTCCTGAAAATGCTTATGTACTAAGAAGTAGTCTTATTCTCAGATTTAAAAGCTTTGATGAGTCTGATAAAGCTCTTTCAAGACTTGCGTTAGAAAAAATTACAAATGGTCAATGGAGACAGCATAAACCTCTTCATTGCGTTTATGCTGATTCTCAAAGGGAAATTAGAATAGGTGGCAATAATCCAGATGCCCGTATCATTGTTTCGATTCATGCTGAATCGGAATTTGACACTAACAATGCACCAGCTACATAATTATTAATTATGGGTTCAGATTTAAGTTTAATTCTAATTGCTCATGGAAGTAAAGATCCTCTCTGGCAAAAATCATTTGAAGAATTAAATCAAAAACTAAAAAAAGATTTTAGTAAGGATAAAATAAATCTTGCTTTTATGGATTTAAACTCACCCGACTTGGATGCTATAATCTTAAAACTTTATAAAACCGGCAAAAAGAAATTTAAAGTCTTACCTATGTTTATGGCTTCCGGCAGGCATATGGAGCAGGATATTCCCAGACAGATAAATCAGATTAAAGAGAAATATGTAGAGGTTGAAATAGAGCTTTTGAAACCAATAGGTGAACATCCTTATTTTTATTCACTTTTAAAACAGATAATAAATGAATGTTAATTAATTGTGATATTTTTAAAGAATGAAAAAAGTTTGTTTAATCTTATCATTTTTAATTTTCTTTTCAGGCAGCTGTTCGGTAAATAAATTCCCCATATCAAGCTTTAATCAGAGTCTCTTAAACACTAAAATAAAAACCCCTAAAATAATTAAAATAAATTCTGTTGAATACAAGCAGATTTTTTATCCTCTTGGAATGTTTGGCGGAACACTTAATTTATCAGTGTTTGGTTCAGGTCCAAAAACATTTAATTTATGGGCTTCTACAGATGCTACCAGCTCAACGCTTGGAAATCTTATGTTTGACGGACTTTTTACCGATGATCCTGATACAGGAGAAGTTATTCCTCATCTTGCAAAAAGTTACCAGATACTTGATGAAGGAAAAACCATAATTGTAAAACTTAGAGAAGGTGTTAAGTGGTCAGATGGTAAACCAATTACTAGCGATGATGTGGTTTTTACATGGAATGAAATTGTTTTTTCAGGCTTAGAAGGATCTGGATTTCAGTCTCTTTGTCTAATTGACGGTAAATTCCCTGAAGTAAAAAAAATAGATAACCACACAGTACAATTCATGACTCATGTGGTTTTTGCACCGTTTTTAAGACAAATAAGTTATCCTCCTGCACCAAAGCATATTTTTGAACCGCTTATAAAAAGTACAAAATCAAAAGAACAAGCAAAAAAAGTATTTCTAGGATTCTGGGGTACAGATACAAACCCTGAAAAGTTTGTTACCAGCGGACCGTTTAAACTTTCAAGATATGTGCAGGGAGAAAGAATAGAGTTTGTAAGAGATCCGGATTATTTTATTTTAAATTCTAAAAATCAGAAACTACCCTATCTGGATAGAGTGGTTTATACCGTTGTTCAGGATTCAAGCCTTGAGTTATTTAAATTTTTAGCTGGTGAAATAGATGTGGTTTCAGTACGCGGAGAAGATATTGCTCTGGTGAAAAAACTTGAAGAAAAGAAAAAGAATTTTAAAACAGTAAACTTGGGACCCAGCTCAGGTACTGAGTTTTTAATATTTAATTTGAGAAAAGATGTAAATCTAAAATCATCAAAATGGTTTAATAATGTTTATTTCAGGCAGGCAGTATCACATGCAATAGACAGATTGAGCATTGTTGATAACGTCCTTGCCGGGGCAGGTGAGCCGCTTTTTACTCCTGAGGCACTTCCTTCCATTTATCTAAATAAAAAAATTGCAGGTGGTTATCCTCAGGATTTGGAGATCTCAAAAAAACTTCTTAAGGAAGGCAAATTTAAATGGAACGAAAAAGGAGAACTTCTTGACAATAAAAATCAAAGAGTCGAATTCACTATTCTAACTAATGCAGAAAATATTACCCGTCAGTCTATAGGTGTCATTATTCAGGATGATTTGAAAAAACTTGGAATAAAAGTAAATCTACGACCGCTTGATTTTAATACACTGATTGGGAGATCAGATTCTGGAGATTGGGAAGGAATAATCATTGGTTTTACTGGTGGCTTTTTTGAACCAAACGAAGGTGCAAATGTCTGGAAATTAAGCGGTAGGCTTCATATGTTTGACCAGAGCAAACATAAGCCCAGAGACTGGGAAATTGAAATTGACCGGATATTTAATAATGCTACAAAATTTGTAGAATTTGAAAAAAGGAAAAAACTTTATGACAGGTATCAAGAAATAGTTTATGAACAATTGCCCATGGTTTATCTGGAATCTCCGATTAGAATTCAGGCTGTTCAAAATACTTTAGCGAATGTAAGACCTACTATTTATGGCGGGGTTTTGCATAACCTTGAAAGTATTTATAGGAAGTAAATTTACCCCCAATCCATCAATACCAATCCAGGACTTATCTTTAATAGTCTTAATGGTGGACAAAAACACGTAAATCATTTCAAACAAATTTAAAATTTTCTAAAATTTAACACACTATCGCTAAGTTCAGTAAATAATTAATTACTGGTCTTTGATTAGTTCTAAATCTATCTAAGCTTTAAGTTGTGAAGATAGCAGGGAATGTTAGTCAATAAAACAGGCCGGAGTAATAATAAATAAAAGGAGGGTGATTACCTTGACTACAATGACAAAAAGAACTTTAAAACCATTACAGGATAAAGTAATAGTTCAAAAATTAGAACCTGAAGATAAAACAGCAGGTGGAATACTTCTTCCAGACTCAACTAAAGAAAAACCACAGGAAGGGAAAGTAATAGCAGTAGGACCTGGAGCAGTTGATGATAAGGGTCAAAGAAAACCAATCGATCTTAAAGAAGGAGATCACGTACTTTTTGCAAAGTATAGTGGCACTGAAGTAAAGCTCGAAGGAGAAGAATATTTAATTCTCTCTGATAGAGATATTTTGGCAGTAGTTAAATAATTTTAAATAACGCTTATAAGGAGGCGAACAACAATGGCTAAACAAATAGTATTTAGTGAAGAAGCAAGAAAGGCACTGGAACGTGGTGTTGATGCTGTAGCAAACACAGTAAAAATTACCCTAGGACCAGCAGGCAGAAATGTAGTGCTTGAAAAGAAATTTGGTCCACCTCAGATTGTTAATGATGGTGTTACCATTGCAAAGGAAATTGAACTGGAAAACCCTCTTGAAAATGCAGGTGCACAGCTTATAAGAGAAGTTGCCAGCAAGACAAACGATGTTGCTGGTGATGGAACTACTACTGCATCGATCCTTGCACAGTCAGTCATTAAAGAAGGACTTAAAAATGTTGCTGCAGGTGCAAATCCAATGCTTCTGAAAAGGGGCATAGATGAAGCTACTAAAATTGCAGTGATAGAAATCAAAAAGATCTCACAACCAGTAAAGGATAATCAATCCATTTCACAGGTTGCTACCATAGCTGCAGGGAATGATCCTGAAGTAGGCAAGATGATTGCTCAAGCCATGGATAAAGTAGGCAGAGACGGTGTTATAACTGTTGAAGAATCTAAAAAACTGGTTGATACTGAGCTTGAAGTTGTTGAAGGTATGCAGTTTGATAAAGGTTATATCTCACCTTACTTTGTTAATGATCAGGAAAGAATGGAATCAGTACTTGAAGAGCCATTTCTTCTATGTGTTGACAAAAAAATTAATCTTCTTGCAGATATGATTCCGCTTCTTGAAAAAGTAGCAAGAGCTGGTAAACCACTTGCAATTATTTCTGAAGACGTAGAAGGTGAAGCACTTGCTACATTGGTTGTAAATAATTTACGACAAGTATTAAAGTGCTGTGCTGTTAAAGCTCCTGGATTTGGCGACAGAAGAAAAGCAATGCTTGAAGATATTGCAATTCTTACCGGTGGTCAGGTAGTTTCTGAAGAGCTTGGACAAAAGCTTGAAAATGTGACAATAGAAATGCTTGGTAAGGCAAGAAAGATTGTTGTTACTAAGGATAAGACTACTATTGTTGCTTCCGATGCCACTAAAAACGAAGTTAAAAAACGTATTGCACAGATCGACAAAGAAATTGAAAAATCTGACAGCGATTATGATAAAGAAAAACTCCAAGAAAGAAAAGCAAAACTCTGCGGAGGAGTAGCAGTACTTAAAGTTGGAGCAGCTACTGAAACTGAACTAAAAGACAGAAAACTAAAGCTTGAAGATGCATTAAATGCAACCAAAGCAGCAGTTGATGAAGGAACAGTTCCTGGCGGCGGACTAACACCGGTAC
The DNA here is from genome assembly GCA_001784555.1 of Candidatus Melainabacteria bacterium RIFCSPHIGHO2_02_FULL_34_12. Classification (GTDB taxonomy): domain Bacteria; phylum Cyanobacteriota; class Vampirovibrionia; order 2-02-FULL-35-15; family 2-02-FULL-35-15; genus 2-02-FULL-34-12. The sequence continues at coordinate 51,104 of MFRM01000003.1, read as the reverse complement.
TTATCTCTAAAGTATTGTTTAAAGAAGCAGAAAAATACACTGGCGATGTAAGAACCGGGGTTGAAATTGTTGCCAGAGCATTTTCTGCACCACTTAAACAAATTGCTGAAAATGCAGGACTGTCAGGCGAAGTTGTAGTAGAAAAAGTTTTAAGCTACAACGATCAGGTTACAGGTTTTAATGCTGAAACCGGAAAATATGAAGATCTGCGTAAATCAGGTATCATTGATCCGGCAAAAGTAACCAGATCGGCCATTCAGAATGCTACATCAATTGGCTCGATGTTTCTTACCACTGAAGCTTTGGTAGTTGAACTTCCTGAAAAGAAAGAAGCAATGCCAGCAATGCCAGGTGGCATGGGAGATTATTAAGCTCTAGTTAAAAAATTAATGAGATAAGGGCAGGAATAAGCAACCTGCCCTTATTTTTTTTGTATTTTCAGCCTAAAATAAATTTAATCTAGGGTTTTAACTTAGGGTTAACGCTTGGCCTTTATATTTCAACCATTGACATTAATCGCGGAGGAAAAGTTGTGATTACATCATTTGATAAAGTACAAAAAGCATATGTAAGTGATCTTTCAAGTAATTTACCTAAGCTTGAGAAAAAAGCATCAGAAGCAATAAAATCCTTTGCTGATCTTGTAGCTGAATTAAATAAAGTAAATAAACTCAGCAGCGGAACTCCTGCAAAAGAACAAATTACAAGACTTGCAGGTGAATTAAATAATTCATCCGTATTTTTTGCAAAAATGATAGGGGATGAACTTGGTAAATTACATACCATGGTAAACGGAGATACTCCAGTAATTCCACAAAATCCTGAAGTTTAGAATGTATCGTGAATGATACATCAATAATTAAATAATATTGTAGGGGCGCGATTTATCGCGCCCTAATTGTGCGAAGTAATATTTTATATACTAAAATGGTATATTGGTTAACTATGAAAGCACTCTACCCAGGCAGTTTTGATCCAATAACTAACGGCCATATAGATGTAATTGAAAGAATTACTTGTCTTTTTAATGAAGTAATTATTGCTGTTCTTAATAACAATGATAAAAGTAATCTTATTCCCCTGGAGGATAGGCTTAAATTAATTAAAGAGTCAACAGGAAACATAAAAAATATATCAATAGAAAGTTTTACAGGTTTAACAGTTGAATATGCTAAAAAAAGAGGTGCAAATGCTATTGTTCGTGGTTTAAGAGCACCCTCAGATTTTGAATATGAACTGGAGATGTCTCAGATAAACTATTTTCTTTCAAAAGGCTTAGAAACCCTTTTTATTATGACCAATCCTAAATATTCATTTATAAGGTCCAGCAGGGTTAAGGAGGTTGTAAACCTTGGGGGTGATATTACAGATCTGGTTCCTAAGCCAGTTCATAAATATCTATACCAGAAAATGGGTATCAAATAAGTTTTAATTGAAGTGTATAATAAGTTCCACAGATACGATAATAAGGATAAGAAATTTTTATGAGCATATATAAATTAATTGATCGATTAGGGTTAGTTGTTGAAGAATCACCAGCAGTTCCGTGGACATCAGTTAAATTAGTTAACATTGAAAAATTTTATGATCAACTTGAGCTTGTCATGTCTAAACTTCCTCAGGAAATTAAAGAAGCCACCTCAATAATCAATCAAAAAGAAGAAATTATAACTCAGGCTCAGTCAAAAGCAGAAAAAATGATAAAAGAAGCCCAGAAACAATCTGACGAATTAATGGAAAGTACACAATATAAAGTAGACAGAATGGTAAAAGATTCTGAAATACTAAAGAAAATAGAACAGGAAGCTGAAAAGATAAAGAGATCTATTCTTCAGGAAGCTGAGGAAATAAGAATGAGAGCACTTAAAGAATCAGAAGAAATGAGAAAGAAAGCATATGAAGAAGCTGAAAGCATTAAAGTAGGTGCTGATAACTATGCTGAAAATGTTCTAACAAGTCTGGATAAAGATTTAACTGACGCTCTTTCTACTGTCAGAAATGGCCAAAAACATTTAATGTCTAGAGGAGGCAGCTCAGGTTTTGGAGCATCATCTCTTTCAAACGGCCGGGAAAAAGACCACGCAGTTATTTAGCCAATATCCCCCAGTGAAATTTTTGTCTAATAGTCCAGTAAAAATCGCTTTCTTCGCCAAGTAATCTCATTAATTTTGCAGTATGTGCAGCACGGCTTATTCTAACTGATGAACCATCTTTAATATTAAAAGTTTCCTGCCCGTCTACCTGTAAAAGAGTACCTTCATGCGGACGGTTAAAAGTAATTGTAATTACCCTGGAATCTGAAACTATATGAGGTCTGCTGGTAAGGCTGTGTGCACATATAGGGACTATTTCAATGCCGCGTATCCCTGGTTCCATTACTGCGCCACCTGCAGAAAGTGCATAAGCAGTGGATCCTGTGGGTGTTGAGATAATTAAGCCATCGCCAATATAATCAGCAACAGGTTTATCATCTACGTTTAAAGTTATATTAATCATTTTATAGCTTGCACCTCGGCTTATAACAATATCGTTTAAAGCAAACATAGGTTCGTTTTCTGAATTATTTTTATTCAATATATATCCGCATAGCATTGCTCTTTCTTCAATTTTGCATTCTTTTTTAATTACTTTTTCTACAAGTTCTAAAATACTTCCGGATTTTCCTTCCGTGAGAAACCCCAGATGTCCGGTATTTATCCCAAACATGGGTATTCCTTTTGGAGCCAGGGCACGACTTGCTCCAAGTAAAGTACCATCACCGCCAAGAATTATTGCAAACTCAAGCTCTTCATTTAAAAACTTCCAATCATTCTCTTCAGTGCTAGTCCTGCCTTTCCAAGTGCTGATTCCATGCGAGTGAAGAAATTTTTCAACTTTGTCTGCTATTTCAAGATTCTCTTTTTTAGTTGCATTATAAACAAGTCCGACTTTTTTTTTCATTTTTTTATTGGCAGACAGATAGGTCTGCCCTTACTTATTTCTTCTTAGCTAATTTTTGATGTGCTTCATTTACTACATTTATAATGGTCTGATCATTTACTAAATTAGTGTCATTTTCATTAAATGTAACGTCAAACCAGAATTCAATATTACCAGCAGAACCAGTGATAGGTGAATAAGTAGCACCGCGAACATACATTCCAAGATTAGCAATATTTTCAATATAACCTACAAGAAGCGACTCGTGAATTGACCTATCTGTAATAATACCTTTTTTACCTACCTCGCTTCTTAATGCTTCAAACTGAGGTTTAAAAAGAGTAAGAATATGAGTCTCATCGCTGTATTCTACTAAATCAATTATTGGCTTAAAAACTTTGGAGAGAGAAATAAATGAAAGATCCACTGCACAAATAGTAGCCTTCGGATCTTCTTCTTTATAAACTTTTTCTGGCATTAAATAACGTACATTAGTTCTTTCAAACAATACTACCCTGGGATCTTTTCTGAGGCTCCAGTCAAACTGTCCATAACCTACATCCACTGCATACACCAGCTTTGCCCCGCGTTTTAAAAGACAGTCTGTAAATCCTCCAGTTGATGTGCCAATATCCAGGCAAATCTTATCCATTGCACTTATTTCAAAATAACCCAGAGCACTTTCCAGCTTTATACCGCCTCTTCCTACATAAGGATTTGTGGTGAAGAGAACAGTTATCTCACTGTTTAAATCAATAAAAGTACCTGGCTTAGTTATCCTTTCTTTTTCTACTAAAATTGCACCCTGAATAATTGCTGATCTTGCCTGTTCACGCGAAGGAAAAAGTTGCTTTTCAAGAAGCAAAGAATCAAGCCGCATTTTTTGTTTTTTTGGCATATTAAAGATTATATGACGTATCTGTAATAGGAAGGTTACCTTGCCACTACACGTGGAATAATTTTTATCACGTTATACTGCGTATCTCTCTGTGCAGCATCTCTTCCTGTAGAGTGAATGGCATGAATAATATCGTCCATAGATACTTTGCATGATGTACCTGC
>MFRM01000003.1:0-47095 GCA_001784555.1 Candidatus Melainabacteria bacterium RIFCSPHIGHO2_02_FULL_34_12 | reverse complement strand
CTAAAGCAATTTCTCCGATTTGGATTCCCTGTGTAACCCAGGATGATTGAAAATTAATTATGTTATCCAGATATATTCTTGATATGGCAAGTGTTCGTAAATAATCAAGACTGGTAGAGACTTGCTGCGGCAAGGTAGAGACTTGCTGCAGCAAGGTAGAGACTTGCTGCAGCAAGTCTCTACCGAGAGGATTATTTTCTTTCTGAAATGTCCAGGAAATGAATGCAGTGAATCCGCCCATTTTATCCTGAAGCTGTCTAATTTTATCCATGTGTTCAATTCTATCTTGTGGTGTTTCAACATGACCAAACATCATAGTAGCAGTCGTCTTTAAACCCAGTTTGTGAGCTATTTCCATAACCTCTAGCCATCTTTGTGAATTAATTTTTAGAGGACTAATTTCATTTCTTACTCTGTCTACGAGAATTTCTGCGCCGCCTCCTGGTATAGATCCAAGTCCTGCACTCATGAGTTTTTTTATTACAGTCTCAGTATCTAGATTTGAAATTTTACAGATGTGATCTATTTCTGAGGGTGAAAGTGCATGTAAGATAACCTGAGGGAAATCCAATTTTAATTTTTTAAATAAATCTATGTAGTAATCAATATTTAATTCAGGATTATGTCCTCCTTGTAAAAGTAATTGTGTTCCTCCCAGATCCACGAGCTCCTTTGTTTTTTGATAAATCACCTCATAAGAATTTACATAGCCTCTTTTATCTCCAGGCCAAAATGCAAATGCACAAAATCTACATGCTGCAGTGCATATATTTGTATAATTTATATTTCTATCGATTATAAATGTGACAGGTTTAGTGTCAGGGTAATATTTTTTTCGGACATTATTTGCCAACTCACCAAGCTCAAGCAAATCACTGTTTAAATACAAATCAAGTGCTTCTTTTTTTGAAAGACGCTTAGTTGATAGTTTATCGAGATTAGGTTTGGTTAAAAGCCCCATAGAAAATATTATAACCTCTTAAAAACCAAACAAGTATTATGTCCGCCAAATCCAAAAGAATTTGAAATAACCATATTTAAATCTTTTACTTTTCTTGCTTTATAAGGTATAAAATCTAAATCACATTGAGGATCAGCATTTTCTAGATTTATTGTAGGAGGAATAATATTTGTTTGAAGAGCCATAATACATGCAATGGCTTCTACAGCACCTGTAGCTCCTAAGAGATGTCCGTGCATTGATTTTGTAGAGCTGACGGGCAGGTTTCCTTTTTTAACTTTGTCTCCAAAAACTCTTTTAATTGCAACCACTTCAACTACATCACCTACAATGGTGGCAGTAGCATGAGCATTTATATAATCTATTTCTTCTGGATGTGCTCCGGCATCAGAGATTGCAAGCTTTATGGCACGAGCAGCACCGTCTCCATCCGGCGATGGTGAAACGACGTCAGATGCATCAGATGTGGCTCCAAAGCCTGCCAGTTCGCAGTATATTTTTGCACCGCGTGCTTTTGCATGTTCCATTTCTTCCAAAATTAAAATTCCTGCGCCTTCTCCCATTACAAATCCATCTCTGTCACGATCAAATGGTCTTGAGGCTTTTTCAGGCTGGTCATTAAATTTTGTGGAAAGGGTTCTTGCTGCACCAAATGCTGCAATACTTACCGGAGTCAAAGGTGCTTCACATCCGCCCGCAAACATTACATCAGCATTTCCGGACTGAATAATTCGGAATGCATCGCCGATGCAGCTTGTACCTGTAGCACAAGCTGTAACAGTACAGCTTAAAGGGCCTTTTGCACCGTGATAAATAGAAATGTAACCAGCTGGCATATTAGCTATCATTGAAGGAATTGTAAATGGGCTAACTTTTCCAGGTCCTTTTTCTCTTATAATATCGTACTGTTCAATAATAGTTAGTATTCCACCTGCTGCGCTTCCTACTACTACACCAATTCTTTCAGGGCTTTGATAAGAGGCTACGTCGAGGTTTGCATCTTTTACAGCTATTATTGATGCACTTAATGCAAGCTGTATAAATCTGTCTGTTCTTCTGATTACTTTTGGGTCCAGGAAAAACTCAGGTCTAAAATCCTTATGAATTGCACAAACCTTACATATGTCTTTTGAAGTGTTTGTGTTTGGGAAAAAATCCATTTTACTTATTCCGGATTTTCCCTGAATTAAGTTCTCCCAGAATTGTTCTTTACTCTCTCCAAGAGAACAAACTAATCCCATTCCGGTTACTACTACCTGACGTTTTGTTGACATACGTCCTAATATACCAAAATAGGGGTGCTTAATAAAACGCCCCTATAAATGATTAAAGAAATGAGGTTAATTAAGAATGCGATACGATATACTCAACGGCCTGCCCGACGGTAGTAATCTTTTCAGCTTCTTCGTCAGGTATTTCTACGCCAAACTCTTCTTCAAAAGCCATTACTAACTCAACAGTATCTAATGAGTCAGCGCCAAGATCACCTGTAAAACTGGCAGATTCATTTACCTCTCCGCCTTCTACACTAAGCTGTGAACAAACTACTTTTTTTACTCTTTCTAATGCTTCTGCTCTATCCATAACTTTAGTCATATCTCCCCCGTATATTAGAAATCTAACTCCGGTTCAGAATATCACAGAATAAGCTATGTGAAAACGCATTTACATAATCCGTTATATAGAAGCTATTAACAAAAATTTGTCGACAAATAATACTTTCTCGTCCTTACTTAAAGATGGCGAATTTTTATTTTCATACTCACCTGAAACATTATACTTAAGCAATTTTAGGAGTAATTTAACCGACTCTTTTTCATTCTCAAAATGTGTAGTTATAAAAATTAATCCTTCTTTTTCAAGCAGGCCAGAAAGAACTGTAAATATTTTAATAAATACATCAGTATTAAAAGTAATTTCCGGGTGCCGGACAATAATTAAATCAAACAACCCCCACTCACTATAATTTTCTTTTAATGAGGCATCTGCCACCTTTAAAATCAAATCATCTTTTTTTGCCAGATCAATTAATTCTGAACTTGTATCGATTCCGTAGAGTTTTAATTTGTCTTCACATCCTTTGAAATAATCAAAGATTGATTTAGCTTCACGAAATCTGCCGCAGCCCACGCTAAGGATTTTTATCTCATTCTTTTGTTTTAAATTTGTAAGAAAATTTACAGGTAAGTATTTGTTCAAGAGATCAAAAAAAGATTTTTGAATTTCTAATACAAGATTGTCATCTGTTTCCATTACATGAACATTCCGCCGTCGACTACGATGACTTGACCGGTTACATATGATCCGCCTGTACAGAAATAATAAGCAGCTTCTGCCACATCTTCAGGCTGACCAAAACGTTTTAGTGGAATAAATTCCAGATATTTATCTTTTATTTCTGGTTTTAATTTCTGTGTCATTGCAGTATCGATAAATCCTGGAGCAATTGCATTAGCGGTAATACCTTTAGAGGCATATTCTTTTGCAATAGTTTTTGAAAGAGCAATTACACCGGCTTTAGCTGCAGCGTAATTTGCCTGACCAAAATTACCGTGCATGCCGATAACACTTGCTATGTTAACAATTCTTCCGTAATTAGCTTTTGACATATGTTTAACTACTGATTGAGTTACTTTAAACACACTGGATAAATTTGTTTCAATAACAGCATTCCAATCTTCAACTTTCATTCTCATGATTAAAGTATCTCTGGTAATACCTGCATTATTTACCAGAATATCAATTTTCCCAAATTTACTTATGACATCTTCAGTCATTTTTTCAATGCTTTGAGGATCAGTCACATTACAAACAAAAGCATGTGATTTTAAGTTCATTCCAGATATTTCTTTAGCACCGGAATCTGCGGCTTCCTGAGAAATATCGGTAATTATTGCAGTGGCTCCTGCACCTGCCAGTTTTTTTGCAATAGCCAAGCCTATTCCGCGGCCACTTCCTGTAACAATTGCGACCTGGTCTTTCAGTAAATCGTGATGGGACATTTTTGCCTCCGTTAATGTTTCTAGTGACATAGAACCTCCTTATGAAACCTAGGAATAGATTACCAGATATACGACAAATAAATATTTACAGTTACTTTTAATAAAACCTCAAAGATTATCTAGCTTTTTGATGATTCTGCCACTGCGTCAAGAACATCTTGCTTTACGAGGAAAAAATTATTTGCAATTCTGATGACCCCTACCTGCATTGCTTCGTAAAAATGCTCAAGACCAAAGTCATCTCTTTCTTCGTCAGGAAGATCTAATTTAAACATTACAACTCTTGTTCCTCTTTGCGTAGAGGGATCTTCTAATTGTCTGACAATATCACTTACAAAATCAGCAGCTCTTTGTATACGTACCCATGCAAGATTTATCACTGCCAGATTACTATTTAAACCGTTATTAAAAAGGCTGGTTGGAGTAGTTTCAGTTACTTGAAATGAAACAATTCCTTCACCCCCTTCAGGGATGAACATTTTAGGCCTTAGAGCATTTGCAGTGTTTTTGACTCTTCTATCCTGTGCTAGCAATAAGGTACAATTTGGAATTATTGTGGTCATAAGTACGATACTAGACAATATTGTAAGTAACAACAATATTATTCTCTTTTTATTTAATCATTTTCTAATTTTTCCTACGTTATAATAGGTTCTGAATCAAAAATCTTGACCTTTTTATCTGATTCTCTGATTCCTGATCCTTTGCCGATACGTTTCTTCGCCGTCTCGCCGATACGCCGTTTCGTTCTTCATGCGGGTGTAGTTTAATGGTAAAACCATAGCCTTCCAAGCTATTGTCGAGGGTTCGATTCCCTCTACCCGCTTTTTGCTGCTCTATGAATTAATTCTGAAATTAGCGTTTGATAACCTACTCCAAATTTCTTTGCAAGCTTTTTTATTCTTTCAATATCATCTTTATTGACTCTTATATTTAGAATTGCATTTCTTTTCTTTGAAGCCACAGACTCAGCAATGTCTTCAAATTCAGACTTACTTACATTGAGATAACTTCCTTTTATTAACTCATTTTCAATTTTTTGTTCTTCTTTTGTTAGTTTAATTTCCTTCATTGTCTTTTTCCTTTCTATAAATTTTTGTGTATTTCCTACTTGGGTACAAAGTTTTTAAAAATAACTCATCTTTAGTTTGTACAAATGGAACTATCCAAATATAGTTTTTGTACTCAAATAACATAATGTCTTGATACTCTTTATTTGGATGCTTTTTAACTGCAACAAGTTTTGCTCGAATAATTTCTTCAAAAGATACTCCTCTTACTTTTTTAAGTCTTTCGCTTTTTAAGATATTCCACTTAACAAATCTCACGTAACTAAGCCTATCATATTACAATTGTATACACATTAATAAAAAAATGAATATACTACTAGAGCTAACTTTGGAATATAAATATTCCCTTGAAACTGTGCTATTTTAGTTCTAACTTCCTGTACTAAGCAGCTTTTTTACTTTATCCTTTTCTTGTTTTTTCTCTCAATCTTTTTAATACTTTCAACAACTGGTAAGTTTTCAGGCATTTCTCCACCAATTTCTTTTATAGTTTTTCTTACTTTCAGACCGACTTCAAAGTGTGTTTGATTTGCCTTTTCTTTCCCTTTAATATTTTCTCTTCTGATTTTTTCTTCCGTCTGGGTTGCTCTAAACAAATTCGCTGCTAGTTCTGTACTGCCCATATGATCTAATATTTGTTGTCCTTCTTTAAGTTCTCTTTTCTTGTGGATACCTTTTGAACCAAGTCCACCATAAAGTCCTTTATAACCATGATCTTGAAATATCGCATAATCAATTGCTTCAATCACTCCTGCTTCTTTTGCAGTAGCAGCAAGAGTCTTATTATGTGCTTTCATCTCATTTCTGAGGAATAATCTCTTTTCGTCTTCAGTTTTTAATTCTTGATATTTTTTTGATTCAATGATTTCTTGTTTTCTGGTCTGAACTGCAAAATATGTTTGTCCAAGAGCTACTATCTCTTTAGATGGATCTGCATTTTGAACAATTAGATAACAAGCATATCTGGAAAGATGAATAGTATCTAGCTCTCTTTCAGCCCCTGAACCTATTTGAACCATTTCGTTGATATCAACAAAATGGTCAGAAACCTTTTGTCCACTATTTTTGCAAGAATCTTTTGCCTTTGTAATTACAGCTATAAAATTTCTATAGTCTGTATACCCTAGAACTTTTGACAAATCTCTGCTAGACCAATATTCTTGGCCATACTCATTTATCTTTTTAATACTTTCAAAAGTAGACTTACTTATTTTTTCAATATCTCCCATTTTATGATTATGTTGTTTCTGCTAATAGAAACTAATTCTAACCACCCAAATTAATTTAATCAAACTTGTAACCCACCGTTACATTAAGCTATCAAAGCCAATCTTGGTATATAAACCCGCCCTTAGAACTGTGCTATTTTAATTCTCTGGCAATCCTCTGTTATTTTCACAAGCATCTGGAAAGCCGTTCATATCTGTGTCTACAAGAGCAGCATTTGCTATCGTTTCATAACGATCTGCTAGGGAATCAAAAATCGGCTCAAAATCTCTATTTTCAAGACAATCACAACCAGGGTACTTAGGACGGTGTGGACAAATACATTTCAGGAAATCAGGACTGCCTACAACACAAGTTTTCTGTTCAAACATAAAATCAAAAGTAAGACGCGATGGCGCTGGGTTGTGGCTATCACAAAGATTATCATCAAGTTTATCTAATCGAGCAGAGAGTCGCTGTAATGAGTTTATATCAAGCGTTATTGCACATTTGTTGGGAGGAAGGCTTCGATTTGCATGATTCAAAGCAGCCAGATTTCTTTTTATGTTTCTAATAAGTGGTTTTAAATCTCTTGATTGACCACTTCTCCTCGCTTCTGCTGCTAAATCCTTTAAAATATCTGACATTTCCTGTGAAGCATCTCTTATAATGCTATCCTCAATCAAACCAAGGACAAAATTTCCTCCTTCTTCACCTGAGACAGAACTATCTTGGGCTCTTGAGAGAATATTAAAATTATACAAAACAAGAACTAAAACAAAACTTATTACTATTAATTTTTTCATTGCTTATACCTCACTAGACAGTGACTATATTATTTTTTCAATATTTGGTCAAGGTACTTACTCTAATTTAAACAAGATATAAATAAATTTGTCCCTGTAATGTACAAATTATGCAGCCAGAGCCAGTTGCGGAATATAAACCAGTCCTTGGAACTCTTCAATTTTAGTTCCCCGCCTGAGTCCCTCCAGAGGCGGGCAAGCGGGTCCGTCCTCTGGAGGATAACGTCTTTTACTAGACAGCTTTTTTACTTTTATGAATTTCTAACTGTTCTGTGAATTAATTCTGAAATGAGAGTTTGATAACCAACACCAAATCTCTTTGCAAGCTTTTTTATCTTTTCGATAGCATCCTTATTAACGCGGATATTAAGAATTACATTTCTTTTTTTTGAAGCAACAGACTCAGCTATATCTTCAAATTCAGATTTACTTACATTGAGATAACTTCCTTTTTCGGATGTCTTTTAACTACAATAAGTTTTGCTTAGTTCGATAATTGTTCTGCTCTTTGCTTGATGTATCGATGATTATTATAAGTTGAGTATTAGTGTAAATTTTATTATTGTTTTCTCAAAGATTGTAAAAAATTGTTATTTTTATGTACTTTATAATATTAAGTACTGTATGTTATTAAAATCGTGTTTTTAATTATATAAGGTATTTTATGTCGATAAAAATGTATGTAAAAGATATGATGACTACTGATCTTTTCGTTGTAAATGAAAGTGATAAAGTTGAGTCAGCTTCAACAATTTTGAATTTTAGAAACGTTAGACATGTTCCTGTTGTTAATAATGACAATAAGCTAGTAGGATTAATTACACCCAGAGAATTATTTGGTGGTTTAATAAAAGAACCGAATGGTTTTCTTGCTAAGGATGTCATGAAAACTGAAGTAATAACCGTACAACCTGGCACTCCTTTGATAGGAGCTTTAGATGTAATGATAGTTAATAAATTTGGCTGTTTGCCGGTTGTGGATAACAACAGAAAACTGGTTGGTATAATTTCTGAAATTGACCTGTTGAAGCTGCTTTATAAAGAGTCTAAGTTACCAGATGACTGGTATCTGGACAAACGCGGGATTTCTTATAAGGAAACTGACAAAAAAAAGTAAAATGATTATTTAGCAGAGGACAAATCCGGAATATACAAATGCCCCTTATGTTCTACAACTTTAATTCGAGCCTCCTGTCCTGACGAACTTTTCCTATTACTTATTATTTCCTTATTGTGTTTTTTGTATTGTCTAAAATCTTTTTAAGATAGAATTTTTTAACATAACCCGGAGACTTTAAGGAGAATAGAAATCAAACTAATCATAAAATCATTTATTTCTCTTCTTTTAGCAATTGCAATAGTAATTGTTAATCTGCCCCACTTTCAAATTTTTTCTGGGCTTAAAGCCCAGGCAGAAACTACTAAAGAAAATGCCTTGCAATGCAAATTAGTTGTTGACTTAAATCAAGGTTTGTATTTCTCGGATATAGATGAAAATTGTTGTAAAAGTTTTGATAGTTCATTAACTCAAAGAATATTAGTTAATAATGTAGAACCGACAATTTCAAAAGAAGTAAGAGACTTTACACTTATTGAAACAAATTTTGCACTTGCTGTTTTAATGATTGGGATTTTAGGTGTTGTTGAACTTCAAAAAGCAGAAATCTATTCAAATGCCTTTGCTCAAAATCCTGCAAACTTTTTTATTGGCAGATTACCTTCTTTTACTGGTTGTGGAAATGGAAGAATAGAAAAAGGTGAAGAATGTGACGATGGAAACATTTTAAATGATGATTTTTGCTCAAGTAAATGTAAAGAAATTACATCTGGTGCCTTTGTACCTCAGTTAAGTTCATCAGGTGTAATTGATCTTATGTTTTCAGATCCTTTTACTGGAAAAATATTTTCAAAAGAAGAACTTATAAATATAACAAAGCCAAATGCCTCCAATACTAAAAGAATAAAACTTGAAAAAGCTGTTGGAAGTTGTGTTTTTGATTCAATTTGTTCAAACGAAAACAATTTTAATGAGACTACAGGAACTGTTAAAGGATCTTTTCTTGGAAACACTATAGATAGATGTTTAGAGGCAAATAGAGATTTATTACCACCTATAGTTCTTGAAAACAGACAAACACCTTGTAATGTTTCAATTAATATTGATGATAGGTTGGTGAGTTCAACTATAAATAAAAGTTGTTGTACCCCATTGCAAGAAAATAATCTTTCAAGTTTAATCTCAAAGGATTTGCGTAATTTTTCCTTACCTGAAACATTAATAGCAACATTAATTTTTGCTATAGTTTCAGCTGTTACTCTTCAGTTTATATCAGCAGCTAAGATTCGTACTGATAAAGGTTCTAGTGAACTTGATTTGGAACAACAAGGCAGACAGGCGGTTGAGTTAATTGTTGATGATATAAAGCATGCTGGATTAAAGCTCCTGACTTCATTTTGTGATGAACATCCAGAGCAATGTATAAGTGGAAAGCCTTCGAAATTAAATAGTTTAGATACAACAGGACAGGAAGAAATAGAAGAGCCTACCTTTTTTGGTTCTGGTGTTAAAGATATCCTAGATGAGGATACAGTAAATAAAGTCTCAAAAATAAAAATATCGAAAGACAAACTTAGAGAGTTTAGAGCAAATATTGAACAGTATTTAGCTTTATGCACAAATACAATTTTATGTTCAAATCCTGATGGAGTTTTTGAACCTAATAATGAAAAGACAGTTAACAAAGAAATTCTTTCAAGCACCATTGATACATGTTTTAATTTTGCTGGGTTTTCACTTCCATCATCATCTGGATCTATTGAGACGAATCAATGCAAACTGGATTTAGATCTTGATCAAGTCACTGTAAACGGCAGCTTTAATAAAAATTGTTGCAGCATAAATGATATTGATCTGTCGAAAAGATTAAATCCAGATAGTTTTATTGAAAAAGAACTTAGAAATATTGCTCTTGTTTTTGTGCTATTTGCTTTAGATGTTTTTTCAGTTTTAGCACTTACTTATTTAATTGATACAAGGATTGAAAGCAAAATGGTTTCTGCAAGTAGAGATCATAATCTGGCTTTATATGCAGCAGAAGCTGGAATACAGGAAGCTATCACCAGGCTTAATTTGAAGGGTACAGAAGATAAAGAAACATTTAATCTGCTTGATGAAATAGATGGACTTAATTTTTCTTCCCTGGCTGATATTACAGGACAAGAATCTGGTTTTTCACAATTCGAGAAGTCTGATAATGTTCCTGATTTAACTTCAAAAATTGACAGACAAGAAACAGAATATATTAATAATGAAGCTAAAAGATGGGAAAGGAAGAAAAATAAATTAAGCAGATTTCTTAATACTTGTTTTGAACAAGTATTATGTGACAATGCAGATTCTGTATTTAAAGACGGCAAATTTGATAAAAGAATACTTCCAGCAATAACAAATATTTGTTTAAGCAGAGTAGGCATTGCACTTACTGGAACTTCTAATGCACCATGTATTTGTACTTATAAAGGTTGTCTTTGTAAACCAAATGCTGTTTGTAAGTCAGGTAGTTGTGCAGACGACTCTTTATGTAAGTGTAATGATGATGAAGAATGTCTTTGTCCACTGAATAGGGTTTGTGAAAAAATTAAATGTGATGAAAATGATTGTGTTTGTGAAGATGATTTGTGTAACACTGACAGTGATTGCAATGCTGGACAAACATGTAATAGAGATGAAGATTGTGATTCAGGAAAGATGTGTGATTCAGACACAAGAGTATGTGTTGTTAAACAGACAGGGATATGCAAAGGCTCTAGTGAGTGTAAATCAGGTGAACTTTGTAATCAGGGAAAATGTGAAATATCACAATCCTGTACATTACCACCACCAGGCTCTTTTGCACAAAATCCTTGTCCACCAGGTCAATTTTGTTTTTTCCAAGATAAGAAATGCTGGAACATCTCATGTATAACAACAGCAGATTGCCCACCAGCTAACCATATTTGCAATAAAAATATTTGTGAGTTTAGACCTTAAACTGTACAAATGGAACTCTACATTAAAAAAAATTAATCCTATGTTTACTTTACTAGTTTAAATCATTATGATAATTTTATGCCATCCATTACTGTCAGAAAAGTAAAGCCTGCTCCATTACATGGTTTTACGGTTAAAACTCCTCTTGTTAGAGGAAGTGGAGTGCGTTATATTGACCTTCCTTTGAGTGCTGCAAGGCTATCGAGAAATATTGGTTGTTCGACTGTAATTGCACATAGCACTAATAAAGTCGGTATTCCGACCATATTTACCGGAGTCAGAGTTAAATATGAATTATTCAAAACATTTAAGGAAATGGAAGCATTGCTGTCTGAGTTGGCTGCTTATATGGGTATTAGATCGGGCAGGGAAAATTTTTTAAGAGTAGACAGACCATCTGAGATAGAAGTTTGTGAAATGGTATTTGATAACTCAGCAGAAACTACAGAAGATGGGGTTATGAATGGAGTAAGAGGTTTTGTAGATGAAGTGGCTGGGCTTGGTAGAAATTCCTGGGGACAGGTAGTGCTTGGCACGGACGGATATTTTTTTATAGGCTCTTCATGGACCATGTCACAGCCAAATACTATATATAGAAGTGCAGAGGACTTTATTCTAAAAGCTACTGAAAGAATCAAAACTATTTAATCAGCACATGTTAAACTCTTTTATCTAAAGATTCTATTCAAACCCCACTGCCAATACCTATTACACTAAATTAAACTTTAATTAAAAAAAGCTTTTGTTTTTGATTTTTTGATATTTTTCGGTGTAAAATTAGCACAAATGAACAGCAACATGGTACTTGAAGAAAAAGCTATAGACAGGAAATTAGAGCTTTATGATTCAATAGTTGTCCTGGATTTTGGATCTCAGTATTCTGAGCTTATAGCCAGAAGAGTACGTGAGCTGAATGTTTATTCTGAACTTATTCCATTTAGAACAAAGGCCTCGGACATTAAAAAAATTGCTCCAAAAGGAATAATTTTATCCGGCGGTCCAAACAGTGTTTACGATAACGGTGCTCCGGAATGTGATCCTGAAATATTTAATCTGGGTATTCCGGTCTTTGGAGTATGTTATGGAATGCAGCTTATGGCAAAAATTCTAGGCGGTAAGGTTATTCAGGCAAATAAGCATGAATATGGGAAAGCAATCTTAGAAGTAAATCCGAAGGATAAGCTTTTTCTGGATTTAGAAAGTAAATTCACCAGCTGGATGAGCCATGGTGATAGTGTTACAGAACTGCCTATGGGATTTTCTGTAAGTGCAAAAACATCAAATACCCCTACTGCAGCCATTTCAAATAATGATAAAAAACTTTATGGTGTCCAGTTTCATCCTGAAGTAATTCACACTATGAACGGTCAGGAAATTTTAAGAAACTTTGTAATAAATATTTGTTGTGCCAAGCCTGCCTGGACCATGACAAAGTTCATAGAAGAATCTATCAGCCAAATCCGAGCTAGAGTAGGAGAAAAAAAGATTTTACTGGCATTGTCAGGCGGAGTAGACAGCTCAGCTTTGGCATTTTTACTGCATCGTGCCATTGGTGAAAACCTTACCTGTATGTTTATAGATCAGGGTTTTATGAGAAAAAGTGAGCCTGAAAGATTAATCACCACGTTTCAAAATGAATTTCGAATTAAAGTTCACTACATAAATGCCAGAGAGAGATTTATATCAGGACTAAAAGGAGTAATTGATCCTGAAGAAAAAAGAAAGATTATAGGACGAGAATTTATTCGGGTTTTTGAAGAAGAATCTAGAAAAATCGGACCGTTTGATTATCTGGCTCAGGGAACTCTTTATCCTGATGTAATTGAATCAGCAGACTCGAACATAGATCCAAAAACAGGTGAAAGAGTTGCAGTAAAAATTAAATCCCATCATAATGTGGGCGGACTTCCAAAAGATCTTCAGTTTAAGCTTGTTGAACCGTTTAGGAAATTATTTAAAGATGAGGTCAGAAGAGTAGGCAGGGAGCTTGCAGTTCCAAAAAGAATTATAGAAAGACATCCATTCCCCGGACCAGGACTTGCCATAAGAATTATTGGAGAAGTTACAGTAGAGAGACTTGAAACACTTCGTGAAGCTGATTCCATTATCCGCGATGAGATTAATAAAGCAGGCTTGTATAACAAAGTCTGGCAGGTATTTGGCGTACTTCTTACTGTACAAAGCGTCGGTGTCATGGGAGATAAAAGAACTTATTCAAATCCCATTGTTTTAAGAGCTGTAACCAGCGAAGATGGAATGACAGCTGACTGGGCAAAACTTCCTTATGAAGTGCTGGAAAAAATCAGTACACGTCTGGTAAATGAAGTGGTTGGCATTAATAGAGTGGTATATGATATAACCTCCAAACCTCCATCCACTATAGAGTGGGAGTAGCAACTTTCTCCAACCATCCTGAGGAGCGTAAGCGACGAAGGATCTCATTACACGCAATAAGAGCCTTTGCGTTGCTCAGGATGACACCTTTGGTGTCACTTCTAAACCACCGTCTACTATTGAGTGGGAGTAGTTTAATTTGAGATAAAATGCTCAAGTATTTTATCAGCTACTCTGTAAACATCAGCATTTTCAGCATTACCATTTGTGCCTTCATTTAGATCAGCTACAAGTTCATTCCCTTTAACTGTTCGAATCTCAAACTCAGGACTTACAAGATACAAAGGTTTTTGATTTAGTCTTATATGGGTACTTCCATCACGTGTATATAAAGCCCAATCATCTTTACTGTTAAAACGAAGAACACTTATTGCACCATTCAAATTTCCAGTTTTCATTTTTTGTTGTACGTCAGGATTTCTTTTAATTTTGTCAGCAAGAACATCCGGGCGAATTAGTCTAGCTTCACTATCTCTAAGACTGGTTATTTTAATCCCGCTTAAATTATGTATACCTTGAGGTATAAGGAGTAATGCAACATCAACACCTCTATAAGTTATAGTGGTTTGCCCGGCAGGTCTTGTTTGCCAAAGAATTCTATCCGTATCAATTTGTCCATTGAAACCGTTTAATAATGAAACCAAATTTTGAACTGGTTCAGAGACATTTACTCCGCCATGAAGAAGTTCAAATCTATTTTGCTTGGCTTCTTTTGCTTTTAGTGCTTTTGCATGAGAAGCATCACTACTAGAGGTGCCATCCATTAACTTAATCAAACCGTGTCCCATAATTTATTTCTCCTTTAACTTTCAAATAATAATTCTAAAATATTTCCAGTTCTTAATATGCATATTATAAAGGCCACGTATATAAAGCCGATCATAAAAACATTAAATAAAAATGAAAAAGAGCAATAGATTAAAAAAATTTAATCTTTGACAATCTAAGTGGGAGTAATTTGTTAAATCTGGAAATCTCTGCTTGAGCTGATGGATGATGCTCTGACGCTGGGTATGCGCCTTGCAGCATTATTTACAATGGCTTGAGTAGTTGCAGGATCTATTGAAGGAGTATCTGTTCCATTTGTGCGGGAGACTTTTCCGTTTCCAGCTTGCCCATTACCAGTTGGGACAAGGGAACTTACAATAATTCTTTTTAAATTAGTTCTTGATGTTCGCATATAATTTACCGAAGAGAAATTATAGCTCTATTAATAGGTGTAACATTTTTTTACTGACGATAATATTTTAAAAATTAAGCTTTTTTTAATGCTTCAAGTGCTTCTGATTCTGTAGTGCATATATTAAGTATTCTGTCTAAATGAGTTATTCGTAAAACATCAAGTACACCTGGCTTTACTTCACATAGAAATAGATTGCCTTTGCCAACCTGATTTTGTAGACTTAGTAGTCCTTCAATGAAGGCATTATTTGCATCTCTTACATGGCTAAAATTTAATACTACTTTGTCATGATTTTCACAATGTAATTCACTCGCTAAAAATTTTAATTCATAACTTAATTCAACCGCATCACTTTTATTTAATGATTCAGTTGTAATATCTACTATTAATATTCCATCTAAACTACGGTATTTTATATGTTGAAATCCTGATAATCTTATACTTTCAAAAGCTATAGCTTTTGCAGCTTCAGTGGCTGAAATTATGGCTGCCCTAAAGTCTGATTGACTTACTGGTGGAACTAAAGATCCAGATAAAATAAACATTTATTCTCTTTTATGCTTTAAGAGCATCATCCAGTGAATCCATAGGAATTGCAAGTCGATTAAGATTTGTTACTCCAAGTGCGTTTAATAAAATTGGTGAAGAATTAATCACATACAATTTTATAGGAGGATTTCTTTTACCAGCAGTTTGAGAAATCGTAACCAGAAAACCTAGCCCACTGGAACTAAAGCTGGTAACATTTTTCATATCAAGAATTATTCTATTTACGCCAATAAGATTTGTCTCATTAAATAATAATCTTTTAGTTGGTTCTTTTAAGGCTTCAACATCATCATTTAATATTGTTTTTGGATTGAATTGAGCAATACGTGCCTCTCCATTCCTTTCAAATGAGCTTATTAAAGTACTTCTGGTTTTAGTACCACCGCTTGCAATATCACTTGGAAATGCATGGTGAACACCAAAATTATTAACTCTTCTTCTTGTCGGAAAATCAGAATTAGGCCATGGACCTCTGTCTATGCTAAGTGTGCCAGCAAAATCCGGTATTCTCATAATTACTCCTTTGTAGTTGAAAGAACTTAAATTAGTGCCATTTTAACAATATCCATCATTTGATGTAGAAAATAAAAATAAAAATAATCAAAATTTTGCTCTAATTATTGAAGTTATTGATTTTTATTCATGAAAATTAAATGAAATTAATCTTGCAATAACACTTCCCATGATTAGTTTTAAGCTCATTTGTCTATATATTACTTGTACTTAATTAACCCTTAGGCAAGGAGAAAACCATGGTTTTTAGGCTTTTCAATGTTTTATTAGTAGGGCTTTTATTGTCTGGCATTTATATTCAGGCATTTGCAAAATCTGTACAGGAAGAATGCGAAGAAGTTAAAGCAGCAATTTCAGATGTTTCATGTAAGACATGCGGTGATTGTGCTGTTGTAACACTTAGAACAGGTGAAAAAATCTGCAAACAATGCAATGAATTCCAATGTGACAAAATCGAATGTGCTGAATGTTCAGACTCTGCTTGCGCCACTCAATAACCTATGCAATGTGAAATGAAAAAAGTACTATTTAGTCTGATAGCTCTTTCAATAGTTGTATACTTGCCTGCTTTTGCTGATTCACCAAACCTAGCAGACGTAGTAGGAGCTCTAAGAAAAACAGACGGTGATCTCGATAAAGGCAGAGATGATAAAGAACCAAGCTCAAAACATAAAAAGAAAAAAGGCAAAAACAAAATTTTAATACCTACAGATGATGAAGATATAATTCTTACGCTTGATGAAGAGAATAAAGAGGCAGAGAAACAAGAAGCAGAGAAACAAGAATCAAAGTAGGGGCAATACCTATGTGTTTGCCCACAAGAAGCAGAAGAATTAATTCCTATTTCTGTTACCGAATAAAATTATTGCCCATCTGATTATTTCCACTAAGCTGTAAAGTGCTGCAGCTACGTAAGTAAATGCACATGCCTGTAATATCTTATGGGCATTTACTTTTTCATCAGGAGATATATAACCTGAACCTTCTAAAACCGGGATTGCTCTATTAAAGCTGGCATCAAGCTCAACGGGCAGAGTAATTACCTGAAAGAAAAATATTCCTGAGTACATAAGTAAGCCTATAAGTGCTGTCATTTTCCATATGGGACTGGCAAGAAATGCAGTTAATAAAAGACTTACTACCAGTAACATTGGACCGAACTGACATATCTGAATTACAGGAGTTACTGCAGCTCTAAGTCTCATGAAGCCGTAGTTTTCAGCGTCCTGAATAGCATGTCCGCATTCATGTGCAGCAACAGTTACTGCGGCAAGTGATGTGCCGTTATAAAATTCCGGAGAAAGTCTGACTGCTTTTTTAGCGGGATCATAATGGTCGCCCTGATTTGTAAGTTCTACAGAGACATTACTTAGTCCTTGTCTGTTTAAAATTTCTTTAGCTACTTCTTTTCCGGATTTACCTACTGAAGAATGAACTTTACTAAATTTACTTAAAACACCTCTTACCCAAAGCTGAGGCAAAAGTATTAATAATATTCCTGATATCCAAAGTAATGTAAGCATTTGATTCTCCTTGTAGTTATATTATACGCATTATTCAAATTTATCCCCAATTTTTACTCGTGCACCATTAATCCAGTCTTTAGCATTAATAATTTTTTTATTTTCCGGCTGTAATTTGTATATGTTTAGATCACCGTTTCCGGTATGAACAGTGATGTGGTCAGATATATCAACTATAGTTCCTGGCGCAATATTTTCATCAACCGTTTGAAGGGCGTTCCACGGAACGCCCCTACTGTCCCACACCTTAATTGTTTTGCCTTGATAATGAGTATATGCTGACGGCCATGGTTGAAGCCCGCGAATTTGATTATGAATTTCAAGGACACTTTTATTCCAGTTTATAAGCCCCATTTCTTTTTTTAATGAAGGTGCTTTTGTAGCTTTTGAATTGTCCTGAGGAATAAATTTTGCCTGACCGTTTTTTATCAACTCAAGTGCTTTTATAAGAGATGATGCACCTATTTTACTTAATTTGTTAAATATTTCTACAGAGGTTTCATTTTCTAAAATTTCACATTTATCCTGTAACAAAACTGGACCTGAATCCAGACCAAGTTCAGTTTTCATTATGGAGATTCCTGTTTCTTTTTCCCCGTTTAAAATTGCCCAGTTTATTGGGGCAGCTCCTCGGTATTTCGGAAGCAGTGAAGCATGAACATTTATGGCGCCATGAGGTGTCAGAGTTAATATCTCCTCATTTAGTATCTGACCAAATGCACAGGTAATTAAAATATCCGGATTTAAGTTTTTAATTTTCTGAATTAGCTCAGGATCTTTTGAAATTTTTTCTGTCTGAAAAACAAGAATATTGTTTTTTAATGCAATATCTTTTACTGGAGGTGTTTTAACATGTTTCCCACGCCCGGCTTCCTTATCTGTCTGTGTACATACAGCAAGGACTTTTATCCATGACACTTTTAAAAGTTCAAGAAGTGATGGAACAGCGAAATCTGGTGTACCTAAAAAAATTATTTTCATCTAAACTACTAAACCTCATTATTACGATATTTCGACAATGTTAAATGATTTAGAACTGTATTTTTTAAAACCGCGTGACAATTTATTTTTTTTTAATTATTACTAATACAAATATATATAGTGCTTTACATAGCTTAATAATAGCTGAGTTCTACTGGATTAGAAAGAAAATTTTATTTATTTTTAATTTGATATATATTTTGTTATTTAGACAGATACATAATAATTACTATTAAGTAAGTCAAAAAAAAGAATATATAGTTCAAATCTTTTTTCAAAGGTTTTTATTTAAGGAAATTATTTTTTAAAAATATATGGATGGAGTTGTTGCTGTAGGGAAAAATATTGCTTCTGGTGTAGTAGGAACACGTCTTTTTAATCCCGGAGAAACAGAAGCTGAACAAAGTGATTTTGTTTTTCCGAAGTTTAATAACTTTTGTCGTGCAGTCAATGGATATGTTGAGGGGGAAGAAATAAACGAAGAACAATATTCTCAAAAACATAATTATTTATGTCTGCGGGATATAACTAAAGCAATTTGGCCATTATATTTACCGCTTCAGGTAGCAGGACTTTTTAGTGATAGAGCAGAAAAAATTGCCCGTGGATTTTATGGAGCATGCTGGTCAATAGTTTATTCCTGTTACAGACCATGGAAGCATGATGTAAAAAAACTTGCAGATGGAAAAGAAGAAAAACCAATTCCTGGATTTTTTCAGGGTCTTAATACTGCAAATGAATATTTCAGGGCTATAGCAGGAACTGCTGTAAGTGCTATATATGGTGGCGGAGCTTTTGGAATGCTCTGGGGTGCAATTACTGGAAACAATGATTTTTTTAATGCATCAGCAAAAGTTTATCAAACTGGAATGTTTAATCAAAATCCAGTTTTTGCTTCTATGAATGCTGCCATTGAAATGAGGAGAACATGGAACAAAAAACAATTAGATCCTATTGATTCTGAAAGGTCTAATTTTAAAGGTGGGGTTGAAATTGTTGACACAATATTATTTATTCCAAATATCATTACCAGAACACTTGCCACCTTAAAATTATTTGGTTTGAATCTAATGAATGAAGGAATGGAAAGATTTGTAAATTTCTTAGGTTATTTTTCATATGGTACATGGGCAACCAGATTTGGAATTATGAAAACCGGTGAAAAAAAACAAGGAGGAGATTTAGAAGATATTAAACATACTGCTCCTGTCTTTTATCATGCTCAGGATTATGGAGGTACATTTTTTAAATTAGGTTTGTCAACATTGTCTTGGATCTCAGCAGGAGCAGAATTATTAGGTTTCAGAGAAATGGCTGAAAAGGTTTTTAAATTAGAAGGTATTCTTGAAAGATTAAATCCTGCTATTGCTTCATGGTGTCTTACAAATCCATGGTTACAAGGTTATCTGAGGACGCATGAACCTTCTCCTGAAATTAAAGGTGGCTTTAATCCTACATAATTTCAAGGCTTTTATTCCGGGGTATAATATTCTAATCCTTAATTTAATCCAGCGAGGTTAAAAGGACAGAGGTAAATAAATGCGACCTGAGACCTCAGAAAAAAAAATTGATATTGAAAATATTACAGATCCTAAAAATATTGATATTGAACCATTAAAGAAAAAAGATTTTAACTGGAAGAGAAAAAGCTTACTTACCACCCGTGATTTGCAGCTGGAAGAAATTGATTTAATTTTAGAAACTGCAAAATCATTTTCTGAGATACTGACCAGGCAGGTAAAAAAAGTACCTACCCTTCGCGGGAAAGTTATTATAAATTTGTTTTACGAAAGCAGTACCAGAACCAGATCCAGCTTTGAGCTGGCTGGAAAATATCTTTCTGCTGATGTTACTAATTTTTCTATTTCCACTTCATCTGTAAAAAAGGGAGAAACCCTGCAGGATACTGCACAGACTCTTGTTCAGATGGGAGCAGATGCAGTAGTTATAAGACATCCTGATGCAGGTATTCCTTTTCAGCTGGCTAATTTCCTGCCCCAAACTATTTCATTAATTAATGCAGGTGATGGTGCAAATGAGCATCCTACGCAGGCTCTTCTTGATCTCTACACTATAAAGGCTGTAGTGGATGATTTAAAAAATAAAAAAATTGTAATTCTGGGAGATATCTTACACAGCAGGGTTGCCAGATCTAATATCTGGCTTCTGCAAAAACTAGGAATGGATATTCATGTATGCGGACCGCCTACACTTCTTCCAAAGATATTTTCAGATTTTGGAGTAACAGTTCACTGGAATATTAATGATGCACTTAAAGATGCAGATCTTGTAATGGTTTTAAGACTTCAAATTGAAAGACAAAATAAAGGTTTAATTCCATCCCTGGATGAATATCACAGGCTTTATGGACTGGATCATAAAAAACTTCAGCTTGCAAAGAAAAATGTAAAGGTATTACATCCTGGTCCAATGAACAGAGGAGTAGAAATTACTTCAGATCTGGCAGATGATTTAAATTGTTCGCTTATTAACCAGCAGGTTTCAAACGGTGTTGCTGTGAGGATGGCGTTGCTTTATTTACTCATCTTTGCCTCAGGGAAACCGTAAGAGCAGACCTATGTGTCTGCCCAGGCAAATACGCGGGTTTGCCCCTACAGATTTCGTTCTATAATTAATATTATGTCCACCTACGAATCCTACGCCGAGTACTACCACGATCTAACTAAATATACTCCCGAAGGTATTGCATCCAGCAAACATATTCTTGACTTTGGAAACCAGCCAGTTCCTTATAAAGAATACCCAAATAAAAAAACAATAGATCTTTCTTATCTTTTGCCCTTGGATAGAAATCCTTTTTCAGATGTGGGCATTAAAAATCCAACAGATTTCACAAAAGAAGAAAAAGAATTAGCATTAATCTCAAAACTTTTATATTTTACAAATGGAATTACTGCAATGATTCCTTATGAGGATAAACCATTTTATATGCGTTCCAGCCCCTCAGCGGGCGGACTTTATCCTACTGAAATTTATCTGATTTCCAGTGGACATGAAGGACTAGATGACGGCATTTATAATTTTAATGTCTTAAAACAAGTGCTGGTAAAGCTTTTTGACGGAAATGTAAAAGAAAAATTATCAAAAGCACTTTTTGATAATCCGGATCTTGAATCAGGCTCATTGTTTTTAGTTTTAACAGGTGTTTTTTATAGAAGCTCCTGGAGATATCAGGACAGAGCTTATAGAAGAATATGCCTGGATACAGGGCATGTTATAGGAAACATTGATCTGGTAAGTGATCATCTGGGATTAAAAGCTCTTTTATTTGGAGGATTTAAAGATAAAGAAGTTAATGAGATTTTATCCCTGGATGAAGATGAAGAACAGGCACTTGCAGTTATTGCGCTTGTAAATAAAGATAAAAAAGTAAATGAAAAAAGTGAAAAGTCAAGAACAATACCCTCAAGGCTAGATAATAAAAATATTAAAACTCCAGAAGGCATAAGACTTATTCAGCTTCATAATAGATCGAGTATAGAAGAGAATGTAAAAGTTCCTGATATAAAAATTGAAAACATTGAAGAAAAAATTAAATTTTCTTCAAGTATTAGTTTTGAAAAAACCAAAGAAAACTTTAACTGGCAAAATAATCTTTTTAATACCATAGTAAAACGCAGGTCTACCAGGAGTTATTCAAGTGACCCCATTTCAAAAGAAGAACTTGGATTAATGCTGGATTTTGCATATCATCCGGGACCAGATTATTTTGATCTTTCTTTGCTTCAGACCTTTGTAGCTGTAAATAATGTTACTGGCTTAGAAGAGGGTTGTTATTTTTACTCAAAAGACGGTAGACACTTAAGACAGCTTAGATTTAAAAACCTACGTGATGAAGTATATTACCTGTGTCTTGGTCAGGAGCTAGGTTATAAAGCAAGTGCAGTAGTTTTTCACACTGCTGATCTGTCCCGGGCTGTTTTTAAATATGGGGAAAGAGCTTATAGATATTTACATTTGGATGCAGGGCATATAGGTCAGAGACTAAATCTGGCTGCAATAAATATGGATTTAGGAGTTAGCGGAATAGGTGGATTTTTTGATGATAAGGTAAATGAGCTGCTTGGAATCCCTGAACATGAGGCTGTGGTTTATATTACGACTCTGGGTGTGCCGGTAAAACCTGTTGCATGATTTCATGTCATTGCGAGCCGAATAAAATGAGGCGTGGCAATCTCATAACGTTTGGAGATTGCCGCGTCGGCACTACGTGCCTCCTCGCAATGACGTGATTCAATATATTTTTTTCGCTTTACCTTTTTCCCACAGCTTGAAAACTTCCAAACATTCTTGCCTCATAAAATCTGATTCTAATTCCACTGGACTTTCACCTAAAAGTTTCATTTTTTTGTTTGAAATAACCAATTCACTAAATCCTGTTTTTTTTGCATCTGTTATCCTACCTCCAAAAATTATTTTTGAAATTTTTGCCCAATGACATGCGCTAAAACACATGGTGCAGGGTTCGCAGGTAGAATAAATAACACAACCGGAAAGATCTATAGTATTAAGTTTTTTGCATGCATGTCTTATGGCATTAATTTCTGCATGAGCAGTAATGTCACTCTTCCTCCATACAATGTTATGTGCACAGGCTATTACTTTCTTACCTTTAACGATGCATGCACCGAAGGGGCTTTGTCCTTTTTTAATTCCTTCAATGGCTTTATTTATGGCTATGTCCATGAAGTATTTGTTTTTATTTTTTAAAGACATTAAGGTTTAAGTAATTACTATTTCCCCATATTTTAAATTTCAGGTATAGTATATCTTCATAAAGCTACCATGGAAACAATTATAAAAAAAGACAGTAACGAGGCTCCAATTTCAAAGTCAGAAGATTTAAAATTACAAAAGAAAATGAGGCCCATTCCATATTTACCGCATACCGATGAAGATCGCAAAGAAATGTTGCACTTCATGGGTAAAAAATCAATTGAAGAATTATTAACAACAGTCCCAAAAGCATTAAGAGATTTTGAATTAAATGTACCAGCTGGAAAATCTGAGCTTGAAATAAAACAAGAATTTTATAAATTAGCTTCAAAAAACATTCCCCTTCATAAGCAAATATCATTTTGTGGTGGAGGGGTTTACAACAGGTTTATTCCAAGTGTAGTAGGTGAAATACTTTCAAAAGGTGATTTTTACACTGCCTATACGCCATATCAACCAGAAGTAAGTCAGGGCACACTTCAGGCAATTTATGAATTTCAAACCCTTATTTCTAACCTTACAGGTATGGATGCTGCAAATGCTTCAGTATACGATGGTTCCACAGCTGTTGTTGAGGCTGCGCTTATGGCATGCAGACTTACAAAAAGAAAAAAAATTCTTATCTCAAAATGTATAAACCCTGAAGCCATTGCCATATGCAAAACATATAGCTGGGGAGCAAATCTAGAACTTGAACTAATTGATTTTAAAGATGGAACTACAGACATAGAACTTCTAAAGAAAAAAACAGGTGATAATGTTGCATGTTTTATAATTTCAAATCCAAATTTTGCAGGCTGTCTGGAGCCAGTTTCTGAAATTGCACAGATTGTACATAAATGCGGCGGACTTTTAGTGGCAAATATAGACTTAATAAGTCTTGCATTACTAAAATCACCCAGAGAACTAGGAGTAGATATTGCAGTTGGAGATGGCCAGGCACTTGGAAATCCACTTAACTATGGAGGTCCATATGTAGGGTTTATAAGCTGCTTAAAAGAATTTGTAAGGCAGATGCCAGGCAGAATTGTAGGTCTTACTAAAGATGTAAAAGGGAAAAGAGCATTTACACTTACACTTCAGACCAGGGAACAGCACATTAGACGTGCTAATGCTACCAGTAACATTTGTACGAATCAGTCGCTTAATGCGCTAGCAGTACTTGTTTATTTAACTTATATGGGACCGTATGGTCTTAAGAAAATTGCTGAGATATCCTTAAACCGGGCTCACTATTTAGCCTCAGAATTTCAAAAAATATCCGGCAAATCAGGGAAAAAGTGCAACCTTTCATATAATAAGCCCTTCTTTAATGAGTTTGTACTTGAAATACCAATACCTGCTTCTGAATTTATAATCAAAATGACAGACCAATATATACTGCCGGGTCTTGACTTAAATGGAATAGATGGATATAAAACAAATCAGGTACTTGTTAGTGTAACTGAGATGAACAGTATTGAGCAAATAAATATTTTTGTGGAGTGTGTAAAAAAATTATTTTCGTAGTTGAATAGTCAAATAGTTGAATAGTCAAATAGTTAAAGTTAAGGAGAATTGATTCATGTCTTTAAAGAAAGTAAATTTAGTAGATATAGCTTCTGACTGGTCTTTAGAATCCGGCGAATTAAAAGCTGCTGCTGGCCGTGCTCTTATGGCTATAAGTGATGCCATAGATTCCATTGAAGCACAAAACGATGATGATTTAATTAGCGGCCTTGAAGATATAGCAAATGAACTTTATGAATTAGTAGAAGATCAGGAAGAGTAAGAATTTTATTTATCTCCCATTCTCTTCAGCATGAACATTCCAATAATGTTATTTACCGTATGAGCAATTATAGGCAGCCATAATGAGCCTGAAAAAATATATAAATAACAAAAGAAAACACCAGATAAAAAAGCCCATATTGCATAAATCCATACTTTAAAACCAGGCAGATGTAAGGCTCCAAATGCAAGGCTGGAAATAATTATTCCGGTGCGTTGTAGAAGTAATCCCCTGAAAAATATCTCTTCTGTAAATCCGGAGATAATTGATAAGACAATAAAGTCAATTGATTTTAAATTTTGAAATGCAGGGGAAAGATATTGTTCAAAAAAATTTACTATTGAGGAGAATGAACTTATATTTTTATAATGTTTCATTAGCCTGTAAAAACCGTATCCGGATGCAGAAAGACCTCCCCCTATTATTATTCCTAAAATTAGTATTTTGTAATTAAAATTAAATTTACTGGCTATATTTATGCCTGTATCAAAATAAATCCAGATCATAGAAATTATAATCAAAATTACTTGTGGAATTGATATAGTCCAAAGAATGCTCTCCCTGTTGTTAATTTGCTTTTCTTCCATAAGTTAGTTGTTTTGATTTATAAAAACTTTTTTCGGTTTAATAATACAATCATCTGCCAAAAGTCCGATAGCAATAAGCACATTATTGTTATCTAGGAGCTGAAGTTCTTTATTTTTTTCTTTTATTTGCAAATCCTTTATAAATGTAGGTTTTCCATAATAAATGTCATTTATTTGTTCTTTACTAAGATGTACTGTAGAAAGATTTATAGCTTTTTGAGGATAAATCAGATAAGAAGAAAGATTTTCAGTAGTTATTGATTCTGGATTTATACTTTTTTCAATGGTAAATAAATCCCCGGTTTTTATCCGTTTTAATGAAGATAATGTAGCAAAAGTATTAAGTGATTTCCCTAAATCTCTGGCAATCGATCTTATATAAGTGCCGCTGGAGCAATGTATCTTTAAATTTAATTTAGATTCAATAAATGAAATTATTTCAATAGAGTAAATGGTTACTTCTTTTTCTTTTATATCATCGAGGGAAATCTGATTTTTCCTTGCAAGTTTATAAGCTTTTTCGCCTTTAATGTTAATTGCAGAATAAATCGGAGGTTTTTGTTTAATATCTCCGGTAAACAGTTTAATCTTTTCAGTTATTTGATCTAAAGTAGGAATATTATTACTTTCATTAGTAATTTTTCCTGTTATGTCATCTGTATCTGTTTCAATTCCAAATTTAATTTCTGCAATATAAACTTTATCGGAAGGCAGATATTCAAAAAGCCTTGTAGCCTCATTTATTCCAATGATAAGTACTCCGGAAGCAAAAGGATCTAGTGTTCCTGCATGTCCGATTTTTTTTATGCCAAGTGCTTTTCTCAGTTTTGCCACCACATCGTGTGATGTACAGCCTACTGGCTTATTTATGTTTAAGAAACCAAAATGTTTTTGCATACATAGAATTATAATTTTATTACGTCACACTTCTTCGTTTTTAATTTTCTCTAAAAGTTCTGTAATTCTATCTCCACGTTCAAGGGAATCATCCAGCTTAAAAGCTAGCTCTGGTGCAAATTTTATGCCAAGTCTTCTGCAAAGTTCACCCCGTAAAAAGCCTGTAGCATTTTCAAGAGCCGCTAAGGTGCCTACCTTTTGTGCTTCTTCACCGTAGACACTAAAATAAACCTTGACGTTTCTTAAATCACCGGTAACCTGTACATTAGTAATTGAAATCAGACCGCTTAAGCGATCATCTTTTATCTCGTTTCTTTGTATAATTTCTGAAAGTTCTCTTTTTATTTGCTGGCTAATTCTGTCAGAACGATTATATGATTTCATGAAAATTCTCCTCATGTACAGACGCTCCACTGGGGCGTCTCTAGCTGGTCCTCTCTTTTTCAATAATCGTCCAACACTCTATCTTGTCGCCTTCTTCTATACCATTAAAGCCTTCAAATGAAATCCCGCATTCAAAACCAGTTTGGACTTCACGTGCATCATCTTTAAACCGTTTTAAATTATCTATCTTACCTTCGTGAATTACTTTTCCATCCCTTATTAATTTTGCTATTTGATTCCTTTGTATTTTTCCTTCGGTTACATATGAGCCTGCAATTTTACTGCCTTTTCCGTATGTAAATATTTTTCTTATTTCAGCAGCTCCTAATTTAACCTCTTCTTTTTCAGGTTCTAAGAGACCCAGCACTGCTTTTTCTAGATCTTCTGTAATTTTATAAATTATTTCATAAATTCTTACATCGACTCCTTCTTCTTGTGCTATTTTCTGGGCATTAGGATCAACACTTACATGAAAACCAATTAAAATTGCACCAGTACTTGCTGCAAGGTTTATATCATTTTCAGATATATTTCCTGTGCCAACGTGTATCAGTCTTACAAGTACATCTTTTGTGGAAAGATTAATAATTTCTTTAGCAACGGCTTCAGCTGAACCTTTTACGTCTGCTTTAACAATTATTTTTAATTCATGAATTTGTCCTTCTCGTACTTTTGAAGCAAAGTCAACAAGCCCGAATGCTCTGTGTCTTTCTTTTTCTTTAATTTGTTTTTCCTGTGCAATTTCTTTAGCTTTCTGATAAGTGTCATATACCTGGAAAGTGTCACCTGCATTTGGAACATCTGGAAGCCCTATAATTTCAATTGGCATGGATGGTGGTGCTTCTTCTATTTCTTTGCCATGATCATTAAACATTGCTCTTACTCGCCCTGCTACTTTGCCTGCAACAAGACAATCACCTTTTTTTAAGGTACCGTTTTGTACCAATAAATGTGCAATTGGACCACGTTCTTTTGAGAGCTGGGCTTCTATTACTGCCCCAGCAGCATTTCTATTCGGATTAGCTCTTAACTTTTGTGAAAGTTCAGCATCTGCCACCAGAGTTATTTTTGTTAAAAGGTCATCTAGATTTAATCTTTTTTTTGCGCTAATTTTGGCACAAACTGTTTTTCCGCCATAATCTTCAATTAAAAGATCATGCTCAGTTAATTGTCCCAGGATTTTGTCAGGCTGTGCACCGTCTTTGTCTATCTTATTTAAAGCAATTACAATAGGTACTCCAGCTGCTTTTGCGTGATCAATAGCTTCAATGGTTTGAGGCATTACTCCATCGTCAGCTGCTACTACTAGAATAGCAATATCTGTAACCTGTGCTCCACGTGCTCTCATAGCAGTAAATGCTTCGTGACCCGGTGTATCAAGAAAAGTAATCTTTCTTTTATTTCCATCATAGTCAACTATTTCTACCTGATAAGCTCCGATATGTTGTGTAATTCCACCTGATTCTTGCTCGGTGATTTTAAACTTTGTCTCTCTGATTGCATCAAGAAGAGTAGTCTTACCGTGATCTACGTGACCCATAATAGTTACTACTGGTGGGCGCGGAACAAGATCTTCATCAGCTTCAGTAGATATATCGGGTTGAAGATTTTTTTCTTCTTCTTCGATCTTAGTACTTACTTCATAACCAAAAGATTTTGCACATTCAATTGCAATTTCCAGCTCTACAGTCTGATTTACTGTCTTTATAATTTTTTTTGCAAACAAATTTTTAACTACTTCTGTTTCAGGTAAGATTAATCTTTCTGCCAGTTCTTTTACAGTCATAGCATTAGTGATAGTAACCAGAACAGGCTTGGTAATTGTGGCTACTGTTTCTGTTTCCTTTTTCTCTTTTTCTTTTTGCTGATGTCCGCCTTTTGCATGTGGCCTTTTTGTTCTTCCCATCATAGAAGGGACCATAGTTGGTTTTGCAACCCGAAATGGTTGTATTGGTTGAGCGGAAGGTTGATAAGGTTTTCTGGTTTCTATGGATTTCAGCTTATTTGCTTGACTTATATTAGATGGTTCACTGGGTGTTTTTATTTGTGGTGGTTTTGGCTCTTCCTTTATAATTCTTGGAAATGTTTCTTCTTTAATAGTAGGTTTGATAATGGTTACTTGTTTAACTTCACTTGCTAATGGTTCAGGAGGTGTTTCTTCTACTACCACAGGCGTAGGTTTTATTCTTCTTACAATTTTTAATTGCTTTTTTGGTGGTGGAACAGGTTCTTGTACCACTTCTTCTGATTTAGCAGATTTAGATTTTTTTCCAGAAACTTGCTCTTTAATTCCTTTAAGGACAGAATCAGTATTTAAATTAAATCCTTCCTGATTAAGAACAGGGATAATCTTTGTAATCAATCCTTCATCAATTGAGCTAGAGCCGTTTTTTACAGGATATCCAAGTCCTTCGCAGATTGAAATAATCTGTTTAGTTATGTCTGTTTGTTTTTGCTTACGTGTTTTTTGATCAGCTTCATCTAATGTAATTGCACGTGCCAGATCGTATACGCGGGGTTTTGTAATTGTCATATTTTAATTTTTGTACCCCCTTTAAATTCTTCAAGCTCATTTATAATCTTTCCCAGATTTAGATTATTATTTGGGATTTTTAACATTTTTGAAATCTTTTTTTCTTTAATTGTGTTATTTATGCAAACAGGTGTTTTGCATAAATAAACAGACCTGCCAAAATCATGCCTTGTTGGATTAAGGACTATTTTTTCAAACCCAGGCAGAGTGACTTTAGTAATACGAAAAAATCCGCTTCTGGGAAGCTGTGTACGGCATGAAATGCATTGTCTGGTTTCTTTTTTGTCTTTAATTTTTTGTCTCCTCAACTTCCTCTTTTTCGGAAACTTCTGGCTGGTTTTCTGTGGGTTCTTGGGTGCTTTCTTCTTTTTTTGGCTCAGCAGGTTTTTCACCTTCAGCATCTTTTTGTTCAAGAACTACAGTAGTAGTTGCTCCTACTCCAAATGGTTGTCCTTTAATTTGACTTTCACTTCTTATATCAATTTTCCATTCTGTAAGTTTTGCAGCCAGCCTAACATTTTGACCGCTTTTACCAATCGCTAAGCTAAGCTGATCATCTGGAACTATTACCTCTGCACGTCTTCCAGCTGGATCATCATAAAGTGCCACTGTAGTAATTCGTGCTGGACTAAGTGAATTTGAAATGAAATCAATCGGATCATTTGACCATCGAATCACATCAATTTTTTCATTTCGCAATTCATTAACCACATTTTGAATTCTCGATCCGCGACTGCCTATACATGCGCCTACGGGATCTATATCAGTGTCGTTTGAATGAACTGCAATTTTAGTCCTGTAGCCAGCTTCTCTTGCTATGGCTTTTATTTCTACTGTGCCATCGTCAATTTCAGGCACTTCAAGCTCAAACATTTCTTTAACAAGCTCTTCATTAGTATGAGAAACAATAACATTTGGTATTCTTCCTGACTCCCGTAATTCTTTTACATATACCCTTATTCTTGAACCAACTTTATAAGTTTCACCAGGTAATTGTTCTCTGGGCGGTATATGACCCTCAAAACGTCCCAGATCAACAACTACATTTGGTTTGCCGTTATTAAGAATTTCAATTCGCTTAATTTGTCCTGTCATCATCGTTCCATGACGGCCGACAAACTCCTGCTTGATTAGATCTTTTTCTGCTTCTCTTAGTCTTTGTGTCATTATTTGTTTTGCAGCTTGTGCAGCAATTCTTCCATATTCTGCAAAATCATCAGGCGTTACGTCTATTTCTAGAATTTCCCCAAGCTCAACATCCGGAAGCAGTTCTTTTGCTTCAGCAATAGCAATTTCACGATATTCATTTGTAAGTGTCTCAACGATTACCTTAGGTACAAATATTCCGATTTCACCAGTAACTTCATCAAACTGGGTATGAACACCGTCTACATTATGATCCGGGACTTTTCTTTTATATGCAGCAAGTATTGCGTCACAGATTGCGTTTATGAAAACCTGTCTTGGTATATTCCTTTCACTTTCCAGTTGTTCAGCAGCTTCAATAAGCTGTGGTCCTATCTTATACAAATTTTTCTCCTCCTATGATTTAATTACTAATCCTAATTTATCCAGAACAAATTCATGATTTGGTTTGTTCTTGGAATTACTGTCTATTCCTTTGCTTTGTACTTCAAGAATATAAGAACAAGGAATCAAATTTTTGTTGTCTAACTCTTTTTCTAGTTCACGGCTGACCACTTCACAATCATTAAGTGTAATTAAATAATCCTGGTGCAAAATAGTAATTCTTAAATAGTTTGTCTGATTTTCACAAATAAATGAAATATTAAGCAAATCAAAACCCAGTCTGTTTACAACAGCCTTTATCAAGGGCCTTAGGTTAAATGCATAAATAGCAAGTTGCTCATTGGTTTTTTGGCTGTCTTTTTTAAACTTCATTTCAAGTCCTCATTAAACTAAAAAAGCTGGAAGTTTAAAAAACCCCAGCCATTTGGCTTCCTGTACTACATGTGGAATTATACCACGGTAAAGCAATATTTTTACCTCTACCTTGAAAGCTGCTTATTTACCTGCTATATCAAATATAAAATTCGGATTATCTTAACAATTTCCTGGCAAAAGTTATTCCATATTTTATGTTTTGTATAAGAAAAATAATAAGCCAAATATAAGAAATTAAAAGGACTCTACTTTATAACTTAGCAATCTGATCAAATGAAAGTTCTACCGGAGTTGATCTTCCAAATATACTTACAAGAGCTTTTACAGTTTCTCTTTCTTCATTTATTTCAGTAATTTCGCCGATAAAGTCTTCAAAAGGACCAGACTGGATTTTAACTGATTCGCCCACGACAACATCAATAATTTTCTTACCTTCTTTTGTCTTGGTAAATATCTGACTCTTTCTTAAAATTCTTCTTACTTCAGAAGGTGGAACAGGCAATGGCTGTTTATTTGCTCCAACAAATCTGGTTACTCCCGGAGTATCTTTAATAATTCTCCAGGTAAGATCATCCATTAACATCTCAATTAATACATAACCTGGGAATTCACGTTCTTTCTTTTCTACTCTTTTCCCGTCATGGATTTTTGTAACTTCTTTTTCCGGGACAATAACGTTAAAAATCTTATCGTCAGCATTTAAAGTCTTTATGCGCTTTTCAATGTGTTCTTTTACTTTATTTTCATGACCTGAAGCTGTCTGAATTACATACCAGTTTCTTGTCTGTGTTTTTTGTTGTTGTTTTGCTTTTGGCATTTTAGTTCTTTAGATTTCTTTAATATATTCTTCCCATAAAGAGGTTTGCGATAAACCCGAAAACTTTATCTAGAAGAAAGATGATGCTCGTTATAACTGCAACTAAAAGTATAACTGAAAAGAATTCTCTGGTGGTCTGTTCTTTTGAAGGCCAGCTTATCTTAATGAATTCACCCCTTACCTCCTTTAAAAATTCAAGAACATTAAAAGGTTTTACCTGTTCTTTAGATTGATCTTGAGGTTCGGGTTTTCTGGGTACTCCCAGTTCAATTTGTGAGGGTGTCATTTTTACTCTTTTACTATCGTACTATCAGTCTCTTTGAAAGCACTTGTATATTTTAAACTATTCAGCCTATTTTAGTATTTAAAGTTAGAAATTAGCATTGGTTAATTCAAAATACATTAAATTGAATATCTTTTTACTATCGTAAATGTAAATATTGAATTAGTAAAGTATAATCCTAGGAACGAGAATCTGAATAATTACTTATAAAAAGTATTTTTTCTAATTTCTGGATACTGATTTCTGATCCTCTGATTCTCCCGCCCACATCGTGGGCGAGGCTCGCTCACAAAATGAGCGGTTAGAATGCGCCCTTAGTTCAGCGGTAGAACGTTGGTCTCCAAAACCAAATGTCGTGGGTTCAATTCCTACAGGGCGCGAATTTCAAATCTTTTTATTAGCAAAAATGTCAGAAATAAATTTAGTTAATAGATCAATTACCCTTAAAGAACTTAAAGATATAGCTTCTTTAGGATTTGGTGATATGGTGAAAGCAGTTGTTGATGTTGAAAAGAGAATAATGGCTATTGGTGGAAGCATGCATGCAGATGAAGAAAAATTCTTACTTGAGCAGGGAGCATCACAGGATGATTTGTGGGGGATTAATATTTATCCAGATTCACAGGAAGAAAATAGAATTGAGTTTGATTCAATGATTAATGTAAGGCCACGACAAAACAATCGTTCAAGAGGAGTTGAAAGTATAGAATTGCAAAAGAAAATTATTGAAATCGTTGATTTACTAATAAAAGAATGAACTATATTCACAAAGATTTAGCAGAATCCGGAAGATGGCATGAAATGTCACTTTCTGAACAGCTTGGAAATGTAGGCAGTGATGTAGATCGCATTATTTCCTGGCGAAAAAAAGAAAATGAAAGCTATGCTACAAATGCATTTTATAGGGCTCTAGATTTGCTTGATCTAACCATCAGTGATAAAAGATGGCATGGTCCGAAGCTAAAAGAATTATGTCGTTTACGGGAAGTTCTTTGTGATTCTTTTTTTGGAGGAGAACTTTATAATACGCCCCTGGAGTACTTCTCGAAATATTTTTATCAGTTTGCCCTTGTTGCTAGGAAAAATTCATAATTTTCAAAACCAAATGTCGTGGGTTCAAGTCCTACAGGGCGCGGATGTAATTAAATCAACCCCGGAATAAACCTATATTTTACCTTCTTGCAATATGCGCGATAATCAGGATCTTTCATTAAATGTCTTTCTTCTGTAAATGCACGAAGAGTATAAATCATGTTCCAGCAGAGTAAAGGAAGAACATTGTGAAAGCCTTTCATGTACTGAAGATGCTCAAACCACCAGGCAATATTTTTAGATGCATAAGCAGGATGTCTTATGAACTTATAAGGACCACGATCGATAATACCTTTATTACTTAAATTACTGAATTTAACTCCAAGTGCAATAGTACCCCAGACAAATACACCGTAAAGTAAGACAATAATAATTCTAACGAATATTTTTTGTTCTTCAGTCAGCGGAAGAAAGTATTCCTGCCTGCTTTGAAGAGGGAAATATATACTGCTTGTATTGTTAAATGGAGGATAACACATAAGTGCTACTGCCCAGCCAAATGCTGTAGGCTCTACGGACTTTGTTTTATTTCCAAGCCACTTTAATTCAAGTCCGTATCCGACAAGTGCAATACCAGTGTCTACTATAAAAAGAGAATTATAAACTAAATCAAGAAACCAATTTGCAAGCTGAACACCGTCCATTGGGGTTGAGACTCTGACTAATAATCCCTGGATAGCACCTATGTGATGAAAAACAAACATTGACATTAACGGTAAAAAGAAACCTTTTACAAGGCAAGTAAGGCAGAAATTATTAAATCTTTTTACTTTAAAGAGACCTTTAATTTGAGCAATGTCTCTTGTCGCAAATAATAAACCGATTCTTTTAAGAAGGACAAAAAATATAATCGAAGGGTCCTTGAAATCATCTTTAAATCGATAGTTAAATTTAAGAGTAAACCAGGTATAAGGCCAAATTAAAAAACAAAATATTACATAGGCTTTAAAAAGAAGTCCTCTTGCATTTTCAAATTCTTGTCCTAAATAATATGGATGAGAAAAATATAAAAACATGAATAAACTTATAAGAAGCCATAAACTGGCTGCACGCCAGAAAAATGACTGACCAAAACTTTTAATTGGTTTATCCAAATCTCTTACATATGCAGATTTTCTCTCGGCTTTTGATGACATTTTAAAAATTAAATATTTTTTCGCCTGCCTTTAATTTATAAAAGAAAAATTGGTTTATCTTTTAATCTTCTCCATACTATTACAACTGCTCTACCTACAATTCTTTTCTGATCTAAGAATCCCCAGACGTGACTATCCTGACTTCTGTTTCTGTTATCTCCCATTAAAAACAAATGTCCTTTTGGAACAACTATTTTTCCTGTTTTACCATGTCTTCTGTAAACTTCTATGTCATTAAGGTTTGTACAGCTATAATGCGGCAGTTCATTGGCATAAGGTTCATATAAGAGCATTCCGTTTATATATACCCCTGCTCCATTTTTAATTTCTACAGTATCACCCGGTAAACCAATTACTCTTTTAATATAGGCATCATCCTGCGGTAAAAAAGGTAAACCTGTCCATCTGGCAAAAACGCTTAGTGGATCATAATGAAGATCTTTCCCGCGATTACCCTCAGCTGGGGGATAAAAGACTAGAATATTGCCTCTTTGAAGTGGCATCTTTAAACCGAGTAGTCTTAGATTTTTGCTTACTTTTTCAACAATTAAACGATCATTTACTCTCAGCGTAGGAATCATAGATTCACTTGGTATATATCTTGCTTCAATGAACCCTTGTCTGATTATTATTAGAAGTATTAAGGTAACTACAATTAGCTCAATTGTTTCTTTTAAGAATATAAATATTTTTTCTTTCATTTTAGTTCTGTATTATTTTTATTTAAATCAATGAATTTTTTAACCTTTACATGCTAACAATAATTAAAATCACTGACAAGTAGGGCGTTTCATGAAATGCCCCTTTAGATTCAGGAACATCCGTGAAGTGTAACGCATAGTCTTCAAGAATTGAGATTACATAAACAATATTAAAAAATCGCTTTATTGCTCCCGAGCGAAAAACTCGGGAGCTTGCTCCCGGAGATATGAGGGAGTAGTAACAAAACGCCTCCTTACTAACCCCTCCCGATGCCCATGGCTCAAATCGGCGAAAAACTCTGTGAGCTTGCTCCAGAGATAGTCAATTTGAAGGGAGGCGTTTTATAATAGATTCATATATGGTTACTTAAATAATTTCTGGAGGAGTAGATGCTTAAGAATCTAATAATTTATTTTCTGATTTTTACACTGGGCTTGTTAACTTTTAATAATGAATCACAGGCTTTTTTCTTTAAGAAAAAAGGTGATAAAAACCATACAAAATCAGAACAGGCAGACCAAGTTGGAGGGAAGAAAATCCTTGTTGTTGAAATATTTGCAAGTTGGTGTCCGGGCTGTAAAAATATTCAGCCTACTCTTGATCAGCTTATAAAAGAAACACCGGATATAGATTTTTTGCAACTTAATGTTTCAACTCCATCAAAGGCAAAGATATCTGAAAAAACAGCAAAAGAACTTAAACTCACTGAATTTTATGAACTAAACAAAAGCAAAACAGCAACAGTTGGAATAGTGGTGCCTAGCTCAGGTGAGATAGTTTCTGTATTTCAGAATAATAATGATATAG
This sequence comes from Candidatus Melainabacteria bacterium RIFCSPHIGHO2_02_FULL_34_12, assembly GCA_001784555.1. Classification (GTDB taxonomy): domain Bacteria; phylum Cyanobacteriota; class Vampirovibrionia; order 2-02-FULL-35-15; family 2-02-FULL-35-15; genus 2-02-FULL-34-12. The sequence goes on along the minus strand of MFRM01000003.1, from coordinate 11,226 downwards.
AAGAATACAAAACGTCCATTGAAGAAGCCAGAACCAAAGAAAAAGCACTTACTCAGGAATAAAGCAGGCATTTATTTATGTTCAGGCTTTTTTTTTATTTGACTTTTGCTTTTATTATTGGATTAAGCATATATGCCTACGTGGATTCCCAAAGAACATTTGAAGCAAAATTTAAAAATATAGATGGCTTGCCCCAGGGAGCCAGTGTCACTGCATTTGGGACTGAGATAGGTAAGGTTATAAAAACAAGACCTACTCATGATGGTGTTATTGTAACTGTAAAAATAACAAATAAAAGATTTCCAAAACCTGAAGCAGGGTCACAATTAACCATAACTTCTTTAAGACCAAACCAGGGAAGAGTACTGGAAATTATTCTTCCGGAAGAAGATACTAATGGAACTAAGGCATGGATTATACAGGAGCCTATTACTACAGATACCTGGCTGCATGCTTCTCTTGAACTTGTAAACAGACTTGAAATGTTTTCTCATTCAATCATTAAACAGCTAACTCCGGAGAATTTTCAAAATGCCAGAAATGCATTTGCAAGAGCTTCTGAATCTCTCAGCCAAACAGCAGCTCATCTTGCAGAAAATGAAAAAAAATTGATAGAGCTAAAAAACAGATTTGCAAATAAGACAAATGAAGCAAATGAACTCTTAATAAGGCTTCAAAAGCCCATTAATACTTTAAACAAAATTATAGCTAATAAAGATTTTCCTGAAGCATTGAAAGGTGATCTGGGAAATTTTTCTCAGGATTTAATTAATATTTCAAATAATGTTTTAAAACCTGAATTTTTTAATGATGTCATGGCATTTAATGTAAACATTCTTGATAATTTAAATAAAATCAATTATTCACTTACCATGATTGATATGAGTGTGGCTGATTCTGCATTGACAGAAAATGTAAAAGAATTTAATCAGCATCTGGTAAATTTAAATAAAAAAGTAGAAGGTATAAATCAAAAAAATCTGTCAGAAAATATAAAAACACCTCTAAAGAAAGCCAGAGACTTTACTGTAAAATCAAGTGAACAAACCAGGAAATAACTAGACAAAACTAATTCTCTTTTTTAGTTCTTTGTTTGAAAGTTTTAATGATGTACCGTGCTTAGCTAAAAGATATTCTTTTATTAAGTCATAAAAAATCCTTCTGTCATCTCGGTTTACTACTGCCTGAAGATGAGCCTCACTCAATGTAATCGGATAACCAAATCCTGCTTTACACTGAAGCGATATTACATTATGAACAAGATTCAATAACTTTTTGTCATGAGCTACATATGCTGGAAGTTCTACCCTTGCTATTTCAGTTCCGGTATCCATGTAAAAAAAGAATATTTTTATATCATCAGAATAATAATTAAGAATTTTGCTGTTTGAACGAAAGAGAATGCTTCTGGTTCCTTCTTTTGTGTTTTTTAAGGAAAATAATTTTTCTATAAGCTTTCTATCCATAACTGGTTTATAGTCCGGGATAGGATTACATGGATAGTTTTTTGAATCAAGCCCCGCACAATATTTTTTACAGTCCACGGATTCATAAGGGCAGTTAAATATTCTAAGCATGTTAATCAGATCATTTGATCTGGAATTGCTTAGAAAACTTGCAACAGGAATACCTAAAGACTTTAGTTCTAAAATAGCATCGGTAAATCTTTTCATAAATTGCTCAATAAAAACAGCATTAAATTTTTCAAGATGCCAGTGAATTAAAGTTCCGTCAAGAAGAGCAATTACAGGTATTTTATAGGCGATGTATTTTTTTGCAAGGCTTACAAGTTCTTCTACTTCCCTTAAGGTTCTTTCATATGCAATTAAATCTTCTTCCTGAATATTCTGGGTTATATTTGATGAAATAATATCTTCAGTGCTGCTGTATATTTTGGGTTCAGAAGAAAGTAAAACAGGCAAGGAAGTTTCAAAATACGGAATACCCACAAGCCCTATGTTTATTAAAGAAGCCCCGGTAAATTCATGAGCTGAGGGATTAATTTGAGAACCGTCAGTTGCTACTGTTACATGTGGAAGCGAAAAATTTGCCTGGGATTCAGTAAGTAAATCTATTTTTTCTATTTGATCAGGTATTGCAAAAAAGAAACCTGCTTTTTGAGAAGATTGGGTTTCAGTTATTTTACTGAACAATGTTTTTTCATTTTTAGTTGCATTTTCAAATAATTTATAGGTAGCATCAAGCCTGTTCTGGCTTTGTTCTCTGGCTCCTTGCTTTTCAAGACTGCTAAACTGAGTAATAACTTTTTTAAGATCTAAAGGCATTAGTCTATTATAATCCTTTACGATGTTAAAATGTGTACTGGTGCGATTAATACTGTCGGTATAATGGTGAATACATTGGAAGAAACAATCAATAAACTAAAAAAAGAAATTGCTTCTGATTCAGCAAATATTCTTGATTCAAGAGCACTTGAGGCGTTTCGAATTAAATATCTCGGCGAAAAAAGTTTTCTTGCAAATCAGCAAAAAAACATAAGAAATATTTCTAAAGAAGAAAGACCCCTTTTTGGAAAGCTAGTTAATGAACTAAAAGAATATATTGTTTCTGTTTATGATGGAGAAAAATCCAAAGTTGAAGACAGTGAACTTGCTAAAAAGATTTCTAAAGAAGCTTTTGATATAACCCTGCCGGGCATTTACCAGGAAAGCGGACAGGAGCATCCATTAAGTATGGTTACTAATGAGATCGTTGATATTTTTCATGGAATGGGTTTTACAAAAGTTGATGGTCCAGAAGTTGAAACTGATTTTTATAACTTTACTGCCTTAAATACACCACCTGATCATCCAGCCCGGGACGAGCAGGATACTTTTTATACTAATATCTCTCCTCATGTTTTGCTTCGTAGTCACACTTCAACTGTACAAATCAGAACCTTGGAAAAAAATCCTCCACCGTTAAGAATACTTGCTCATGGAAGGGTTTACAGAAACGAGGAAATTAATGCAAGGAAAATGCCTTTTTTCCATCAGCTTGAAATTCTGGCAGTAGAAAAAAACCTTACTTTTGCAAATATGAAATGGGTGTTAAATGAGTTTATAAGAGAATTCTTTGGAAAAGAAATTAAAACAAGATTCAGGCCTGATTTTTTCCCGTTTACTGAACCCAGCGCAGAACTTGATGCTCAGTGTCCTTTTTGTGACGGGCATGGATGTACTACATGTGGAAACCGTGGTTGGCTTGAGCTTCTTGGATGCGGAATGGTGGATCCAAACGTTTTATCTGCCGTAAACATTGATCCTAAAGAATGGATTGGGTTTGCTGCAGGACTGGGTTTAGAAAGATTTACAATGCTTAAATATAAAATTCCTGATATCAGATATTTCTTTACCGGGGATTTAAGATTTTCAAAACAGTTTTAGTTAGGATTAAAAATGCCAGATTACGATAAAAACATCAAACGCCAGCTTAAAAATCTAAGACCAGAAATTGAAAAATGGCTTAAAGAATCTGTAAGTGAAAAACGATATAATCATATTTTAAGTGTTTCAAAGACAGCAAAAAAATATGCTAAAAGACTTGGGCTGGATCACTATAAAGCTGAGCTTTCGGGGTTATTGCATGATTGTGCAAAAGAAATTAAAAATGAACAATTACTTGAAATTGCGAAACAAAAAAACATAGAGCTTGATCAGTTAGATTATGAAACACCTCATCTTCTTCATGCAAGAGTAGGTGCTGAAATTGCAAAAGAAAAATATGGGATAACTGATCCTGATGTTCTGGGAGGAATAAGATGCCATACTCTTGCAGAGCCAGAAATGACTAAACTAACCATGGTGGTATATCTTGCAGATGCCAGTGAACCTGGGCGTGACAGGAAGTATGCTGCTCCGCTTAGAAAAGCAGTTAAAGAAAAGGGACTAGAGCAGGCCGTTCTTTTAGCCATTGATCATAAATTGCTGGATGTAATTAAAAAAAATAAAAAGATTCATCCGTTAACCATTAAAGCCAGGAACTGGTTACTATCATTTATATAGTATTCCTCAAATGTATCGTAATTTATTGAACCCTAATTTTAATTGGCTCACAGACCTGAATTTTTTGCTTGCCTTCCAATCCTGTAGGTGCTTACTATAGTAAGCACCCGGCTGCGCAAAAAATTGGTCTGTTCGCCTTTAATTAAAATTAGGATTGTCTCATTATTTTGAAGTAATTGTAAATCCGTCCAGAAGCATATCAGGATTATAAATCTGAGACCAGTAACATTTTGATTCATTTGATAAGTCAATTACATTATTTAACGCATTGTAAATATTTCCACTAATCATTGTATCTTTAACTCTTCCTTTTATTTCTCCTTTTTCAATAAGAAATCCCATGTCGATATTTAATGACATGTTGCCAGAAATATTTGTACTTAATCCGCCCATGGTTTGATCCACCATAAGACCATAATCAATACTTTTAATAATTTCATCTAATGATTTTTTACCCGGTGAAAGAATTAAATTTAAAAGTGAGGGTTCTGGTGGTAAAGCTAAGGATGGTTTAAATCCATTTCCGGTAGGGGCATGCCGCGGCATGCCCCTACCGGCGGTAATTAAATCAAAATAAAAATTCTCAAGAATACCATTAGTTACAAGATTCATTTTTTTTATTTCGTTTCCCTCATCGTCGTATCCTCGTGCCATAAAGCCAAAACCAGGATCTTGTTTTAATGTAATCTTTTCGCTTAAAACCTTTTTCCCAAGCTTGTCATGCCATGGAGAAGATCTTTCGTTTACCATCTTTCCGTTTAGTGCAGACTCAATAATATCCAGTAAATCTTTTAAGGCTCTTTGTGTAAATAATACAGGACACTTACCACTTTTTATGTCTGAATGTTTTTTAGCAAATGAGTATAAAGTTAAAATTTCTTGAAGATAAGATAAGTAATCAGGTATTTGTTCTTCGGTTACAGCCGTGTAAATCTCTATAAAATCATTTTCGTTGGTTTCTCTTAAATTAACTGAAAATGAGTATAAAATTTTATTGAAATTGGTCATTAAGTCTTTGCTGTTTTTAAGAATCTCATTCTGATGTGATAATTCAAAAACTACATCGATGAGGGTTCCTTTTGTCTTGTTTTGTACGATATCAATAATATTTTCTCCTTTTGTTTTAAAGAGATTTAGATCTATTGTTGAGGTGGGGGCAGGTACAAGACATACCCTTTCATTATTTTTTGAGTTATTATCTGCTTTCTCGGGGAATTCAAAATTTACCTCAGGTGAATATTCTGAAATTGTAAGTGCTTCTTTTATCATTTCGTCCAGATCATATTTGCCGTATCTTGCAGAAAAACCTAATTTTTTGTTTTTTATTAATCTTAAGGAAATACCTTCTGTATATTGTGAATCTAGTTGTTTTAACTCATTTGCAGTAAATATAACTTTTTGAGTGGCAGTGTCTTGTTTGTAAACTTCAAGTTCACTTAATCCGTATTGATTTTTAATTTGTTTCAGGTCCACAATTCAACTATTATAGAATATGATCATGCAACCCACAGAAGATGATTTAAAACGCTGGCAGGAAATTGCACAAAGACGAAATGCAATTTTGCCTGCTCAGTTTGAGTTTCTGTCAAAAAAAGATATTTCTCTAAAATGTGGTAATTGCAAATCCTTTTTTACACGACCTATGATTGTAGGTCAAAACGATCCTGTTTTTGTCTGTCCCTCATGTCAGAGTAGAAATTATATTCCAATTGACTGGAATTTAATCAGATGGAAAAGACACTAGTCTTAATTATTCAGGTGGCTCTTGCGGTGACGTTGCTCCTCAGAGCCACCTTTCCAAAGACCGCTCGGTTTGCTGAATTAATCAGACAAACCTCGCTTTATTAGGCAGTATTGTAATTAAACTACTACTTGTAAATTTTCCATACTTACCGGTAGGTAGTTATTTAATTCTTTTGAGAGTAAAACACGAAATGTAGAACCTTTGTTAGGTTTACTGTCAACAAATATTTGTCCGCCAAGTAAAACCACTAGTTTTTTTACCAGTGCAAGTCCTATTCCAACCCCACCGTAGTTTCTGGTTATAGAATCATCTTCTTGCCAGAATTTATCGAAAATATAAGCAATATTTGATTTAGATATTCCTTTGCCGTCATCAATAATTTTAAATTCAATGCAGTTATCCTTAGCTTCTTTTGCAGAAATAAAAATCTTAGTGTTTTCTTTAGAGAATTTTATTGAATTTGAAATTATATTCAGTAAAATCCTTTGTACTATATTTTTATCAGACATTAATTCAATATCTTTATCTTCCAGCACAAAATTTAAAGTAACTTGCTTTTTTATTGCCATAGGATTAATTACTTGTGATAAATAGTTAAATAATGTTTGAATGCTAAAAACCTCAGAAGATATTTCCAGTTCTCCTTTTTCGATTTTTTCGACGTCAAGAAGCTGGGTAATTAGATTTAATAATTGATCACCGGCATCCCGGATTTGTTTAATCATCAGTTTTTGTTGGTAATTTAATTCTCCTTGTAAGCCTTCCTTTAGAATGTCTGTATATCCCAGTATTGACTGAAGAGGAGTTTTAAGCTCATGTGAAACTTTAGAGACAAAATTAGATTTTATTTTGTCAAGTTCCTGGAGCTTTTTGTTTTCCTTTATAAGTTCAGTAGATTCTGAAACAGCTTTTTTAAGCCTGAGCATAGCTTTAATCCTGGATTTAAGTTCTGAAGGCATAATAGGCATAATAATAAATTCATCAGCACCTTGTTCAAGCGCCATAATATTTGCTTCTGGAGCAAAAGACGTAGTCATAATTACAGGTATAAAAGGAAGCTTTGGATTTGATCTGATTTTTTGACATACTTCTACGCCATCCATGCCAGGTAAATTATAGTCAAGTAATATAATGTCTGGAATAAAAGTTTCTGTTATTTTTAATGCGCTAATTCCGTCATTTGCATGTAATATTTCATAATTTTCTTCCTGAAGCCAATAACTTAATGCTGCTCTGTTATTACTATTGTCATCTACAATTAATAACTTTGTTTTGTATTTATTGCTTGATTTCAATGCTGGGCTGTTCATATTTTCCTTTCTTTCTCGGCCTAAAATCCGTGTAATAGCTTTTATTCTTCCGGACTTTAAGCAGGAGAATTATTTGTAATTTTATTAGTGCTGATTAAGTAGTTTGAGTATAAAACGTTAACTCTATAAGTGCAAGCGAATTCTTCAATTTATCTTTTTTAAGAAAACAATACTTAAACTTCAAAAAATCAACTGAGTTGCGTACATTAAAAAAAATTTATTTTTAAGAGAAATTAAGTTAAATTGATTTTTGGCAATGAATTGTAAGGGATTAAACATGCGTCTAATACTTTTACCGTGAATCAATTAAGAGTATTTAATCCAATTATTGGTGCTAATATTTAAACAATTCTATATAATGAATCAAAATTAAAAGGAGGAATAATTCCTTGCAAACAGCTAATTTACCTCCAAATGAAGATGCTCTTTATAAAGAGCCGGTTACTCTCTTAAATTCCGGAAAAACCTTAAAGCGGCTTAAAGCAATTGAGGATATTTCTTACGCATGTTCAAATTTATTTACTTCTGATCTTGTTACAGTTGCACACAATGTATTGAAACCATTTTGTGAACTTACTGGTACAGATTATGGCGTGGTTTTGCTTTTAAAAAAGCCTGAAGAACAAATATATATTGTGGCATCTTATGGATTTCCTGAAAAGTTTGAAGAGACCTATAACAATAAACTAAAGTTCACTCTTCACTCAAAAGATGTAAGCGAAAGCTGGCCTTCATTAAGATCTATCTTTAAAAAACAAATCATTTTAATTAAAAATACTGAGACTATGAATGTAGGTTATTCTCGATTTTTCAGACAAAGCATTGGAAAAAATAAGATAAGTTCAATAGCTTCAGTTCCTATTGTAGTAAATAATCACTCAGTAGGAGCAATTACTCTTTATTTTAAAAAACAGCATGAATTTGATGATGAGGAACTTTCATTTATTAAAGCAACAACAAACATTATTACAGGCACAATTGAGAGAAATCACCTCCTGGAAGCTGCAAAAAAATCAGAACTCGAGTTAAAACAAGCAAATGAAGTATTGAAGCAGGTTAATCAGGAACTAGATTCTTTTGTTTATATTGCTTCTCATGATCTTAGAGAACCTTTAAGAACAATAGAAAGTTTTGTCAGTATCCTTCAGGCTAAATTATCAAACAACAATGATAAAGAACAGTCAGGTTACTTTAACCGGATTGTAAATGCCACTCAGAGAATGAGACGATTAATCCAGGATTTAACTAACTTAGCAAGAGCCAGTCGTGATAATAAAGATAAAGAATATGAAGAGATAGATTTAAACAATATCTTAACAGAAATCCAGTTTGAGCTTACAGCCTTTATCCAAAGCAAAAATGCAGAAATAATATTGCCGGATCGCCTTCCTAAAGTTATGGGTGACCGTGAGAAGATCTCATCAGTGCTTAAAAATCTAATAGCCAATGGAATAAAGTTTAATAAATCAAAAACACCCAGAGTCTGTGTCTCATTATCAGAAGATGCAAATTTTGATCCTGGCAAAGTCTGTATATGTGTAGAAGATAACGGTATAGGGATTGAAAAAGATTACCAGGAAAAGATCTTTGGTCTTTTTCAAAGATTACACTCTCAGGATGAATATGAGGGTACTGGTGCCGGGTTGGCAATTGTTAAAAAAATCCTTGAAAAATATGGTTGTGCTATATGGGTAGAATCAGAAAAAGGAAAAGGCAGCAAGTTTTATTTTACTTTACCTAGAATGCAGTTAAGGAAATATAGTGATCACGGCTGAAAAAAACATTGATATTTTAATAGTGGAAGACAATCAAGACGATGTTTTTCTTACTAAATACTCCTTAAAAACATTGAATATCACTGGAAAGATATTTTTGGCTAATTATGGACAAAATGCTATAGAAATTTTAAACAACCTCTTAGAAAAAAATGAAAAATTGCCTGATTTAATTCTTCTTGACATGAATCTTCCAAAACTTACAGGTCTTGAGGTTTTGCAACAAATTAAATCTAATCAAAGTATGTATCTTATACCCACCGTTATTTTTACAAGCTCTGACTCGATCTCTGACATGAAAAACTGTTATGAACATGGAGCAGATCTTTATATTAAAAAACCAAATAATATAAATGAGTATAAGAAAATTATGGAATATATAACTAGATATTGTTTCAGCATATGAATTAAGAAAGGGTTAACCCTTAGTATTGTCCATAAGAGCCCTAATCCTTACAGATGAAGGACTATGAAATCTATTTAATAATGCAATTCATAAGGGTAAGAAAAAATTAATCCCTTTTATAACGCTTTGTACTGACGATTTTAATCATTAGATAACAGAAGTGTTTTAAAAGGTTAGGTATACGGCGCATAGGCCCAGAGAAAAAGAAAAAAAGAAAAAATAAAAGACAGGGGAATGATCGTACGGACTAAAACCGCCAGATCAAAAATTAAATGTCAAAAGAGATATCGCCTCAAGCATTAAGCATATTAAAAAAAATAGCCAATGATTTTGGTAAAACAACCAGCCGTCAAGAAACACGAGAAATTTTAAGAAGCGACGATTTTGATACATTTACGGAAGATGGCAGTAAGGGTGTTATAGATGACAGAGATAATGTTTCACTTCTAAGAGATGTTTTATACAGTGATCTTGGAGCTGTACGAGGACAAGAAAGAGCAAAGTTTGAAAAAATCAGAGAGAGATTAAGACAGGAATTAGATCAAAACCCAAGACTTATTGAACCGCCGGAATCACTGAAAAATGATAAGTTCGATGTAAGAAATGCATCTCTTATAAGAGATCCTTATGTCCTTATGTTGAAGGATGATATTGAAAGTCCTGAAAACACTGAATGGTCAAGAATGCGACTTGCAGCAAAAGGACAGGAAATAAAACTTAAAACCAGTGAATCATTGAACATGGCTCAGACTGTTCTAAAAGGAAAAGAAGGAGAATCACTTGAAGAAAGAGCAAAAATTCTTACTAAAAGTTTTTGGGAAAATGATGATGGTTCAGGAAAACATGTGTTCAGAATGGATGAACTTCATGGAGTGATGGAGTACATGAATACTTTACCTCCTGATCAAAAAGGAGAGTTCTTCAAAGCATTTCAAAAGAGCATGGCTAATTATATAAGTGATCCTAAAAATGGACTTGACGGGCAGTTTGTTATGGATTCTTTAGTTGCATTATTGCAAAGCACTGACTGGACAGGTGCTGATGTAAAAACCAAGCAAATGAAAAGTTTTGTAGAAGGTCTTGCTACAGGAATTGCTGGGGATTCAGATTTCTTTAAAAATAAAACAGTAGAAGATAAAACTAATGGTGGTGTAGTAATAGGAAATTATGATGGAAGTTTATATGATGGAAATAATTTTGGCTCACTTGCTCTTATAAGAGATGCAGATGGGAAATTCCATTTTATTCAGCATGAAACTGCAAATCCTGTAAATAAAACAAAATATATTTTTGATGATGGGGCTGTTGAAGCTGACAAACCAAGAAATGCAGGAGTAGGTGGAGGTTTTGCACCGCCGCTTGACAAAGCTAACCCAAAACCACCAGCAGCAGATGCAAAGCCACCAGCAGCAGATGCAAAACCTGCTGTTGAAAAAGCTAGCGACGAATCCCAAACTACTGCTAATAAAGATAAAGCAATTTTAAAAGTTGTAAAATCAGCCAAGAAGCTACAAAGTCTTATTAAATCAAAACCTGCAATTGAAGCTGAGCAAAAAACAAAACTAGATTCCGAATCGAATAAATTAAATAATGCGCTGGGGGAAGACTCTCTTGAATCACAAGCCAACATTATTCTAGAAATAGCAAAAGAACTAGAAAAAATAGTCAATGAATCTAAAGAACTCTCAGATGAAAATAAAAAAGTATTGATTGAGATATCAAAAGATTTAGAAGAAGCAGCAAGAGTTCTGGGAGCTGTTGAACCAAAAGTAAAAGCAGATAAACCTGCAGGATTTGGACCAGCAGCAGATGCAAACCCCCCTGCAGCAGATGCAAAACCACCAGCAGCAGATGCAAAACCACCGGCAGATGCAAAACCACCGGTAGCAGATGCAAAACCACCAGCAGCAGATGCAAAACCACCGGCAGCAGATGCAAAGCCACCAGCAGCAGATGCAAAGCCACCGGCAGCAGATGCAAAACCACC
>MFRM01000002.1 GCA_001784555.1 Candidatus Melainabacteria bacterium RIFCSPHIGHO2_02_FULL_34_12 | reverse complement strand
TAATTGCAGGTAATGGTAGATAAGTAAAGTTAGAAGAATTAGAAGAGCTATTATTAGTGCTTACAATTACGCTAACATTCACACCTTGAGACCCTGGAGGTGCGACAGCAGTAATTTGAGTAGGACTGTTGACTGTAAACGAAGTAGCATTTACATTGCAAAATTTTACAGAGGAGATATTAACAAAACCAGTACCCGTAACCATAACAGAGGTGCCAGCTGTACCTACTGTAGGATTTATGGAACTAATAGAGAGTTCACTATTACATACACTATTACAACCATCACCACTTCTTAGATTCCCATCATCACACTGTTCGCTACCTTCTTTTACAGTATTTCCACATACTGATGAGGCTGAAGTTACTGTTACAAATTGGCTACAAAGATTCCCATTATTCCCATGACATAACTTAATTTGTTTTCCTACACCAAAGTTTGAATTATAGTTAGATAAAGGGACATTAGTAATTAAATTAACACCTATACCGCAAGTGTTATTAAAGTTTGTTATCATTTGACCGGTTGAAAGGTTTTCATGTAAACATACATGGAATGGGTTTGAATATTTGTAAGTTACTACGTTTGAGCTAACTACTATACTTTGTAAATCAATTTTGGTGTCAGCTACTTTAACCGTAGGACTACAATTATTTAAATTTCCTTTTTTACAGAGTTTAACTATTTGTCCATCTGTATAAAGAGAATTAAAGAATGACTTAGGTAAGCTTGTTCCAGAAGCCCCTTGATTACAAAATAAATCAAAAGTACTCACTTTTTGATTAGAGTTAGTATAAAGTTCAGTGCATTCTGCTGTATTAGTTTTTCTTGATAAACTTATATATGCACCATCATTAGAAAAAATAGCACTTGAAATGATAGTTGCAGGAACTGTTGTATCTCCACTAGTGACTGTTGCTAGTGCAGAACAAGTACTAGTAGCAGGATCGCATAGCTGTACCTCATCGCCAATCATTACATTATTAGTACTACTAAAATTTATACCAGCAGGAATAAATATTGTACTGCTTCCTTTTGAACAGAAGTAGTAGCCATGTGATCCTGAGGCTGCAATAGTTGTACCATCTGCTTTCTTAAAGTTTGCACAGTTTGTTGTGTTATTTGTAAATTCTATCTTTAAAAAATTATCACCACTTTTACTTATCCCTGTTATAGAAAGATTTGGATTTGTAATCTGAGCATGCAAATACTTTTCTGTATTTAAATTTTTGACTTTTGAAATGTTTTTTTCTTTTTCTTCGGCTTTTGCGGCAAATGCATTTGATGTATTCTTTGAATTATCTATGATTAATTTATAGTTAAATAAGGAGACAGTGGGTACATTGAAGATTACTATGAGCAGTAAACATATAAAGGCTTTTATTTTATTTTTTTTAGATGCCTTCATTCCTGCTCAATGCTTTCTCCATCTTTTCTTACTTGAACAAAATTGCAGTAACACCCGCAATTTGAGCCTGTTCCAGGTACATTGGAATTAGCTGGAGCTGATGTACAGCTGCTGTTTAAATTACATTTCTTAGTCCCTTTGTTGCAAGTTAATTTGCAATTGGTACAACTTGTGGCAAAGACTATGCCATTAGCTGTTTCGCATTCTTCTCCGGGTTCTACTGATCCATTTCCGCAAACACTCACATTCAATACCCCGCCAGATGTCGTGCTTGATGTGGAAGAACTTGATGTGCTTGAGCTGGATGAACTGCTGTTAATAACTGATAAAGAGTCAGATTTAATTGCATATCTGCCATAAGGATCAATTGAAATTGGATCCAGATCCAGTCTGATTGATTTTTTGTCTGACAGTTGATGTTCTGCTAATAAACTTAAAGTATTTGTATCAATAATTTTTAATACAGATTTGGAGCCCTTATTTACCAGTAGATATGCTTTTCTTTGATCTGGTGTAATTTTTAAATCAATAACATCATTGCTGTCATTAAATGTGACGCTGCCTTCTGTTCTCATGTTTGAGAGATTTACTTTGTATACTTTATAACCATTTTGATTATTTATTACACCGGCAACTATTGCAGTAGAGCCATCAGGAAAAATTGCAGGTAAGCTAAACCCAACTGAATTATTGTCAAGGATATCAATGATTAATTTCTCATTTACTAAATCAAGTAGATGTAAAACATGTTTTCCTCCTAGCGATGCAAGAAGTTGTTTCTTATTATTTACGTCAAATGCTTTTGTATTTAAGAATGCATCAATTGAGAAAAATAAATTATCAGGTGTATTTAATGTATTTAATGTACCTGTTTGTACATCATAGATGCTGATTGACTGAGAGAGTACGCCTTTATAGGTGATAATTGCTTTTTTAAAATCGGGTGTGATTTGAATAGTGCTGACTGTGTCATTAACCTGTAATGTTTTCTCAATGCTGTCTGAGTTTGCATCTACTATCAAACATTTAGAGGATTTAGAGTCTGTGTTACCAGCAATTATTTTATTTCCATCGCCTGTCAGAATGCCAATTGTACCTATGTCATCTGTACTTGACGCACTGTAAAAATTGAGTTGTTTAACTGAATTAGTGTCAAGATTTACTGAAAGAATAATTGATTTTGTATTTGCTGAAGGTCCTTTGTAGATGTATGCGCGTTTACCATCGTTACTAAGCCAAATTTTAAGTAAAGTTAAACTTGGATTTGAGATATTTAAAGGGATCTTATTTGTACTGCTTAAGCTGCTATTTAAATACTCATATTTTTTTAAATAAGGAGAAGAAGATGAGTCAACTACTAAAACAAATTTCCCATCATTGGAAATTACAGCAGATCCAGGCTTACTAAAGCATGAAATATTGTCACATTTTGGCAAGAAATTTATAGTTTCAGCTCTTGCAAGATAAGAAAATAAAAAAAGCAGCAAAAAACAAAATATACTACTCCAGGCCAGTTTTAGAAGAGGCTTTTTAACTTTTCTCATGTTTATATCTAAAATTTTTTACGGTTTGTAACCGCTAAATTTCCTACCCTCAACACTGGATTTACCCGTAATCTAAAGATGTTCCTTGATGGTGTTTATAAATGTTTCGGAAGTAATTAGGGGTGGTTATGATAAGTTAGGGGTAGTTATGGTAGGTAGGGTTTACCCTTAGAGTAAACTATGTGAAATATTTAATATGTTTAAATAAATTTGGTAGTGGGATATTTAAAATATAGATGGTAATTGTTTGGTTATAATTTTTAAAGGAGTGTGTATTAAATTGAATAATGGTAAATTTTTGCAATTTGTTTTTATATTTTTAATATTATTTGGGTATGGAATATTGTCTGTACATTCACAGTCTGATGTGAGCACTGTAAGTGGCAGCGGTGAAACTGCTACAGCCGATGATTTTTATGCAAATTTACCATCAGGAGCTCGGGCTAAATGCCGTACAAGCGGAAGTTTAAGAGATTTATTAGATGGCACTCGTTTTTTTAAATCACTACAAAATGCAATTCTTACTGATCAAGAAAATAAGCAATTTGCTGTTAGAGAACGTGTAGTAGATGATAAAGTCGACACTGATATGTTTTTAAAGATTAGTGATGTAACGAGAGATGATCTTGTTAATCTTCTACTCTTAAAAAAACTTGTTGCAACCAGAACAGCTCTTGCTAATTTAAGCATTATTGTAAAATCTCAGGAGGCAACTAGTCTTAGAAAACTTAATCAAACTACCGGTGCAACAGGCAATGAAGTGGTTTATATTGCCCAGGATAAAGATGCTGATGGTAATAATGTTGTATCTACTATCTTTGTAAAAATAGACAAAATAACTAATAAAACTAATAGCAAAGGAGAAAAATTTGCAGTGGCTGATGGATCTATGAAGTTAATACTTGCATTACCTCCTAAGAAAAAACTTCCCAGCGGAGAACTAGTAGATGTAGTATCAGCTGATCCTGGGGTTATTGCATGTGAATTTAAGGATTGCCCTGTATTAAATACTA
Organism: Candidatus Melainabacteria bacterium RIFCSPHIGHO2_02_FULL_34_12; assembly: GCA_001784555.1. Taxonomy (GTDB): domain Bacteria; phylum Cyanobacteriota; class Vampirovibrionia; order 2-02-FULL-35-15; family 2-02-FULL-35-15; genus 2-02-FULL-34-12. The sequence goes on along the minus strand of MFRM01000002.1, from coordinate 33,570 downwards.
ATGTAGAAGAACAATTAAAAAACTTTTTTGGAGAAGATGTTTCTGGGCTGTTTTCTGAAGGTAGATCTTCTGATTAAAATTAATTTTGTCATTGCGAGCGTGAGCGAAGCAATCTTACACTGCAAATAATGGTAATAATGAATCTCATAAAGTGTAATCACAATGTAAGATTGCTTCAGGTCTTGCAGACCTTCGCAATGACAATTTCGGTATTGAAAATTAATCTTCTGTAACTATAATTCCACCGGTGATCTGATCTATTAATCCAAAACTTGGATGTGTGGGATCTACTTTATTTCCTGTGAAAATTATATTTCTTGGTCCTGGACTGGCACTTGCTGCACAAGTTATATTTGCTGTAATTCCTTGTATTTGATCTGGCTCAGCAGTAATTTCATCTGTAGCTGGGCATCTTGGATCTCTTTTACACATTGTATCTGGAGTATCTTCACAAGCTGAACATCTGATAAATGGTGAGATAGGAATACTGGCATCCGTTACATTACTTACTGTAATGCCAGAACCGCTTACAGAAAGTGTTCCAAAATCTTTACTAATGTTACTGCCCCAAAATTGTACATCAGTTAAAGTTTCTCCTGCCATGATCATTATTGGTAATAAAAACCCGCCTCCGATTTTTTCTATGTCAGATTCTGTAAGCGGAGTGCCAATATAATTTATATTAAATGCTGACGCAGATAATTCTTGAACATTTATTGTAACTTTAGTGGTCTTTTTGTTTCTGATTAATATTTCCGAAGGTAATGTCCCTGTTGTAAAGTTGATTTGTGAAGCAAATCCAAAAAAGTTTCTAGCCAATGTATTTTTTCTGGTGGGTCCGTCCAATGGTTCTGCATAGATTTTATAAATTCCAGCAGAAATTGCAGCAATTAAAAAATTCCCATTTATGTCTGTAATAGTGCTGGTTATTGGTTGACCTGTTGTTGAATCTTCTAAAACAACATGTGCACCTCTTACTGGTTTCTTCTTCAGCAAGACTTTTCCGGCAATAGAACCATGATTAATCAATGTATTTTTATTTGGATAAATATTTGCAAGTCCGATTTTATCATCTGTTGTAAGTGCATATCGGGTTCTGATTTGTGTTACAAAGCTGGTTGCTGAACTAGCAATTGGTGAATTATCCAGTCCTAAAACACTTCCAATACTTTCGACAGCAAAGTCAGTAATATCACCGGCACCAATATTTGTACAGGTTGACAGGTCAGCAGTGGGATCTATGCCTCCCTCAGAGATTGGCACGCTATCATCCCCGCCGGTTTTAAATGCTCCTTTTGTAGTATGAAGTGCCAGACAAGGATCATTTGTAGGATCAAAAATAACATCGGCATCAAGAATAGTGCCTGGCTTTACCATAATTGCTTTATTCATAAAAAGTACATTTTCACTTCTTGCAAAAGCAATAATACTTACAAATGCTGATCCTTGTGCTACGCCTTCAGGTGATTCTACTGCACGAAATGAAATAATATTTCTTCCATCGTCAGGATTTGCCTGACCTGAGGCAAACTTTAGCGGTGCAAACATTACCTCAGCAACATCAACACTTTCCCATAAATTTACTGATTCTTGGATTGCATCTAAAAATCCTTGATTAGAAATGCTTGCCTGAATATCATTTTCATTTTTAACAAGTACTCCAGAAGTGTCAATTTCAAGCTGTATGTTTTGAGGATCTTTTTGTCTGGCTTTTACTACAAAAAGTTTGTCAGGCTTACGTTTAGCTGGATCAAAGATAGTTTTATTTTTAGCCTTATTTTGTTTAATGGTAGCAAGTGTTTCATCAAGTTTATCTGCCTCAACAGACATGCCGTCAAACACTAAATCAACAATTCTTGTAAAAGCAAAAGTATTTGACGTGCAGCAAAAGAATAAGATAAAAACAGATATTAATGAAAACAACCAATTATTATTTTTCTTTTTCAAGATTACATATCCTCAATCTTTTTAAATAAGACCTGAATGTCTTTTGGTTTTAATGAGAACGAATTATCGTCATAGATAATGCTGTTTTTTGACAGAGTAAAAACGTTTTTTTGTGTTTTTTTATTTTGAGTTAATAAGAAGATTGCATCTTTGTGCATAGGAATAAAATCCGGTGAAGTGGAGGCTTTGATTATTATTCCTTCTTTTTCTAAGTCAGCGCCGAGGACTTTTAATGTTATATACTTTGAGGTTTTTATATTATTTTTCTTGAATAGCCAATTTTTTATTTTTAATCTATATTCTGTGAGATATAGATTTCCTGATTTAACAACTTTTTTATTTATTATTCTCCCGGAAACAATTGCATGAATATTTTTATTTATTGTTTGAATTGGAGAATTAGTTGAAGAAGCCAAACAGCCAGGCATTAAAAAAAACATAAGAGAAAACACAAGATTAAATTTAATTGCATTTATTGCGATTTGTTTTGGCATTGTTTAAAAGCTTAAAATATATAGCTTTCGCAATTTATGACTGTGATTTCGTTATTTTGTTGCAGATGGTAAAAATACAGCGATATTAAACATTTGTAAGGGCATTCTGCAAAACGCCCCTACAACAACGTGAATTAATTATTATTTTTGCTGTGTACTTGGACAAACGTTTGAATTTGTATTTTGTTTAAATTCTAAAGTTACATCTTTATCGCCTACTGAAAAAGAGGTACCGCAGCCGCAGGATTTTGCAGCGTTCGGATTTGCAAAAACAAAACCTCTTCCTGTAAGTCCGCCTTGATAATCCAGCATTACTCCATGCAAATAAAGTGCACTTTTTGGATCAATTAAAACTTTTATTTCTCCATATTCATCTATAAGATCGTTTTCTTTTTTCTTATCAAATTCCATATGGTATGAAAGCCCTGAACAGCCGCCTGCAAGTAAGCTTAAGCGAACACCGTCAGGATTATTTGCTTCTTTTTGAACTAGTTTTTTCAACTCTTCAAGAGCTGATGAACTAAGTTTTACTATTGTTTCTTTAGCATTCATCTTTTTATATAGCCCTCGACAAGCTCGGGCTTCTATTGGCTGATTCTTTTCACTCGATCGGATTTGCCAAATAAATTGAACAAATCCTATACTTGCTAGTAAGTTTAATTTTCATTTCTTTAACATCCTTACCCTTTGCATATGTTAATTATACCCACAAAAATTAAATCTTGACAACTTATTCAAGATTTGTGGTATAATTACATCAAACAAGCCAGATTAATTGAATTTGAAGGATTTGGCTCGTTCTACGAAAAAAAAGAAAATGAAAATATCCTCACAAGAAGAATATGGATTAAGGTGCCTTTTACAGGTGGCCCGCCTTACAAGTAAAGGTGAACTTGCATCACTGGAAGGTATTGCAAATGCTGAACATATTTCATCTGATTATGCAGCTAAGCTTCTTACCGTTCTTCGCCAGACAAATCTTGTTGAAAGTGTCAGAGGTAAAAACGGTGGTTATAAATTAACAAAACTACCTGAAACAATTTATTTAGATGAAGTCATAAGACATTTAAGCGGTGAATTATTTGAAACTGAATCATGCCAGCAATTTACTGGAAATGATTCTAAATGTGTTCATATTAGTTGTTGTTCCATAAGATCTGTCTGGCTATCTATATCACAGATTTTATTTGGAATACTTAAGAAAATCACTCTTAAAGATTTAATGCAGAAGGAAGATATTTTGACTAAATATCTAAAAAACGATTTAAGTTTAGCATCGTAATTTCGTAATTAATTTGTATAAAAAGGAGAAAATTAAAATAATATAAATGTTGAAAAATCTGTCAAGTATTATAAGATATGAATATGTTTAAAGGAGAAATTAATTAAATGACTGAGCTGTTAAAAATTAAAAATCTGCATGTTGAAATAGATAAAAAGGAAATTCTTCAGGGACTAAATCTGCAAATGAATGAAGGAGAGGTACATGCTGTTATGGGGCGTAATGGCTCCGGTAAAAGTACTTTTTCAAATACGCTTATGGGACATCCTGCTTATAAAGTTTCAAATGGGCAGATAACTTTTAATGGTAAATCAATTAATTCTTTAAAACCAAATGAACGGGCAAAACTTGGTTTATTTCTAGCATTTCAGTATCCACTGAGTATTCCTGGAGTAACAGTTGCAAATTTTTTAAGACAGGCAAATAAAGCCATAAAAGGTGACGCTGTTTCTCCCAGAGACTTTAGAAAAATCTTGTATGAAAAGATGGATGATCTTGAAATTGATCACTTATTTGCTACCAGGTATATAAATGAGGGTTTTTCTGGCGGTGAAAAAAAACGAATGGAAATTTTACAGATGGCAATGCTTGAGCCGAAGCTGGCTATTCTGGATGAGCCGGATTCCGGACTTGATATAGATTCTCTTAAACTTGTTGCAGATAGCATAAATAAATTTAAAGAGAAAAATCCACAGACAGGTATATTGCTTATTACACACTATCAAAGAATACTGGACTATGTCAGACCAGACAAAGTCCATGTATTTGCAGATGGAAATATTGTTGAATCTGGCGGACCGGAGCTTGCTCTTAAACTAGAAAGTAAAGGATATGACTGGCTTACTGAGAAAGAACCGGCAATAGGACGAACCGGCGTAACGGCGAAAGGACAATAGGGAAAATAAAATGGCAATGGAATTAAATCAAGAATATCAATATGGTTTTCATGATCCTGAAAATTATGCTTTTAAATCAGGACGCGGGCTTACAAAAGAACTTGTAGTGAGCATTTCTAAGATGAAAAAAGAACCTGCATGGATGACTGAGTTTAGGCTAAGATCACTTGAAATCTTTTTTAGCAAGCCAATGCCTAAGTGGGGAGACACAAAACTTTTAAATGAAATAGATTTTGAAAACATATTTTATTATGTAAAGCCTATGGAAAAAAGAGGAAAAACATGGGAAGATGTACCAAAAGAAATTAAAAATACATTTGACAGACTTGGAATACCAGAAGCTGAAAGAAAATTTCTTGCAGGTGTTTCTGCACAGTATGAATCTGAAGTTATTTATCACTCCCTCAGGGAAGACTTAGAAAAACTTGGAGTTCTTTTCTTTGATATGGACAGTGGATTACGTGACCACCCTGAAATTGTAAAAAAATACTTTGCTACTATCATACCTCCGGAGGATAATAAATTTGCTGCTTTAAACAGTGCAGTCTGGTCAGGCGGTTCATTTATTTACATCCCTCCAAACACGCAGGTTGAAATACCTCTGCAGGCATACTTTCGAATTAACACTGAAAACATGGGACAGTTTGAAAGAACTCTCATAATTGCAGATGAAGGAAGTTCTGTTCATTATATAGAAGGATGTACTGCACCGACTTACAGTTCTGATTCTCTCCACTCTGCAGTAGTAGAACTTATTGCATTAAAAAATGCAAAAATACGTTATACCACTATTCAAAACTGGTCAAAAAATGTTTATAACCTAGTTACAAAAAGAGCAGTTGCACATGAAGGAGCTGTAGTTGAGTGGCTGGACGGAAATATGGGTTCAAAACTTACCATGAAGTATCCGTCGATTTATCTTATCGGCGAAAGAGCGCATGGTGAAGTCGTTTCAGTTGCACTGGCAAGCGGAAGTGATCAGCATCAGGATGCAGGTGCAAAAATTATTCATGCTGCTAAAAACACTACCTCAGTTATTATTTCAAAATCAATTTCTAGAAATGGCGGCAGAGCAAGTTACAGAGGATTAATAAAGGTTCATAAAGGTGCCACGGGTGTTAAATCTACAATTAAATGTGATGCATTAATGCTGGATGAACATTCCCGTTCAGATACCTATCCGACCATGGAGATAGATGAAAAAGGTGTTCAGATTGAACATGAAGCTACGGTAAGTAAAATTGAGGATGAAAAACTTTTTTATCTTATGAGCCGTGGTATTTCAGAAGAGCAGGCAAAACTTATGATTGTTAACGGATTTATGGAAGTCTTTGTAAAAGAGCTTCCTATGGAATATGCAGTTGAGCTGAATCGTTTAATTGAGATTGAGATGGAAGGTGCAATAGGATAGAATGACCCCGAGAAAGGGTGATATGGCGAATCAGCAACAAAATGACTACGATACAAACAAAACCTGAAAAAGTTTTAAATCCATTGGAAACTATTAAAGAAATTTCAAAATTAAATGAAGAGCCTGAATGGCTAAAAGAAAAAAGATTAAATTCCTGGAAAGAATATCTCTCGATGTCTTTGCCGTCAAGAGTAGAGCATTTATGGAGATATTCTGATCCTGTTGATTTTGAATTAAATGAGAGAGATATAAACTTTGAATCTGTTCCTTGTACATTTCTTATTAATGACGAAGCAAAAAACAATAAAGTTTTATTGTCAGAACTATCCTCACAAAGTACTTTAAAAGATGAAGGATTTAAAAACACATTTGGTATTAGTAAGTTATATAAAGAAAATCCTAATAGAATCAATTCCTTAAATCAGGCAATTTGGTCTGGTGGATATTATTTACATGTCCCTAAAAACGTAAAATTAAATGAACCAATAATAGTTAAGATATTAAAATTCAATAAAGATAAATATCATGGACTTAGGATCCTTGTTGTGCTTGAAGAAGGTGCTCAGTTAACTTTAATTGATGAAATAAGCTCTGAAATGAAAATGACTGGTAATTTACTTTCAAATGTTGTTATGGAAGTGTTTTTATCTAAAGGTGCAAAACTAGAATACTTAAATATTCAAAATCATGATAAAAATGCCATTCATCATTTTTCTCAAAGTGTAAATCTAGAAGAACATGCTGAATTTAATAATTTAATAGTAGCACTTGGAGCTAAAATCTCAAAGGCAGATCTAAGAGCTGAATTAAACGGATATAGTAGTGGAATAACTACACATGGTATTGTTCTTGGAGATGGTATTCAAAAATTTGATCATCATACTGCTTTAAGTCATATTGCACCACATACCAGATCATCTCTTGACTTCAGAGTAGCTTTAAAAGATAAATCCCGTTCCGCATATACTGGAAATTTAAAAATTGCTCATGAGGCATCTAAAAGTGATGCACATCAGGAAAATAGAAATTTACTTTTATCTGAAAATGCAAGGGCTGAGTCAATTCCTGAGCTGGAAATACTTACAAATGATGTAATCAGATGTAGTCATGGGGTTACTGTAGGTCAGGTAGATAAAGACCAAATCTATTATTTGATGTCACGTGGTTTAGAACAGAAAGAAGCTGAAAAGATAATAATAGAAGGTTTCCTTGAACCCACCATATCAAAAATACCTCACGAGGATCTTAAGCAAAAAATTGTTGAAAAGATAAAATTTAAATTAGAGAGTATTTAGCAATGATTATGAAAACCACAATTAAAAAATCTGATATAAAACCAGGCGAAGCTAAGTCTTATGATTTAGGAGATGAGAAGATTGTGGTTTGTAATATTGACGGTGAATATTTTGCAGTGGAAGATATTTGCTCTCATGATGAGGGTGTTCTTGTTTCAGTAGTGGGAGAACTGCTAGAAAACTGTCAGCTTCAATGTCCCAGACATGGGGCACGATTTGATGTTCGAACAGGTGAAGCAAAAAAGATGCCTGCAGTGGCACCGATAAAAACGTATCATGTCAATGTCAACGGTGACGAACTAGAAATATCGATAGATTGATGTAAGGGCAGACCTATGTGTCTGCCCAAAAGAAACAGGCATGAATCAGGGAAAACAATGCTAGACACAAAAAAAATCCGAAAAGACTTTAAAATTCTAAATCGCAAGATTTGGGCTGGTAAGACTCTTGTTTATTTTGACAATGCAGCTACTACTCAAAAACCTCAAGTGGTTATTGATTCTCTTGTAAATTACTATGAAAATTACAATGCAAATATTCATAGAGGAGTTCATAAGCTGGCTGAAGAAGCAACTGAGGCATATGAAAAAGTACGTGAAAAAGTCAGAGATTTTGTAGGTGCTACAAAAAATGATGAGGTGATATTTACTCGAAATACCACAGAGTCAATTAATCTGCTGGCTTACAGCCTGGGTGAATCATTAGAAGAAGGAGATGAGGTCTTAATTTCAGAGATGGAGCATCATTCAAACATTATTCCATGGTATTTGTTAAGGGATAGAAAAAAAATAACAGTTAAATTTATTCCAATTACTAAAAATTATGAATTGGATTATTCTGCTCTTGAAAAATTAATTAATAAAAAAACAAAAATAATTTCAATAACACATAAGTCAAACGTTTTAGGTACGGTAAATGACATTAAGAGAATTGCACAAATTGCAAAAAATAACGGATCAATATTAATTATTGACGCTGCCCAATCTGTTCCTCACATGAAGGTAGATTTTCAAGATTTGGGATGTGATTTTCTTGTATTTTCATCACATAAAATGTGTGGACCTACAGGTGTGGGAGTGTTAGTCGGAAAAAAAGAACTTCTTGAAAAGATGCCTCCATTTTTAGGTGGTGGTGAAATGATTAGAAAAGTCACATTTGAAGGATTTACACCAAATGATGTTCCCTGGAAATTTGAAGCTGGTACACCAAATATTGCTGATGTTATAGCATTTGGAACAGCAATCGATTACATAGAAAGTCTTGGAATTGAAAATATTTATAAGTATGAATGTGGGTTGACTGAATATTGTTTAAGTAAATTAAAACAATTTGATTTTTTAAAGATTTACAATTCCAGTGGAACAGGAATTGTCACATTCAGTAATCCACTTGTTCATCCTCATGACATAGCAACTATTGTTGATCAATATGGAGTTGCCATAAGAGCCGGACATCATTGTGCGCAGCCACTAATGAAAAGATTAAATGTTTCAGCAACTGCCAGAGCAAGTTTTTATTTTTATAATACAAAAGAAGAAATTGATTTGTTTATAGAAGCATTAAAGAAAGCATTCGATTATTTTAAAGTAGGAGCATGTAAGAAATTAAATCCTGTAGGGGGATGATGAGGATAATATGGTAGGAGCATTAATGGATAAATCAATACCAAAACTTGATGAGCTGTATAAGGAAATTATCCTTGATCATTATCGCCATCCACATGGCAGGGTTCCGCTTGAAAAAGTTGATTATCATGCAGAAGGAATGAATCCTCTTTGTGGTGATGAGGTTAAACTTGGGCTTCAGCTTAAAGATGGAAAAATAGAAAAAGTTCATATTGAGGGGCATGGATGTTCCATTAGTGTTGCTTCAGGTTCTATGCTTGCTCAGATTTTAAAAGGAAAAGATATTCAAAATGCAAAACAAATATCACAAGCTTTAAAAGATATGATGCATGATAAAGTAAATGGTGCAAAGGATGATATTGGAGACCTGGAAGCTCTTGAAGGAGTTAAAAGATTTCCAGTTCGAATTAAATGTGCATTACTTCCATGGACAACATTTGAAGAAGCCATTATCGGACATGATCATATAGAAATATCATAAAGAAATGTAGGGGCATGCCACCGGCACGCCCAAAAAAGGAGGAGATAGAAATGACTACAACACTTATCACAAAAGAGCAGATCATGGATGCCTTAAAACCAATTCAGGATCCAGAGTTAAGTATAGGCATTGTTGATCTTGGTTTAATTTATGATGCAAAGTTTGATGAAAGTACAAAAAAAATTATTGTTGAAATGACATTAACCAGTCCAGGCTGTCCTGTTGGACCACAGCTTATGGCTGCAGTACATACTAAAGCTGCTGGTATTCCTGGTGTTAGTGATGCTGAAGTAAAGCTTGTCTGGACACCAAAATGGGACCCAAAAATAATGGCGTCAGAAGAAGCAAAGGACCAATTGGGGATTTTTTGAGATATGTAATATCAAAATTAAAATTATCTGTTATAGTTTTTTAAAAACAGATGGAATTCGGTAAAATAATTAGGTTAGTATAATTAGGATTTGTTCCGCCTCAGGCGGACAAATCCGATCCTACGTAAATGATTGATAGATGGAAGCTCAAGCTTGTCTTGAGCATATAAAAATGAAAAATAACGTAATAGTAAGGATTGCAGGTGCAGCAGGTGACGGTATTCAGTCCACCGGTGAACTCTTAGGTAAAACTTGTTCACGTATGGGTTTGCATGTTCTGGCATATAATTCTTTTCAGTCTGCAATTCGTGGTGGTCATGTCTGGCTACAAATGGCAATTGGTCCAGATAAACAATATGACCATGGTGAAGAGCCTGAAGTAGTTTTGCTTTTTAATAAAACTTCTCCAGCAGTTCATGTACCTGATGTTAAATCTGGCGGTACTGTATTTTATAATGCAGGCACCATAAAAAAAGAAGAAATAGAATCTCTGCGTTCTGACGTTAATTTTTATGGTTTGGATTTTAAAGGAATGACAGATGCTGCAGGACTTAAAGATGTCAGCACTGTCATGATAAACGTAATGCTTGCAGGTGCATTGGTTCAGACCTTACATCTTGACCCTAAAGTTACTCTTGAGTTTATTAAACATAAGTTTCAGAAAAAAGGTGATCAAATTGTTGATTTGAACAATGCTATTTTTGATCTTGGTTTTGAATGGACAAAAACAAACACTAAACCACTTGAATTAAAACTTAAAGGTGATAATAAGCCTAAGCTTTTCATGTCTGGTAATGATGCTATAGGAATGGGACTTGTGGCTGGCGGACTTAAATTTTATGCAGCATATCCGATGAGTCCAGCAACTGGTATTCTTCACTATCTTTCTACTTTGGCACACTCAGATAAATTAATTATTAAACAAGTAGAAGATGAGCTTGCAGCTATTAATTGGGCTGTTGGTGCTGGGCATGCTGGTGTACGTGCAGCGACTGGAACAGCCGGTGGTGGTTTTTGCCTTATGGTGGAAGGTGTTGGGCTTGCTGCTATGGCAGAAGTTCCTGTAGTTACTGTGTTAGTTCAACGAGGTGGTCCATCTACTGGAGTTCCTACTAAAATCGAACAAGCAGACATTAGCTTAGCTATGGGTGGTAATGGAGAATTCCCTAGATTTATTCTTGCTCCAAAAGATCTGGAAGATTGTTTCTATCAGGCTGCTCGTGCACTTAACATTGCTGAAAAATACCAAGTACCAGTTATATTAATGAGTGATTTTTTCTTGTCTGAGCATTTTGGAACTGTAGATGATTTAGATTTCTCTAAAATTAAAATTGAACGTGGGAAACTTACCACTGAATGGAATTTAGAAAACAATGAGAAATATAAACGTTATGCTTATACTGAAGATGGTGTATCACCCAGAGTACGTCCTGGAACTCCTGGTGCAATGCATCTAGTAGTAAGTGATGAGCATAATGAATATGGTCATCTTATGTCTGATGTAGATGCTGGTTTGCCACATGCTCGTGAAGCACGTATAAAAATGCATGCTAAGCGTATGCGTAAAGTAGAGCTTATGATTGAAAATGGTGATGCCAATCCGCCCATACTTGAAGGAGATATAAACGCTAAAACTACTTTTGTTACATGGGGTTCTACTTATGCTTATGTTAAATCAGCCATGATGTTACTTGAAAAAGAAGGTGTAAAAACAAACCATTTACATTTCACAGATATCTATCCTATACCTCGTGAAAAAACTCTTGCACTACTTAAAAAGTGTAACCGTTTAATATCTGTAGAGGCTAATATGTGTAATTCATTATGTCGTCAAATTCTTACTGAGACTGGATTTGAGATAAGAGAGCATATTAATCGCTGGGATGGAGAACCATTTACTGGGGAATACATAGTAAAAGAGTTAAAAAAAAATGCCAAAAATAAACAATTGGTGAATGTATAGGTAGGGGCATACCAATGTGTTTGCCCAATGAAAAGGAAAATCATGACATCAAATCTAACTGAAAGAAAAGATAGACCAGCTTTAGATCCTAAAGAATTTAAAGGAGATGTGCATCCTGACTGGTGTCCAGGGTGTGGTGATTTTGGTGTGCTTAGCTGTTTACAACGTGCATTTGCTGAACTAGGTATTCCACAGCATGAAATAGCAGTTATCTCAGGGATAGGATGTTCTTCAAATTTACCTGGCTTTATAAACACTTACGGTATGCATACACTACATGGCAGATCTTTACCAAATGCTCAAGGGTTTAAACTTTCCCACCATGATATGACAGTGGTTGCAGTGGGCGGAGATGGTGATGGATATGGTATAGGAGTAGGTCACTTTATTCATGCACTGAGAAGAAATATAGATTTAACTTATATAGTAATGAATAACTCCATATACGGACTTACAACTGGTCAAACCTCACCTACAAGTCCTTTAGGAATGAAGACAAAATCCACTCCATTTGGAAATCCAGAAGCTCCACTTAATCCAATAACCTTAGCTTTAGGTTCTGGAGCCAGCTTTGTATCGCGTGTGTTTACTGGTAATCCTAAGCAAGTAATTGAAGTTTACAAGACTGCTATTAAACATAAAGGATTTGCATTTATTGATACGTTCTCACCATGTGTAACTTTTAATAAAATTAACACTGCAAAATTTTATAAGGATAGTGCTTATGATTTAAATGCAAAAGGCCATGACACCAGTAATATGGAAGCTGCTTTTGCCGTTGCTATGAAAATCCCTGATGGTACAGAGCCTATTGCTACTGGTATTTTCTATCAAAGTGAAAGACCATGTTATGAGGAGAGTGAAAAGGATACCCTTTTAGTCCCAGTTGTTAATCATAAACTTGGTATTACTACTGAAAGAGCCGAGCAGTTAAAAGCTAGATTTAAATAAAGAAGATTTTGAAAAAATTAAAAGCAAAATAAAAGTTTTAAATATTACCGGCTGGGGGAGAAGTGGCAGTACCATTCTTGGAAGTATTCTTGGTGAAGTTGAAGGCTTTTTTTATGCCGGTGAAGTTAGAAATATTTGGAACAGAGTATTAATTGAAAACAGGCTTTGTGGCTGTGGAGTAAACTTTAAAGATTGTGCTGTATGGCAAGATATTTTTAACGATGCGTTTGGAGGAATGGAGATAGTGGATCCGGCTCAAATGCGAAAGTTGTTGAAAACAAATACCCGAACTAGGCATATACCCATGATTTTATTTCCAAATGCAAAAAATATTTTTTCAAAAAAACTTGAAAAGTATATTAATAATTTGCAAAAGCTATTTGATTCTATGAGTAAAAGTACAAATTCAAATGTGATAATAGATTCTTCGAAATCTACGGTATATAGTTATATCCTTTCTCTTTTGGATAATGTAGATCTTTATTTTATACATTTGATTCGAGATCCCAGAGGAATAGCTTATTCCAGACAGAAAAGACTCATCCAGCCTGATAAAGAACGAATTATTTATATGGAGCAGTACGGACCTTTTAGAAGCTCATTAATGTGGGATGTAAGAAATCTGACTTCTGAGATTTTATGGAGAAAAGATAACTCACATTATTTAATGCTTAGATATGAAGATTTTATTAATTATCCGAAAGAAACCATAAAAAATATTTTGAAATTAATAAATGAAGAAAATAAGAATTTGCCTTTTATTTCAGATACTGAGGTAAATTTAAATACTAATCATTCAGTCTGGGGTAATCCAAGCAGATTTAAAACAGGTGTAGTTAAACTTAAATTAGATGAAGAATGGAAAGAAAAACTAAAGCCCATTGATAAAATCATTTCTACATTGATAACACTGCCCTTATTAAAAAAATACAATTATCTTTTAAACTAAAAATCCTGCTATACATCCTGAAATGCAGGAGGTTAGTGTACCGCAAACTAATGCTTTCATGCCTAGGCTTGCAAGATCGCTTTTTCTTTCTGGTGCCATTTGAGCTAATCCACCCACCTGAATTGCAATGCTTCCAAAATTAGCAAACCCGCATAGGATAAAGGTTGCAATGGCAATACTTTTTTCGCTTAACTTACCAAGAGAGATAAATTTTGAAAGATCAAGATATGCAATAAACTCATTTAAGGAAATCTTTGTTCCAAAAAGTTGTGCAACAATACTTACCTCTTCTTTAGGGACACCAAGTAATTGTATAAGTGGTGTAAAAATAAAACCTAAAATTGTTTTAAGACTTAAATCATGATTTAAGTTAATTAATATTTTGTCTACAAGTGCTACAAGACTAATAAATGCAATTAACATTGCAATAATACCTATGCTGATTTTTGCTCCGTTCGTAGCTCCGTCTAATATTGCTTCAATTAAACTTTTTTCCTTTGGATCATAATCAATGTTTATAGTATTTTCTGTAACAGGCTTTTTATCTTCAGGATATAGTAATTTTGATGTAACAAAGCTTCCTGGAATTGCCATAAAACTTGCTGCCAATAAATATTCTGTTTTAATGCCTAAGCTGCTATAGATAGCCATAAGAGAGCCTGAAATGCAGGCCATTCCGCCAGTCATTATAGTAAGTAATTCTGAGCGTGTTAACCGGGGCAGATAGGGTTGGATTACAATAGCAGATTCTACCTGACCGACAATTGCCACTGAAGTATTAGCGAGGGCTTCTGCACCGCTTACACCCATAAATTTATTAAAAACCCAAGCAAATAATTTAATTATATTTTGTAAAATCCCGAAATAATATAGCAGTGAAACCAGTGCACAGATAAAAATTATTGTGGGTACTATTTGAAATGCAAAAATAAATTCATTTCCCTTGCCAAATTCTTTGTAGAGAAGATCCTGGTTATTTAAAAATCCAAATACAAAATTTCCTCCTGCTCTTGATATTTCAAGTATGGTCGTTACACCTTTTGCAATGACATGAAAAATATATTTTCCAAGAGGAACTTCTAAGATAAAAATACCAATAAGAAATTGAAATAAGAGCCCAAAGACAATGGTTTTATAATTTATTATTTTTTTATTGTTTGAAAATAGATATAAAATAAGTAATATTGAAAAGATGCCTATAATTCCCGAATATTTTTGAAAAATCAATTTTTGCTCTCCCTGTCCTTACATATGTTATCTCTTGTCTTTGTTAATTTATAACATAAAACGCCTCCCTTCAAATCGACTATCTCTGGAGCAAGCTCACAGAGTTTTTCGCCGATTTGAGCCATAGGCATCCGGAGGCGTTAGTAAGGAGGCGTTTTGTTGCTACTCGCTCATATCTCCGGGAACAAGCTCCCGAGTTTTTCGCTCGGGCGCAATAAATCGATGATAATTTTAGTCATTCAATATGCTTATTTATGCTTATTGGAACCACTCTTTAAATACAGCTTCTTTTTGTTTGTAGGCTGATATTTCTAATATTATGATTAAGCGATTTAATGAAAATCATTTTGCCAGAGAATTTGATTTAGTAATTATTGGCGCTGGCATTAATGGCTGTGGAATAGCAAGAGATGCCAGTGAACGTGGATTAAAAGTATTATTAATTGAAAAAAATGATTTTGGAAGTGGTTGTACGGCTGCTTCTACCAGATTAATTCATGGCGGTTTAAGATATCTTGAGCACTTTGAATTTGATCTTGTAAGAGAATCTCTCGTTGAGAGAGAAATACTTCTTAAAAATGCAAATCATCTGGTAAAGCCAATACGGTTGTGTATTCCAGTATATGAGGGAGATAAAAGAGGATATTGGTTAATAAAGTCAGGAATGGTTTTATATGATTTGCTCTCTTTTGATAAAACATTACCTTCACATAAAATGCTTGATTCTGAGGGATTCCTTAAGTATGAACCCTCACTTAATTCTAATTTACTTAAGGGTGGAGCTGTTTATTATGATGCGCAGGTAGCATTCCCTGAAAGGATTTGTTTGGAAAATGCATTAATGGCTAAGTTAAACGGAGCAATGGTTTTAAATCATGCTGAAGTAAAATCTATCAAAATTATTGAGGATAAAATCTCTTCTCTTGAAATTATAGATAAATTATGTGGAGAGAAATATATAGTTAAAGGAAAAATTATTTTAAATATAGCGGGTCCTTGGGTAGATAAATTATGTAATCTGACTGGAAGAGACATAAAAAAACAAATTGGCGGTACTAAAGGTAGTCATATAATAATAGAAAAATTTCAAAACGGACCTACCCATGCAATTTATACGAGTGCAAAATTAGATGGAAGACCATTTTTTATAATTCCATGGCAGGAATATTATTTAATAGGGACAACAGATATTCTGTTTACAAATGATTTAGAGCACCTAAAAGCTACAAATGAAGAAATTAATTACCTCTTAAATGAAGCAAATCGCATATTAAAAACAAAACAAATTACAAAAGCTGATATTTTATATTCTTATGCAGGAGTAAGACCATTGTCGTTGCCATCTTTACAAAGCAATGATCCAGCAGGAATAACTAGAAAACATATTATTCATGATCACAAGGGAGATGGAATTTCTAATTTTATTTCTGTTATAGGTGGAAAACTTACTACATATCGCCATTTATCAGAAGAAGCAGTAAATTTAGTTTATAAAAAATTGAATTGTAATTTTGTGAAGTCTAAAACTAAATTTATTCCTTTTATGGGAAATTTTGAGCAGGGAAAAAACAATGAAACGTACTTTAAGTCTTTAATCAATCGAGCTCAAAAAAAATATGATTTAGATCCTGAAATAATTACTCACTTAATCAACTTATACGGGAAAAGATATAAATTAGTACTTGATTTAACCCTAAAAGATAAAGACTTAGGACGTTTAATCAGTTCTCATTCTTTAGATATCAGAGCTCAAATATTGTTTTCATTACATAATGAAATTGCTTTTACAGTTAGTGATATTTTGCTTAGAAGAACAACTTTAGGTTTTAATAAAACAATAGGTGAAGATTCAATAAATGAAGCTGCAAAATTTATCCAGGAGTCTTATTTTGTATCCCCTGATGAAATGAAAAAACAAATAGCTGATTATTATGAAAATGTGATTAAATTACGAAAAGTTAGTGTTTAAGGTGTAAATCTTCTTTTGTCATTGCGAGGCATGAAATGCCGAAGCAATCTTACACTGCAAATAACACTAATACTGAAACTTTATGAAACGTAATTGGAGGGTGAGATTGCTTCGTCGGCTTTTCAAGCCTCCTCGCTCGCCCGCAAAGCGGGCAATGACAATTTTGGATTAATTAATCTTTTGGAATTAATTGATTCTTTATTAAATCTTCATAGGTTTCTCTCTGGATAATTATGTTACTTTTCCCATTTTTAACTAATACGCAAGCTGGTCTTGGGACCATATTATAGTTAGATGACATGCTGTAGTTATATGCTCCTGTGCTAAATACTGCAATTAAATCTCCAGCTTTTACAGTGGGTAATTCTATATCTTTTATTATTAAATCTCCTGTTTCACAGTAACGACCAGCTATAGTAACAGTTTCAAGGGTCTCAGTGCTGTTCATTTTATTAGCTACTGCAGCTGTGTATTTCGCCTGATAAGTTATTGGTCTTGGATTATCTGCCATACCGCCGTCTACAGATATGAACTTCCTACCATTTGGGACCTGTTTAATGCTTCCTACAGTGTAGAGTGTTACTCCGCTTTGACCAATTAAACTTCTGCCTGGTTCACAAATTAATTTAGGTAGATTGAGGTTTAGTTTCTTACATTTTGCTTTTATGAAATCAGTAGTTGTTTTTGCCCACTCATCAATTGTAATTGGATCATCTTCATTTAGATATGATATTCCTATTCCACCACCTATGTCTAATTCATTTAATTCAATCCCATATTCTTTTTTTGTATAATCAAATTGTTCTAAAAGAATTTCAGCTGTATCCTGAAATGGTTTTAATTCAAATATTTGTGAGCCAATATGTGCATGATAACCTTTTAAATTAAGATTTGTACCTTTATTTTTTATGAAACTAAGTACATCATCTAGATATTCCAGATCAAATCCAAATTTACTGTCCAGATGCCCGGTTTTAATGTATTCATGGGTATGGCATTCAATTCCTGGGGTAAGTCTTATTAAAATATCTACTGATCTGTTTAGCTTATTTGCACAGTTTTGCAACATCTCCAGTTCAAGGAAATTATCACATACGATTTTGCCAATGCCATTTTTAATAGCAAATTCTATTTCATCTTGTGATTTATTATTTCCGTGAAAATATATATTTTTTACATTAAAATCTGCTTTAAGTGCAAGAAAGATTTCTCCTCCTGATACTACATCTAACCCCAGACCAAGGTTATTTGAAAGCTTAAAGATGGTTGTACATGCAAATGCTTTAGCAGCATATAAAATCATAGAGTTTTCATAATATTTTTTTAAGCTATTTAGATATTCATTTGACCGGAAGCTGAAAGTTTCTTCATCAATTACATATAAAGGTGTAGAGTATTTTTTTACCAGTTCTAAAGTACTTATACCGCCAATAATAAGATGACCGCTAGTGCTTATTTCTGTGCTTATTGGACAAATGCCAGTGCTTATATCAAATCTATTTCTTTTGTCTGTTATGGTCACGTTTGTCTATATATTTAAATAAAGTTAGTCGTAAAAGTTAGAGCTTTGCATATTATACTTGATTTCTTGTAGATAATGAAGTTAAAAGCAAAATTATTTGCCTTAATACCGATACTCTTTTTTTCAGTAAGTGGAGGTCCTTATGGTCTTGAAGAAATTGTTACTTCAGTAGGACCGATAAATACTCTCTTATTAATTTTAATTATACCTATAGTATGGACCATCCCTGAATGCATGGTTGTTGCCGAGCTTTCAAGTAATTATCCTGTGCAGGGAGGATATTATAAATGGGTCCAAATGAGCATGGGAAAATTTTGGGGATTTATGGAAGGATGGTGGAGTATTTTATACACATTAATTGATCTTTCCTTGTATCCGATTTTATTTACCACATATTTAAAATTCTTTTTTCCAGATTTAAATTTCTGGCAACTTTATATAATCCAATTAACTGTTATATGGAGCTCGGCGTTTATAAATATTCTAGGAATAAGAATAGTAGGATATGCATTATCTTTTTGTACCGTATTTGTTTTAATATCATTTTTACTATTTGTAATTTTTGGAATGAAATTTATTTCATTTGACTTTAGTCCTATATTTATGTCTTCGAAAGGCTTTGCAGAAACTAATCTGTTGTTTGGAATATCGCTTGCTTTTTGGAATTTCATTGGATGGGATAATGCATCAACTGTCTTACATGAAGTAGATAATCCTAATCATAATTATCGAATTGCCATGTTTATTACGATACCTATTATAGTGATGTTTTATTTTTTCCCTTTACTTGTAGGACTTTCAATTAATACAGACTGGCAAAACTGGCAGTTTGGTCAATTCTCAACGATTGCAAAAAACATAAATTTACCTTTACTTGCCAATATACTATCAATTGGTGGCATGATTACATGTCTTGGTCTTTTTAATTCTTTATTACTTTCTTCAACAAGAATATTTTCAACCATGTCTGAAGATAGGCTCTTGCCATCTGTTTTTTCTAAAATCCATTCAAAATATCAAACTCCTTACATGGCAATAATTATTGCAGCGATTTTATACAGTCTTTTGGTACTAGTGGATTTTCAAAACCTGATTATTTATGATGTGTTTCTTTATTTAATGGCTATATCTCTTGAAGCAATAGCTCTTATAATATTACGTAAAAAAACTCATGCTGATTCTTCTCATTTTAGGATTCCGTTTGGAAATCTGGGGATGTATATAGTAATGATCATGTTATTTGCATGTATAGCAGTGGTGATTATAGGAAACCTTACGTGTTTTATGTCTCCTGTTAAAGGCACATGTATGGGACTTTTCATGTTATTAAGCGGTGTACCTGTATATCTGTTTTTTCTAAATAGAAGTAATGCCAATGAAAATAATAATTAAATATAATCATTCATCTCTTGAATAATTACCTACTATCCAGATATTTGTATTTGTGATTGTATTTAAAATCTTTTTTGTAACTAAACCATTAAAAAATTTAAATTGATTAAAACTTTCAGGCTCACCAATTACAATATAATCAGGATTAATCTTTTCCTCGGCATTTTGAATTTCGTTAATAATATTTTTACCTTCAACTAACCTGAAATCACCGCCAAGTTCTACTATAAGTTGCTCAAGATCAATAATTGCGATTTTTTTGTCTTCTGAAAGCTTAGAAGTGCTTTCAGTTATATGCATTACTATTAATTCAGCCTGTAATCTGTTTGCTATTCTTGCAGATTTTCGGATTAGTCTTAATGTGTCAAAATTTATATCGACAAAGCTTAATACTTTTGCTTTTCTTTCTTTTGGATACATAACATGTTCTACGCTCTCGGCTACCTCACGTAAAGAGAGCTCTCTGAGTGCAATTAAATTCTTTTTTTGGAAAAAATTTGTTAATGCTTGTTCGATTTTATCTACGGAATAAACCTTCCCTGCTTTAAGTCTTTCCTGTAGTGCTTCAGGGCTTAAGTCAATAAGAACAATCTCGCTTGCATGAGAAATAAACCAGTCGGGAACTGTTTCCCTGACTTTAATACCGGTCACCTGTTCTACTATGTCATTTAAACTTTCTATGTGCTGAATATTTACTGTAGAACAAACATCAATTCCAGCTCGAAGTAAATATTGAACATCCTGATAACGTTTGTTATTAATTGAACCTGGGACGTTTGTATGAGCAAGTTCATCAACTAAAATTACTTCAGGCTTGGCGAGTATAGCTGCTTCCAGGTCAAATTCAGGTAGATATTTTCCTTTATGTTCAATAAGTTTATTGGGTAGTATTGGCAGATTTTCCATTAATTCTGCAGTCTGATGTCTGCCATGAGTATCAATTACACCAAGAAGTATATTTTTTTTGTGCTCATAGACTTCTTGTGCATCCTGAAGCATTTTATATGTTTTGCCAACGCCAGGTGCCATTCCAATATAAATTTTTAATTTACCAAAATTTTGATTTGTAGGTCTTACTAAGGCGATATTTTTTTCTTTTGGGGGTGTTATTGGTTCTTTTATTTCCTTATCTCCTACGATTATTATGTCAATATTTGCTGTCTTTTTTAGAAGGGCAAAAACAATTGGTGGATCGATAAAATCTTTCCACGTACCTCTCTTTGAATAACCCATGATTATCTGTGTGATTCTGTTTAATTTTATAAAATGGACCAGTTCGTCAGATATACTTCTGTTTAAATCTTTTAACAAAATAAAATTTGCATTATTTGCTTTAGTCATCTCCCGTAATTTTCCAATTAATTTTTCATCTGATTGTTTGTCTAATATGCATAATACATCGATGTTTGCATGTGTTATTGCAGCAATACCTGCTGCATGCTCAATTAATTTAAGCGAGCTTTGAATCGGACTGGCAGCTATAAGTATTCTTTCTTTTATTCTTGCTTTTAACTTTTCGCTTATAACTTCTACTTCAACTTTTTCGGCTAATAGATTCAGTGCAAGATCTCTTAGTAAATATAAATTATTTCTTTTAAAGAAATATTTCATTGCATGTTTTAACTGTTCTTGACTATATATTTGTTTATTTTCTAACCTTGCATATAGCTCATCTATAGAAATGTCAACCAGTACTATTTCATCTGATTTATTTAAAACCCAATCAGGTACGGTTTCGTTTATTTTCAAGCCAATGCTTTTTTCTGCTATTGGTGCAATACTTTCCAGCTGATGAACATTTAATGTAGACAGTACACTAATCCCGTTTTTTAAAAGCTCTTCAATATCCTGATAACGTTTTTGGTTTAGTGAACCTGGAATATTGTTATGTGCAAGCTCATCTATTACTACTGTTGCAGGTCTCCGCTCAATTATTGATTCCAAATCAAGATCGTAAAACTCTTTATTATTAACGTTAAATACTTTTCTGGGGATGATTTCAAATGATTCAATAAGCTTTTGATTCTCAGATCTATTTTGGGATTCTAGATATCCTATTACAATATCAACGCCTTTTTTTTTAAGTTCTATTGCTTCTTCAAGCATTCTATAGGTTTTACCAACACCAGGAGCCATGCCTAAAAATATTTTGTGCCTTCCAGCAGATAGCTTTACTATTTGTTTTAATAACTCATCTGGATCTAAACGTTTTGGCATGCCTTCTCTTTAGTTTACATTTTCACATTGTCTAAACTTATATTCAATTCTAAAACATGAACTATTTTTTCACCAAAAATCCCAAATATATGTGGCTTTGCATTTTTATTAATTAATTTTAATAACTCTTCTTTTGCTATCCCTCTTGACTGTGCAATTCTGTCTATTTGAAGAATTGCTCCGTTGTAGGTTATATGAGGGTCTAGTCCTGAAGCTGATTCAGTTATTAAATTTGCATCAATGGCATTGCTTCTATATTTTTTTAAGTTATTTAAAGTATTTTCTGTAAGCTCTTTTGAATAAAAAGGAAAATTTGAATTGCCTGAAATATCATTTTTATAATGATTTAATGAAGGTCTGCCATGAAAATATTTATTACTGGTAAATTCTTGTCCTATAAACTTGGAGCCAATTATTTTATTGTTTGTCTTAATGAATGAACCATTGGCTTGATTATGCATTATTATGCAGGAAATTAAAACAGTACTAAAAACATATAGGCATGTAAAAATAATTGAAATTAAACAAACTCTAAGAGCAGTCATTAAATGAATCTCCCTATTATAAGATCAATTATTTTAATCCCAATAAATGGAACTACTAAGCCTCCTAAGCCAAATTGAATTAAATTTCTTTGAAGCATTTTATTAGGATCTTGATTATTTACGACTACACCTTTTAATGCAATTGGTGCCATCATTAATATGATTAAAGCATTAAAGATTAAGGCTGATAATATTGCAGAGAGGCTTGAATTTAAATGCATTATATTTAACCATTCAAGTCCCTGAATGGTAAAAATGCTTGGAAGTATAGCAAAATATTTTGAAAAGTCATTAGTAATCGAAAAAGTAGTTAATGCACCTCTGGTAATTAATAATTGTCTTCCTATTTTAATTATTTCTATAATTTTTCTTGGATCTGAATCTAAATCAATCATATTTGATGCTTCCTTTGCTGCTACTGTCCCACTATTCATAGCTAGTCCGACATCAGCCTGAGCAAGTGCAGGTGCATCGTTTGTACCATCCCCGGTCATTGCAACAATTATTCCTAGCTTTTGATAATCTCTTATCATGTGAATTTTATCTTCTGGTTTTGCCTGTGCTATATATTCATCTACGCCAACCTCATTTGCTATAACTTTTGCAGTAAGGTTGTTATCTCCGGTACACAACAGAGTTTTTACCCCAAGATTTTTCATCTCTTTGAATATATCTTTCATGTTTGGTTTAACAATGTCTTTTAGATGAATTAATCCAATTACTTCGTTATTTTTAGTAATTAAAAGAGGTGTTCCGCCCATCATTGCAATGTTTTCTACAAGTTGGTCAGTGTTTTCCCAAATTTTTCCACCTTTTGACCCAATATATTTTTTTATTGCATCGCTTGCTCCTTTTCGCAGGATATCACCATCCTCTAAATCTATCCCACTCATTCGCGTATGTGCAGTAAATTCATAAGGAGTACCTTTTATTGACTTTATATCTATGTCAATTCCATACCTTTTTACCAGAGTTAAAATGGATTTCCCTTCTGGAGTTTGATCGAAGTAACTGGCTAAATAAGCTACTTTGCAAATATCATTTAATAAGTTTGTTCCAAGAGGAATAAGTTCAATTGCCATGCGGTTTCCAAAAGTTATAGTTCCGGTTTTGTCTAGAAATAATACATTTATATCACCTGCTGTTTCAAGAGATTTCTCTGAAATAGCCAGAACATTTAATTGATTCATTCTGTCAAATCCAGATATTCTTATTGGTGCTACAAGTGAA
Organism: Candidatus Melainabacteria bacterium RIFCSPHIGHO2_02_FULL_34_12; assembly: GCA_001784555.1. Taxonomy (GTDB): domain Bacteria; phylum Cyanobacteriota; class Vampirovibrionia; order 2-02-FULL-35-15; family 2-02-FULL-35-15; genus 2-02-FULL-34-12. Next base: position 9,803 of record MFRM01000002.1, on the reverse strand, counting down.
CTAATGGTAGTTGGAACAAGGCAAACCAAAAGTGCAATCATAAATGCAGGTTCAATCTTTATTCCAATAAAATGCATTATGGCAGGGAGAGTTATAACTACAAGTAAAAATGAAATAGTTGACGCAATAAGCAATGAGTTTAAACTCATTTCATTTGGTGTTTTGTGTCTTTCAGCGCTTTCAGCAATGCTTACCATTTGATCAAGATATGTCTGTCCGTGCTCGGAAGTGATTTTAATTAAAAGCCAGTCTGTTAAAATCCTTGTACCTCCAGTTACTGAGCTTGATGTATCAGTGCCTGGTTCTTTTAATACAGGAGATGATTCACCGGTAATTGCAGATTCATCTACACTTGCCACTCCTTCTATAACTTCACCATCTAAAGGTATTAGATCTCCTTCTTGGACTTTAACAATATTTCCTTTTGTAAGTAAGGATGCAAAAACATATTCAATCATTCCATCAGGTTTTAGCCTTTTTACTTCTATGTCGCCATGTATAATCCGCGAACTGTCAGATTGTGCTCGTGCAATATGCTTAGCAATGTTTTCAGCGAAATTGCCAAACAGAATTGTTAAAAGTAAAAGTATGGAAATCAAGAGATTTATACGGGAGTTTAAAAAACTTTCTCCCAATAAATTTGGATTAATAGTCAGTGCAAGCATTAACAAGAAACAAATTTCAACCAGAAAAATAATAGGATTTCTGATCATAATCAGAGGATTCAATTGTTTAAATGAATCAAAAAAAGCAAACGGTAAAACACGAGAGTAATCTATGTCAAATGCATATTTTCTTTTTTCTTTTATTATTGTTGCCATAGAGTTACCTGCTCATAAATATTTCTGTTAAGGGACCTAATATAATAAATGGGAAATAAACTAAGATGGTTGACATTATCGACATCATAAGAAAAATTATTGCAAACATGATTGTATCTGTTCTGAATGTAGTAATTGAGGGTGGAACTATGGGTTTATGTGCGAATGAACCTCCAAGAAAAATCATTGATGCCATAGCTCCGTATCTGGCAAGAAACATTACAATAGCAAGGCTTAAATTCCAATATGGTGTATTGTCTCTTAGTCCTTCAAGTCCAGAGCCATTACTGGCTGTACCTGAAGCAAATTCAAAAAATACCTGGGTATAGTAATGAATATTTTCATAAAGATCTCCAGTATTGCACGGATAAAGATATAAAGTTACTGCAATTCCAATCAAAACTAGAAATGGATTTATTAATAAAAGCATGGAGCTGAGTATAATTTCATTTTTTTCTATTCGTTTCCCAAAAATCTCAGGTGTTTTTCCAAGCATAAGACCAATAAAAAAAGCAGTGTATAAAATAAAGTTGATTGTAAAAACAGTGCCAAATCCCTGAACACCAAAGATTGACTGATTTGATAAATTAAATAATGCTAAAGCTGAAGCAATGGGATGAAAACTTTCAATAGAGGCATTAGCAGAACCACTTAAATTTGATTTTGCGGCTTCAAATACTGATGAACCAATAATTCCTAATCGTGTATCTTTTCCTGTCCAATTAGCCGAGTTTTGTTTTATTAAATTATTTATTATTGGGTTTCCTTTTAATTCAAAGGCTGCTGTAACTGTAAATTCGAAAATTAGTACAAAAAATAAAATAGATAAAATAATCATTGATTGTTTGTGATTTTTTAGCCAATAACCTAGAGTAACAATAAATGCTGTAGGAACTGTAGAGATGCATAATAATTGCAAAAAGTTACTCAGGTACGAAGGATTTTCAAATGGATGTGCTGAATTTGCGTTAAAACATGACAAGCCATTTTCACCAAATAATTTTATAGCTTCAAAAGATGCAACTGGTCCAAGAAGTATAGTCTGTTTAACATTGTCAAGCGTTTCATAACTTATGGATGTAGTTAGTGTATTCGGCATTCCTAATAAAACAAAAATAATAGTTATAACAAAGCATATTGGAAAAAGGATTCTTGTCATCGATTTTATTACATCTACATAAGCATTCCCGATTTTGTTTTGTGTTAATGCCCTCATAAAAACTATTCCAGTTGATAGTCCGCTGGCACTTGAATAAAACATTAGTAAAGGCATGACAAAATAATTTGAAAGCGAAGTTAAGTGAATCTCAGGAATATGATGAGTCTGGCATGTGTTGGTAATAAGTGATGAAAGTATATGAAATATTAATGGCACATCTAGTTGCCAAGCTACTACTCCTTTGTATGGAAGGTCGTTTTGAAAATATAAAATTATAAAGCAAATAGCTGACAATAAAACATTTGACCAGAATAATGAAAGAAAATATTTACGGGCTGTCATTTCCTCACCTGAGTTAACACCGCAAACTTTAAATATAGGTTTTTCAATGGTGTCAAGAATCTTTTCGAGTTTACTCCTGATTTTATTTGGATCATTATTAAAGTGAGTAGAAATAAATTTGCCAAGAAAAATACTTAATGGCAACAGTACCAACAAAAAACAAAAAATTAAAAAAAGTAACTCCAGCATTAAGTGAATCTCTCTGGTAAGAATAAGGCAATAAACAAATAAACAAACAATAAAATAACAAGTATCATTAAAAATATTACTGGCAGAGAATAATTAAAACTACAGTTGTAGATAGTTGATTCCATGGTTATATATAAGTGAAATTTATATCAAATTTCAGCTTTGTTTGCTCTAAATATATGATATATTTCTCTAAAATTAAAATGCAGGAGACATATTAGCAATTAATATTTCGTTAGAATTGAGTATGTCTTATATTCACCAACTGCCTGACCATTTTTATACTGTATTACTATACTTTCTGATTGCATTTTATTTTTATCTTCATCAAGTTTTAAATGATCAATTAATATTGCTTTCCAAATATTCTCGTCATCACTTTTCAATTCTGTTACTCTTTCTGTTATTGCCTCTTTTTTGTTAAGAAATTTTATATTACCAGTGCAGTCAGTCCAATTTCCTCCATGCCATATTGCATTTAATAAAATATTTTTATTTGAGTTTATTTCTGGTGTAATTTCAAGTTCTGACTCTGTAGTGCTGCCTACAATTACATAAGGACATCTGGAGCTTGTTACTACTGACTGCATCTTCCATTTACCTAAGAATTCCTGAGAAAAGTTATCTCTGTCATTTTGAGGTATGTTTATTGAAAGTGCATGTGTAGGAGTAAATGCCAGTTCCAATAGTAAAAACATTAAAATAAAAAAATATAATCGATTTATTGATCTCATCTAAAATTACTTCCAGATGAGAATTCGGTAATAAGTATTAAAATTAAAGGTTTATTTTTAGTGCCAACCCTAGAATCTAAATATAAAAATATTATCTAAAATATAAATTGGTCATTCTATAGTGTTTTCAAGTAAATCTGAATCAACATCAACTATGAAACCATTGAAATTTGAATAAAAAGGGAGTTTTTTCTGAATTTTTTTATAAGCATCACTAATGGAATCATCTGATAATTCTGTTGCTCTTTTGGTCAAATCAATATTATATTTGCAGGTAATATCATTCCATTTTATGTCTAATGAATCTAATTTAGTAGGATTGTCGATTAAGAAAATTACTTTATCTGAGTACAAACATGCATCCTCGGAAAAGGATCTTAGAGGTCCTTTAAAATCAGTAAACCAAAATGGAAATTCTACAAAAAACTGTTTATTTCGTTTTTTTGCTTCATTATGAATGCCTGCATAACTATCTAGTATTTGATTTAATATTTGAACTTTAAAGTCATCTTTCCAAACATTCACTTTATTTGGTTCAACTCTTAAAACAATTCCATCGATATATTTGCCGTACAAATCAAGAGATGCAACTGTATTGGCAATGCCTCGGTTTCCAAACCATGTGTTTTTCCCGATTACTAAATAAAAGCTTGTCTTATTTTTTTTAGCAATCTTAGATAATTTTTTTAATAGTTTTTTGTTATGAGGTTCAAGAAGTATCCATTGTTCCAGGTAGATGGATTTTGGCTTGACAGCTTTAATGAATGTTTTTAATTTTTTTAAATTCTTTGTAAGGTTGTTTGTAATGTTAATGTTATTTGTATTTGAAAAATGTATATTACTTTCGCTTTTACTTGATATAGGTTCAGCATCTTTAGACTGTGCAGTTTCCGGATTATTTAACGAGAATAATAAAACGAGAAAAACAAAAATGACTTTCATTAGTACTTCGTTCATATTTATGGTTTTATTTGCCATTTATACTTATTTTCCGCCAGATCTTTTACTTCAATTTTACTTTCATTCAGTATATCTCTGATTTTATCTGCATTTTTATAATCTTTATGGGTTTTAAAATCATTACGTAAATGAACCAAGTTTTCAATTAATTTTGATAAAGAGTTATTTATGCAGCTATCTATTTTATTTGAAGAAAGTAAATTAAATCCTAGGATATTTGATAAATATAAAAGTGTATTTTGAGATTGCGTTTTATTTTTTTGATCTTTCTCGGTATTTATTTTGTCTGTAAGTTTGAATAATACTGATAATGCTTTTGGCGAATTAAAGTCATCTGACATTACAGCTCTGAATTCATTTACAAATTCATTTTCAGAAAAATTAGTTTCAAAATTCTCTGATTCAACCCCATCCAATGATTCAACTAATCTGTTAATGCCATTTTGTGCTGCTGAAATCGCTTCTTCAGTAAAATTTAAAGGCATTCTGTAGTGGCTGTTTAATATGAAAAATCTTAAAGCATTGCTGGTAGTATTTCTTAAGGCTTGTTTTATGGTTATAAAATTACCTTCAGATTTCGCCATTTTCTTCCCGTCAACCATTATCATTCCATTATGCAACCAATATCGGGCAAATGTTTTACCTGTGAGCGACTCTGATTGAGCAATTTCATTTTCATGATGTGGAAATACTAAATCATCTCCTCCGCCATGAATGTCAATGGTTTCCCCATAAATGGATAAGTTCATAGCAGAACATTCCAGATGCCATCCTGGTCTTCCCTTTCCCCAAGGGCTGTCAAAAGCATATTCACTTGGTTCTTTAATTCCTTTCCACAGAGCAAAATCAAGCTTATGTTTTTTCTTTGGATTTGACTCAATTCTTCCAAAGCCTTTTTCTAATTCATTAATAGACTGACCTTTTAGCTTTCCGTAATTTTTAAATGAAGTGACTGAAAAATAAACGTCATTATCAATCCTGTATGCTGCCCCATTTTTTATTAAAGAGTTTATAAAATCATACATTTGAGATAAGTGCTGTGTAGCTCGGGGTTCAAAATCAGGCCATTCAACATTTAAAGCAAGCATATCCTCATGAAATGAATAAGTATAAATTCTTGAAACTTTATCCGGATGTATATTTATTTCTTTTGCTTTATTTATAATTTTGTCGTCAATATCAGTGATGTTTCTTGTCCATGTAACTTTATATCCAAAAAATTTCATAAATCTGACTATGGTATCCCATGTTACGGCAGATCTTGCATGACCTATATGGGAATGATCATAAACAGTAGGACCACATGTGTAAATGCTTACGTTATTTGGATCCTGAGGACTGAAAGTTTCTTTTTTTCTTGTGAGGTTATTGAATACGGTTAATTGTGTCATTGTTGCTTTCTACAGATTAATGTTAACTTTATCTTATAAAAAAGAATCAATTAATATCTTACTTTGAATGGAAAACATTAATTTTGCTTCTTTTATAGTTTTGTGATCATAGCCTAATAGGTGTAAATAGCCGTGAATTATTAGAGTCTGTAACTCACATTCAACTGATAATCTTTTTTGATTTGCTTGTTTTAAGGCTGTTTTAGAAGAAATAACAATATCGCCCAAATATTTTTTCTCAAGTTGTTCACTCTTTATAAGGTGGAAAGATAAAACATCAGTTGGTTTATTTATTCTTCTAAATTCTTTGTTTAAATTCTGTATTTCTCTGTCATCTGTAATAAGCAGAGTTAAAGCTTTATTCCGGCAAAAGATTTTTTTCTTTTTTGATATATGCCTTTGTAATAGATTACTGATGATTTTTAATTGATTACTAAACCATTGTCTAGACTTAATTTTTGAATGTGGCCTGATTATGATTTCGTAATTGTGTTTATTCATTTTATTTTTAAGATTAGAAGGCAATATTGATATATTACATAATTTCTCCCCCATATGCAATTTAAAACAAATTCCTCTAAATTTCTCTTTCTAACAGTTAAATTACTGAAATTTACTGTTGTAGAATTCACATTACATGTTAAAAGAAGATAGGAAAAAAGTTTTGATTAATTTTGTTTTGTCTTTAGGGCTTTCAATTAAGGATTTGAACCTGTTAAATATTGCTCTAACTCACGGCTCATTTGTTAAAGAGAACCAATTAAAAAATATTGGAGACAATGAAAGACTTGAGTTTTTTGGTGATGCTGTATTAAAACTTTTTATTAGTGAATATCTGATGAGTAAATATAGCTCATATTCGGAAGGTCAATTAAGTAAATTACGTGCATTTGTTGTAAGTGGAAAGGTACTTGCAAAAATCGCTGCTAAATTAAATCTTCAAAAATATTTATTACTAGGGAAAAATGAACGAAAACAATTACCAGTTTCAATTCTTGCTGATTCACTTGAAGCTTTAATTGCAGTTATTTACTATGAATGCGGAATTAAAAAAACAAGAGATTTTATTTTAAATTACTGGTTTGAATACATAGAATCTGCAGATAAAAGTAAAGATAAGGATAATTTTAAGGCTGTTTTGCAGGAATATTTGCAGGGAAATCAACTTGGCTTGCCATTTTACAAGACAATTTCTGAAGTAGGTCCGGATCATAACAAGGAATTTGAAGTTGGAGTATATTTGAATGACAATGAATTAGCAAGAGGAAGAGGTAAAACAAAAAAAGAAGCTAGTCAATTTGCAGCTAAGAATGCGCTGGTAGTTTTAGAAAAACCAAAACGAAAAAATTAAAATGACTAAAAGAAATATATCATCACAAAGAGTAGAAATAATTTCCCAGGCATTGCCCTATATCCAAAGATTTCATAATAAGATTTTTGTAATAAAATATGGCGGAGCTGCAATGACAAATCCTGAGTTAAAAAAAGAAACTATAAGAGATTTTGTACTGTTAAGTTGTGTAGGAATTAAATTAATCCTTGTTCATGGTGGCGGACCTGAAATCAGTGAAATGTCAAAAAGACTTAATCTGCCTGTAAAGTTTGTAGATGGCTATCGAGTTACTGATAAAGCTACCATGGAAATTGTTGAAATGGTACTTGTCGGAAAAGTGCAAAAAGATCTTGTTAATTTAATTAATGTATCTGGTGCAAGAGCAATAGGATTATGCGGGAAAGATGGATGCCTTTTTTCTGCAAAGCCAATTCCTACAATGAAAAAGTTTGGTTATATAGGAGAGGTTGATGAGCTTGATACCTCTGTTTTAATGACTGTAATTGATAAAGAATTCATACCGGTAATTAGTTCTGTTGGTGCTGATCGCAAGGGGCAAAATTACAATATTAATGCAGATAATGTTGCCAGTGCTATTGCATGTGCGCTTAAGGCTACAAAACTGATTTTAATGACTGATACACCTGGTATTCTTAAAAATCCCAAAGACTCAGGTTCACTTATATCAAAAATAAGTGTAAGTGAAGCTCATAAATTAATTAAAAAAAAGATAATATCAGGCGGTATGATTCCTAAAACTAAAGCAGCTATAAGCTCCATCAAATCAGGTGTTGGAGCAGTACACATAATTAATGGCAGTCAGAAACACTCTGTTTTGCTTGAAATACTGACGGATTCTGGCATAGGCACTATGATTACACGATAAATGCTTAATTGTGCTTAAATAAATATTCTATGCAATCAAAAGAAGAAACTGAAAATCAAACAGATTATAAGGGGACACTTAATTTACCCCAGACAGATTTTCCCATGAAAGGCGATGGTCCAAAAAGAGAGCCAGAGATACAGAAGTTTTGGTTTGAGAATAAGATATATGAAAAAGTATTAGAATTCAGGAAAAATAACAACACCGGTAAGTTTCTTCTCCATGATGGTCCGCCATATTTAAGCTCTGGAAATATTCACATAGGAACTGCACTTAATAAGATCTTAAAAGATATTGTTGTTAAATATAAAACTCTTGAGGGCTATTATTCACCATATGTGCCTGGTTTTGATTGTCATGGATTGCCTATTGAAAGTGCAGTGTTAAAGGAAAAGGATAAGAAAAAAGATGAAGCATTGTCACCTGTTGAAATCAGGAAGCAATGCACCGAGTTTGTTTTAAATAACAGAAAACTTCAGGAAGAAAAGTTTAAAAGACTTGGGGTTTTAGGTAACTGGCAAGATGCTTACATGACTATTGATCCGAAATTTGAAGCCAATCAGCTAAGGCTTTTTGGTGAAATGGTTGAAAAAGGTTTTATATACAGAGGACTAAAACCTGTTTACTGGTGCAGCAGCTGTCAGACTGCTCTTGCTGAAGCTGAAGTAGAGTATGTGGAAAATTATAAATCACCCAGTATTTATGCAGCATTTAAAGTTGAAAAATTATCAGCAGGTGCCAAATTACTTGAAAAATATAAAGATCTTAAAGTGGTAATTTGGACTACTACTCCATGGACCTTACCAGGAAATATGGCAATTTGTCTTCATAAGGATTTTACTTATGTAGTTATTAAATCAAACAGTTTTGGACATTTACTCCTTGCTGAAGGGCTTTTAAATGAGTTTAATTTAAAAATATCTGAGGAGTGTAAAGTGCTTGAAAAAATTCAGGGAAAAGATCTTAAACATACTATTTGTAAGCATCCTCTTTATGAAAGAGAAAGTCCAATAATTCTAGGTGAACATGTAACTCTTGAAACAGGAACTGGTTGTGTTCATACTGCACCAGGACATGGACTCGAAGATTTTGGAATTGGTCATAAGTATAAATTAAAAATATTGTCTCCTGTAAATGCAAAGGGTGTTTTAACAGAAGAAGCAGGCAGTGAATTAAGTGGCTTATATGTTCATAAAGCAGGTAATCAAAAAGTTATTGATCTTTTAGCTCAGAAAGGTGCACTTATTAAACAGGAAGATTATTATCATAGTTATCCTCATTGCTGGCGATCTAAAACCCCTATAATTTTTAGAGCCACTGAACAATGGTTTTGTAGTGTTGAAAAATTCAGGGAAAAAGCACTTGAAGAAATTGATAAAGTTAAATGGATTCCAGCTGTAGGAAGGAACAGAATTTATTCAATGGTAGAATCCCGGACTGACTGGTGTATAAGCAGGCAAAGAGTCTGGGGTGTGCCTATACCTGCTTTTTATTGTATAAAGTGTGGCAAGAGTCATTTAAATAAAAAATTAATAGAAAACATTGCAGATATTGTTTCAAAAGCTGGAAGTAATGTCTGGTGGGAAAAAGAAGCCTCGAGCTTGCTTCCTGTAAATTATAAATGTGACTGTGGCAGCATAGAATTTAAAAAAGAAACAGACACTATGGATGTATGGTTTGATTCTGGCTCAACACATTATGCAGTAATAGATCAAAGAGAAGAGCTGAAAGATATAAAGGATGTAATGTATTTAGAAGGCAGTGACCAGCATAGAGGATGGTTTCAATCATCTCTTTTAACTTCTGTAGCCATTAAGAATAAAGCACCTTATAAAGAAGTTCTAACACATGGATTTGTTCTGGATGAAAATGGAAGAAAGATGTCAAAATCACTTGGAAATGTTGTGGATCCTGAAAAAGTTATTAGTGAATATGGTGCAGATATTTTAAGGCTTTGGGTAGCCAGTACTGATTATTCTTCTGATATG
>MFRM01000001.1 GCA_001784555.1 Candidatus Melainabacteria bacterium RIFCSPHIGHO2_02_FULL_34_12 | reverse complement strand
AGTTTTATAAAAAGGTCAGGAACAACTAGACATCATTTTATGGTTTATATGGAAGATGGCAATCTTTGTGAAGTTCAACTTGAGGTTGAATGGGATAAGGGTGCACCTCCTCCGGGTAAAGAAATCGGTAGGTGGATAATTTAAGAAGAATTGTTAGTGAATTTACCTGGGGCAGCTGACGGGAGTCGAACCCGCGAATACCGGGACCACAACCCGGGGCCTTAACCACTTGGCGACAACTGCCATATCCTAGAGAATTAGAAATTAGAGAATCAGAAATCAGATTTTGAAAAACAAACTTATTATAACTTAGTTTTAGTGTAGAGACGTTGCAGGCGTTTTTTCTTTTGCTTAAGAATAATAAATTAAAACACTATTGCTTTTTCCATCTAATTTATAGTGTTCACTTTTATGATCTTCTAAAGGTTCTATCACAACATAATAGCGACAATTGTCTACAACATGACTAATTTGGATATCCTTGCCAGACATTTTCCAAATTTTAACTCCTATTGCTGGTTGTAGACTAGTACCACCGCTAAATCTTCCATTTAAAAAACTAATTGTTCCACTTAAATTTGTAGGTTTTCTAGTATCAAACGCTACCCTGCCAAAATCAAGGGCTACTTTATTTCCCATACTTACTGAAGCTGCGATTTGACCTATGAAATTACCATTTGTGAAAGTTATAAACCCTAGCTCATTAGCAGTCACCTCAGCTGGGACAGGGATGATATCAAAACTACGGTTTATTTCTATATCTGCTAATTCTCCATTTTTTATCAAAGATTCAATTACACTGGCCAGATTTGTAGCTCCTCTTACTAGAGTACTTCCTGTACTACTTACTGCTACTAAACCACTAATTAAAATCATGAGGATTATTTTAGCATTTTTCTGAAGACATAAGTTCTTTAATAGAACGCGCAGATTCTAAACTGTAATTAGTTATAGCCCCATCTCTTGCACTTCCTACGAGCTTTGCATATTTAGCTAAAACACCTGATGTGTAATTTGGTTTTCGCGGCTGCCATAAAGATTTTCTTTTCTTTAATTCAGCATCGCTTAAATCTATATTTAAGGTTCCAGCTTCAGCATTAATTTCTATTATGTCTCCTTCTTGAATAAGTGCAATTGGTCCGCCTACATATGCTTCAGGAGAAACATGCCCTATCATAAGACCACGTGTTCCACCGCTAAATCTTCCATCTGTAATTAATGCACATTCAGTGCCAAGTCCCTGACCATAAAGTGCTGCAGTCACTGAAAGCATTTCACGCATTCCAGGTCCGCCTTTTGGTCCTTCATAGCGAATTACTGCTACATCACCAGCTTTAATTTTTTTATTTATAATTGCATGAAAACAATCCTGTTCGCTATTAAATATTCTTGCAGGACCTTTGTGAATGAGTTTTGTTAAGCCAGCTACTTTTATCACTGCACCGTCAGGAGCCAGGTTTCCTTTTAGAATTTTTAAACCTCCTGTCAGTGACAAAGGTTTACTAGGAGATAACATAACATCCTGATTTTGCGGAAACTTTATATCTTTTAAATTTTCTTTCATGGTTTTTCCACTTACGGTTAAACAATCTCCATGAAGTAATCCAGCATCCAGTAATGCTTTTAAAATAACTGGCACTCCGCCTATTCTATGAACATCATATGCTACATATTTCCCACCTGGTTTTAAATCGACAAAGTAAGGCGTAGCATGAAAAATATTTTCTATTTCTTCAATTGTAAACTTTATCCCTGCTTCATGAGCCATTGCTGGAAGATGCAAAACTGCATTTGTAGAACCTCCAGTACAGGCTACGATTCTGGCTGCATTTTCAAAAGCTTTTTTTGTCATGATGTCACGTGGTTTAATTCCATCTTTTAAAAGGTTCATTATGACCTTACCGTAAATTTCATGAACCTTTGCCCGTTCAGGATCTATTGCCGGATATGAACTGCTTCCGGGAAGTGCAATGCCTATGGCTTCAGCTACACATGCCATGGTATTTGCTGTAAATTGTCCGCCGCATGAACCTGCGCCGGGACACGCTGTAGACTCAATTTCATAGAGCTCTTTATCTGTTATTGATCCAACATTATGTTTTCCAACTGCTTCATAAACTTCTACCAGTGTTATATCTTTCCCTTCATATTTTCCCGGCATAATAGTTCCGCCATAAAGAAAAATTGATGGGAGATTTAAACGCAGCATTGCCATCATCATTCCAGGAAGACTTTTATCACATCCTGCAATTCCTACCAGCGCATCATAACAATGGGCATGCATCATAAGCTCTACTGAATCTGCAATTATTTCACGACTGACAAGAGAAGCTTTCATTCCTTCATGTCCCATTGCAATTCCATCGCTTACAGAAATAGCAGTAAATTCTCTTGGAGTGCCTCCATTTTTAATAATTGATTTTTTAATATTTTCTGCTTGATCATGAAGAGTAATGTTACAAGGTGTGGCTTCATTCCATGTACTAGCTACTCCGATAAAAGGCTGTCCAATTTCCTTATCTTTTAATCCCATTGCCTTAAGCATGGCTCTGTGAGGTGCACGTTCTGGACCACTAGTGACGGTTTTACTTTGTAGTTTTAAGTCTTTTTCCATTATTCCCTCTATATTCTTGCTCTGAAGTTATCTATGTGTTAGATTATAACTGATTAAAGATACCCATTTAAAAATCAAACGAAAATAATCAGAGCCTCTATTATTAGTCATGACTACAACCGAACAGGATTTAGGCAAACTTTATAAGGAAAATCTTAGTTTCTGGGAGCAGGCTTGGCAAAGAGTAAGTAAGCCTCATAAAGAACTTCCAAAACTTCCTTATATTCATGAGCTGACAAGAAAGTTAAAAAAATATCAGGTAAAAAAAGTTCTGGATCTTGGATGCGGTTCAGGATGGCTTTCAATTTTTATGTCTAAATATCATTTTGATGTGACTGGAATTGATACTGCAAAACCAGCTGTTGAGCTGGGAAAAACCTGGGCAAAAGAAGACAATGTAAATGTAAATTTATTAGTAAGTGATCTCTTAAACTTACCCTTTGAAGAAAAATCTTTTGATGCAGTGGTTTGTAATTCAGTGCTTGAACATTTTAGATTTGACCAGGCAAAAACAATTATAGATAAAGTACATAAGATTCTTAGTGATAAAGGATTTTTCTTTGGCTGTTTTGATGCAGTAGGCACAGGAAAAGGCGAATATTTTGAATTAAACGACGGCACTCATGTGTATACCGATCAAATGCGCAAAGGGATGATGCTTAGAAATTATACTGACCAGGAATTAAAAGATCTTTTATCAAATTTTGATATTTTGTCTTTCGATAAAAATAACTACGGAAGCAGATTGGTTTGGGCTAGGAAGAAGTAAACTACAAAATTAGTGTAAAATTAGCTTATGTTTTATGAATTTATTCTTAGAAAACTTAGTGAATCCAAAATAAAGTACCTAGTTATTGGTGGAGTAGCTGTTAATTTACATGGCTACACCAGAGCAACAAATGATCTAGACATTATGCTCTCCTTTGATAAGGAAAATGTAGAAAAATTCTCTAAATTAGTAAAAGAACTAGGATTTAAGCCAAAAATTCCTGTGGATATAATTGAATTAGCTGATCCTAATAAGAGAGAACATTGGAAAAAAGAAAGAAACATGAAAGTGTTTTCAATTTACAATGCTGAGAACGAATTTGAAGTCATAGATATTATGATCCAAGATTATATTGATTTTGAAACAGCATATAAAAACAAAAAAATAATGCTTGATGAAGGTATAAGCATTCCTGTTATATCAATTAGTGATCTAATAAAATTAAAAGAAATAGCCACTCAGGAAAGAGATAGAGATTTAACTGATCTTAAAATCCTAAGAAAGTTCAAGGAGCAAGAAGATGAAGGACAAAGATGATAATTTAAATCCTGACTACACTAAAGAGGAGTTTGAAAGGTTTTTAGCTTATAGAGCTCTTCCAGTCAGTAAAAAATTACAGTGGTTAGATGAAATGTTTGACTTCTATCAAAGACATACGCCTAGGGAAAATAAACTGAAGTGGCAAAAACTAAAAGAAATGGGATTTTAGGTTTTATCTTTTCATAAAATAATTACGGAAGCAGATTGGTTTGGGCTAGGAAGAAGTAAACGAACTAGGTTTCAGTAATTAACAGCACTACACCACTTTAAATATTCTTTTTTCTTTCCTCTTACTACATCAAAATAAATGTCCTGGAGTTTTTTACTGAGAGATCCTACTTTTCCATCTCCTACAGCTCTGTTATCTACCATCGTAATAGGACTTACCTGAGCACCTGTTCCACAGAAAAATGCTTCATCACAGACATATAGTTCTGTTCGATCAATTTCTCTTATTTCAGTTTCAATTCCCAACTCTTTTTTTGCTAGCTCTATTATGGTAGTTCTGGTAATTCCTTCAAGGATATTTGAAGTTACAGGTGTAGTTATTAATACTCCATCTCTTACGATAAAAAGATTCATTGCACTGCCTTCAGTTACATGCCCATTTGAATTAAGCACTATAGAATCATCAAAACCAGTAAGAAGCGCATCAGTCTTAGCCAGTGCCGTGTTTACATAGCTGCCCTGGATTTTCCCGCGCGGAGGAATGGCATTATCATCCACTCGTGTCCAGCTACTAACACAGACATGAAGCCCTTTTAAAATATCTACATAATCACCCATAGGCATAGAGCAGATGGAAAGCCCTGTAGGATTTTTACCATTTTTATTTATAAGTGACGGTCCGACAATAATTCCTGCTTTGTAAACATTTGGTCTTATGTATGTGTCACAAGTCGGTTTATTTTTTTGCATTAGCTCTACTGTGATCTGACAGAGCTCATCGACAGATTTATCCAACTCAAGCCTAAGAAGCTTACAATTATTTTTTAGCCTTATGAAATGTTCTTTCATTCTGAAAATAAATATTTTCTTTTCATCAGTATTCCAGTAACCTCTAATTCCTTCAAAGATACCTGTGCCATACTGAAAAGCATGAGTCATTATGTTTATGTTTGCCTCTCTTAAAGGGACAAACTTCCCGCTAAAATACACTACTGAATCCAAATCAATTCCTTCTGTTGCCACTTTTTCTTTCTCCAAGGTTTGTTTTATCATAATGTTTTATTATATCAGTCTTTAGCCTGTTCTTTTAACGGTATTTTCAGAACCTCACTCCTGTCCAGCGAATCCAGCAATGCCAATAAAAAATCTTTCTCATTATAAGATGCAATAAAAGCAAGAGAAGCATTTAACTCAGTGGACGGATAAATAATTTTTAATGCATCATTTCCGCTAAGCAATAAATCAGCATGAAGAACTTCATCATTTTTTTTATTTATTAATATAAAATCAGAAAGGCTTATTGGATTTTTTGAATTATTTTGAATTTTAAATTCAACGATTACATAATCCCCATAAGTTTTACTGTGCTTGTTATTAATTTTACTGATTAAAAGATTAATTTCATTTTTTTCAATCGGGCGAAAGAAACGAAATCCTTTGTATTCATTTTCTTGGGCAGGTCTTGTATCTGCCACTACTGCTGGGGTTTCTCCAAAAACATAAAAATCATTTTTTAATGTGACCGGAATGTTGATGCTGTTTAATACTCTTGGGATTTTCCCTTTTCTTACAGCAGAACCTATAACTCCAGCCCCAGCTCCTACGCTGCTTCCAGCAAGCAGGCTTATTCCATGGCTTGCAACAGCAAGTGGAATACCTCCATACTGAAGCCCTGCAACCAACCCATGAACCGAACCATAAGCAACTAAGGCTGCATCATAAGTAAGAATATCTGCAACTTTTTCCAATGATTTTGAAATATCAGTACTCACTGAAGCATATATAGGAATGGTTTGACCGCCAGGTGTAATAATTTCATTAAAATCAATTTCAAAAGATCCGTCCCGTCCAAAATTTTTTGGCTGATTTACAGCAGTAACAATTCCATCAAGTCTGCTTCCTTTTGGTATATAAAAATTTTTTCCGATTACAATATCTTCTCTTAGAAATGCTGCAACCTTATCGCCTTCCTGGCTAAAGTAAAAATTTATTGGTGTGCTGAGATTTATTTCTAAAACCTGACCTTTTTGAATTACAGTTCGTACCCCACCCTTTAGTAAGGTCTGCGAATTAGCTGAAATATATAAACCTTGTAAAAGGAATGTAATTGTAACTAAAATCAATGAAATTATTTGCATCTGTATTCAATTATCATATTTTTCAATATAATGCAGCTTGTAGGACTAAAATTCGGACTAGTTCTGTCAAATTACCATGTATTTGTAGTCAGAACTAGTCCGACTATATCTTTAAACTTAAAGAAAAATATGTAATTCCATACATTTTGTAAAAAATAGAGCCATTTACATTTGCAATATTATCCTAACTTGGTTTAATTAACTACTTAGGGTTAGGTAAAAGAAGGAGCAAAATAGAATGTTAACAAAATCAAAATTACTTGCACTAATGTTGGTCGTTTCAGTTTTAATTCCAACAGCTGCATTAGCAGATGAATCAAGTTCAGGCTGCAAAAAAGCAGATCCAATTCTTTCATGGACAATTGGTCTTCCATTTAAAGCAGTTGGTGCAGCTCTTGCAGGTGCAACAGGATTACTTGTCGGCACAACAACAGGTTTAATTCGTGGTGCTGTCAAAGGTACAAAGACTGTCGCAGATGCACTTGGTGATGAAGATGGTGCAGGCGAAACATTAGTAGGCATTGCATTGGGAGCCGCTCCAGGAGCAGCTATTCATGGAACAATTGCCGGATTAGAATGGACAGCAAAAGGTTTTGAAGCTGGATGGGATAAACCGTTCACTTGCGCAACCGTTAAATCTGCACTAGGTGGTATTGCTGATGCTATTGAATGGACAAGTGATCATGCTGCAAAAGCATTTTCAAGCTAATACTCAATAGTAATTATCAACTAAAGATATAATAAAAGCCGGTGCTCTATAAAGCATTGGCTTTTTTTATGGCATTTTGATTTTATAGAAATCATGAATTCAAGATTTATTATTATCCTCATATTTATCATCGGGCTTGTTTTTGGTTCTTACCAGGCGCTTCCCTCAGTTAATCGTGCCCTGGGACTGCCTGATCTGTCAGATATAACTGAATACGAACCTATAAGTTCAATTGAAATTTATGACTATCGGGATAACTTTGTCGGGTTTTTACAAGGGGCTGAAGACAGGCAGGTCGTAAAGTTAAGTGAGATTTCTCCTTATTTAAAAAGAGCTGTACTTGCAATTGAAGATAAAAATTTCTATGAACATATAGGCATTGATCCTCCGGCAGTCATAAGAGCATTCTTTGTAAATCTTCAGGCAGGCAGAATTGTCGAGGGCGGCAGTACACTTACTCAACAACTTGTAAAAAATCTACTTATACCAGAGCAGGAAAGAGGAAGAACATTTACTAGAAAATTTAAAGAATTTCTTCTTGCATTAGAGCTTGAAAGAAAAGTAAACAAAGACAAAATCCTTGAGTTATATTTAAATCAGGTCTTTTTAGGGAATCGTGCTTATGGAGTACAAAGAGCAGCTCAAAGATATTTTAATAAAAATGCAGCTCAATTAACTCTAGCTGAATCTGCATATCTTGCAGGACTTTTAAAAGCTCCAAGCCAGTTATCAGGGGACTTAAAATCTGCAAAAGAAAGACAAAAACTTGTTCTTTTAAAAATGCTTGAATTTGGTTATATAACACAAAAACAACATAAAGATGCTTTAAAAGAAAATTTACAATTTACTTCTTCTCCCGGACAGTTTGAAATTTATCCTTATTATTTTTCATATGTTCTTGAACTTTTAAAAGAAAGATTTAATATGGAAAAACTGACAGATAAAGGTTACAAGGTTTACACAGGCTTAGATCCTGAAGCACAAGCAAAAGCAGAAAAAATACTAAATGAAGAAATTAAAAATGCACCATATGGAGTTACTCAGTTTGCACTGGCAGCAGTAGATGTTAAAACCGGTCAGGTAAGAACATTAGTAGGAGGCACCGGGGATTTCTGGAAGCATCAATGGAACAGAGCTACAAATCCACACACCATAGGTTCTGCATTTAAACCTTTTACTTATTTAACTGCTTTTGAAGAAGGAATAATTGACCCTGAAACAAAAATAAAAGATTCAAAAGTTGAAATTCCAGACGGATTAGATATGGTATGGACACCAAAAAACTTTGACGGCAAATACTGGGGAAACATTACTGTTCGTGAAGCATTAACTTTTTCAAGAAATTTACCTGCTGTAAAAGTAGCAAGGGAAGTTGGAATAGACAAAGTAATTGAAACAGCAAAAAGATGCGGTATTGAAACTGACTTTCAGCCAAATCTATCACTGGCACTTGGAAGCGATGCTATTACTCCTCTTGAAGCCGCTAGTAGCTATGCTACTTTTGCAAGAGGAGGAATATACATTAAACCAATAGTCATAAGAAAAATTGAGGACCCGAAAAAAAGAGTAATTGAAAACAATCTTCCGGTTCCTCAAAGAGCAGCATCAGCTTTTGCCACAACAACTCTGGTAAGTATTTTGCAGGATGTAGTTAGTCGCGGAACTGGCACACTTGCAAGGCTGGATGACAGACCAGTTGCAGGTAAAACCGGCACATCAGACAAATCAAGGGATGTTTGGTTTATCGGATTTACTCCTGATTTATCCTGTGCAATATGGGGCGGGAATGATCATAATAAAGAAATTCATGGAAAGGGAGTAACAGGCGGCGCAATAGTAGCAAGGGTATGGAAAATGTTTATACAGTCATACTATCAGGATAATGATATACCTCCCGGTGAATTTCCCGGCGAGCCTAAAATGAAAGAACTTTTAATAGACCCGCTGACTGGTTTACTCGCTACTCCTTATACTGTACATCCCATTAAAAAAAGATTTTTCCCCGGCACTGAACCGAAAGAATTTGCTCCTGTTCCACTTGGAGCAAAAAGATTTAAACCGTTTGCCAGGTTGTTATACGGGCCTTTTATACATTCAAAAAACAAATTTATTGAAAAAAATGAATTTGAATATAATGATGGTGAGGAAAAGAAAATTGATTCGCCTGAAGAAGATGAAGAAGGATTAATTGACACAGCAAAAAAACAATTAAATATCATTAAATCTGAACTTGAAAATGATCAAACAATCATAAAGCAGGAAGAAAAGAGCACAGTCCCTGATGAAGAAGAACCTCCTATTCCTGAGTCAGAACTTAGCAAAAATGCAGAAAAAAAATCAAAATCCAGATTCAGAAGAAATCACAGAAGACAAATAAATGAAATAATTGAAACGGATGAAGAAAACAGTGAAGAGAACGACTCGGACATTGAAGAACAAGGACCATGAAAAGCAAGGATAAGGATCAAAAAAAAGATTATGAGCTGGTGTTTGGAAAAAATCCAGTACTTGAAGTAATTGAAAACAGCAAAGCTCAGGTAAATAAAATTTGGATCAATGAACAGCTAAGCGATCACGACTTTAGAAAAAGAGTGGTTTCTTTTGCAAAAGAAAAGAAGATCCCTTATCATTTTGTTCCGTCTCAAAAACTAAACAGTCTTACGAATAATCAGAATCATCAGGGAATAGTAATGAGCATATCTCCCGTGGAATATATTTCAGTAAGTGAAATAATTGAAGATACTCTTACCAATAATTCAAAAGTCATTTTAATTGCTCACGAGATTGAAGATACTCATAACCTAGGAGCCATGATTAGAACCTTAGTAGCAGGCGGCGGAAGAGGGGTAATCCTTACCGGAAGAAAGAATGTCGGAATAAATGCCACTGCCATAAAAACAAGTGCCGGCACTATTTTCCAGACAAAATTTGCAAGAGCTACAAACTGCGTAAACGTTTTAAACACTTTAAAAGAAAGCGGATTCTGGGTAGTAGGAGCTGAGACTTCTCCTGATAATGAATCTATCTATAAAACTAATTTCCCCGAACAAGTTGCAATTTTAATGGGAAATGAACATGAAGGTTTGGGTCCGTTAATTAAAAAGAACTGTGATTTCACGCTTAGAATACCTATCAGTGAAAGGATAGATTCATTAAATGTTTCAGTAGCATTTGGAATAATTTTATTTGAGGTATTAAGACAGAGCAAGTACACATAATGTCATTGCAAACTATATCCCAATTCCTTCATCATAGGCTCAATATCAGAATAAGTTTTTTCAATCATTTGAATATTTTTCTTCCATTTGTCTTTTTTAGGCTTAGTTACATAATTTACAAGAGGCGGATTCTGGGATATTTTTTTTAATTCATCTGAGAAAGGTACATTTATAAATTTGCAGACTTTTTCAATGGTCTCATAAGTGTTTTCTGAAAGCTCTTCATAGCTAATGGTATATTTTCGGCTTTCTTCTATGTTTTTAAGTCCTTGTATTGCAGCTTTATTTGAAGCAATCCACTGAAATGCACATACTTCTTCCAGCGATTTATCAGTATAATTTTCCCAACCAGGCGGTAAAACATATTTCCATTTCCAATAATTACCGTTATTTTCACTGTAATTTTTTATATTTAGTTTAATGTCCTGAGCCTGTCCCCTGACATACTTTCCAGGAAGCTTCCAGCCTTCTATTAAAGAGTTAATATTTGCTCTGCCGTCACGTTTTAAAAAAATATAAGTACAATTTTTAAAGAGTTTGTCTATAAAAGGGATTCGAAAACAGTTTTTAGGTGTTTTTTCTACAATTCTATAATCATTTAAAAAGATGTTTTTATAAGTTAGATTAACAGAAGTAATAATATTTAGAAGTGGATTTAATGGTTTCTTCTTAAGAAAATATTCACGTATCATATATCCAATGGGATAATTATTTATTGTATGTTTATGAAATTCATTCAGAAGAAATATTCTTGACTTCTCATCTAGATCACTGGCTTCTAAAGTTTCATCCTTGAAATCTTTGCCTGTTAATTTATAATAAGAATTCCATATATCGTTGCTTTCTCTATATAATGACCATAATTCATTACTGGTGCTTAAAATCCTGAATAATAAACTAGTGCCGGATCTAGGACATCCAATGATT